>OY969413.1:0-993452 GCA_963699165.1 Candidatus Kaiserbacteria bacterium
GGTACGCAAGGTGGCGGGCTCACTATCTCGGGCGGGGCGACGACGACGGGGAATGCGTACTTTGGGGGGAACGTGGGGATTGGTACCTCCAGCCCCGTGGCGAATCTCACACTCGTCAATTCCCTCGCGGGCGCGGACTTGGGAAATTACTTACCACTGACGATGCAAAACACCGATGCGACTGGCTACACGGGCTTTAGCATCTTGGATTCCGACAACTCCGTCTTAGGCTACTTCGGGGCCGGCAATAAAGGGTCGAATGACTCGGACGTTTTCTTTTTGCAAAACAACTTAGGGCCATTGGAATTAGTGGGTAAGTCGGTGGATTTGTTGGGAAAATTGGATTATTACACCGTTCCCCCAGCAGGTGAAACTTATATTGATGCTGACACTCTTGTGTTACAGGGAGTAAGTAGCGGCAACGTCGGCATCGGAAACACCTCACCCTCATACGAACTCGACGTCGCCGGCTTCATCAACACCGACCAATACAGCGGATACAAACAGGCGGGGAATACGGTGCTGTATGCAAGCACCACAAATAATTCACTTGCAATCGGTGCGCCGGAAGCATCTGCGTGGATGGCCGCAAACGCAAATCCGTGGTATGACACAGCGATTGGAAGTGGCGCACTTGCGACGACTCCGACAAATGCAAGTGCGCAGTACAATACTGCCGAGGGATATAACGCCCTCTACTCCAACACCACTGGCTCATACAACTCCGCACAAGGTGTTAGCGCCCTCTACTCCAACACCACTGGCTCATACAACTCCGCACAGGGTGCGTATGCCCTCTACTCCAACACCACCGGCTACAACAACTCCGCACAAGGTGTTAGCGCCCTCTACTCCAACACCACCGGCTACAACAACTCCGCACAGGGTGCGTATGCCCTCTACTCCAACACCACCGGCTACAACAACTCCGCACAAGGTGTTAGCGCCCTCTACTCCAACACCACTGGCTCATACAACTCCGGACTTGGTTACCAGGCAGGCTATGGCGACGGCTCCAACGCCGACAACCAGTCGGTCATCGACAACTATATGACCTTCATAGGAATGTACGCGTCGCGCGACGCTTCGGTGGCTTCCACAACTGCGCTAAGCAAAAGCATCGCCATCGGATACAACGCGAAAGTCGGCGGGTCGAATATGCTCGTGCTTGGCGGGACGGGTGCGGATGCGGTGAATGTCGGCATCGGCTCGTCGACGCCGTGGGGTACGCTCTCGCTGTCTCTCGGCACCGCAAACCCGAGCTTCGTAGTAGGACACACGGGTTCAACGACCGCAGCGCTCTTTGTTGCGGGGACAAACCAAAACGGTTTTGTCGGCATCGGCACGACAACGAACATTATCGCGACATCCTCGCTTCTCGTTGTGGGCAACAGCAATATCCACGGCGGCAAAAACATCGCCGTCTTCAGTAACGCGGGCGGCGCGGCATATGTTTCAAACCTCGGCTTCACCGTTACTTCCGACCAGCGGCTTAAGAAAAATATCAGTTCGCTCAATCCGGTTCTGCCGCAAGTTTTGCAGCTCAATCCGGTTACATATAATTTGAACAGCGAGCCGAACGGCACTCCTCTGCATACCGGCTTCATCGCGCAGCAGGTGCAGCCGATTTTCCCTGACCTCGTAAGTGCGGATGACCAAGGCATGCTCTCGCTCAACTACGCAGGATTGACGCCGTATCTTGTATCGGCGCTAAAACAGCAGGAAGGCGCGGTCGATGTGACGCAAGCGCTCACCGGAACATCAACCCTTAAGAGCTACTATCAGGGCACGTCGATTTCCGCGATAACGGTTGATACCGCCGGCAATGTCGGGGTCGGGACGGCGACACCGAATGCGAAGCTTTCGGTGTCGGGCAACATCTTCGCGACGTCGTACGAAACGACAAACATCGCCGGTTCCTCGTTTACGTTCGGCGCGACCACGACGGCGTCGCAGATTCCGGCCGCCGTTCTGACGGCGGCCGGCACTGTGGATCTGTACAAATTGTCTACCTACAACCTGGCCGGCGTGCAAGCCCTCGCGAGTGAAATTAATGCGACCGAAATTCGGCTGATTTCGCTCGAGGACCGCGTTACGAAACTCGAAGACGGTTCCATCACCAGTGCGAGCGGCTCGCCGATTACGTTGTCTTCTTCTACGCTTGCAAGCGCGCTCAATTCCGTCGGCATCCTTGTGCAAAACGGCGTCGCGCAGTTCAACACGCTCGTCTTCCGCCAGCTGGTCGCAAGCAAGGATGCGGACGGGACGAGCAGCGCCGGGACCGTCACGATACTCGCGGGCAATACTGTGGCGCAGGTGACGAACTCGATGGTGAAGCCGACGACAAAAATCTTCGTCACGTTCAACTCGCAGCTCACCGGCACTTGGTGGGTGAGCAACAAGGCCGACGGCTCGTTCCGTGTCATGCTTTCAGTGCCGCAATCAAGCGACGTATCCTTCGACTACTTCCTCGTGCAGACGGAAGGGCAAATCGCGACCTCGAGCCCGCTCACGAACGGCCAGCCGTCGTCCGGCAATCAATCCTCGGGCAATTCGGGTTCGCCGAGCATCATTCTCATCGGCGACAATCCGATGCATGTCGACGTTGGCACCGCATTTATTGACCCGGGCGTAACCGTAACCGATTCGATTGACGGCACCGATCCGGTCACGACGTACATCAACGGCATACAGCAGGCGGTTTCATCCACGACCATCGACACGTCGAGTCCGACAACCTACATCATCACGTATGCGGCAACCGATTCGGCGGGGAACAGCACGACGCACATGCGCTCGGTAATCGTGGGCAATCCTGACGGAACGGTCTCAACGGGGTCCGGCACCACCACCACCGGCGGGAACCAGACATCGTCCGACACGACTCCGCCAACGGTTACACTCATCGGCGCGGCCGCGATGCAACTCAATGTCGGCGATACCTTCGTCGACCCGGGCTCGACCGCGTCTGACACCGTCGACGGGAACCTCACCTCGAAAATAGTCGAGACCGGTTCGGTTGATACCGCAACGGCAGGCACCTACACGCTCTCATATTCCGCGACCGATGCGGCCGGAAATACAGGTTCCGTCTCCCGCCTGGTGACGGTAGTAGGCCAGTAGCGGTTGGGGATTAACCGCGAGACCGCTGGTGTATACTCATCTTGTCTCCATTACATAGATAATTTCCCAGTATTCGTATGGCTATCCGCGTTGCAATCAATGGTTTTGGCCGCATCGGCAGGGCATTTACCCGACTTTCGCGAGGACGCGGCATTGAAATCGTCGCGGTGAACGATCTCGGTACGCTTGAAAATCTCGCCTATCTCCTTAAGTACGACACGGTATACAAACGGGCTCCTTTTTCGGTCGAAGCGAAAAACGGAGCGCTCTGGATTGACGGCAAGGAAGTGAAATTTCTTTCCGAAAAAGACCCGACGCATTTGCCGTGGAAGGATTTGGATATCGATGTCGTCGTCGAGTCGACCGGATTTTTTACGGATTATGAAAAGGCGCAGGCGCACATCACGGCAGGCGCAAAGCGCGTGGTCATTACCGCGCCGGTGAAAACCGCGGCGTCCTCGCTCGGCGCGACTGTGCTCATGGGCGTGAACGAAGAAAAACTCGCGTCGTGCCAAATTACGTCAAACGCGTCGTGCACGACCAACTCGGCGAGTCCGCTCATTGCGATTCTCGACGAAGCTATCGGCATCGAGAAAGCAATTCTCTCGACCACGCACGCCTACACGGCGAGCCAGTCGATTGTCGACGGTCCGGCGAAGAAAGACATGAAAGAGGGAAGGGCCGCCGCGCAAAATATCGTTCCGACGACGACCGGCGCCGCAGTCGCGGTAACGCAGGCGTACGAATCGCTCGCGGGAAAATTCGACGGTATCTCGCTTCGCGTGCCGGTGCCGGCGGGCTCCATTGTTGACATAACGTTTATTTCGAAACGGCCGACGACGAGAGATGAGGTGAATGAGGCGCTTCGCGGCGCCGCAGCGGCGCCGCGCTGGGCGGGCATCTTTTCGACGACTGACGAAGAACTCGTTTCAAGCGATATTCTCGGCGAGCCCTTTGCATCCATCGCCGACCTCGGCATGACCCGCGTCATAGACGGAAACTTGGTTAAGGTCCTTGCGTGGTACGACAACGAAGCGGGCTATACCGAATCCTTGGTAAGGCATGTCATCGCTGCATCCGCAGCGATGACGCAGAATCGGACGGATGTTTCCGCCGGTGTGGAAACATCCTCCGATTCTGCGCCGGGTGCGGCATCTGATTCCGCACCCGCACCCGCCGCCGAAAATGCCTAAACTTTTTGTTGCTTCCGACCACGCGGGATTCGCGCTGAAAGAAACGGTCATCGATTTTGTTCGCGACCAGGGATACGACGTCGAGGACTTCGGTGCGTTCGAGTTCCATAAAGAAGACGATTATCCCGATTTCATGACACCGCTTGCGCGAAAAGTCGCGGAACATCCGGAAGACGGCGGAGCGCGCGGCATCATCATCGGCGGCAGCGGACAAGGCGAGGCGATGTGCGTAAACCGCATCCGCGGGGTTCGCGCGGCCGTATTTTACGGTCCGATTCGCGCCGCCGGGGAAATCGAGAGCGAAGGCGGCGGTTCCGAAGACGGGTACGACGCCGTACGTTTGGCGCGCCGACACAACGATGCAAATGTGCTTTCGCTCGGTGCTCGGTTTATAGCCGAGGATGAGGCGCGCGAAGCGATCCGCGTATTTCTCGATACGCCCTTTTCCGATTTGGCGCGCCACGCGCGGCGGCTCTCGAAATTCTGACGGTATGCTCGTCGTTCCCGCCATACTTCCCGCTTCGCGAGAAATTTTTGAAAAAGAACTCGCGCTTCTTTTGGAAATTCCTTCCGTTTCTCGCGTGCAGCTAGATGCGGTAGACGGACAGTACGCATCGCCCGCGTCGTGGCCCTTCAGTGCGCCGGAAGAATTCATGCAATTGCTCGCACGCGGCGCGCGCCTGCCCAACCTCGACCGCATCGAATACGAACTCGACCTTATGTGCGCGAACGCGCTTCAAGCGGTCGGCTACGGCCTGACGGTGGGCGCAACGAGATTTACGCTGCATGTCGACGACGCGTCGCGTGCGCGGCAATTGCTTTCCGAAGTGAAAGAACAGTACGGCATTCGCGACGGAGTGCCGTCGAAGTCCGTCTCGTTCGGAATTGCGCTTTCAATTGGAAGCGACATCGGCATCGCGGAGCAGGCGCTCGAGCATATTCAATACGTTCAGTTCATGGGCATCGACCATATCGGCCGGCAGGGCGAACCCTTTGATGAGCGGGTCTTTGACTCGATACGCGAATTTCACGCGCGGTATCCGGAATTTCCCATGCAAGTCGACGGCGGCGTTTCGCTCGCAAGTGCAAATCGGCTCTCATCGCTCGGTATCTCCACGCTTGTCGTCGGGTCGGCCATTCTTCGCGCCGACAATCCGTCAGACGCGTTCGAGGCATTTTCGCGCGTCGAAGGCACCGCCTGACACTACCGAAGCAGCGCCGCCGTCGTGCGGTATAATCGGTGCATGCCCCTTTCAGAAACCGACGTGCGCATGCTCGAAAAAAAAGCCGAAGCGATTCGCGAGACGATTATCGAGATGCTCGTCGCCGCCGGCAGCGGACACACGGCAGGATCGCTCGGCATGGCGGACGTGTTCACGGCGTTTTATTTTCATATCTTGCAGCACGACCCGGCTCATCCCGACTGGGACGAGCGCGACCGCTTGGTGCTGTCAAACGGTCACATTTGTCCGGTGCTCTATGCTTCGCTCGCGCACGCGGGCTATTTCTCGGTTAAAGAATGTCGCACGCTTCGCAAATTCGGAAGCCGGTTGCAGGGCCATCCCGAGCGGCTGCGGTTGCCGGGAATCGAAACAACGTCCGGACCGCTCGGGGAAGGACTTTCGCAAGCGGCCGGTATGGCCTATGCGTTTTCGATGGACGAATGGAAACAGCATGTGTACTGTTTGATGAGCGACGGCGAACAGGAAGAAGGAAACACCTGGGAGGCCGTGTTGTTCGCCGGAAAAAATAAACTGCGCAATCTCACGGCGGTGATGGACCGCAACAACATCCAAATCGACGGAACGACCGAAGACGTGATGCCGCTCGAACCGCTCGCGGAAAAATACCGCGCCTTCAATTGGCATGTCATCGAAGTGAACGGCCACGATATTCCCGCGTTTATCGCCGCGGTCGAACAGGCGAAAACGATTGCCGAGAAACCGACGCTCGTCATCGCGCATACGATTCCGGGCAAAGGCGTGCCGGACATCGAGTTTGATTATCACTGGCACGGCAAAACGCCAAACGAAGAAGAAGGGAAGCGGTTTCTCAAAGAAATCCGCACAATGGGAGGCAAGCTCCCGCACGAATATGCTTAATACAAACGCGCACCTCTCCGAAAAAATGTTTGCGGATGACATTCCGAGCGCGGCGACGCGCGACGGATTCGGCGCGGGCATAGTTGAGGCGGGGAAGGCGGATTCGCGCGTCGTCGTACTGTGCGCCGACCTCGCCGAGTCGACGCGCGCGGAACTGTTTCAAAAAGAATTTCCGGAGCGATTTATCGAGACCGGCGTCGCCGAGCAAAATTTGGCGACGGCCGCCGCCGGCATGGCGGCGGCGGGAAAAATTCCGTTCATCGCATCGTATGCGGTATTTTCTCCGGGACGCAACTACGAGCAGATTCGTACGACGATTGCGCTCAATCGATTGCCGGTAAAGGTGTGCGGCATGCACGCAGGCGTGTCGGTCGGTCTGGACGGCGCAACGCATCAGATGCTCGAAGACATCGGCCTCATGCGCATGCTCCCGAACATGGCCGTCATCGCTCCCGCGGACGCCGAGGAGGCACGAAAGGCGGTGCTCGCGGCGGCGAAAACCGACGGCCCCGTATACCTTCGCTTCGGGCGCGCGGCAACGCCGATCTTTACGACAACCGAGACGCCGTTTGAAATCGGGAAGGCGCTTACGCTTTTTGAATCGGAATCGCCGCAGGTCGCGATTTTTTCAACGGGTTCGTTGAGTTATGCGGCGCTCGTTGCGGCCCGCGCCCTTGCAAAAGAAAATATCGGCGCAATCGCGCTCCATTTTTCGACGGTAAAGCCGCTCGACGAAGCGGCGGTGCTTGCGGCGGTAAAAAAAGTCGGCCGCGTCGTGACCGTCGAAGAACATCAAGCGGCAGGCGGTTTCGGAAGCGCCATTGCTGAATTTTTGTCGGGCGCGCATCCCGTTTCGATTCGGAGAATCGGCGTGCAAGACCGCTTCGGGCAATCGGGCACGCCGGAGGAACTTTTTGCGGAGTACGGACTTGATGCAAAGACAATACAAAAAGCGGCCCGCGCCGCATAATCCATGAACCTGCTCACGCAAAGAGTAAATTCGTATTTTGCAATACTGCTTATCGCGGTCGCGGGCATATTCGCCGCCGCGCTCATCATCCATGTTGCGGACACGACGGTGTACTCGCAATTTCAACCGACGACGGGGATGTAAATCGCGCTACAACGGTTCGACGCGGTATTCGGCGGGCGCTTTGGCTAGATATTCTTGGATTTGTTCGCGCGTGAGCAATCCTTTTTGCGAACCGACCGCTTGCACGACCGACATAGAATTAATCGGTCCCCACAGCATGGCATCGGCGACCGAGTGTCCGAGTGCGAGTGCGGCAACAAACGTCGAAGTCATTGCGTCGCCCGCGCCCGTGCGTTCGTACGGAGGTTTGGGGTCGGGATACATCGGCACCCGCACCATCTCGGCGCCGTCGTAGACGTACGCGCCGTTTGGTCCGTCGGTGATGAGCACAATCTTGGGTCCGAGCGAGCGCATTTTTTCAAGCAGCGTTTTGACATCCGTCTCGCCGATTTCGAGAATGCGTTCGGCTTCCTCTTTGTTGCAGGCGACGACTTCGGCGGCCGTATAGAGAGGCGCCAGCTTTTCTTTTCCGAGCAGTATCTGAAATGTTCCCGGTTGGAACGCTAGTTTCGTTTCCGGATGCTGCGCAATCCAAGCCGCGAGTTCGTCGTGCATGCCGCTTGAATGTTCGCCCGCGGAGGAAAGGTATATCCACTTCGGCGCGGCAAGTTCGGCCGGAATGCGGTACGGGTATTCCTCGTGCCGGACGAGAATCGTTCGCTCCGCGCCGTACCACAGGACGTAATGATGGTTCGTCGGGACGCCGGCGTTTACGGCCACGTGCGCGCCGTCGACTTTCTCGCGCGCCAAGGATGCAAGCGTCTCCTCGCCGAAACGGTCGTCGCCTACGTTTGAAATAAGTCCTGCGGAAAGTCCGAGCCGGGCGGCGGCGACGGCGGCGTTTGCGGCATTGCCCGTTCCGGCCACGAGGACCGAGAATTCGTAAGGGATTTTGTCGCCCCATTTCATGCAGATGGTGCAATCGTTCTTATTAATCGTGCAATCCGGATGTCCTTCTTCGAGCCGAATAAATTCGTCGACGGCGGTGTCGCCGATAGCCATGAAATCCATATGCGGAAAGTGTATCATGCCGTTTGCCCGTGGTACCATTTGCCTATGACCGACCTTGTTGGAATAGCGCGCTCCTTTTTTTCGCCCGGCAAAGGGATTCTTGCTGCGGATGAGAGCGTGCATACGGCGACGACGCGGCTCGCGGCATACGGCGTTAGCGCGAGTGCGGAGATGCGCCGCCGGTACCGCGATTTGTTTCTCGGCGCGGAAGGGATTGAAGAATATTTGTCGGGGGTGATACTTTTTTCCGAAACGCTGCTTGAAAAAGGGAATGACAAAAAACTTTTTCCGGCATCGCTTGCGGCGCGCGGCATAGCTCCCGGCGTCAAAGTGGACGGCGGCACCGAGCCGATAGGCACGAGTCCGCGCGAACTTATCACGCAGGGTTTGCTCGATCTTCCGGAGCGGCTTGCCGACTATAAAAAACAGGGCGCCACCTTTACGAAGTGGCGCGCCGTGATTCGCATCGACGGCGACCAGCTGCCCTCGGCCGGCGCGCTCCATGAAAACGCAAAGCGCCTCGCAAGTTACGCGAAGGAGGTGCAGGCGTCCGGCTTGGTGCCGATTCTCGAACCCGAAGTGCTGCATGACGGAACGCATAGTCGGAACAAAGCGCGCGCGGTCATCGAGGAAACGCTCGGCACGCTTTTTTCGGTACTCGAAGAACATTCCGTGGACCGCGCGGGCGTCATTTTGAAAACGTCGATGGCGCTCGCGGGAGCGGGAAGCGCGAAGCGCGATACGCCGGAGGAAGTCGCGGAAGACACCGTGGATGCGCTCATGCAAAGCGTGCCGCGCCAGATTGCGGGAATAGTGTTTTTGTCCGGCGGACAGTCGCCGGACCAGGCGACCGAAAATCTCGCCGCAATTGCAAAATACGCCGCGGCTAAAAATGCGCCGTGGCCGCTGACGTTTTCGTATGCCCGCGCGCTCCAAGAGGACGCGCTTGCGATTTGGAAAGGAAAAGAGGAAAACGTTGTCGCGGCTCGGGAAGCGTTTCTAGCCCGGCTCGCGAAGACCTCGGCGGCCCTCGGTTAATTGCTTTTCTTCGGACTTTCCCGTATATTCAGGCGATATGCTTACCCTGAAAGTTCAAAAGAGAGAGGCGGACGGAGCCACCGCCAAAGCCATTCGCGCGAGCGGCTCGATTCCGGCCGTTGTGTACGGCGCCCACCAGGAGGCGACGCCGATTGTCGTCGACGCCATTGCTTTTTCAAAAGCGCTCCGCGAGGCGGGCGAAGCGACGATTGTTTCTCTTTCGGGCCTCGGCGCCGCGCTGCCGACCCTCATCCGCGAAGTCGACCTCGACCCGCTCACGAGCCGTCCCCGCCACGTTGATTTTTATGCGGTGACCAAGGGCGAGAAAGTCGAGGTTGCCATTCCGCTCGTATTCGTCGGCGAATCTCCGGCGGTGCGCGAAGGCGCAAATCTCGTGAAAGTGCTCCACGAAGTCGAAGTTGAAGCGGACCCGATGAGCTTGCCGCACGACATCGAAGTCGACCTGACCGTGCTCGCAGCGCTCGACGACCAAATCCGCGTCGGCGACCTCAAACTTCCCGACGGCGTCGAACTCGTGACGGATGCGGAAGACGTTGTCGTGCTTGTGCAGGAAGTCGTTGCCGAGGAAGAGGCGGCTCCGGCGGCCGACATCTCCGCGATTGAAGTGGAAAAGAAAGGAAAGACGGAGGGTGCGGAAGCGGCGGCGGCGGAATAACGGCAATCTCGATGCGAAACAGGCCGCGGCTCGTTGCGAGCCGCGGCCTGTTTCGGTTTGGTATACTAGTGAAATGTTCAGACGTGCCGGTACGTCGGTGTTTCTGTTGCTCGCAGCATCTTTTTGCGGAGTATTTATGCTATACCCGAGCCACGTCTTTGCGCAGGCGCTCACTTCCGACCAGCGCGCCGCGCTGCAGGCCCAGTACGACGAATTGCAGAAGGAAATTGCGCAGCAGCAGCAAATCATCGCGCAAACCCAGGCAAAGAAAAACACGCTGCAGGGCGATGTGACGCTCCTTAACGCGCAGATTAAGGCGGCGCAGGCGCAGATTGATTCGAAGAATATACTGATTAAGCAGTTAGCCGCGGAAATTCAACAGAAAAATATCGTCATCGTGCAGCTGACCGATCGCATCGATCAGGGCAAAGAGTCGCTCGGCTCCATACTGCGGCAGACGCAGATGATAGACGATTCTTCCATCATCAGCATTGCGCTCGGCTCGCAGGATGTTTCCGGATTCTTCGGCGATTTGGACGCGTTTGTGTCCATCCAGACCCAGCTGCAAAATCTTTTTTCGACCATTCAAACGGCGAAAGCGCAGACCGAAACTGAAGAAGCGGCATTGGCGACAAAGCAAAATCAAACTACCGATGCAAAGTTTGCGGTCGTAACCCAACAGCAGCAGATTTCAACGGACAAAACGCAGAAGCAGCAGCTGCTTGCGATTACGACCGACCAGGAAACCGAGTATAAAAAATATCTTGCCGCGCAACAGGCGAAAGCGGCGGCGATTCGCGCCGCGCTTTTTCCGCTTCGCGATGCCGCGCCGATTGAATTTGCGGATGCGCTCAAATATGCGCAGGCGGCCGAGGCGAAAACGGGCGTCCGACCTGCATTTATTCTGGCCGTGCTGACACAGGAATCGGACCTCGGGAAAAACGTGGGACAGTGCTACGTTACCAACCTTACGACCGGTGCCGGCGTCGGAAAAAATTCCGGTACGCAATTTCCAAACGTCATGAAGCCGAGTCGCGACATACCGCCGTTTATCGATTTGGGAACGCGGCTCGGGTTCGACCCGGTAAAGCAGGTCGTGTCGTGTCCGCAAGGTGGCGGATACGGCGGAGCAATGGGACCGGCGCAATTCATTCCTTCGACGTGGCATACCTATGAGTCGCGCATTGTCGCCGCAACCGGACATGCGGTCCCGAATCCGTGGGCAGCCGATGATGCCATTGCGGCGATGTCGCTGTACTTTGGCGATCTCGGCGCGGGCGCGGGCGGATACACCGCCGAGCATACGGCCGCGGCAAAATATTATGCCGGCGGAGCATGGGCCACGGCGGGGCAGTCGTATGCCAACAGTGTCATGTCGCTCACCGAGTCCATCCAAAGCAATATCGACTTCCTTTCGAACAATTAGCCGAGTTTTCGAAAACGGCCGCGCCTTTGGGAAGGCCTGACCTTCCCAAAGGCGCGGCCATGTGAAAGTTAAACTTCCACAGATGCTCACTATTTTTAAAGTTTAGAGGCGAAATTGTGAAAGTCTGACTTCCACAAGGACTTTCTGCGTTCGGCCAGGGAATAGGGAATTTTCTCGTCGAACTGGACAAATTACAAGAGGTGGCATATTCGAATTCGGAATGAATGCGTGGCCGCTTCGCGGCCACGCATTCATTCCCGTTTAATCGACGGGAAAATATGCTAACGGAGGACGGTCTTTCGATACTTAATATAGAAAGGAATCGGACATGCCCCGGCGTAAAAATGTTCCTCCGGCTCTCCTTTTGGCGGTGTGCCTCGCGGCCTGCGGCAGTGGCGGTTCTTCGGTCACGCCGAATGACGTACCTCCGCCGGCAACAGGCCAGCCGACGTCGCTTCCGACACTCTCGGCCACGGCGCTACCGACGTCGAACCCGACAACGTCACCCACAACAGCACCGCCGACAAGTCCGCCGACGGTAAAGCCAACTTCGATACCCACAATCGCGCCGACGGTAAAACCGACCACGAAGCCGACCACGGCGCCCACGTCGAAGCCGACGACCGCTCCAACAGTAAGCCCGACGACCGGTCCCGTTACGTATCAGCCCGGCCCGCCGGATTATCCGGTAAGTTCGTCAGCGGATCCGCCGCAGTTGGATATGTCGCAACTCTCCTCACTCCAGACCGCCGCGTTCCAAAGTAGTCCGGTCTCGGCGTCGGAGAATGCGTTTGCCGCAAGGCATGCGACCTTGATGGCAGAACAAGACCTGAAACGCAATCCAGAATCCTCGCGTCGCATGATGCAGGCCGTTCCGGTAGTCACGGCGACCGACGACCATGAGTCGCTCGGGACGCAAGGACTTCCAAACGGGAGCGGTTTGACGCTGAACGGTTTTCAGGCCGAATTGTCGGCTTGCTATCCGGACCAAGGATGCCTGTCCTTTCCGAGTAATTTGACCTCGGAAGAGCAGGGATTCATGCCCACTTTCAAACCGCCGGGAAGTCCGCTCGAAGTGAGCATGTACTACTCTTCGGGCGTGGGGGGCGCAAGCAAGACGGCTGCACTGACGGTTTTCGACTTCAGCGCCGGACCGGCCTTTATAGCGAATGTGCCGATAGACGAGGCCTTTTTCGCCAAGTATGTCCGAAAGACCCCGTCAAATTCGGTGCCGCACGTCGTGGTTTTCATCGGTACCGTCGATGCAGTTCCTAGTTCGACGAACTCGAACTGGTATGCCGTCCTGTACGATTTCAGCACGAAATCGTACGAGATAATCGCATCGACCGGCACTCCGCACGTGCCATCCACACTGGTAAATGGGTGGGCGATTGATGAACTGTATGCCGGAACGGGCTC
The DNA here is from genome assembly GCA_963699165.1 of Candidatus Kaiserbacteria bacterium. Lineage (GTDB taxonomy): Bacteria > Patescibacteriota > Minisyncoccia > Phycocordibacterales > Phycocordibacteraceae > C7867-001. The sequence continues at coordinate 13,082 of OY969413.1, forward strand.
GTGCCCGTTCACGGCAACATCCATCCACAACTACGAATATCACGACTCGTCGTTTGGATGGGAATCATGGACATCGACCGTTTCCGGCATCGGTTGGAACGTCTCGACCTCGATGTTCTTATCCGGGAACGCAGGGAACACTCCGTGCATGGGCACGGCAGGTTCGATTCAGATGCTCCTCTCCGACTTTGGGAGCATGCAATACGTTTCTTATCCTTAACGGTTGGGGACACACGCACTCGGCGCTCCGCGTCGAGTGCGTTCTCTTTTTCACGATATTTTCAAAAACAACGAGTTATATTGCTTGCGGACAGTTATACACAGGTTCGTCCGGGCTCATTGACAACAGGCCGAAATTGTGTACCATAATGAAAGACGGGGGCAAAACGCACGATTTTGCCCGGTCTGACACTCGGAAAGGAGTGGATTGACGTGAACAAGATCTTTTTCAGTGCCTTGGCGTTCGCGATTGCTGTCAGCTTCAGCTGTTGGCAGAAAGCAATCGCTCAAACTACGGCAGTCGCTCCTGCCGCGAATGTGGAACCCGGAGCGATGCTTGACGCGGCCGCTCTGGCGCGAGTGTTCGTGCCGGGCGCAAGGGTCCATTACCTGCAGAACGGTTCCGGACTCACGACGGACGTTGTGTTCGACAAAGGTTTCGAGGCTGACGGAACAATCGGCGTCAGCGGTGAGTCCGAGGACGACCGTGGCCGAATCACGTACGACCGCGGCAAAGCAGGGGTCGATGGTGGGGCCTTATGGCTCCAATGGGGAAAGTGGGGTGAGGGCAGGAAAGCATACTCGCACATTGCCGTCTCGCGAATCCTGGACGGCTCTGTGGTTTACCACAGCGTTCGAGACCCGGGTTTTGGGAGGGAGTTCGAAGTCTACCCTCCGAAAACCAGCAACTAGAGCGGCCTTCTCGGTGTTCGGCTCGCAGCAATGCGGGCCGGACTTTTTATGAAAACGAAGGTGCATATCGGCAATATGTTTTATACAATATCGCTTGCGTAAAAGACCGACCAAAGTGACTAATAATTTATTTTCGAGAGATTATCTCTCCTTGCTCCGTGCTATATTCTTTTCATGTCGCGCATGTCTTCATTTAATGCCTATCGCGAACAACGCATTCGCGCGCAAGCGGTCCTTGATTGGGCGCAAAAGGAGCTTAGAGAAGGAGAGTGGATTTTCGTCTCGTTGGAGGGATTTGTGCGCAACTATGTCATGCAGAACGGAAGGATATTGAGAGCACGCTTACGTAACCAAAACAGTCCCTCAATCATTATCTGCGAACCGAGAGGATTAGGCGCGCTCACACAAGGGAACACAAAAGGGTGGAGTCCGCTTTTTCGTTCGCCGCTTTTTGAAGCGTGGGAAAATACCGCTCGTTTTATTGATAGAATTCCTGCGCGCCACGGCCTGCCGGATAAAGACTCGTTAGCGCTCCTTGCGATTGCACGGAAAGTTCTACGGCAGACATTGTCTGCCGGAAATGAGATGCAATATGCGCGGTATACGAGAGGGTTTGAACGATACAATAATGACATCGTTTCGGTCAATATGACAGCATGGATTAAAGGGGAATTCCGCGCATCCATGACGGTTATTGAAAAGCCGCTTGTCGAGGCAATTGTTGACGCATCCATGGGCCTAGCCGACGACATTCGTTGTCGGCCAATTGAGGAATTTGAACTCGAAGATGCGCGACTTGAGATAACGGTATGGTCCACTCTCGCAATTCCTCTTCTGTCGCTTGAGGTTGCTCGTGGCGATGTCTATCACACCAAAGCGTATCTCATTTACAATAACGGGAAAATATGTGGTTGCCGGATTCCATCGGTTTTTAACTGCGCGCGGTTCAGAAATCTAGATCAATTCTTAAGTTCAATGACGAAAACCGAAGGAGAGCGTCCGTACGAGAAACCGATTTTTTTTATTTCTGAGACACATGGCTGGATTGAATCGGAGGATAAAACTCACATCCTCGGTATGCGTGGTCCGGTGGTGAGGCGTCAACGTCCCGCAGGCGATTTATGTCTGTCTCTGCGCTCAATGGTTGAGAGTGCGACATTAGCTGCAAACGGGCTAATTTCATTGCAAGAACCAAATGGATACGTGGAAAGCATAATTGATCCGTTCGAGTCGTATCCAAAAAAAAATACTCACTGGGTTCGGCTTGCTTTTGGTGCATATGCGCTCGCACTCTTTGGTTCTGAAATCAAAAATGAGTCCTATTGCGACGCGGCCAGACGCTTATATAGCTACGTTTCCAAGCGTCTCGGATTGAAGACGATGCCGGATCAAACGAAAATACTGATTGAAGCATATCTCGGACGCACCGCACAAGTGCTCCGTATGGGCTCGAATGAAGTTCAGCGCGCTGCCGAGGTTGTCGCAAGAGAGGCGCCTCTTCAGTCCTATGAGCCAATTTTTTATCTGCAGTGTTCTGTTTTTTTGCACGGGGTAGCCGACAACGCATTTCACAGTGCAGCCGAGAATTTGTATCGCACTGCCGCAAATCGATTTTTTACAGATGGTCCGGAGAGCGAATGGCTTTCGCTCGCTGCGTATGCGGAAATCATAGCGCTCGCACCAATTTTTGACGACGCAAAGTCAGTTAAGTGCGTTGAAAATTGGTACAAATCTTTCCAGAACTATGACGGATCGTTCTATAGTAGGCCAGTCTGTACCACTGCTTTAGCACGTAGTACCGGTAAGGTATTTGAAGTTATGGCTGACAACCCGACACGGTACGAAAAAGAATTGTTGGGCAGTGCCGCATGGATGATGGAAATGCAATATACTAAACAGAATTTATATTTTATGCCCGATGTAAAAAAACGGGAGATGCTCATCGGCGGTTTCCGGCACGACGCAGGCAACCAGCAGGCATGGATCGATGCGGCCGCCCACTATTTGATAGGGGTCGCACGACTACACCGACACTGCCTTTTCGGTTAAGCAATACAGCTCGTTTGCGAAGGTGGCGAGAAAATAGGAATTCGTTTCGGGAGCATACACGACGGGATTTGTGATTCGCTCGACGGTTTGGAAAAACGAGAGGCATTTGCCTGTGGCCGGGTCCAGTTCGTACAATCGGGAGTCGTTTGAGCCGACAAAAATGCGTCCATTGATAAACACCGGGTCAGCGAAAATCCTTCCTTTCGTCTCGAATTGCCACAAAATCTCAGCGGTCAGAGCGGAAATGCAATACACTTTTTTGTCGAGGCCGCTCACGATGATATGGGTATCGATAACGAGCGGCGTAGTGGCGATGCCGAATTCGAATTCGATTTTATGAACAGGTGTCCCTGTCTCTTCTTCTAATATATATAAAAAAGAATCGTATGAGCCGACAACGATGCCGCCGATTTTCGGAATTCGTGCGCTATTGCCGGTAATCTTCGCGCCGGTCTTGAACGACCACATTTGAGAACCGTCTTTGGCTCGAAGCATCAGAAATGTTCCGTCGGCGCATCCCACGGCAATTCGTTCTTGATTTGAAGCATCGACCGTTACCGTCAGTACTTGCTCGGGCGTCGGAATGCGCCATTTTTCATCTCCATTCTCCGCGTCAAGTGCGACGAGATAATTCCGTTTGTTAAACCATCCGGCGTTGATGCCGACAAAGAGCGATTTCTTTTCCGCAGAGATAGCGATATTTGATGTGCACCAGTCGGCATCGTCGAAGACCCACAACATTTTTCCCGTGTCTGCGTTTAGAGCAAAGACCTTTCCGTTCTTGCTCGTAAAAAATACGGCCGAATCTGCGCGCAAAAGGTTTGATATTGTATACGGTCCGCGGGGACGCAATCCGACTTTAAACCGCCAGTGTTCCGCACCCGAGTCCTGCGCGAGCGCATAGACATAGCCGTCATCAGTCCCAAAATACACATTTGCCGCATCGATTGCCGGAGTGGATTTATGCTCAACGCGATATAAGTCTGGATTTATACCATGGAAATACCACCGGGCGGCGAAGCTGCCATTCCTAGGTAGCGTCGCTTGCGTCCTCTCGAGCCCAATTTCTTTTAGACTAAAAATTGTTTCTACGGAAATGTTTTTGTCCACCAATATGGAATATTGGTCAAGTTCAAGATAACGGACAATCGCGAAAACCGCTTGTATCTCTTTGTCAATTGCTTGAAGAAGCGTAATTTGTTTCAAAAAAGTACTACCGCTGTGAATCAGGTCATCCACCAATACGACAGGTTCATCGCCGAGCTCGCCCTCAATCTGCTTGAGCAGGCCAGTCTTCTTCCGAGATTTCCGTATATAAAATCCGCGGACCGGGGTTCCGCGCGCTTTTCCTTTAAGGACAATTGCGGTGATAAGCGGTATTGACGCCGATTCCATTCCGCCGACTTGAAACGGTAGGCGCGTGGCAAAGCGTTCCCAAAAAAGTTCCGAAAGCATATCCAAATCATCTGCATTGAGAAATATTCGTCTAAAGTCAAAGATCCAATCTGATTTTCTGCCGCTACTATCAGCGATAATAAAATCGGTTTGGCAAGTTCGGACGACATTTTGGCGGATACGGTCAAGCAAAACGGCACGTAGATGCGCAGACGACATTGGGGATAAAGGCATAGTAATTTTTAACCATGATACTATACAGATAGTAGTCTCATATATACTATGTTTAAAATCTATAAAAAGGCAAAAAATTATTTCCTTTATACAGTTGTCTTTGCTGCCGCATTTTCAATTTCTTCACACATAACAGTCCTTTTTTCTTGGCGCGGCCCTTTGCAGGGACGAGCTACGGCAGCACCACTACCGTTTACACCTGTTGCGCATGCGGAGACTGTTGGAGATAGCGGAGATAGCGGAGATGTTGTTGGCGGTGGTGATGTGGGTGGAAATGATGACGGGGACAGCGATGGTAATGGTGGCGCCAGTGATTCCGGTGACAGCGGCGGTGATTCCGGTGACAGCGGCGGTGATTCTGGCGGAGGCGGTGCAGGAGGAGCGGGTTCTGATGGTGGAGGAGGTTCAGGGTGGTAGGAAATCTGGAGTATGAATTCGGCAATTAACAAAAAAACTGCATTAGTAATCGCGCTGGTGTTGATTTTTGCCATCGCGACGCTGGCTATATACTATTATTTTTATCATGTTCGGCAGCAGTCGAGCGCGCCTCAAGGTCTGTACGTGGGACTGCTCACACATAATGCCGCTTTTGCCAAGGCCGAAAGTTTGCGCAATGCAGGCCATGTACAGAGCGCAATCCCTTACTACAAAGAGGCACTTAATGAAACTACAAACATAAATGAACGAGGTCAGATAATATATTTGATTGCCGCTTCTGAAACTCGATCAAGCAGCGTCTCGGATGCCATTCAACGGCTAAAGGATATAGCCGCAAATCCTGGATACTCTGACAGCCAACGGGCCTACGCTATTCAGGAGATAGGAGAGTTGTTTTATCAAAATACGGATCGAAATCTTACTACGATAATTTTTTCCGGCGAACCATATGCCGATTTCTATAAAGAGAAAGATATAGCTCTGGCAATGCGCCGTCTATATCAGTATGCTGATGCGTTTTATACGCTCGCGCTGTCAGAGTTACGCTCAGCTCACTGGTATGGCATAGACCTTGTTCATTTGAGTAAGCAAGAGAAATTGACAAATGCCGACAAACAGGAGAGGGATGCCGATGTGGCCATCATAGAGGATTCCCTTGCAAAAGCCGATGCAGACATACAACGAACTGTGAGTGATCCTAAGGCGTCAACCCTTATTCCGGCTGAAATGACATACAAAGCAGAGGTACTTGGCGACCTCAAGGTCGCAGGGATACAGGAACCAGGTCTTGAAGATCCTGATGCTGCATTTCAGTCCGCCATCAAAATTGGAAATGCAAATGGTAACGAACTGACCCCGCGGTATAATTACGCAGTTTATTTGGCGGAGGAGTTTGGCATGGCACGCGCTGCTGACATTCATATCAACCTTTCAGTAATTTACTCCAACCTAAGTAAAAATTACGGTTTCAGGACTTATTTTTCAGCGGAAAAAAATAATGTGACCGGAGCAAAAACAACGATGGTGCATCTGGCTGCCATTGATCCGGGTTTCAAGCAGGCGCTTCTATCTCTCGGTTGGACGAATGCGGATTTTCAGTAACGAAAGGCGGCGAAGCCAATGAGCAGGGCTCATATGAAAAAGACCTTTCACGCATTTTTGAAAAAAAGTCGGGCGCGGTTGCGCCATGCCCGCCTTTGGGGTGTCCGCGGTTGGCTATTCGTCGGAGCGGTTGTCGTTGCGGCGGCAATAATCTGGTTTTATACGCCCGCGCCGAATGCCGCCGCCCGGTTTGTCTGGGACCGTTATCAGCAGGGCAATCTCGCACTAACACTTGACCGTTCGGATGCGCCGCTCGCGTTTGAAATAGGTTCTTATTATTTCGGGAATCAAGCGATGATTGGCATAAGCGATGCACGGCCGTACGATTTGCAAACCGCCGCGCGCGCTTTTAAAGAAGCGAGTGCCATTGCGCCAACGCAACCGCTCGCGCATTACATGCTCGCGCGCATCGAATTCATAAATTCCGATTTTGACGCCGCCCTTGACGACTTGAACGCGGAGCTTGCGCTGTATCCGGAAAATAAACGCACGCTGTATATGCGCGGTCTGGCCTACACCTACCGCGGCTCGCCGGGCGATTATGCGAAGGCCGAAAGCGATTTCCGCGCATTCGTCGCATGGGCACCCACCGAATGGGCCGGCTACAACGACCTGGCGTTTGTGCTGGCAAAAGATAAAAAATATGCCGAAGCGGTTCCAGTGATACAAGAAGGCATTGCGAGGGCAAATGGCGGCGCAACGAATCCGTGGCTGTGGGATTTGCTCGGCGTCATGCAACTGAATCTAAATCAACCCGCATCGGCACTGAAATCGTTCTTGAAAGCGGAATCCCTTGCGTCGATGCTAACGGATACCGACTGGCAACGAGCATATCCCGGCAACAATCCATCCATTGCGCAGAGCGGCTTGACAGCCATGCAGACGGGAATCGAGAAAAATATCGTCGCCGCGCGCGATGCGTTGACTAAATGAAAGGTGTGGATAATTCAAACCATGTTGGCGAATGGCTATACACTAAGAGTATGAATGTATTTCGTGCGCGTTGGACACTGCTAGCCGGCTTTTTTATTTTCTTTGTCGCATTGATTGGGATATGGAGTGTCGTATATGCGCGGCACGGTTCAGCTGCCGCAGGCAAAACACATACTGCCATTCAATGGTCGGATCAGCTTGGTGCGGGAGAAGCATTTCCCGCGTGCGGGAGTTCCGGTGTGGGTCTAGATTCATCGTGCGTCAGCATTTCGGCACCGGAAACAGTTACGGCGGGGACACAGTTTTCCGCATCGATAACCATGCTCAATGCCGGGGAGTATGGTTGGGGGCCAATCTCGACAGATAGTGGTTTTTTTCTGTGGCCGGACAGGGTGGGAGTCGGTGATGTCTCGCCGATGATCAATGACAACAATGATATCTGGGGGAATGGTCGGGCGGTTCTTCCTGCGGGCAGTACTGTAAACTCCGGAGCCAATGGGATATTCAGCGGAACTTTCACGGCACCGACCACGCCGGGCACGTATCCATTTGATGTAAGAATGGTCGCGGATGGGTACCAATGGTTCGGTAGCACCTGCACTGAAAACATCACGGTAACAGCACCGGCGGCCTGCACCCTTCCGTGGGGCGGAACGTTGGCAAACGGAAGTTCGGTGACCGCCTATCAGGCGTCGTCGGTAAATTCCGGCGACACGTGTAATTCGCAGACCCGCACCTGTACCAATGGGACGCTTAGCGGCAGCTATACGAACCAGTCCTGTACGGTGGTCTATCCTTCCTGCACCCTTCCGTGGGGCGGAACGTTGGCAAACGGAAGTTCGGTGACCGCCTATCAATCACCAACGGCAATTTCGCCGATTACGTGTAGTTCCATTTCGGAAACCCGCACCTGTACCAATGGGACGCTTAGCGGCAGCTATACGAACCAGTCCTGTACGGTGGTCTATCCTTCCTGCACCCTTCCGTGGGGCGGAACGTTGGCAAACGGAAGTTCGGTGACCGCCTATCAGGCGTCGTCGGTAAATTCCGGCGACACGTGTAATTCGCAGACCCGCACCTGTACCAATGGGACGCTTAGCGGCAGCTATACGAACCAGTCCTGTACGGTGGTCTATCCTTCCTGCACCCTTCCGTGGGGCGGAACGTTGGCAAACGGAAGTTCGGTGACCGCCTATCAGGCGTCGTCGGTAAATTCCGGCGACACGTGTAATTCGCAGACCCGCACCTGTACCAATGGGACGCTTAGCGGCAGCTATACGAACCAGTCCTGTACGGTGGTCTATCCTTCCTGCACCCTTCCGTGGGGCGGAACGTTGGCAAACGGAAGTTCGGTGACCGCCTATCAATCACCAACGGCAATTTCGCCGATTACGTGTAGTTCCATTTCGGAAACCCGCACCTGTACCAATGGGACGCTTAGCGGCAGCTATACGAATCAAAACTGCAGCCAAGTTAATCCGCCCACCGTCACGACTTTCAACCCGACTCCGTCGTCAATCAATCCTGGCGGCTCCTCTACGCTAACCTGGACCTCGACCGGCGCCACGAGCTGTACCGGTATCGGCTTTACCGCAGGCGCCACTTCCGGCAGCGCGGTCGTGAGTCCGAGCACCACCAGCTCGTATCAGTTGCAATGCACGGGTCCGGGCGGAACGACTCCGGTCTCCACGGCAACGGTTACGGTCCTCGTCCCGAGTGCAAGTATTTCCGCAACGCCGGACCGCGTCGACGCCGGGAAGACAACTACGATTTCATGGAACAATGTCGGCGTCACCGACTGCTCCGCAAAGAAGAACGGCGTGAACATGTTCAAAGGCGCCTTTGCGACAACCACCGCCGGTGCCAGCCAGTCGATTGCAAGCTCCACGACTGATACAATCACCGACCAGACAACCTACGAAATATTGTGCAGGGACTTCCCGAACACCTCCAAATACGTGAGCGCCACGCAAATCGTGAACGTGAGCACGACGGGTTTCTCGGAGTTCTGAAAACGAATTATGGCGCGGTTGCTGGCGTAATCGGATGGCATATGATATTGTCGGTGCATGAAAAAGGACATCCATCCGGACGCATACCGGCAGGTTATTTTCGAGGATACCGCTTCCGGCGCGCGTTTTCTGATTGGTTCGACGGTTCATTCGACCGAGAACGCAAAATGGGAAGACGGAAAGGAATATCCGAAGTTTACGGTTGAAATCTCCTCAAAATCGCATCCGTTTTACACGGGCGAAGACCGAACGCTTGATAAGGCGGGCCGAGTCGAACGCTTCAAACAGCGCGCCGCCAAGAAAAAGTAGCTTCTCGGTCCCGGCGATTTTTCGGTACGCCGTATTTTTCTGCTGAAAAATCGGCTCGCTCTCGTGCCGTCGCACTCCGAGAGCCCGAAAAATCGCCGCGCCCGCTTCGCTTTTCCTCAAGTCAGGGTCGTGGTCCTTGCCTCTAAGACGGTTTTATCGTTTCTGTAATTCTCTGCTATTCTTTCTTCATGGACTATTCGCCCGAGTTTAAAAAGAACTTCGCAACCGCCTATCTGGCAGAGGAATATGAGCGTCTCATCAGACAGGCGGACGAAGCGAGCGCCATGGCGGCGAGCGACGAAGGAATGAAGGCGCTCGCAGAAGAAGATTTGACGCGAATTCATGAGCGGCAGGAGCACATTCTTTCAGAAATAGAGCAGATTCTCGATAAAGAAAAAGAAGAGGTCGCGAAGCCCGTTTCGGTTGTGATGGAACTTCGCGCGGGTGCCGGCGGCGACGAAGCGAACATTTTTGCGCACGAACTCAAAGATATGTATCAAAAATACGCCGAGCATCGCGGATGGAAAACGCGCGTCATCGACGACCTCACGATTGAAATCGCGGGCGGCGGCGCGTATGAAGCGCTTCAGTATGAGACCGGCGTGCATCGCGTGCAGCGCGTGCCGCTTACGGAAAAATCCGGCCGCATTCACACTTCGACCGCGTCGGTCGCGGTACTTCCGATTCGCAACAAATCGAAAATCGAAATCAATCCCGCCGACATTGAAATGGAATTTTCAAGAAGCGGCGGCGCGGGCGGGCAAAACGTCAACAAAGTCGAAACCGCCGTGCGGCTCATCCACAAGCCGACCGGCATTGACGTGCGTTCGTCGTCCGAGCGCAGTCAGCTTGCAAACCGCGAAAAGGCGATGCAGATTCTTACCGCCAAGCTTGAGGTTTTGCACGAAGAAGAGGAGGCGAAAAAGCATGCGGCGACCCGCAAGGCGCAGATTGGGACCGCCGACCGCTCCGAAAAAATCCGCACCTACAACTATCTGCAGGATCGGGTGACCGACCACCGGCTCAAAGAATCGTGGCACAACCTGCCGAAGATACTCGGCGGCGACATTGATGACATCATGGAGGCGCTATTGCGCAGTGCCGAAGATTCAAGTAGAATGCCCGAATAATGACTGAAACAGCAAACGATATCGAATTCAAGCGCCTTTTTGAGACGGGTGCGCATTTTGGGCAGGTAAAGAGCCGCCGCCACCCTTCGATGAAGCCCTATATGGCGGGAATGAAGGGCCGCCAGGAGATTATCGACCTCGTTCAGACGGTCGAGCAGCTCGAGGCGGCGAAAACCGCCGTGTCGGCGCTCGCAAAGGAAGGGAAGACGATTCTGTTTGTCGGCGGAAAAGTCGAAATTGCCGCACTCGTTAAAAAGTCCGCGAACGAAATTTCCGCCCCGTATGTTGCGGCTCGCTGGCTCGGCGGCACCATTTCGAACTGGAGCGAAATCAAGAAGCGCATCGACCGGCTTGCGGAACTGCATGACACGTCGGCAACGGGCGCGCTCGCCAAGCAGCACACGAAGCTCGAGCTTCTCAAAATGGGACGCGAGAAGAAGCGTCTCGAGGAGCGCCTCGACGGCATCACATTGATGACGAAGCGGCCGGACGCGCTCCTTGTCGTCGACACGAAGCACGAGAAGCATGCGGTGAAGGAGGCGAACGATGCCGGCATTCCGGTCATCGGCATCATGAGCTCCGACTGCAACTTGAAGGAGGCCGCGTTTCCGATTGTCGCGAACGACACATCGCGCGAGACCGTGAAGCTTATTCTTTCCGAACTCACCGATGCCTTTAAAAAAGGGCAGACCGCATAACCGCGCGCAATGCGCGCAAACGTTCTGATATACTGAATCGATGTGCGGCGCTTTTTTCTACCGCTAACCACCACTTATCTTTATGGAAATCACGACTGAAAGCATCAAACAATTGCGCGAATTAACCGGTGTGTCCGTCATGCAGTGCAAAAAAGCGCTCGAAGAGGCGGGCGGCGACCTCGACAAGGCCGCGGTCATCTTGAAAAAGCATTCGGCGGCGCTCGCGGAGAAGAAAGCGGATCGCTCGCTAGCCGCGGGCGCAATCGGCAGCTACGTTCACGACGGCGTCATCGGCGCAATGGTGCTTCTTTCTTGCGAGACCGATTTTGTTGCAAGAAATCCGGAATTCGAGGCGCTCGCGCGTTCGCTCGCGATGCATGTCGCAGCCATAGACCCGAAATACACGACATCCGACGAAATCCCCGAGGACGCGCGGAACGCCGCCGTTGCGGTCTTTGAAAAGGAAGTTGCGGACAAGCCGAAGGAGATGCAGCAGAAAATCCTCGATGGCAAGCTCGCGAGCTATTTCCGCGACCAGGTTCTTCTCGACCAGCCGTTCATTAAAGACGAGACGAAGACGGTGCAAAGCTTGTTGAACGAGGCGACGCAGAAGTTCGGCGAGCGCATCGAAGTCGGACGGTTCGTGCGCATCGCCACCCACTAATTGCCGTGGCATACCTTATTTCCATTCTTCTCTCGCTCGCGCTGCTTATCGGATTCTTTGCGCTCACGTGGTTTGAGGAGCGCCGAGGTGCGCGCGTGTTCGCCGAAGAGCGCACGCGGTTCGATCAGACGATTGCGCGCATCGAGTTCATCTGGAATCACGTCGATTTCGGCGCGTTTGTGAAAGACGAGGTTCACCGCTTCGCGACGAGCATCGGGCATGACACGGTTCAGTTTACGCTACACACCGTTCGGTCTATCGAACGCGTGTTGACGCGGCTTGCGCGGTATTTCCGCGCGCAGCGCGCAGCGGTTGACGTTGTCCCGCGCGAAAGTTCGCGAACGTTCGTAAAAACGCTGAACGATTTTAAAGGACGTCTGAAAGCGACACATCCGAAGGTTTCTGATATAACGGCAGTAGAAGCGAAATAAACGAAAATAAATACCTGCCGCCTTAGCTCAGTTGGTAGAGCAACGCTTTTGTAAAGCGAAGGTCCCCAGTCCGAATCTGGGAGGCGGCTCCAAATCGAATCTAAGGTTAAGGACTCGTCGTTGTGGCGAGCGCGCCTTTCGGGAATTGTTTCTCGAGATCCGAAAGCGATGTAAAGCCGTATGACTGTTTACCGTTGATCACGAACGCGGGCATATCGTTTTTGACTTTCACGAGCGTGATGAGCGTTTTAAGCGCGCCGAGGTCGAGTCCGTAATCGAAAGAATACACGCGGAGCGCGGGATAGGTGTCGCGCAAATACGAAAGCGCGTAACCGGCCTTGTCGCAGTCGCTGCAGTCGCCCGCATTGCTGTAGAAGTAGAGCACCGTAACCGGCCGTGTGCCGCAGGCGGCCGCAAGTTGTTTTGTAATCAGGTAGTCGCGGATTTCAAGGAGGGAATATTGCTTCTTTAGGAGGACCACTTGCGGGTCGTTCGTGCCGAGCTGATTTTCGGCATACGAGAGCCGGCCGCCAAGATCGCTCAACTCGCTCGAAAGAGTTGTCGATGACGCGGCGCTGTCGCACGGAGCCGCCTCAAGCAGGGAGAACTGCGTATCAAGCGAAAGTGTATCAACGGAAATCTGGTCCTGTATGTTTGAAAGCTGCGCGACGCGCGCATTGTTGAGATAATTAACCGTGTACGCGATCGTACCGGTAATGGCAATCGTGATGCCAAGGGCTATGAGGGCGTTTCGTGCGGCAAGCGACATACTTTCTTTTTACCTCCACGGGCGGCGTTTGCCAAATGCCACGTCGACGGTCGAGCGTATGAGCCACAAAGGGGCTATGAGGCCGTACAGAATAGTGTAGGAAATAAGGCCGGGAATGATGTTCCCGGGCGTCTTCGAAAGCTTTTTTCCGACAACGGTCAATACGAGCGAGCTCACCAGCGTCACGAGGCCGAGCAGCAACAGAAAATTTATCGGCACGGAGAGCCAATCGAAGGTGCCGTGGGGAATAAGCGAATACGAAAGCGGAATGCCCGCATGGATTTCGATTGAAGAAATGGCGTTTTGCACGAATTTGAATAGCATCAGGAGGAAAAGGAGAATGCCGCCGAGAATGGCAAACAGTGCGACAGGAAGCACCAAAAAACCGAGTGCGCCGTTTTTCTTGCTGCCGATAAGTTCGCGGTATTCTCCGAGCACATTGCGCAAGAATCCGGTCGTCCAGCGGACGCGCTGCTTCACGAGTTTTCGGACGGTGCGCGGCGGCTTCGTATATACGCGGGCGCGCGGCGCATTTTCAATCTCATATCCCGCGCGCTGAATGCGAAGCGCCATTTCCATGTCTTCGGCCTGATGGCCTTTGCGGAAACCGCCCAATTCTTTGAGCACGCTCGCGCGATAAAATGAAAATGGGCCCGGCGTGACATAGATGCCGTTGACCGCGGCCATCGCGTGGCGAAGCGTAATGCCGAAAATATATTCGGCATTTTGCATATGCTCGAGCAGATTTTTCGGCTCGTAAATCGACATAGCGGCCGTCGTCGCGGCAACGCGCGGATTTGAAAAGCTCGGCAGGATTTCGCGGAGCGCATCCGGCGCGACATACGAGTCGGCATCAAGGCAGCCGATGAACTCCGCATTCGTGAGCGCGAGACCCGCGTTGACTGCGGTATGCTTGCCGCCATTTTCTTTGTGAATGATTCTGACCTGCGGATTGGTTTCGAAGTTCGAAAGAACTTTATCGGTTCCGTCGGTCGAACCATCGTTCACGAAAATTATTTCGAGTTTGTCTTTCGGATAATCGAGCGCGAGCAGCGACTCGTAGGTGCCGCGCACGGTGGTCGCCTCGTTCCAAACGGGAACAATGATGGCGACGGTCGGCGTCTCGGCGCCCGGCGTCCGGGTGCGCATCGCATGCGCGGGTTTCGAGAGCAATGTCACAAGCACGAATGCCTCGAAATATATCGCGATAAAGAGAAACGGATAGCCGAGCATTTCAGTGCCCATATAGCGCGATTATACCACAATCTGCTATATTTTAAGGATGAATCAACCGGGCCGTTTGCATCCTATTTCTATCGCTATTCGCGAGATGGCGGACATTTTCGGCCGCATGGGTTTCGGCGTGGTGCAGGGTCCGGAGCTTGAGACCGAGCATTACAATTTCGATGCTTTGAACGTGCCCGCCGACCACTCGTCGCGCGACATGTGGGACACGTTTTGGGTAAAAACGAAGGAAGCCGAGGAACGGAAATTGATGCGGACGCATACGTCGCCGATGCAGATTCGCTGGCTCGAAAAGCACGGCGCGCCGACGCGAATCATCGTACCGGGGAAAGTGTTCCGCAACGAGGCGACCGATGCGACGCATGAGGCGCAGTTCTATCAGCTTGAAGGGCTCGCCGTGGGCGAAAACATCACGCTCGCGCATTTGAAGGGAACGCTCGACACATTCTGCAAAGAATATTTCGGAGTCGAAGCGAAAGTTCGTTTGCGCCCGAGTTTCTTTCCGTTCACCGAGCCGTCGGTTGAAGTCGATGTGTGGTTTCCGGCTCAACAGAAATGGCTTGAGGTAATGGGCGCCGGCATGGTGCATCCAAAAGTGCTTGCGAATGCGGGCGTTGATGCGGCGAAATACCAAGGGTTTGCCTTTGGTCTTGGCGTCGAGCGATTCGTGATGATTAAGTACGGCATTCCGGATGTACGGCTCATCCATTCGGGCGACGTTCGGTTCGTCTACGGCTTTGACGACAAAACGGTATGAAGATTTCTCTGAAATGGCTTCAGACATATTTTGATGCACCGTTGCCTGACGCGGAGAAAGTTGCCGATGCGTATACGTTCCACGCATTTGAAATAGACGAAAATGACGGCGATTTGCTTGATGTTAAAGTCCTGCCGAATCGTGCCGCAGATTGTCTGTCGCACCGCGGACTCGCAAGAGAACTCGCGGCGATACTCGACGTGCCAATGCCGAAAGATCCGCTTCGCGAAAGCGTGTCGGAGTTTCCAAAAACGGACGAACTTACGGTTAAAATCGAGGACTGCAAGAAATGTTTGCGTTACGCGGGCGCGCTCATTAAGGGTGTCAAAATCGGCCCGTCGCCCGCGTGGCTCAAAGAAGCTCTTGAGTCGGTCGGACAGCGCTCCATAAATAATGTCGTGGACGTTACGAACTTCGTCATGTTGAGCATCGGTCAGCCGATGCATGCATTTGACGCAAACAAACTTGTTCAGAAAGACGGCAAGTACGCGATTGGCATTCGCAACGCGAAAGCGGGCGAGAAAATAACGACGCTTTCAAATGAAGAATACGCTCTTGCTGACAGCATTTTATTAATCACAGACGCTAATGCGGACGCACCAATCGGCATCGCGGGCATTAAGGGCGGGAAGTCGGCGGAAGTTACGGCCGGCACGACCAACATTATTCTTGAAGCGGCGAATTTCGACGGCACTACCGTGCGGCGCGCGACACAGACGCTCAAACTTTTTACCGACGCGAGTGTGCGTTTCCAAAATCGCCCGTCGCCCGAACTCGTCGCGTACGGGATGCAGAAAGCCATCTCGCTAACGACCGAACTTGCGGGCGGGAAACTTACAGGCGTGGTTGATATATATCCCTTAAAACAAAGAATTCCGTCTGTATCGATAAAGACGGAGCATATAAATCGGATTCTCGGTACATCATACGCCGATGTGGACGTGCGAGATGTTTTTGATCGTCTTGAATTTCATCGTTCAGAAGTCGATGGTAAGTTTGATGTATTGCCGCCGTTTGAGCGCACCGACCTCGTGATAGCCGAAGACTTGATTGAAGAAGTCGGGCGCATTTTGGGATATGACCGTATTCCGGGAGAGCAATTGCCCCCGATAGTCGGCGAGCCCGACCAAGCGCGCTACCGCGGCATTGAGCGAATGAAAGACCAGCTTGTCGAACAAGGATTCATAGAGGTCTCGACGCAGTCGTTTGCAAAAAAGGGCGACATCATTCTTGCAAATCCGCTTGATAAAAATAAGCCGGCGCTTCGCACCTCGCTCGAAGAAAACTTGAACGAAGCGCTTGCGCGCGCGAAACAGTATGCGCCGCTCGTGCTCGCACCGAAGCAATCGGTGAAGCTTTTTGAAGTTGGCACCGTTTTTCCGAAGGAGGGAGAGTTTCTCGAATTAAGAATGACCGAGCGGGTAAAAGAATGGGGCGACTCTGCCGGAGTATCTAAAAATCTTTCGGCCGCAAAACTCGAAGAGTATGGGAAAGGGTATGAGCCGGTGAAGCATACGCTTGGCGCGTATAAGCCATTCTCAATCTATCCGTTTATCGTGCGCGATATTTCGATGTTTCTCCCTGAGGGTTTTCCACCTGATCAGGTGCGTTCGGTCTTTGATCCAATTGTAATAGCGACCATCAGCAATCTTTCCGTAACAATCAATTTCCTGGATCAGTTTACGAACAAGGAGGGAAAAAATTCAATTGCGTTCCGGCTCGTATTTCAATCGTTTGAGAGAACGCTCACCGACGACGAAGTGAACGGAATCATGGAGAAAATCTCCGCGGCGCTTCGCGCCGCGGGCTTCGAAATCCGCTAGAAAGGGGAAACCGTACCGAACTTAATCGATACGGTTTCCGGTTTTTGGACATATGCCGAAGAACCTGCATATGCGCTCCGATGATACGCCTTGTCGCAGAGCGTCTGCCTTCACACGCTCGGCTATCTTCGACAGGAAAACGACGGCGTCTTCAAATACCAGCATTCTGCTGCGGAACGTTGCCTCGGCGAGCTCCCGGCAGGGGAAATCGGGTCCCTTATATGGAATCAACCATACTTGGTGGCGATAGGTGCCCCTGGCTCGAGTGAGTTCGAATCGATTGAGGACCCATAACCTATCGCCGGGACCCTCGACCCATACTGTACGTTAGTATCGGGTTGTTGACACTTTTCGCGTCGACGAGTTCATTGAAAGCGCAAAAGGCGCGGTACGATTTTGGTGTTCAGACCATTTAATCGTTAGCGCCTCTTGCATGCACAAGAATACCAAATTGTTGCCGTACCAACGGCGTGAGATGTTCCGCAGATGGGGTATGGGAGCTCAAGCGACCCATTTGGCCCGAGAATACAAAGTCTCCCGAGAAACCGTATACGAGACACTTAAAGATGCCCGACTGAACGTCTTCGAGAATCGTTCCTCGATGAATCACCGATATCGCACCATCCTGTACGGGTTCCAAAAGCTTGCTCGCACCGAAAAGCGCGTGGGAGAGAAGCTCGCCCGCAAAGCCCATCGATTGAACCGATACGAGAAATCGATACCGGGTGAAATGCTGCATCTCGATACCAAGCGCCTGCCGCTCCTGCGAGGAGAAGCCGCCGCGCAACCGAGAGAATACCTATTTGTCGCCATTGACGACTACTCTCGTACCGCCTTTGCCGATATCTTCCCCGACAAGACCGCATACTCGGCCGCCATGTTCCTCGCCGAGAGCAAGCGAGTATTGCCGTTCCCCGTGACCGGCATCTATTCCGACAACGGGAGCGAGTACCGGGGACGACCGGATCATCCGGTGGCGGCACTCTGCAGGGAAACGGGCATGAGCCAAGCGTTCACGAAAGTGAAGCATCCCTGGACCAATGGAAAAGCGGAGCGATTCATCAAAACCCTCATGACCGAATGGCACGGGAAGACACGTTCCAATCACATCTCTCGAGCCCATCGCCGACGCTATTTGTATGCGTTTGTGGACTGGTACAACCAGACCCGCATTCACCAATCGCTCGGAACAACTCCATTCGGAAGACTCGAGGCGTACCTAGAAAGTGTCAACAACGCGTTGACTTAGTACACCCATACTTGACCCCGTTCGAGCATCACTCTCCCGCGCGGACCGCGTTGTATTTTCGGATGACCGCCGGGTACGAATCCCCGCAAGTCAGAAAGAGTCCAATGTTCTCCTCGGGGCACATTTTTCACGATTCGGTCCCTAGGAAACATAATTATGTCGGCCATGACAATGTCCTCATGAGCGCCTCGGTACATCTTCCGTATTTGTATCACGTTTTTGCACGCAAATGGAGATGCCCCCATTGACGACGCAGTGAGTCGCATTATGGAGAAAATCTCCGCGGCGCTTCGCGCCGCGTCCTTCGAAATCCGCCAGTGTTTGCAGGGCTATGTTGTTCGAGGGAACAAGCTTTCCTAAAGCAGACAGTCTGCATCTGCTGTTTCTGATGCACCTATTACGCTTGCTACATCTGCTGCGCATACCTCAAAAACCTTATTTTCCACGACCGTGGAAAATAAGGTTTATAGTTGCGGATAGGTCACGCGCGGTTTGCACGAGGCGTGTTGCGTTTCAAACTAGAATTCAAGGGACATCATTGAAGACCGAAATGGCTACGAAGTGCGGTGTCCGGCTGCAATCCTTCCGCGGTGAAATAAAAGAGTTCGTCGCCACAGCTTGAAAGATGCGATTTGAGCAGCATGACGAACTCGTCGCATGCATATGGATGCACCCAGACGCTATGTTGCAGTTTTACAAACCCCACTCCTTCGAGCAATAGCCGCAACTCATCGCGGCGCCCGCGCTGTCTTTCTTTGATATCGAAAACAATCATTCGCCATTTGCCGTCCCAGAACGCCGGTTCCGGTATGCGGTACTCGTTTGCAAATATCTTCTGCATTGTTTGCGTGCCCGCATTCGTGAGTTCCACAAATCCATTTTCGATAGCTATCAATTTTTTCTCCTCAAGACGCGAGAGCGCCTGTTTGATTCGCGCATATACGCGGGCGCGTTCTTCGCGCGGCCGGTCGAGATGCTTAAAAAGTTTTAAGGTCTTTGGAGCAACGAGCGCGACGCTGATTATCCCGCCGGCAGCAAGCGTACGAAGTACCATGGTTTGAATCGGCACCCTTGTCGGGTGCGCCTCTTTTTTCGTTTTCGTCAAAACCTTATTTTACACGGTCGTGGAAAATAAGGTTATGCGGTTGTCCACATCAATTCATTGCAATTTTGCGGGGGGGGTGAAGATGAAAGTAACTCGCGTATATGGAACCGTCGCAGTCTAAAATAATCGGTGGAGGAAATGTTTACAGAGTGCTTTTTTTGATATTACTATTATTCAGCAACTTTTTTTTCATTGGAATCGATGCTGCAAAAGCGGACGTTGGAACTGGGCAAATTCAGCTTACAAATGATGGGACAAATTACACCGTCGAGAACGAATACTATCGAGCCGTAATTCCAGCGGCTGGTCAGACGGCGAGCGGTATCGTGCGCTTTTTGTATATTAAGAAAGCAGATGGATCTTGGTCAAATAATCTAATCGATAACGCTAATTATGGTTCGGCAGGCTATGGGTTGGGTTATCTTGAGGGCAAGGGTGATGCTACTAGTAATGACTCGATTGGTTTGTCGGGCAATGCGACGATCAACGTTCAATTAAATTCTTCAACCACTGTTCAAATTCATTCCACAGGCACAATTGGCGGCGTGTCTTATTCAGAAATCTGGACATTTTGGGCGGCTAAGCCATATTTTCAAAGCGATGCAAGTGCGGTGAGGACAGGGAGCGGCGTGCTATCAAATCAGTTTCAATTTTGCGATATGATTAACAGGAACCTGACCACCAATCAATTCTTAGTCGATCAGACAGGTTCTATTGTTCCCGTGAGCACCCGCGTTTATCAACAAATAAATAGTCCTGAGTTGAACGTTTTTCCATGGCACAATTGGCAGTTTCCAACCGAAAGTGTGAGTTTGGGTGCTATTTTTACCAACGTGGACGATAATGGGGACCATCTGGGTATTGTTGATGAGACAGGAGACCAGCCATTTGAATACCAACTTGATTTCGAATTAGGTGGAGGGTATATGGGGAGCCCGGTGAATACTGGTGACACCAGATCGGCAACCACCATTTATTACACCGCTAATCAAGCGACAAACACAAACATCGCAAGTTTTGCGCAAGCCAGCTATCAAAATGCCACGTCTACCGTTACATCTAATTCGTCCTTTCAGGCGGCGCAATTTATAAACAATCCCCTGGGACAAGCTTCAAGCACTGGTTCGGCATTGCTTAATGCACCATATTTTCTTGTCAGACAAAATTCAGAAAATTCAAGCGTTTTCCGATCCGCTTATCCGCAATACCAGACTTCTGTTTATGGACCGCTGTATGGAACTCTTCAAGCGGCACATGCTGGTGTTGAGGATTATCAAGACAAACTTCAATTTTCTCTAAATTACGACAACAATTCTACTACCTATACATACGGAACCACCACCGCCAGCAATGCGATAAACGGACCGAGCACCTCGATTCAATATGCTGCTACAAGTAGCGACGGTATAGTATCCTACAATTCTGTCTTCACAACGTGGAATGATAGCGACAAACTTGACATCGCGGGAACGGCATCGAATGCAACATCATCATCCTCCATTAAAGATATTTATTTGCAGATTGCTAGTGAAGTTGCAACGACTACTTTCAATGCTGTCTCCGCACTACCGACATCCTCTATCACAGGCACTTTGGGTACCTCCGATAATTTGTGGACGACATACAACGGATACGGATATCCTTCTCTGATATACAGAGACAATCAAGAGCATGTACCTCCAGTCGCCATACCGATAACTCTTCCAAACAACACATATCATGTAATTGCCTCAGTGCAACAGCGGGCGGAAGGGGCGATAACGTATCAATATTCGACGGACGGAATCACATACATTCCATTCACAGTTCCACAAGGTTCAGTCACGGCCCCATACACAGTTGACCTTGGAACAATGTCGGTCAATGGTCAATTTTGGATTGAAGATGATGGGAGTGCGTCAACTGGCATAAACGGGTGGGCTGGATGGAATTCCGTTACTATTGGCTCAGGCATCATCAGTTTAGGATCGAACGTGTACGACATGCCGCTCACCGACCCGATGTATGGACAAATGGGTATTGCATTCAAAATAAATTCCCCCGCAGTTGCGAACGTTACCTATGCAGGAAGCAATCTGGATTTGTTTCTCTATAGCAGCTCCACGGCACAGACACTTGGTACTTTCAATTATCCATTCGACATTACAATATGGCCCCATAAAGGATGGTTGGCGAGCGCTTCCGAGTTCACCCCATTGCACTCACAAGCCAGTTTAACTTACGACAAACGCACACCTTACATACCAAATGGGATTCATTTGGGGCGGTCAAACTCTATTTATACAGGCGGTGCAATTTCTTATTCGGCTGACCCTTATAGTAGTGCAACGATAGTCAACATGACCATCACACCTTTGCAGGGAATCGCAAGTACCACTATCAACACATGGACAACAGCATCAAAGATTTGGACGGAAGCGGATACTGTAAGCACCGACAGGGTCGTACATACCGTCGGTGATTTGTCTCCAAATACGAATTATCAGTTCAAATTAGATGGGGTTGCGTCGACTACGGCCATTTCGGGTGGCAGTTGTGTGAACGGTATCTGCCTCTCCGATTCTTCAGGATCATTGACGTTTACTTATCTCGGAGGTTACTCAACACATACATTTGAATTGGATACATATCCTCCTCCCACCCCAATCACGACTTCTAACTCGGCCGTTCAATCCAGTCCGGGTGCTATCTCGCCGATATACAATCTGGCTGTACCTTTGATGCAAAACCCGCTTCCGGTCGCAACTGTCACTTCGACAACTCCGGTTTCGACCCCTCTTCCGAGCGGCGTTCAAACGGCTCTTCAAACCGGCAACAGTTATACGTTCCTCAAAAATCTCCAATACCGCTCAACCAACGTTGACGTATTGCAGTTGCAAAAATATCTCAACGCGCACGGTTTCGTGCTTGCCCAAAGCGGCGCCGGCTCGCCCCGTAATGAGACGAATTACTTTGGTACTAAGCTCTACGCCGCACTCGTTAAATTCCAAAAGAGCAACGGACTTCCTGCGACGGGGTATTTTGGCCCGCTCACAAGAGCGGTGGTGAATAAATAGGGACGTCATATTTGAAACGCACCATCCCGCGGCGCGAAGCGCCGCGGGATGGTGCGTTTCCTTCCACTACCTGCCCATTCATAAAAACCTTATTTTCCACGGTCGTGGGAAATAAGGTTTTTTGATACTTGTGCAGCCGAGCTGTGATTTAACGAAATTCACATGGCCGCATTGTTACAGTGCTTCCATTGACAAACGAAGCCGAGCGGCTAACCTTAATTATATGGAAAAAAACAACGCGGAACGCAAAGAAATAGTGGCGATTTTCGGCAACAATCCCGCGATTTCTCTTGATGAGCGCGCCCGCGTTACGGCGCTTATTGAAAAAATTGGAAGCCTTACGTTCAGCTTGCACAAAGACGAAGACGGCTGGACCGCGCAGTGCGAAGAAGTGCCCGCCATCATCGCGGGCGGTACCAATCCGAATCCTTCGGAAAACGAAATCGAGTCCGAAATCCGTTCGGCCATCTTTGCCGCGTTTAACGTGCAGGAGACGGAACCGGAAAAGAAATCGCCGTACTTCGGGATACGCGACTTCAATCAGAACGAGACGAAGCATGTCGGAAGACCGGATTAAATACAAGGAGTGTTTCAGAAAATTGGATTCAATAAAGCGGGTGGATGACTGGCTCTCCGCGGCGAAACGACTCGGATTTCGTGTAAGCAACGGAGGGAAGCACCCGTATACGATTCGTGACCCGGAAAATCCAAATGATGACGATTTGAAAAGTTTGGTCGCTACCATTCCCACCGGTCTGCATAAAATTATGAACGGACGAATCGCAAAAGAAATACTCTTTTCTCCCGTCTCCGGTCGTCTCGGAATCACGGAGGAAGGCCTTTGGTCTGCTCTTGGATTTCTAAAAAAGAAGTAAAAAGTTGGGAAGTCCCACCCCGCCGCTTCGCGGCGGGGTGGGGTGTTTTTGAGAGGAAAACGGGGTCATTTTGTGCTATACTTCCAGTACCGAAAAGTCGGCTATTTTTATGGCTAAAACCGAAGAAAAAAAGGTCAAACAAAAGGCGTACGACGCCTCGTCTATTACCGTCCTTGAGGGTCTCGAACCGGTCCGAAAGCGTCCGGGCATGTACATCGGAACCACGGGTCCCGAGGGTCTCCATCACCTCGTATGGGAAATTTTCGATAATGCCCGCGACGAAGCGATGGCAGGTCGCTGCGACGACATCGAGGTCGCGCTTTTGCCGGACGGCTATGTGCGCGTCGCCGACAATGGCAACGGCATTCCGGTAGGCATCCATCCGAAAACGAAGGTCTCCGCGCTCGAGACAATCATGACCACGCTCCACGCGGGCGGAAAGTTCGACCACGACGCCTACAAGGTCTCGGGCGGTCTCCACGGCGTCGGTGCGTCGGTTGTAAACGCGCTTTCCGAACACACCAAAGTCGTCGTGCATCAGGACGGCGGCATGCACATGCAGGAGTACAAAATCGGCAAGGCCCTTGCTCGCGTGAAGAAAATCGGCACGACCAAGGAGCACGGCACCATTGTGCTTTTCAAACCGGATGCCACGATTTTCAAAGAGGGCATCGAATGGAATCATGAAAAAATCGTTGCGCACTTGCGCCAGCAGGCGTACCTCATCAAGGGCGTACGCGTCGCGCTCTACGATGCGCGGGAAAACAAGAACGCGTTTGAAACGGAAACGATATTCTTGCGCGAACAAGGGCTCGATGTCCCGTCGACGACCTTCTATTTCGAAGGCGGTTTGAAGTCGCTCGTCGCGTTTTACAATAAGCATCAGGAGCCGGTGCACAAAAATATTTTCTACGTCGACCACGATTCCGAAAATGTCGAAGTCGAAGTCGCGTTTCAGTATGTCGACGACATTACGTCTCGCATCACCGCATTTGCAAACAATACCTATAACAGCGAAGGCGGCACGCACATTACCGGTTTTAAGACGGCGCTTACGCGCGCGCTGAATACATACGGCAGAACTGCAAACATTTTGAAAGAGAAAGACGAGAACTTTACGGGTGACGATGTGCTTGAAGGCATCACAGCGGTCGTTTCGGTAAAGCTTCCCGAGATTCAGTTTGAAGGACAGACCAAAGCAAAGCTCGGCTCAATGGAGGCGCAGGGCGCGGTGTCGACCGTTTTTGGCGAGGCGCTCGGTGCATTCCTTGAAGAAAATCCGGATGACGCGCGCGCCATTATCAACAAAGTGCTTCTAGCCCTCAAGGCGCGCAAAGCGGCGAAAGCGGCAAAGGACTCGGTGCTTCGCAAGGGCGCGCTTGAAGGCATGACGCTACCGGGCAAACTTGCCGACTGCCAGACCAAAAGCGCGGAAGAAGGCGAGCTCTTCATAGTGGAGGGCGACTCGGCCGGCGGTTCGAGCAAGCAGGGAAGAGACCGCCGCACGCAGGCGATTTTGCCGCTTCGCGGAAAAATTTTGAACGTGGAACGCGCGCGCATCGACCGCATGCTCGCATCGGTGGAAATTCGTGCGCTCGTCATTGCAATGGGAACCGCTATTGGGGACGTCTTCGACCTTTCAAAATTGCGCTACCACAAAATCATCATCGCGACCGATGCCGATGTCGACGGCGCGCACATCCGCACGCTGTTGCTCACGCTTTTGTACCGCCATTTCCGGCCGATTATCGAAGGCGGGTATGTGTACATCGCGCAACCGCCGCTCTATAAAATTACAAAAGGGAAGTCGGTTGCGTATGCATACTCGGATAAAGAGAAGGAACGGGCGCTGAAGGAGTTCGGCGTCTCCTCGGCGGAAGTTTCGGAAAACCCAACCGAGGGCGAGGAACCGACGGAAGAGGAAGTGGTGACGGCAAAGAAGCCCGCGAAAGCAAACATCCAGCGCTACAAAGGTCTTGGAGAAATGAACCCGAGCGAATTGTGGGAGACGACCATGGATCCGACGCGCCGCGTGTTAAAGCGCGTGACTATCGAGGACGCCGAAGGGGCCGATCATATTTTCGATATCTTAATGGGCAGCGATGTCGCGAGCCGAAAGTCGTTCATTCAATCCAACGCGAAACTCGCAAATCTCGACGTTTAGTTCAGGTCAAATGCAAAATGCGCGCATGCGAAGCATGCGCGCATTTTGCATTGTGAAAGTATTTACGAACCGAGGATGGTCAGTGCGGTCGAGGCGCTGTTGTTGTTCGTGTTCGATTCAACGACCGTATGGTCGAAGTTTGCGGTAATAGAAATGGTCTCGTTTGCGCCTTTGTTCGCCTGGTCGAAACCGAGGATGTACTCGATGCGGTCGCCCGGGTTTAGCGACTGTTGCGGCACCGACTGGTAGATGTACGCCGTCTGCGTCGGGATCGACGCGCTGAAGCGCCATGCACCGGTTGCGTTTGTGCCGACATTTTTGATAACGAATTTCACCGCCGGGATTTTACCGGACGGAACCGTCGAGCTGGCGACAAACGAGTCGGTTGTGCTCGCATTCAAATAGCCGCCCGATTCGATGCTCACGATAAGGTCGGGAAAGCCGTAGAGCGCTCCGGTGTCCGTTGCGGTTCCGCCGAGCGTGTACGTGGTAGTTGTTTTTTGTCCCGGGGTCTTAACTGCGGAGGTGTCCATGGACACGGTCTTTTTTGGCGCAGTCGTTGTCGCAGTCGTAGTTGCGTTTCCGAAAGCGATGGTCGGCGACGTTGTCGATGTAACGACTGATAGGGCAGGGGCCTTCGCCGGCGTAAAGATTTGCGAGAGCGAAACGGCGGCCACGCTCAAATTGCCCACGACGTTCGGGACAAAGCGCGCCGAATACGCGGCAAGCCAAATGCCGAACGCGATAATCGCGACGAAGCCGGTTACGGCGAGGCCGTTTATGGCTGTCTGCCGAGTCGATGTGTTTTGTTCGGATGTATTCATAATGCAATTAGATTGTGTTTTTATACATACCACGGTGTAATTTCTCTGTCAAGTACCTCGTAATGGTTCAATAGCTTGGACGCGATATCATCGCGTCATGGCATACACACAAAACCCGCACATGCCCAAGGTCAGAAGGGATGCTGCAGACATGGTGAGGAGAGGATATACGCCCACCGAGGTTGGCCGTCGGTTCGGCGTCGGGTCGAGTACGGTATGCAAATGGGTGAAGAAGGCGAAGATATACGGGTATCATCCGATTCCGACGCTCTCATCAAAACCGAGGAATCATCCAAACGAGCTGCCGTCGAAGATTGTGAACAAGATTGTCGAGAAGCGTCTCGTACTCAAACGCTCGGCCGAGGTCGTACACCGGGCGCTCGAAGACGAGGGTGTCTCGGTGTCGCTCTCGTCGGTGAAGCGGACGCTCGGTCGTTTCGGCCTCATCAAAAAGCGGAGCCCGTGGAAACGGTACCACCCGCACTCGGAACGTCCGGAAGCCGCATATCCGGGCGCTCTTGTGGAGGTGGACACCATCCATCTGGCACTCCACGGCAAAACGGTTCTGTACGTGTATACACTAATCGATGTATACAGCCGTTGGGCGTACGCCTGGGCGACCCCGCGCATCAACTGCCGCGTCTCTCTCCTCTTCGTGAAGCGGGCACAGGTTGCGGCACCATTCCTGTTCGAGTGCGTGCAGACCGACAATGGCCCCGAGTTCTCCATGCACTTCACCGAACGCCTCTCGATACGCCATCGACACACGAGAGTCAGGCAGAGCAACGACAATGCGCACGTCGAGCGATTCAATCGCACACTGCGTGAAGAGTGTCTTGATGCTCTTTCGATTGAGATACGGGCAATCAATGCGATTCTGCCGACCTATCTGAGCGGGTACAACACCACCCGCCACCACTTCGGGCTCGACCTCAAAACGCCGCTCGCCATATTAACAGAATGCGTCCAAGCTATTGATTAGAAAACGGGCGATGTACGCGTCCAGTACTTTTGGCAGTCCCCGACGGTTAATGTACACACAATATACCGCAAGGGGGACACCATGCCGAGCGACTGGTGCGGGCGTTTGGTGTTGTACCAGATCAGCCAGTCGACAAGCTTCAGATTGAAGGAATGAATATCGTCCCGCAGCAGGCCCCGATTCAGCATGATGAAGTCCTCGGAGACGGTGCGATTGAATCGTTCGACGTGGGCATTCATCTTGGGAGTGCGGGGGCGGGTGTGAAAGTGCGTGAGCCCGAGTTCGGCACAGGCATCCTCGAAGTGTTTGGCGAACTCGCTCCCGTTGTCGGTCTGCAACTCGTCGATATCGAAGGGGCAAACCTCGATGACTCGGCGAAGGAAGTCGTCCGCGCTTCTCGACGAGTGGTTCGTATACGCGCCCGCAAAGGCGAACTTCCGCTCCACGTCCACTGCCGTGAGGACGTACCGCTTCACGCCGTCGATGAAGCGGACGACGGTATCGAGCTCCATGCCGCGCTTGCCGGTGCGGCGAAGCTTGGTACGGCGTTTCTGCGGTGTTTCCGTGTGATTGCCCGTACGTGCGTGGAACGAGAGCCGGCTCTGCTGCGGGAGCAGACCGCGGTTCTTCAAATCCAGAATGACCCGCCCAACGTATGACTCCGACACGGAGTACCCTTCTTCGCGCAGGAGAACGGCAAGCTTTGCTTTCCCAAGCCGGGGATGCGCCTGTCGTTCGCGGATGATGAAATCCTCGACCTCGGGCAGAACAGTCCTCCTTCGACGCGCCTTCGGCGCAGTGCTCTTCGGGTCAAGTGCATCAATGCGGCCCTCGTGGGCTTTGAGTTCCTCCTTCCAGCGATACAAGGTGCGCTCCGAGGTGCCAAAGGCGTCGTATGTGGCCTCCGTCCCGTGCATGTCCCAGAATCCCAATATCTTCACCCGTCTGTCGACTTCCTTTGGTTTCCGCATATGCCGCAATCGTATCGTCCTTTCCCACATGCTCAACCAGCCCTTCGTACCCCTGAAATTGCTTCTGATGCGCATATATCCTCGGTTATGAGGACTGCCAAATGTATCTGAACTTATGCAGTACCTGTAATATCGCGGCCTCTTGACAAGATAGATTCTATAGTGTATTTCTTTATAAGACGATATGGATGGGATTATTGCAGCCAGCGTCTGGCTCATCCGGGCCGGCAAGCGAATATATGCAAGGAAATGGATGTTCCTTGCGGTTTTTTCTGCAATATTTCTCGCAAGCATTTTGCTTTTGGGAATGCTTGATTTGCTGCCTGACAAAGAGCCCGTGCCGACCGGTGCGGCACCCGTAGTGACGTCGCTTCCCGTAGCAAGTACGACGCCCGATGCGGTCGTGGCCGAACTTCCCGTAAAGATATCGATTCCGATTATTGACCTGAATGTGACCGTCTCGAATCCGACAAGTACGAACATCGACGTGCTCGACAATGCGCTGCTTGCGGGCGCAGCCCGGTATCCGACATCCGCAAAGCTCGGCGAGGACGGCAATGTCGTAATCTTCGGCCACTCCAGTTATTTGCCGATTGTAAACAACCAAGCTTACAAGACCTTTGACGGCATCCAGAAACTTGTTGCGGGAAATGTTGTAACCGTCTACTCTGACGATACGGCATATACGTACCGGGTTCGCAGCGTGACGAAAGAGAGTGCAAACGACGCAGCCATTCCGCTTCAGGTGACCGGCCGCGTACTTACGCTCTCGACCTGCGACTCGTTCGGCGAGAAAACCGACCGGTTCGTTGTCGTGGCGGATTTTGTCGATAGCTATTCGATTTCCAACTAGCTTTGCTAGCTTGGAAATCGAATAGCTCTCTGCAAAAGCAAAGATTGTAGAGGAGGCGAACCTGTTCTTTGCAAACGTTTAAGCCAGCCGCATATGCGGCAACAGAAAGGAAAGCGATGAATCGCATCGACACGTTCCTGCTGGCGCTCGTAATCGCGACGCTGGCAATCATCCGTCCGGTATCGGCCGGACCGCTCTCGACCGCCGAACAGGCGTCGATATCGCAACTCTCGTCCTTCTCGCCGTTTCGATTTTTCGATGCTGGTGAGGGGACGGGATATGCGTTGCAATACCGGAATCGCAGCATTCCCGAATTGATTGCGGCGCTGAACGCTCCGCCCGGAACCGAAACGCGGGTGCCGTGCGACACTATCGCTCGGCAACTTGCCCAGGCGCACGGTCTGGACATCGAAGGATGTTCCGGACTCACGTATTCGCTTCAGCACGATGTCCGGTGGGTTGTCGTGCCGTGTTCGAACGAGATGTTCGCCTATCAGGGCGGGAGTTCGATGTCGGTCACCGACGCATCCGCGAAGCAGTTCGGTGCATATCATCGCGCTTGTTATCCGGGTGAGATGATTCTTGCCTACGATAGCAAGCCGGCTGTCTCGCTGATGTGTCTGAACGTTATCGTTCCGCCCGTTTTGCGAGAAATCGCGCGGGTGCAGGAGGTTGTTCCGGCGCCAGCCGTTTTGTCCGAGCCCTCCTTTGTTCCCGTGCGGACGGATCTCTGTCCGTGGGGCTACCACCTCAACATTCGACTGTGGGATTACTGGCTATTGACGCCAGCGTTCCAACAGCCAATCGTTGTGTTGGTTAAGGCGGCGGAAAGCAGGAATAGCCATAAACTGTCCGATCTGACCGCCGACCAGCCGGATGACGTATCCCGAACGCTCGGGTATCGTCTGCGAACAACATTCGAACCACCCAACATCTCGTTGGTGGTTCGCATCATGCTGTTGAAGCCCGGAACTCCCAAGGGAGGTCCAACTCCTAACATGTTGGCCGCAGACTTGGGGGTGTTCCAGGTTAGCGCCGGGTTTGGGAGTTTCTCCCTTCCAGTCGATCCCCGTAAATACACCGTCGTGGTTCAGACACCCGACGGTTCAGACGTCTACTCACCGACGATGGACTCGAACGGTATACGGGAGCTGTTCGTGTTCGGTTACGAATGGAAGGACTGCGGCATGAATGCGCACATCGTCGTTCGCGGACCAAAGCCGCCCTCGCCTTCCGCATCTCCTTCCATTTCTCCGTCACCCGCTTCTTCGTAGTCGAAGCGAAAGACGAGTTCCATCGCGGGCGTTCACATTCTCCGGAACGTGCGCCCCCGATGGATCCCTCTTCCGGCATATCTCATATGAGGTGTTTCGGAAATTGGATTACAAACAACCACCACACTTATTTATGCGCTCCCGCTACATACTGACCATAACCGTTCTGTTCGTCATGCTCGCGTTCTCGCGCGGTTTTGTGCTGAATTATCACAGCGTCACCAATTTCCTGGAAGCACCGTACGCGCATGCTGATGGCGATGGCGGAGGTGGCAGCGGCGGTGGCGATGGAGGTGGCGGTTCAGGCGGCGGTGATGGTGGCGGAGGCTCCGGCGGCGGCGGTGGTGGTGACGGTGGTGGTGACGGTGGCGGTGACGGCGGTGGTGGAACAATCGTGCCAGTTATGTCCGCATCGTGCGGCGGCATTTCCGTGCCGTCGACCGTGACGCCGGGGCAGCAATTTTCGGCCTCGATAACTATGAAGAATACCGGCACCGGCGGCGCAATATGGACTATTGTGTCAGGCGCTCCCTTTAAAATCGGTGTGGGAGGCGTATCGCCGATGGTGGACGACAGTCATGACATCTGGGGAAATAATCGCGCTCTCTACGGGGGGACCACCATAGTGAACGATGACGGCTCGTTCGCAACGTTCACCGGCATATTTACGGCTCCGACGACTCCGGGAACGTACCAATTCGATGCGCGGATGGTGGAGGAATCCATTGCGTGGTTCGGTGACACTTGTTCGACGACCATAACGGTGACGTCTCCACCTCCGCCTGCAGCTCCGACTTGCACGCTTTCCGCAAATCCAACTTCCATACAATCCGGCGCGTCATCGTCTCTCTCATGGACGACGACAAACGCGACGGGATTTTCAATTAATAACGGTGTCGGCGCGGTAACGCCCGTCGCGTCCGGTTCAAAATCGGTAACGCCTTCCGGTTCGACAACCTACACCGGCACGGTCACCGGCGCAGGCGGCACGGCGACGTGCACTGCGACGGTAACGGTTACGGCATTGCCGCCTCCGCCTCCAGTGCCAACCTGTACGCTCACGGCGAACCCGGCATCGCTTCCATACGGCGGCGGCGCTTCGACTCTCGCGTGGGTCACAATTGGGGCAACGAGCGCCGCGATTGATAATGGTGTCGGTGCAGTCACGCCGATTGCCTCCGGTTCCAAGTCGGTAACGACTTCGACGGGCAAGACATATACTATGACCGTTTCCGGTCCGGGCGGAAGTTCAACGTGCTCGGCTCCCGTGACCGTCGCACCGCCTTCGGCGCCGACCTGCACGCTTTCGGCAAATCCCACGACTATCTCGAAAGGCGACTCCTCGTCCCTCTCGTGGACAACAGCTAATGCCACCTCATTCTCGATTGATAACGGCGTCGGTTCGGTCACGCCGGTTGCGTCCGGTTCGAAATCCGTTTCGCCTACGACAAGCACGACCTATACCGGTACCGCAACGGGTCCGGGCGGCACCGTGACCTGCAAGGCGGCGATAACG
This sequence comes from Candidatus Kaiserbacteria bacterium, assembly GCA_963699165.1. Taxonomy (GTDB): domain Bacteria; phylum Patescibacteriota; class Minisyncoccia; order Phycocordibacterales; family Phycocordibacteraceae; genus C7867-001. Next base: position 44,851 of record OY969413.1, read on the forward strand.
GTCAAATGCGCGCAAGTTCAAAAACCGACCTGCACGCTCTCGGCAGATCCGACAAATGTCACCACGGGCGGTTCGTCGAAACTCACATGGACAACGACCAATGCCGTTAAATTTGCTATCGACCACAGTATCGGGAGCGTCACTCCTATCGCCGGCGGTTCGGTGAGTTCGGGCGCGCTGAGCGGCGACACGACATTTACCGGAACGGCAACCAACTCTGCCGGAGACACGGTGACCTGCACGGCGCCCGTCAAAGTCACAGCGTTGCCGCCGCCGCCTCCCGCACCAACCTGCACGCTCTCGGCAAATCCGGACACGATAGCAAGCGGTGAAAATTCCGCTTTGTCGTGGACGACAACCAACGCCACCGGCTTTTCCATCGACAATAGCATCGGAGCGGTCACGCCTGTCGCTTCGGGTTCAACTTCCGTCAATCCGACCGATACGACAACGTACACCGGCACAGCGACCGGTTCCGGCGGCAAGGTTACGTGCACCGCAACGGTGACGGTCAACCGATGCGAAAAACCGAAGGCGCCGACGTGCACGCTCTCGGCTTCGCCCACCTCGGTGACCACCGGAGGAACCTCGGTCCTAACATGGACGACGAAAAATGCCGCCAAGTTTGTCATTGACCACGGTTTTGGGAACGTTACGCCGATAGCCGGCGGTTCGACATCGACGCCGGCTCTCAATGCGAATACGACGTACACCGGGACCGTAACGAACTCGAATGGAGACACCGCAACATGTTCCGCCGCGGTTTGGGTATCGTCCGTGCCCCCTCCGCCGGTGCCATCGTGCACGCTCAGCGCAAATCCGACCTCGCTTCCGGCAGGCGGCGGTAATACGACTCTGTCATGGACGGCCGTCGCGTCCACGGGCGCATCGATTGATAACGGCATCGGTTCGGTCTCGCCGGTAGCCGGCGGCATGGTAAATACGTCAACGAGCGCAACAAAGACGTTTACGTTGACCGTGACCGGCCCGGGAGGGCAGTCGACCTGCAGCGCAACGGTGACGGTTGGTTCGACGCCTCCTCCTCCGCCGCCCGCGCCGACCTGCACGCTTTCGGCAAATCCGACTTCATTGACGGGAACGAACGCGACTTCAACATTGTCGTGGACGACGACGAACGCGAATTCATTTTCGATTGACCAGAGCATCGGCGTTGAGGCGTCGACCTCTTCCGGCACGCAATCGGTCAGTCCGACCGTGAGCACGACCTACACCGGCACCGCGACCGGAGCGGGCGGCACCGTGACGTGCAAAGCAACTATAACGGTTGTCGGAACGCCTCCCGCTCCGGCCTGCACGCTTTCGGCAAATCCGACCTCGCTTCCCGTCGGCGGCGGAACATCGTCGCTCTCGTGGACAACGACCAATGCGGTTTCGTTCTCGATTGATAACGGTATCGGCAGCACCACGTCGCTTGCAAGCGGTTCGGTTACGACGCCGAATATCACTTCAAATACGACCTTTACGGGTACTGCGACGGGCGCAGACGGTAGTACGGTAACGTGTACCGCACCGGTCAGCATTCAAACGAACGGCGGCGGATGCACCGGAAACTGCGGCGGAGGCGGAGGCGGGGACGGCGGCGGAGGCGGCTATTCGCCACCGCCATCCATCGTGCTTTCCGCGCTTACGCAGGCAGGTTCTCAACCGCTCACCTCGCTCTATCTCTCGCAGATTCCGTACACCGGTCTTGACCTCGGTCCGGTTGGCACCGCTGTGTACTGGATGGCGCTCGTTCTCTTTGCGCTTGCGGCAGCATATATTGTGCTCTTCGGCGTCGCTCCGACAATCAACCGGTCGCTCGCGAACTTCGGTTCTCGCGTGGCAGGAGCATTGAATGCGCCGCACGAGCGCGAACAATATGCAAAGCCGGTGACGCAATCGGCGCAGCCGTCTGCACCGGTGCAGCAACCCGAACCCGTTGCGGACAATCCCGTAAGTATGGCGGTTGCGCAGGCGTTGCCGACGCGCGGATATTCCACGTACGAGGGCTTCAAGTCGTACGCGCAAAACGGCGTGCTCTCGATTGACGATGTCGTCAAGTCGCTTTCGCGAAACGCTTCGGCCTCCGCGGCGCCGCAAAAAACGGATTCTGTCGCGCAAAGCGCGGCGGTACCTGCGGCGCAAGCTGCGCCGTCCTATCAAAACGTCGAGCCAATCTACGACAACGTCGAAACGATTCAGGAAGAAATTCCTGCCGCGAAAGATGAGACGCCGGCACCGGCGCACATTCGCGGCTTCGTCGCGGCCCTTCTTGAAGGCGACCGCGAGGCGGTCTTCGCGGGACTTCGCCAGCAGGTGCGCGGCGGCGGCTCTCCCGAACAGCTTGTCTCGAATGTCGTCGTTCTCCTTGACGATGCGTATCGTGCCCGCGTAGACGGCACGCCGTGCGATGCGGATATCGTGCGCATGACGGCGCGATTCTCGACACCGACGCTCGAAAAGCTCGTCGCCTCGCTTACGAACGCAATCGACTCGAGCTACACAACGAACGTGACGGGTGCAAAGCTTGCCCTGACACGCGCACTCGGAGTGATTGGCGCATAAACAAACTCCGCGCCTAAAACAAAAACCCGCTCATCCGAGCGGGTTTTTGTTTTAGGCGCGGCTTCGTATTTCTTCCTTCGCGCGGGCGATGAATTCCGCAACGGGCACTGCATCAAGTTTTCCCTTATCGCGGCTTTCGACCGTAACGGTCTTGGCCTCGATTTCGGCATCGCCGACCACGAGTAGGTAAGGAATTTTCTCCATTTTCGCACCGCGTATCTTTTTGCCGAGCGATTCATTTGATTCGTCGGCTTCCGCGCGTATGCCCGCCTTTTTAAGCTCCGCGGCGACTTCCTTTGCATATGCGGCCTGCTTTTCAGAAACCGAAAGCACGCGCGTTTGCACAGGCGAGAGCCAAAGAGGGAAGGCACCGCTGAAGTGCTCAATGGCAACGCCCATGAAGCGTTCAAGAGAGCCCGAAATCGCGCGATGAATGACGACCGGCCGTTCCTTTTCTCCTTTTTCATTTATGTACGAAAGGTCGAAACGCTCCGGAAGATTGAAGTCGCACTGTATCGTCGCCAACTGCCATGGGCGGCCAATAGCGTCCTTGAAAATGAAGTCGAGTTTCGGACCGTAAAATGCCGCCTCGCCTTCAACGCGCTTGTAGGGAAGTCCGTTTTCGTTCGCGGCCTTTTCAAGCGCAGACTCCGCCTTTTCCCAAACCTCATCGGAACCGAGGTACTTTCCGTCGCCTCCGCGCACGGAGAGGCGAACCCAGTAGCCGTCGAGCATGTGCATAGTTTTGTAAAACTCGTGAATGATGCCGACGATAGTGGAGACCTCTTCGCCGATTTGCGACACGCGACAGAACAAATGCCCGTCGTCCTGTGTGATTGCGCGCACGCGAGTGAGCCCGGCGAGCTGGCCGGTTTTTTCATCGCGATATACGGTCGCCGGTTCGAAATATCGCACCGGCATGTCGCGGTAGGAAAATTGATTGTCGGCGAAAATCTGCATGTGGTGCGGGCAGTTCATCGGCTTCAGGAAGAATTTTTCTTCGGAGCCGGAAACACGGAAGAGTTCGTCGCCGAATTTCTCCGCATGTCCCGACGTCTGATACAGCGCTTCCTTGGCGAGGTGCGGCGTCCATACGCGGTCGTAGCCTTTGTCCTTATGCAACTCCCAAAGATATTCCTCCAGCTCGCGGCGAATCAGAGCGCCCCGCGGCTGCAAAAGCGGAAGGCCCGCACCCACGAGCGGAGAAATTGTAAATATTTTCAGCTCCTTCCCAAGTTTTTTGTGGTCTCTCTTTTCAGCTTCCAGCCGAAGTGTGCGGTATGCCTCAAGGTCTTCTTTCGTATCGAATGCGAGGCCGTAGATGCGGGTGAGCATCTGATTTTTTTCGTTGCCGCGCCAATACGCTCCTGCAACTTTATCGAGCGCAAATGAATCCGGCGCAATGTCGTGCGACGGATTTTCCGTATGTCCGCCTTTGCACAAATCAATGAAGCCGCCAACAGTATAAAAAGTGAGCGTCTTTCCGCCCGCAGTGAATTCGTCAATGAGTTCGCATTTGTACTCGTTCCATGCAAATTCTTTTTTTGCCTCTTCGGCAGTCACTTCGCGGCGGTCAAACGCATTCCACTGCTTCAGCTTCTCGCGCATCAGCTTCTCGATTTTCGCGAAGTTAGCTTCGGAAATCTTCGCTCCGCCAAGGTCGAAATCCTGATAAAAACCGTCGTCGACGGAGGGTCCGATGGCGTTCTTTGCGCCGGGGTACAGTCCACGTACGGAAGCTGCGAGCAGGTGGGCGAGTGTGTGTCGTTTTGCCTCAAGCGGGGTCATCTGTGAGAATATATCACATTTTTAGAGCGGTTTAAGCTAGGTGGGCTGTCCTTAGAGCATAGGGTATTATATACAAATAATGGCCGACCTTATTCCTTTATGAGCTCAAAGAAGAAGAGACACCTTTTCTTGGTAAGAGATGTTCAAGACGAAGACATTCCCAATCTCTTTGAGAATCTTAAAGAATCCCTGCTGGACGATTATAAGAAAAAAGTTGCGGATAATATCGTTGCGTTTAATAAAATACACGAAGCGCTAACAAATGAAGACGAGGATAAGGGAAATCATACTGCACATTTGACGAACACGCTCCATCAGAAAATTACTAGAGGTAATCTAATCGAATGTATCATAATTCTGGACCTTCACATTGAAGGAATTATAGATCAGTTTCAAACTCGCAAATTGAGTTTGCAACGAGAGAAAAGGATTAAATGGAGCAAAATTGAGGAAGCGATTAGTGAATGTCTGAAAGGACTTGTTGTACCAAAAGAATTTCAAGGAAAACGCTCGGTCATTCAAAATTTTAGAAAATTGAGACACCAGTTTGCACACAATCCCATGGGCGCATTTTCTTTCGAGGACAAGGAGTCTGCCTTCGAGTCGTTCTTGGGGAACCTGGAGGGAATTTCTATTGGTCAGTCGGCGTGGTCAAGCAGAACCAACAATGAACCAGGAGTAGTTATACCCTACACTATTGTTTCTTCAGAATTTATAAATATTTTTTATAAAGAATCGTCAACATTTATTTCTATGTTTCTTGAAATTTTATTTTCTGACAAATAATTTTACAACGGCTTAAGCTCTTCTATCGCGAGCGAGGTTTCGCCGTTGCGGACAGAGACCTTGCCTTTAACGAGAATGCAGGCGCCCGCGACGACGGAAGAGGAGTGTTCCTTTAGGAGTTTTGGAAAGACAACGGCTTCGATTGAATCGCTTTTGTCTTCGACCGTTATGAATGCCATTTTCTCACCGCTCTTCGTGAGGAATGAACGGACGACAGAGACGAGCACCGGCAAAATGATAAGCATGCCGGACTGCGGCTCCGCTTTGATTTTTGCAATATTGAGAAATGCTTTTTTTGTTTTTTCTTCGTACGCGTCAAGCGGATGCCCGCTCACGTAAATGCCGAGCAATTCTTTTTCCCACACGAGCTTGTCGAGAAGCGAAATCGGTTTTCCTTCGGGCAGGACGAGCGCGGGCGGTGCGGCAAATGCGCCGAAGAGCGAGTCCTGCGGAGCGACAGCGGTCGCCTCGCGGTGGTAGGCGAGTAATGTGTCGATATTTTCAAGAAGTGCCGAGCGGCCGGTCGGACTCAAGGAATTGAGCGCGCCGCATTTGATGAGTGATTCGAGCGATTTGCGATTGAGATTTTTCGAGCCGACGCGCGCGAGAAAATCGGAGAGGGAAGCGAATGGACCGTTTGCTTTTCTTTCCGCGATGATGGCTTCTGAAATTCCTTCGCCGAAGTTTTTAATGGATGAAAGCCCGAAACGAATGGCGTCCTTCTTTTCGCCGACGACCGTAAACACCGAGCCGCTTTCGTTTACGTCCGGCGGGAGAACGGGAATGCCCATGCGCTTCGCTTCGGCGACGAAAACGGCGATTTGCTCGGTGTCGCCGGAGTCGGCAGTGAGGAGTGCGGCGATGTATTCGACCGGATAATTCGCTTTCATGTACGCGGTCTGGTACGCGACTTTGCCATAGCTTGCGGCATGCGCCTTATTGAACCCGTATGCGGCAAATGGCTCGATGAGTTCCCATATTTTCTCGGAGAGCGGCTTTGAAAGTTTTCCGTATTCGGCAAAGCCTTTCATCAGTTTCTCCTTTTCCGCCTGCATAACCGCCGGAATTTTTTTGCCCATCGCTTTGCGCAGCGCATCTGCTTCAAGCCACGAGTAGCCGCCGAGTTTTATGGCCGTAAGAAGCACGTCGTCTTGGTAGACGAGCAGACCGTATGAGAAGTCGAGATACTCCTGCATGCGCGGGTCGAGGAAGCGGATGAGCTTCGGGTTGTTCTTGCGCTCAATGTACTGCGGAATCGTTTCCATCGGACCCGGCCGGTAGAGCGCGACCATTGCGTTGATATCGTGAATCGTGGATGGCTTCAGTTCTTTCAGCCAACGCGTCATGCCGGAGCCGTTTAACTGAAAAGTTCCTTCCGTATCGCCGCGCGCAAGCATTTCATAGGTCTTCGCATCGTCAATCGGCACGTTTTCAATGTCGACTTCGATGCCGCGCGTCTCGCGCACCAGATGTACGGCATCCGCAAGAATCGCAAGATTTTTGATGCCGAGAAAGTCGAATTTAAGAAGGCCAACGCCGCCGTACTCGTCGGTTATGGAGTACATGTCGTACTGCGTGATGAGTTTGCCCGTGCCTTTGGGGTCGGGTTGAATCGGCGTCCATTCGATGAGCGGCGTAGGCGCGACCACGACGCCAGCCGCGTGAACGCCGACGTGCCGCACGCATCCCTCAATGCGTTTTGCGAGGTCGAGGATTTCGCGCGATTCGTCGTCTTCGTCGTAGAGCGTTTTCAAATCGGGTTCAAGTTTGAGCGCATTGTCGATGGTCATCGGGAATCCCTGCGAACCGATTGGAATGAGTTTAGCGATGCGGTCGCCGGTGCTGTAGGAGTGACCGAGCGCGCGCGCCACGTCGCGCACCGCGGCGCGCGCCATCATCGTTCCGAATGTGCCGATTTGCGCGACGTGGTCTTCGCCGTAGCGCTGTTTGGTGTAGGCAATCATTTCGTCGCGGCGGTTGTCGGCCATGTCCATGTCGATATCCGGCGCTTTCGGACGAAGCGGGTTCAAGAAGCGCTCAAACGGCAGTTTGTAAAAAAGAGGATTCACGTTTGTGATGCCGATGAGATACGCGACCAAACTTCCGGCGGCGGAACCGCGTGTGGTCGTGAGAATGCCGGCGCGTTTCGCAAAAGCGAGCAGGTCGGCGACGATGAGGTAATACACAGCAAAACCCTTTGTGATGATGATGTCGAGCTCGTATTCGATGCGGTCGGTCACGTCTTTCGTTTCTTCAAGTCCGCGGGTATTTATGCCCGCGTATGCTTTCGCGCGCAACTCCTCGTCGTGATTTTTATAGCCCGCCGAAACCGGCACGGACGGGAAGGTCCATTTGCCGAGGTCGAATGAAAGATTGCAGCGGTCGGCAATTAGTCCGGAATTTTCGATTGCGTCCGGCGTGTCTGCAAAAAGTTTTTCCGCCGTTTTTGCGCTTATGAAAGAGAAGTCCTCGTCTTCGTTTCGACCCTGCGCGCCGTGCTGAATGCGGCGCATGATTTCAGTTGCCTCGCGGTCGTCAGGCGAGAGGTAATACACGTCGTGTTGCGCGACGAGTTGCGTGCCGCTCTCGCGCGCAAGCGCGATGATTTTTTTCATGCGGTCTTCGTGGCCGTCGACGCGCGGGTGATGCGTGATTTCAAGAAACACATTTTTCTCGCCGAAAATGTTTTTGAATTCCGCAATCGCCGCCGCGGCGCCGTCTTTGTCGCCATTTCGAAGGAGTTGCGCAATGTCTCCCGCAAAAGAGGGAATGATGGCGATAATGCCGTCACGATGCTCGCGCAAAAGTTCTTTATCGAGGCGCGGACGCTCGAAAAAACCTTCGGTCCACGACTTTGTGACGAGGGCGAGAAGATTTTTATAGCCCGCATTATTTTCGGCGAGCAAGACGATACGCGAACGCTTGGAATCGATATTTTTGTCGCGCTCATGGCGCGAGCGCGGCGCAAGGTAGGCGTCAACGCCGAGAATCGGTTTTATGCCGGCCGCCGTTGCCGCTTTGTAAAACTCAATGGCACCATGCATGTTGCCGCCGTCGGTAAGAGCAAGCGCCGCCATCCCTTCTTTTTTCGCTTTTTCGACGAGTTCATCCACTTTCGGCAATGCCTGCAAAAAGCTGTAGTGCGAGTGGGTATGGAGGTGCGTAAAGCGCGATGCCATGTTGATAATAGTATACTTTCTTCATGCGTTTTTTGCTCGGAGTCGACGAAGCGGGACGAGGACCCTTGGCGGGGCCGGTGTCGGTCGGCGTGGTTGCCGTGCCGGAGGGTTTTGACGTGGCGAAGGAGTTTCCGGGCGTGGCGGACTCGAAGAAGCTTTCAGAAAAAAAGAGAGAAGAGATATTCGAGCGGCTGCTTGCAATGTCCGGAGCAGGCGACCCCGGTACCACATCCTCGCTTCGCTCGGGTGGCTACGGGGCAGGCCCGCGCTTCTCCGTGCAGTTTGAAAGCGCCGGAACAATCGACCAGGAAGGCATTGCAATCGCCGTGCGTCGGGCAGTTTCCCGTGGCGTGAACGAGCTCGCGCCCGATGCCGCGCTTGTGCATATTCAGCTCGACGGCGCGCTTCGCGCGCCGCTCGAATATTCGCAGGAAACCATCATAAATGGCGACGAACTCGTTCCGGTCATCTCGCTCGCATCAATCGCGGCGAAAGTGTCGCGCGACCGCCTTATGACAGAACTCGCGTCCAAATATCCTCTCTATGGTTTTGAAAAGCACAAAGGATACGGCACGAAGGTTCATTACGAAATGCTCGAGAAATACGGATTGTGCGATATACACCGCCGCACCTTTATTCATCTTGATTTGGGTAAGAAATGAGGCTATAGTCTTGGCTTGTCAGCTTGCACGGCAAGAGATATACACCCGACTGGTCTTTAAGAAAGAGGTATGGACAATGGCAGTGGTGAGCGACGAGTTATCCAAAGCCTCGCTTCTTCGGAAGCTTAAGAGAGGGCGCTTCAATTGTGTCGTTGACAATCGTGCGTGTATCAACGCATGCGGTTTCCACGACAGTCTTCATGGCGGTGCGCAGGGAGTACAGTGCGCTTCGAGACCCGGCATTCCGGTAGCTGCTGAAGACACTGTGGGGGTGTCCATTTAGGAAGTGAACCAAAGCATCTCGAGCGCCGCGCCAAAAGGCCGGCGCTTTTGATTTTTAATGCGCCGTGTGGTAGGGTAGTCCTCATGTCAGTACGAATGCGCCATACGAGGGGACACACCGGCAACCGCCGGTCGCATCATGCGCTCTCCGCAATAACGACCGTCACCGATAAAGAAAGCGGCAAACTCCGCCTTCCTCATCGCATTGACGAAGCGACCGGCATGTACCGCGGCAAGCAAATTGCTCCCGCCAAGGATGCACGGAAGGTCTCTGCAAAAGTGAAGGGTCCTTCGGCGGAACCGGCGGGCGAGCACGTCCACGAACACTCGCATGAAGTGCATGCAAATGCGGACGCGAAAGGTACGAAGGGCGTTGCGGGCAAGGTTGCAACCGGCGGCCGTCCAAAGGCGAGAAGCGGTTTCGGCGGAGGCGCATAATCTCCCACCAAACTCATCGTCGCGGACTTGGAAGCGAAGCTTCCAAGTCCGCGACCGTAATTAACCAACTTGGAAGCTTCGCTTCCAAGTGCTCATAAGGCGGATGGGAACTATCCACAGCACTACATTGGGCACAATGTCACTTCGTGTGCGGGGGTTTGCTATACTCAACACCAACAGCTCTTTATATGGCCAACCGACACTTAGCACGTTCAGTAGTTTTGCAAACGCTCTTCGAGTGGGATACGACCCGCGCAAGTTCCGACGAGGCCGCCGCAATCCTCGCGCGCAATGTCGCCGAATTCGGCGGCGACGATGTCGACCAGCCATTTATGGACAATCTCCTACGCGGCGTGCTCGCAAAAAAAGAAGACATTGACCTCGTTATAGAAAAAGCAGCACCCGAGTGGCCGCTCGAACGCATTGCGCCGGTCGACCGAAATATTTTGCGGCTCGGACTGTACGAACTGCTTTTTGCCGACCGCGCGCAAGTGCCGGCGAAAGTCGCCATCAACGAAGCCATTGAGCTCGCGAAAACATTCGGCGGCGATTCTTCGGGACGCTTTGTTAACGGCGTTCTTGGCGCCGTCTACAAAGAACTCGGCGAACCGGGCAAGAACGAGCAGGGCACAAAAAAGGTGAAGCGCGAAGAATTGCCGCTTGAAAAACTCGGCGGCGCAATCGTGTACGCAAAACACGACGGCCAATACTACCTCGCGCTTGTCCACGATGTGTTCGGACGCTGGACGCTTTCGAAGGGGCACATCGAACAGGACGCGACGCCGGAAGCCGGCGTCGCGCGCATCATCAAGGAAGAGCTCGGTCTTGCCGCAACCATCGGTGCTGGCGTCGGCGAAAACGAATACGTCGCCTCGCACCCGGAAAAAGGAAAGGTTCGAAAACACGTTTGGTTCTTTCTTGCGTCGAGCGATTTCGAACCGCTCGAATTGAAAAAGAGCGGCGGGCTTGATGACGCAAAATGGTTCCGTTTGCAGGACATCATTGACCTAAACTTTTACGATGATATGCTCCCCATCGTTACGGCGGCCGTTCAGAAGCTTCTCGACCAGGCCGGCGCCGAACGCAAAACAGCCGGTATTCATGCCTGATTTCTCATCCTTTGCCCATCGCCTCAATCTCTCATTTAACAACCTCGACCTGTTCATCGAGGCGCTGACGCATCGTTCCTATTTGAACGAGCATCGCGAATACACGGGCTCGCACAATGAGCGTCTGGAGTTCCTCGGCGACGCCGTGCTTGAACTCGCAACCACTGATTTTCTTTTCAAAAAATTCCCCGCAAAGCCGGAAGGCGAGCTCACGAGCTACCGCGCGGCGCTTGTAAATACCGTCTCGCTCGCGCAAAGCGCGCAGGCGCTCGGCACCAATGAGTACCTCCTGCTTTCAAAAGGCGAGTCGAAAGACACCGGCCGCGCGCGCGATGTGATTCTCGCGGACGTATTTGAAGCCATCATCGGTGCGATTTATCTCGACCAAGGTTTCAAGGCGGCGGAAGCGTTCATCGCCGAAAATCTGTACGGCAAAATCGACGATGTCATCGCGAAGCGCTCATACCAAGACGCGAAAAGCCGTTTTCAGGAACGCGCACAGGAGAAGCGCGGCAAGACGCCCGCGTACGAAACGCTCTCCGAAGAAGGTCCGGACCACGCCAAACTTTTCACCGTCGGCGTCTTTGTCGGTACGGAAGAAATCGCCCGCGGAGAAGGGCAGAGCAAGCAGGAAGCGGAACAATCCGCGGCGCAGGCCGCTCTTGACAAGACGGGGTGGTGAGGATAGACCTATCGTCCGACATTCGCATTCAACCACGCCCATCCTTGCTGAATGTCGGCGCCGACCTGCTCGTAAATGGGGTGCGATGCCGGAATGAAGTGATACACCGCCCAAAGAATCACACAAAACATTGCGAGTTCCACAAGGTCGCCTATGACCGAGCGATGGTGGCAGTGCTTGTAGTGCGCATACTTTCGCGCCTCCCATTTCATACGGCGCTTTTCCTCCTTCCACTCCCGCTTCCAGTCGCGGCTCGCTTTGCGCAATTCTTGCAAACTCTCGCGCGTGCCGTCGAGAATTTCCTGCGCATTCCACGGCGTACCGCTCACGCGTGAAAGTTTTTCCGGCGTGTCAGCGTAGGGGATGATGACCATCATGAGGATGTAAATCAGAATCCATACCCCGCCAGTTACGACAACGAGTGCGACAAAAATGAGGCGCACAAGCACCACGTCGATGTCGAAGTACACCGACAGTCCTTTGCAGACGCCGCCGAGCACTTTGTCTTCGCGAATGCGATAAAGACGGCGCGGCGCGGGTGTGTTTTCCGGAGTGCTTTTTTCTTTCGCGTCGGTCGACGCATCCACCGGTCCCATCTCGCGAAGAGCTTCCGCGACATGCGCTTCGCTTGCGACGCTCGCGTGAGCGCCCATGAGACGCGAAAGTTTTTCAGCAATCGCCTGCTCAAGGTCGCGCAAGATTTCATCGCGGTCGGGGTTAGCGGCGAGGTTGGCGCGTGCGGTATCGAGATAACTGCGGAGCGCATCATAGCCCGCTTCTTCGAGCTGGTAGGCGTTCCCATTTAAACTGATAGTGACGACTTTGTTCATACAGTAGGGGTTATTTGTGGATGGTTTTGACCGTGGTAATAATTTCTTGCCAGTATTTTTCGAGCGAGGCGAGCTGTTCCGCGCCTTTTGCGGTTAGGCGGTAGTACTTTCGCGGCGGTCCTGTTTCGGACTCCTGCCATTCATAATCGAGCAATCCTTCGCGGCGCATCTTGGAGAGCAGGGGATAGAGCGTGCCTTCCTGCGTCGCGAATTCGGTTTCGGCAAGGCGCGCGAGGATATCGGCGGCATAGACCGACTTCGCGGCAATAATTTTCGCCACAAGGAACTCGAGGAGTCCTTTGCGGATTGCGCTGAATTTCTCGGTAATACCAGTTTCCATAAGTACCTTGCCACATAAAGGTACCATATTTAAAAAATGCACGCAATGGGGTGTGGAAAACGATTGCGGATAACGTTCTTGAAAAATCGGCTTGTCGAGGTATATTGCGGGTGGACACATACTCACCCTAAGCCACTCGACTTCTGAGGTAAAAGTCATGCTTATTTCAAGGGACCTGATTATTTGGGGTTTCCGAATCTCCTGCTTGCAACTTGTAACGTTCGCGGCAGTCAGTTTGCTCGGAGATATGCCCGCTGGCGCGTTGTACGCTTCGTTTATCGGAGCACTCAGCATTTTCGTGTGTCCGTTCCCACGGATGGTATCCCCTGCAAACAGCTTCGGTCTGGGCATCTATGCAATTCTTTCCGCATGTGTGTGGTTCGGGTGTTGCATGGTCGCGGCCGGGTGGATTGAGGTATGGGCGGCAATCGGACTCGGGCTTGTTGCAACGTGACCTGACCCCCAAATTTCAGACCATGTTCTAGACGGGATTAACCGCTAGAATGACGTCATATGAAGCAATACCGCATCGCTCCTGAGGTGAAGGAACAAATCATTAATCGAATCAAGAACGATGGTGTCACTGTCGCCCAAGCGGCCAAAGAGCATGGTATCCACGAGACCACCATCTATGGCTGGCTTGGTGCGAAAGTGCAAGACGGTACCGCATCTGTTCTTGAGATTGCGAGACTTCGAAAAGAGAATGACGAACTCCTTCGTCTTGTTGGACTCATGACGCTCAAGCTGTCTGAAACCCAAAAAAAGAAGTGAGCAAAGAATCTCCGATTGGTACGCGCACAACAGCGCGTACTCTTGGTATAGCTCGTTCCACCTTCTGGTATCAAAAGAAGAAGCCTGACAAAGACTGGGCACTCAAATGCCGTATTGAAGAAGTCCTTCGAGAGTTTCCTTCGTATGGATACCGGAGAGTTGCCCTGTATCTCAAGGAGAACAAAAAGAAGGTTCAAAGAGTCATGCGACTCTTTGGTATCAAAGCATATCGAAGAAGAGGAAGACGGTGGAGGAAATCAAGGAAACAAGCCGTGGAGTATCCAAATCTCCTGATGCGGATTGTACCCGCCTATCCGCATCAAGCATGGGTCGCTGATTTCACTCATGTGTATTTCAAAGGGAAAGACATTCGTGTGGCAACCACCATGGACGTATACACTCGAAGTGTCGTTGGGCTCGCCATTGGTACGCGAGGTGGAACCGTACTTGTGACGCAGGCATTGTGCGCGGCACTTCTCAACCATCCTCGTCCCACCATCTTTCACAGCGACAACGGAGTGGAATACAATGCCGCATCCTTCCGAGAGATGCTCATCAATTTCGGCATCAGCATCTCTCGCTCAAAAAAGGGCTGTCCGTGGGAGAACGGGTACCAAGAATCGTTCTATGGAAAATTCAAAACTGATCTGGGCGATCCCAATCGCTTCGATACGCTTGGTGAACTTGTTGCTGAAATCTATCAGACAATTCACCGGTACAACACCGTGCGTATACACTCAACACTCAAGATGGCACCGAGAGAGTTTGCGAAATCGCACATCACCCGTACACTATCTTCACTCGTCTAGGAAGTGGTCTGAAGAATAGGGGTCGGTACATATCTTTCTCGCGTAAATTATCAAATGAGAGCGTCCAATTTAAATCGCCGCCTAGATTCTTTTTCCAACTTATTTCACGCTTCCCATTGTAAGATTCGTAATATTTTTTCAAATCACCCAAATCAACGAGAGTAGAGCCGTTTTCACCGAGCTTTTTAACCCTTCCGTATTGAACAAGATAGGAGATGTTTGTAGGCGATACCTCTTTATCAAGATATTCTGTCGCCCATTTTGACGCTTCTGGTATAGAGACTAGGGACATAAAATTATTTTAGCATTTATTAAAGACCTCGAATTACAGCCTTGCCTAATCCAAGAATTCTAAAATCCCTACCAAGTCTAATTGTTTTGTCCGCATGATTTTTATTAATTGAACTTAAAATATACTGTCCCTTGCTTTTCTTAAATAATTTCTTTATCTTCGGTTCACCATTATCAATCACCAATGCTATGTTTCCATCTTCGACATCAGGTTGCTTTTCAAACAAAACCAAGTCTTTGTCCTCGATATTGGGGGACATGGAATCTCCTTTGGCTCTAACCAAGAACGTACTCTGGGAATTAGGTACCCCAAAAAGTTTTGTTGAAATTGCAATTTTCTCCTTGAGATTTCCGTCAGAGAAAAATTCAGAATCATTTCCACATTGTGCAAAACCGAAGAGGTTTATATATACAACATCCTCAACAGGGTCTTGTACCGACCCCTATTCTTCAGACCACTTCCTAGACGAGTGAAGATAGTGTACGGGTGCAAGGTACCCCAAACGTCGGACACTCATTCTAAATACCAGCAGCTAATTTAGAATGTACCTATGGCAAAGAAAGCATACCGTATTGCTCCTGAGATTAAGGAGCAGATTATCAACCGTATCAAAAACGATGGCATCAGTGTCGCTGAGGCAGCGAAAGAACACGGAGTCAGTACCGTCACTATCTATGCTTGGCTTGGCACCTCTGCAAAAGGAGTGAGTATCATTGAGCACAACAGAGTGAAGAAGGAGAACGGTCTCCTTAAAGCACTCATCGGAGAATTGACGTTTAAACTCTCAAACGGAGAAAAAAGGGGCTCTTGATGAGAGAAAACAAGAGTGCTCTTGCACGCGAGAGCGGTATTGCTCGCAGTACGCTGTACTACGAGCCGAAGCAGGCTCGGAGGGATTGGCACACAAAGCAACTCATCGAAGAAGCTCTGCATAGCCATCCCGCCTATGGGCACAAACGGTTGGCACTCTACCTCAAAGTCAACAAAAAGCGCATTCTGCGTGTGATGAAATTGTTCGGTATCAAACCATATCGGAGGACCGCAAAGAAGCGATTTGTGCTAAAGACAAAAGACAGTATATTCCCGAACTTCTTGCTCCATCAAACTCCCGAGCAGGACGGTGACATCTGGGCGAGTGACTTCACCTACCTCAAGTACCACGGGTACTGGGTATACGTCGCTACCATCCTTGACGTCTATTCCCGAGAGATTGTCGGTGTGTCAGTCCTCACCACCCACAGCACGCAACTCATCATGAATGCACTTCTCTCTGCGCTACATCACAAATCGCCACCTCGTGTCATCCATTCGGATCAAGGCAGCGAGTATGCCTCAAAGGATTATGCGATGCTCGTGGCAACGATCGGCATACAGCAATCTATGTCTCGTCCTGGATGTCCCTGGGAGAATGGCTACCAAGAGTCCTTCTACAAAGGGTTCAAGATTGACCTGGGTGATCCGAACCGATTCGACACGTTAGGTGAATTAGTGGCTGAGATCTACCTCACCATCCACTATCACAATACCGCTCGCATTCACTCAGCACTGCGTATGGCGCCAAGAGAGTTTGTTGCTCTGAGCAGAGCATAGTATCCTATACTTATAGAATGAGTGTACGAAGAAAGGGGTACCTTCCAGGGTGATGTGCGATTTCGCAAACTCTCTCGGTGCCATCTTGAGTGTTGAGTGTATACGCACGGTGTTGTACCGGTGAATTGTCTGATAGATTTCAGCAACAAGTTCACCAAGCGTATCGAAGCGATTGGGATCGCCCAGATCAGTTTTGAATTTTCCATAGAACGATTCTTGGTACCCGTTCTCCCACGGACAGCCCTTTTTTGAGCGAGAGATGCTGATGCCGAAATTGATGAGCATCTCTCGGAAGGATGCGGCATTGTATTCCACTCCGTTGTCGCTGTGAAAGATGGTGGGACGAGGATGGTTGAGAAGTGCCGCGCACAATGCCTGCGTCACAAGTACGGTTCCACCTCGCGTACCAATGGCGAGCCCAACGACACTTCGAGTGTATACGTCCATGGTGGTTGCCACACGAATGTCTTTCCCTTTGAAATACACATGAGTGAAATCAGCGACCCATGCTTGATGCGGATAGGCGGGTACAATCCGCATCAGGAGATTTGGATACTCCACGGCTTGTTTCCTTGATTTCCTCCACCGTCTTCCTCTTCTTCGATATGCTTTGATACCAAAGAGTCGCATGACTCTTTGAACCTTCTTTTTGTTCTCCTTGAGATACAGGGCAACTCTCCGGTATCCATACGAAGGAAACTCTCGAAGGACTTCTTCAATACGGCATTTGAGTGCCCAGTCTTTGTCAGGCTTCTTCTTTTGATACCAGAAGGTGGAACGAGCTATACCAAGAGTACGCGCTGTTGTGCGCGTACCAATCGGAGATTCTTTGCTCACTTCTTTTTTTGGGTTTCAGACAGCTTGAGCGTCATGAGTCCAACAAGACGAAGGAGTTCGTCATTCTCTTTTCGAAGTCTCGCAATCTCAAGAACAGATGCGGTACCGTCTTGCACTTTCGCACCAAGCCAGCCATAGATGGTGGTCTCGTGGATACCATGCTCTTTGGCCGCTTGGGCGACAGTGACACCATCGTTCTTGATTCGATTAATGATTTGTTCCTTCACCTCAGGAGCGATGCGGTATTGCTTCATATGACGTCATTCTAGCGGTTAATCCCGTCTAGAACATGGTCTGAAATTTGGGGGTCAGGTCATCTGCTCACATGACACGGTTTGCTTGGATTGCCGTTTTCCTCGTGTGGTTTTTACGGATTGCCATCTCCTACTACCTCTTGACGGTTTGTTTTGTGAGGCTTTCCGTCGCCTCTGGGGTATGTACTACTAATTATACTAAAATGGCCTAGTTCTGTTATAGATTCTGTTTTAGATTTCTCGGTACGGAAGCAAATGAGACACGTGGAAATACCCTCTAAAAGTGTCTCAAATGTCTCATTTGAACGCGTTTAAGCCGTATTTTGGCGATCTATAAAAGAGAATGAGACACCACTTATTTGTGTCTCGAGTGTCTCATTTGCCTCGTTTTGAAAAATAGAGCCCCGACCCGAGGGCCTCAGCAAGCGCATCAAAAATGCGCTAAAATACCCTTATGTTGCTTGGCTTCATAAGTTTGAAACCCGAGTAGCCCGCAATGATCCGCAAGGACAGCTTCGAATAGCTGTCCGCGTGGAGCATCATTGCGAGAGATGCGGGAGATTCGAAAGCCGCAGGCGCGTCGGCGCCGAGGCGGGCTCCCGGTTTGTCCAAGAGCGAAGCGATTGGGAACAAACCGCAGTCCTTTAGGAGTCGTGCGGCAGTAGGTGCGACGGCACCTACTGAACGTCTGACCAAATCTCTCCGCCTCTGCAAAAACAGTAGAAAAAATGGCGCACCTCGGCCCGTCGATTGCCTTTCCAAGTGCCCATGCTAGCATTCGTGTATCTTATTAAGGTTGGATATGGCATCAACCTCTTTATCACGGGCGTCTTGGTACTGGATCTTCGGATTGATTTTGGCGGCATCGAGCGTGCTCATCTTGTTCAATCTCGGCGGCGGGCGGCCCTTTTGGGATTTTGATGAAGCCAATTACGCCGAAGTCATCGTCGATACGCAACAAAGCGGGGATCTCCTGACGCTCACGTATCACGGAGGAAATTGGTACGAAAAGCCGCCGCTTTATTTCTGGCTTTCCATGGGCTTCGATGACGTGTTCGGCAATCCGGAATTTTCCTATCGGCTCACCGCCGCACTTGCGGGCATAGGAAGCATCGCGCTTGTCATGCTCATTGCTTTTGAGCTTTCGACAAATGCATTCGTCGCGGCGGCTGCAGGATGCATACTGCTCACCATCGGTCCCGTTGTCGACACGGCTCGCCAAGTTAGGCTCGACGCACCGGTGACAGCGGCAATTCTTCTATCTATCTTTTGTTTTTTGCGCGGCCGCCGTTGGCCCCTTTGGTACCTCGGCGTCGGTGCCGCGCTTGGGCTCGGCATAATGTTTAAAAGCGTGGAAGCGTTTTTCGGCATTCCGTTTTTTCTCGCCTACGCGCTTGTCTATAAAGAATGGAAGTGGTTGAGGAACGCCTATCTGTGGATTGGCGCGGCGGCAGGAGTGCTTATCGCCGCGCCGTGGCACGTCTACGAGACCGTTGTACGCGGGGCCGTGTTTTGGCAGACCTATCTCGGCGTGCATGTCGTCGAGCGCTTCACGTCAAACATTCTTCCGAGCGGGACCTGGACCGTGATGCAAAGTGCGCAATACCTTTGGACATTCACCGAGCCCTGGTTTCCGCTCTTTATTGGCGTCATCGGTCTTTGCGTCTATGCAGTAGCCCGAAGGAAGATTGAACCGTTTCTGCGTCCGGTTCTCGTGAGTGCGATTACCGCGCTCGTCATTTTTGCGATAGTGTTTGCCTCTGCCACGAGAATACCGACGTATTTCCTCCCCGCATATCCGTTTGTCGCACTCGCAATTGCCACGACCGGCCGGTATCTTTTGACTCGTTTTCCCGTCCTTGCGCAAAGGAAAAATGTATTGCTCTGCATCGGTATCGCGCTATTTGCAATCGGATCTGCGGTCACGATGTATGTATGGCTTCATCTGTCACCCGATCAGCGGGCAGGGGACACGGTCGCTTTGGATGAAAAACGCGCAGGGCTCATCATGGCGCAAAATCCGGAAACGCTCGCGTACACCTACCAATATAATTTCTGGGATGCGCTTGAATTTTACAGCGGCAAGCACTTAACCAAACTTGCCCTCGGCCAAAATCTTTCCCAGCCGATATATGTGATTATCTGGTCCGTCTATCTTCAGCATTTCTCTTTTCCTCCGGCCCTCGCCGCGCATTTCAAGACGCTCTATAAGGGACGAGCGCTCACGCTTTTTTACTTCTCACCATAATCAAACAGTGAACTTATGAAATGGAAAAAGCCGCCGGTTATAAAAATCTACGAGGCGCTCGGCGCCGTTGCCGACGGCCGAATCGAAGTCGACGGAAACGCGGCCAAGGTGTATTCGTCGAGCGGCCCCCGTGATGGTTCGTGGTATGTGCCACAAATTCGGAAAAGAGAAAATTCATTCAGGAAAGGCGGGGGAGAGAAGGAGAAGGGGCAAAAAATTTGAAGGTGGGTTTGAGAGGGGCGTTTTGAATCGGTGAATTAGAGGTTGAGTACAAGGTCGAACCTTGTAAGTATTAAAATTCGGCACTTTCCGATTACAAGGTTCGACCTTGTAGCAAGTTCTGGAAGGTCAGACCTTCCAGAACGAAAATTTGAAGGTGGGTTTGGGGGCGATTTGAATCGGTGAATGGGCGATGGTGGGGGAAATAGTGACCACCCCCCATTTTTTGCTAATGAACCAGTATTTGCGCAAAGGACCGCGGGGGTATTTTCTCGAACCGGCAAATGCAAAGTACAAACCAATCTATCCGGAAAACACGCTCAACATCGAAGCGGTCGTGACTGCCGTCGTGCGCAAATACTAGTATGGCGTGGGGCTCACTGGGGTCGTATCCGCGAGCCATCCTCCACGTCGACGGGGACGCTTTCTTTGCGTCGTGCGAAGTGGCGAAGAATCCGTCGCTTCGCGGCAAGCCGGTCATCACGGGGAAAGAGCGCGGGATTGTCTCGGCCGCGTCGTATGAAGCAAAAGCGCGCGGGGTGAAGCGAGGGATGCGTTTGAGCGAGGTGCGGAAGGTGTGTCCGGACGCGGTGATACTTCCGTCTGACTACGAAACGTACAGCATTTTTTCCGAGCGCATGTACGCGATAGTGCGGAGGTACACGCCCGCGGTTGAGGAATACAGCATTGATGAATGTTTTGCTGACCTTACGGGGTTGCGCGGCCGTTTGCACATGAGCTATGGGCAAATGGCCGCGAAGATGAAGCACGAGCTTGATACCGAACTCGGGATGACTTTTTCAATCGGCGTGTCGGCCACGAAGACGCTCGCAAAAATCGGCTCGAAGTGGCAGAAGCCGTCCGGACTCACGATGATTCCGCTTCGGGACAGTGCGGCTTTTTTGGCGAAGACGCCGGTCGGCGCGGTGTGGGGTATTGGGCCGAACACGTCTGCTTTGCTCGCAAAATTTGGCATACAAACGGCGCTCGACTTCGCAAAGAAGCCGGAAGCGTGGGTGAAGGAGCACGTCGCAAAACCGTACTTCGAAACGTGGCAGGAGCTGAACGGTTTTGCCGTAAACGAGCTCGATGTCGCGGGCAGAAAAGGGTACCAGTCCATCAGCAAGACCAAAACATTTACGCCGCCGTCGACGAACCCCGCCTTTGTGTTTGCCCAGCTTTCAAAAAATATCGAGAACGCGTGCATCAAGGCGCGCCGGTGGGACCTCGCGAGCCCCGTGATTTTCTTTTTCCTCAAGACGCAAGAGTTTGCCTATCACGGCTACGAAATCAAACTCGCGTACCCGACCAACATTCCGCAGGACATTTTGAAAGAAGTGTCGCGCTACTTTCCGAAAGTGTTTAAGAAGGGCACGCCGTATCGGGCGACCGGCATCACGCTCATGGGACTCTCGCACACGGGAGAAACACAGCTCGACCTCTTCGGCTCGGTGCAAAAGTCGGAGGCCATCAAACACGTCTTTGCGAGCGTCGACAAGGTCTCCGCGAAATACGGGAAGCACGCTGTTTTTCTCGGTTCGAGTTTCGGCGCGATGACGCACGCGGCGCACTTGGGCGACCGAGGCGACGTGGCAAAACGCGTTTCAACTTTGTTTAAAGGAGAAACGAACCGCCGCCGCTTGGCGATACCGATGCTGGGGGATGTGCGGTAGGGGCAACGCATCGAGAAATTTGACCGGCCGCCGGTGGTATAGTTAGGTGATCCATGTGTTTCTCCGCGACCGCGAGCATTGCCGCCGGAGCCGCTTTGAGCGCGACGGGCGCCGTTACTCTCTCGAAAGTCAGAAAACGAAAAGAGATTCTATTTGCAAGCATTCCGCTTCTCTTCGGCATTCAACAGATTATCGATGGGGTCGTGTGGCTCTCGTTTGCATCTCCCATTCTCAATACCGTTGCCACGTACGCGTATGCGGTTTTTGCGTTTGCACTTTGGCCGGTATACGTTCCGTGGGCGGCGCTCCTGCTTGAAACGAAGCGAAAGCGCCGAGAAGTGCTCGAGGCGCTTGCCGTAGTCGGCGCATGCGTGGGAATTGTTTTTGCGTACGCCATCATTGCCGGCGGAGTGACGGCGCGCGTGCTGAATCATTGTGTCGCGTACGACACGCCGCACCCGCATCCGATTGGAATTCTCGCGTTTTACCTTCTTGCGACCTGCGGACCTTTTTTCGTCTCGAGCAAAAAATTGCTTAACGTGCTCGGCGCCGTGCTTCTCGTTTCTTTCGGCATCGCGGGATGGTTTTATTTCGATACGTTTTCTTCAACATGGTGCTTTTTCTCCGCAATTATAAGCGGAATCATTTATTGGTATTTCGAACAGACGTCCACGGTTCGTTCCCGCCGCATCCGTACGCGAAACGCGGCGGCATAAAAACTGCCCCGTTTGCGGCGGGGCAGTTTGAATGTGCTTGGCGTTATGCGAATACTTCGTAGATTGCGCGAATTGCCTCCTCAAGATCGTCCTCATCGACTCCGATGGTGATGTTGCGTTCGCTTCCTCCCTGAATAATCAGCCGTACGTTTATGCCGCGCGCCGCGAGAGCGTCTTTGAAAACCTTGCCAGCGACACCCGGCGTGTGCGACATCGTATTTCCAACGACGCAGATGAGAGACAGGGGAGGTTCGACTTTGATAGTGTCGGGGTTGAGTTTGTTTTTAAGGCCCGACAGAACGACCTCGAGTTTGCCGTTTAAACTCTCGCTGCTCACCACGAAACTCGCGTCATCGATGCTCGTCGGAATGTGTTCGAGATTTACTCCATATTCCAAAAACACATCGCAAGCGTCTCTCAAGAATCCGCTCAATTCGTTCATTGCGAACTTCGACACTGTTAACGCCATGAATCCTTTGCGTCCCGCGATGCCGGCGATTGTTCCCGGCGTTCTCGGCCGGGCTTTTTCATCTGGTACAATCCACGTGCCTTCGTCGTGGCACCCAAACCCCTCAATTCGAACGACGGTTTTTTGCGCTCCTCTGAGCGCGTTGTTTCTTTTCCGCAGCATACGCCTCATCTGGCGTGAGTGAACCGAGCACATCCATGAAGCGGCGATTCATCTTTGCTTCGAGTTTCTGCACAAATCTTTTTGAATACTTTGAAATATCCGAGCTTTTCGGGATGTACCGCCGCAAGTCCTTGTTCAGATTCTCGATTGATGGCTTCTCCCATGGCGCATGCACATGACAGAAATATATCTTCACCCCAAGCACCTTCTCTAGCCGTTTGTGTTCGAGAAAGAGAATATCGTTGTCGAATGTGATGGTCTGCATCTCGGGATACCGCTTTTTCATTCTGCGAAGCGCTCGCTCCACGTTTCGCACTGACACTGGCAGGATCCGCTCCAGCAGGTTTTTGCGCACCCTGCGATCCCGCAGACCAAGAATGATGCCTTGACCGCTCTTGCCCGACACGATGAAGTCGCCCTCCATGTGACCCAATCCCCATCGCTTGTTGATTTTGCTCGGTCGTTTGTCGATCAGGCGCTTGTCGGCAATGTGTGGTTTCGATGGCCGAGAGCGTCGCCTCTTCTTGAATACCTTTGCTCGATGCGACTCGATCCGTCTGCCATACGGGCTCTTGATATATCGGCGTATAGCCGAGGATGAAGCATATCCGATATCCTTCTCGATCCGCTTCAATCGAAGTGAGATGTTTTCGGGCGACTGATCGTCGAAGAGATGCGCCTCGATGAACTTCCGGAGCTTCGGGTCGAGAGCAATCATCTTGCCGACCGCTCGGCTGTATTTCCTTCGTACGTATGAAATGTGATGCGCATATGCAGCATCATACGGCCGTCCCTTCCTCTTCTTTTGCGTCTCGTACCATATGACACTCTTCGGTCGGTCGAGTGCATCTCCGACATCTTGCAAAGAGTATCCCTTCGCTAACAGTATCTGTATTTCGTCTCGTTCGGACCTTGTGAAGTGCGCACCGCCGGAGGTTTTTTCATTCGCTCAATGTATCAAACGTTCGAATTCAAAAGACCAGTCGCCCGTCAGGACAGTTCGTGCTTCGCAAATTTACGGGAATGCCGGCCTCCCTCAAAGGAGCCATTGCAAGCGGATGGAATACTTCCGCTCCGCTGTATGCAAGCTCTCGAATCTCTTTAAAGGTGACTTCGCGAACTTGCTTTGCATGCGGGACTATCCGAGGGGGCGCGCCGAGAAGGCCCGGGACATCCGTCCAATTCTGATATACGTCCGCGCCTATGAGTGCCGCGACAATCGCACCCGTGAGGTCCGAGCCCCCGCGGGTGAATGTTTTAATCGTCCCGTCGGGATTTGCGCCATAGAAACCCGGAATGACGCACTTCGCATCCTTCAAATCGAGAGCGTTCCAGCGCCACCGTGTTTCCTCCATGTCGAGCTCGCCGTCTTTGAAGCTGACAAAGTCCACCGCGTCGATGCACTTATACCCAAGCACCTCCGCCATGACGATGGCGTTCAGATACTCGCCTCTGCTGACGAAATGATCGACGGAACAGTCCGGCTTGAAAGCGAGCCGTCGAAGCTCTTTCAAATCCAAATCGAGCAGATTCGGCGACAGACGCAGACCGGAAATGATCTTGCGGTATCGTTTTTCGATGTCAACGAAGATGCTCCTGATTTCGGCTTCCGACAGGCGGCCTCGGTGAATCCTATAGAGCATGTCGGTGACTTTTTGCCCGTTTTTTCTCAGTTGTCCGGGGGCCGAGACGACTACACATTGGATTTTCCAGTCGTAAACGATTTGACGCACCTTGGCGACTTCTTCGGGTCCGGCGACCGAGGACCCGCCGAACTTGGCTGCTATCTTAGGCCCGTTCATAGGGACCTCCTTTTAAGGAACGAGAGTAATCTGACTCGAAGGTACCGAAAAACACACCTCTCCGCAAGCGCGCTTCACTGACGCCACATGCACCATGCGAAACAATAGGGATTATTTCTAACCATCACGAACATGCTGTACACCATTGCCGCGATACTCATTGTTCTCTGGCTCCTCGGTCTTGCTACGGCGTATACGCTCGGCGGATTCATTCATATCCTGCTCGTAGTCGCCGTCATCATGATTCTTATTCGGCTTATACGCGGAGAAAGTCCGGCATAGCGCGCGGAAGACGCGCGTATCACGCTATCTTCAGAGACCTGTCGGTATGATGCGCAGTATTAGCAGTAATAGATATCCGGTATGGAAACGTACGAAATGACTTGCACGTGCGGACACGTCATGACGGTCGACGCTTCGAGCCAGTGGGAGGCGGAAGCGAAGATGAAAAAAATGATGAACGAGCGGGCAGTGCAGAAGCATTGGCAGGAGATGCACGAGGGAAGCGGTCCGGTGCCAAGCGTGAAGGATGTGCACCGCATGATTGAGACGGAGCTAATTCCTTCGTTCGCCACCGCGTAGCGCAAGAAAAACCGTTCCGCTTGCGGGACGGTTTTTCTTTCATGCAAATATCAGAGCCATGCGTGTAAAATGCGCGCTATGAAATTTCTTATGACTTGCGGCGCATGCGGACATCAAATGCAGGGCGACGAAGGCCGCGAGTTGATGAATCGCATCAAGCTGCTGAGCCATATCGAAAAATGCCATCCGGAGCGGGTCGCGAGGTTCCGGGAGGCGCTTCGCGCGCACGCCGACAGGCCGATTGCGTCCATCGACACTATCCTCGCGGCCGCCTAGAATGCAAAACCACATACGGTATACTTACCGCAATATGGGGGACATGTCGCAAAATGCCTCTCTTTTCGACTCTCGCCTTCGGTATGCTTGGCGGATAGTGCTCCTGTGCGGGCTGCTGTGTCTGACCTATTTTGCGACAATAAGAATCGGACTGAATTTTTATCCGGTGGGCGGGTTCGGTGACTTTATCTGGCCCCTTACCGCGGCCATCGGTCTTGCCGCGCTCTTTTTTTGGGGATATGACCTGTGGCCGGGAATTTTACTCGGTACGTTCCTGATCGATACGATTATCGGAGCGCCGCCGTTTGTGGCGGCCGGCATAGCGCTCGGGAGCACCTTCGAAGTTTTGGCCGGCGCATTCGTCTTGCGCGGTTTGCTGTCCCTCAATCCTCTGTTCGAGCGGGTGCGCGACGCGCTCGGACTCATCGCAACGGGAGCAACGGTTCCGATACTCGGAGCAACGTTTGGGAGCGCGAGTTTGGTTTTAGGGGGCATTGTCCGGCTTTCGGACGTGCCGCAGATTTGGATGGCGTGGTGGTTGAGCAATGTTCTCGCCGTGCTTGTACTCGCGCCGTTTCTTTTTCGATGGATTGCGAAACCGTTTTTCACCAGGACTCCGCGGAAAATCGTCGAGGAGGCGGGAGCGTTTGTTCTGCTCGTTCTTTCCGAAAGCTTGGCTTTTTTCAGCCCCTTTGCGCAGCTGCAGCAATTGCCGCTGGTGTACATTTTCATACCGCTTTTGTGGATATCGCTTCGCACCGGCATACGCGGCCTCACGCTCGCAAACCTCGTCACCGCCCTGTTCACGCTTTCGAGCACGCTTTCCGGACACGGACTTTTTCCGCAGGGAACGGTCATTGAAAATCTTTTCGTCGGACAGATTTTCGTCGCCACCGTTTCCATAATCTTTTTCGTTTTTACGGCCACCGTCGAAGAGCGGCGGCAAATGCAGCGTTCGCTCGAGGAGCATGTCGATACGCTTGAGCACACGGTCGAGAAGATTTCGTCCGAGGACCAGGCAAAGAGCGATTTCCTCTCGGTCTTGGCGCACGAGTTGCGCAATCCGCTCGCTCCGATTGTCAGCGCTATCGAGCTTGCGAAGATAAACGGGGTGCGTCCCGAAAATGCCAAATATTTCGAGATAATCGACGTGCAGGTCCACATCATCGAACGCCTGCTCGACGACCTGCTCGACACGACGCGCATTCTGCACAAAAAACTGAAACTCCAGAAAGACGTGGTCGAATTGCAGCAGATTTTGAACAACTCGCTTGAGACGGTCCAGCCGCTCATGAAGGAGCGCGGACACAATCTCTCGGTTTCGTTGCCCAAGAAATCGATATGGTTGTACGGAGATTCGGTTCGGCTTACTCAAATATTCGTCAACATCTTGACCAATGCGGCGAAGTATACGAATAATGGCGGAAAAATCTCCGTCGTCTGCCGGATGGAGAAATCGGCGGCACGCGTGCAAGTCGCGGACACGGGCATCGGCATCGAGCCGCGTCTGCTCAGAAAGATTTTCGAACCGTTCGTACAGCTGAACGAATCGTCGATGGGAGTCGGCCTCGGCCTCGGTTTGGCGCTCACCAAACAGCTCGCCGAACTTCACGGCGGCAGTGTTTCCGTCGCAAGCGAAGGGGAAGGAAAGGGAAGCGTGTTCAGTGTTTTCTTGCCGGTGCTTCAGACGGCGCCGCTGCCGATAGGGGTGAAATCGAAACGCGGTGCGGACGAACACAGACAAGATGTCCGGCGTGCCGGGGCCATATATGACATTCTCGTCGTCGATGACAACGAGGTTGCCGCGCACGTTCTGCAGAAGCTGCTGGAGCACGACGGACATATCGTAGAAGTCGTTCACACGGGCGAAGGCGCTATTGACTATGTGCGGGAGCATCGCCCCGAGGTTCTTATTTTGGATATCGGACTTCCCGACATCGACGGGTATGAAGTTGCAAAGCGTTTGCGCGAGATGTCCGGTCCGGCGCTTTTGCTCATCGCCCTTAGCGGGTATGGACAGAAGGAAGATAAAGATAAGGCCATAAAGGCGGGCTTCGACTACCATCTCACGAAGCCCGCAAGTGTGAAGGATATCCAGGAACTGCTTCAGTATGCGAAGCCGGCGTAGAGCATAGATGTCGATAGGACGAGAGCGCACCGCCCCGTAGGGGCGGTGCGCTCTCGTTGCACTCTAATCAAATCCCCGATTAATTATTCCATCCGTTTCCGGAACCGTGCCGGTCAGTTGTGTTGCGGATCCCTCCTTGTTGCTGTTGTCCGGATCTGTTGCCCCCGCCGCCGAATCCGGAGAGCGACGACAATTCCCGTTCAAGCGCCCGCACGCGGTTTTGCAGGTCTCTGATTTCGCTCTGTAAGGTTGCGAGGTCCGGTGTCGAAGTTGCCGGCGGCGTCACCGTCGTCACGGTTGTCATGAACGTCTGATCCGACGACGTCGCAAGCGTTCCCGACGCATCTGCCGACCATACTTCGTAGTGATACGCCGTATTAGGCACGAGATCGGCAAGTGTCACCGAATGGTTCGTGACATCGGCCGGGTCGAGCGTGCTCGAAAAGCCGTAAGCCGTTGTCGTGCCGTAGGTGACTTGCGACGTTGCCGCTTGGTCGGTGGTCCACGCGATGACCGCGGTCGTATCCGCAGGTTTCGCGGCGATTCCCGAAATCACGGGGGCAGCCGTTGTCGTTGTTGCCGTCTCCTCGGTTGTCACGAACGTTCCATCCGACGAGGTCGCAAGCGTTCCCGACGCATTTCCCGACAGCACCTGGAAGTGATACAACGTTCCGGGCGTAAGAGACGTCAGTGAGACCGAATGGCTCGTAACGTCGGCGTTGTCGAGCGCGGAGTAGTTGTCATACGCCGTCGTGGTTCCGAATGCGACCTCGGAGCTCGACGGCTGGTCGGTGGTCCATGCAATCGTTGCGGCAGTGTCGGTCGCAGTCGCTATGATTCCGGAAATGACGGGCGGACTGTTTACCGTCGGCGATGTTCCCGTTGTCGTGAACGTCTCATCCGATGATGTTGCCAGCGTGCTCGACGCATTTCCCGACAGCACCTGGAAGTAATACAACGTTCCGGGCGTAAGAGACGTCAGTGAGACCGAATGGCTTGTAACGTCCGTCATGTCGAGTGTGCTCGATGCGCCGTAACTCGTCGTGGTTCCGTACGCAACCTGCGTCGTTGCGGCTTGGTCGGTGGTCCACGTGACCGTAGCAGAAGTGTCAGCCGGAACCGCGAAGATTGCCGAGATAACCGGCGGCGTCGAAGATGCCTCCTGCGCCTCTGCCGAAAGCGGCAGAATTACGCCGCCGGCGAACGTTATTGCCGCAAGAGGGAGCAATCCTCCGGCGTGCAACAGCATTCTGCGAAATATATTTTTCGTCATACGCGTTTGTAAGTTAGCTGGTAACTCGCAAATTTTGCGATGTTCTCGAGTGTTTGGTGGGCACACAAAGCGGTCTTGTTGCGAGAACAGACAGTATGGCGCGTATGCCATTAAAGGAGCGTGAATCGAGATACCGAATCATTCATTCGGCGAGCATACGGGCATGTGCCTATATGCCGAGGGGGTCGTCTTTCTTTTAAAAAAGAAGACGACCCCCTCGGCTAGACCATACACGTATTTGCCATACAGCAATCTAGTTACACTACAATTGCCAGTAATCGATTTTTCGATTAGAAGAGACAGTGGCGCGCAAGACGCTTTTCACCGTCGCAACTTCCGGGGCAACTATACAAACGAGCCGCTGAAGACCCGATGAATTTTCTACACGATTACCGCTTCGTAGAGAAGAATCAAACCCAACAGCAGCGCGATGAATCCGGAAAAAGCGATAACGCCGGCGGTATTCGATTTTTTATAAAGCGAGACGGAAGAATCCGGGAGCACAAGTATCCATGCCCCCTTGAGCAGGGCGAGCCAGCCGATAATCGAGACGAGCGACTCCAGTTCGGAGTTCCAGGAATTGTGGACCGCAACGAGCACGGAACCGAAAAGCAGGGCTATAAATCCGCCGAACCAAAGAAGGCCATGGCTGCGGGACAATTCATCGAGGAGCCCCGACGCGCTTTTCCTGTTGATGAGAAGCGAGAGACCTGCGACGGTAAAAATAATACCGAGCACCTCTGCAAGAACCGAAGTTGTATCCATACAAGTGTGATTTTGCAACGAATAATAGAAACTGGTTCGACTGCCGCTAGCATAGCACCGGAAACGGTCCGATTTGCATTTCGCGCTTTGGCGAAAGTCGGCTAAAATGAATGCATGCCGCAACGGAAATATCTCTGGATTCTTTTGGCGGCCATTCTTCTCGCAGCCGTTTTTTTCTATAGGACAATTCCGCAGAACTTTTCGACGGGGTCTGCGAGTTCGACGGCGCAAACCCATGCCGCGCAGTTTGGCGGAGTGTCCTTGAATTTGGAGTATGCGATGACCGAAGCGGAACGAGAGAGAGGGCTTGGCGGCCGCAGCACGCTGGCGCCGGATGACGCCATGCTCTTTGTCTTCCCGCAGGATGGATATTACGGTTTCTGGATGAAAGATACCCTCATACCGCTCGATATGCTTTGGCTCGATGCTCAAGGACATGTCGTATATATCGCCGCAAACGTGGCGACCTCCTCCTATCCGAATGTCTTTTATCCGAGCGCGCCCGCTCGGTATGTCCTTGAGACGGCTGCCGGATTTTCCGCCGCCCACTCGATTGCGACCGGCACGCCGCTTTTGTTGAAAAATCTTCCGACTGTTTCGCAATAACGCTGTCCACAGTATGAGTTTGGGAGGAGCGGGAGTAAACTGATGTCAACGGAAAATTTTATTAGCGTTTGCCGATAACCGCCACGCCTCATGTCAAAAAACGCGAAAGCAGCCGTTCGCACGAAAGCATCGGCAGTCGTTCATGCTCCGAAAGTTGTGCAACCGCCCGTTTCGAAAGACACGCTTCGGTATCGCGAGTACCTTCCGCAAATTGAAAAGCGCGATGGGCGGCTCGTTGCGTTTGATTTCGACAAAATCGTTACTGCGATTTGGAAGGCGATGGCGGCTTCCGGAGAAGGCACGCAAGCCGATGCGGGACTTATCGCGCACCAGGTTGTCGGCGAACTCGGACGTTTCGCGAAAAAATACAAAAACTTTCTGCCGACCGTCGAAGGGATTCAGGACTCGGTCGAGAAGTATCTCATTCTGAACGACTTCGTAAAAACGGCGAAGTCGTACATTTTGTATCGCGACAAACGGGCGCAGTTGCGCGCATCGCGCGTCGAGGTGCCGGCGCACGTGAAGAAGCTCGCAGACGAAAGCAAGAAATATTTCGAGGGAAATCCGCTCGGCGAATTCGTGTATTTGCGCACCTATGCGAAATGGATTCCGGCGGAAGGGCGTCGCGAAACGTGGGTTGAAACCGTTGACCGCTATATGAGTTTTATGCGCGAAAACCTCGGCAACAAACTCACCGATAAAGAGTATGCGGAAGTGCGCATGGGCATTTTGAAACAGGAAGTCATGCCCTCGATGCGCCTCATGCAATTTTCGGGCGAAGCCGCGCGCCGCTGCAACACTTGCGCCTATAACTGCAGTTTTATCGCTCCGACCAAGCTCGAGGATTTTGCGGAAATCATGTACCTCTCGATGCAGGGTGTCGGCGTCGGATTTGCAATCGAAAGCCAGAACGTCGAGCAGCTGCCGCAGATTGGAAAACAGCGCGGCGAAAAGCTTCCGACGCATGTCATCGCCGACTCGAAAGAGGGATGGTGCGATGCGCTTACGCTCGGTTTGAAGACATGGTACTCGGGCAAAGACATTTCTTTTGATTTCTCGCAGATTCGTCCCGCGGGAGTGCGCTTGAAGGTGATGGGCGGCAAGGCATCGGGCCCCGAGCCGCTTCGCTCCCTGCTCGGTTTCGCCCGCGAGCGCATTCTCACTCGCCAGGGACGCCGCCTGCGAACCATCGATGCGCACGACATCATCTGCAAAATCGGCGAATGTGTCGTTGCGGGCGGCGTGCGCCGCACCGCGATGATTTCGCTTTCCGACCTTGATGACGTGGAGATGCGCGATGCAAAGAAAGGGCAATTCTACATGACTGACCCGCATCGCTCGGTTGCGAACAATTCCGCCGTGTACGAAACGCAGCCGACCAATGCGCAGCTCATGGACGAATGGGTTGCGCTCATGAAAAGCGGCGCCGGCGAACGCGGCATCTTCAATCGCGGTTCTCTTGCCGTGACGTTCCCGAAGCGCCGCGCCGAGCATTTTAAGAAAATCGGTTTCCTCGGCGAAGACGGCGTCGTGCACGGACCGATCGGCACGAATCCTTGCGCCGAAATCATTCTGCAATCGAAACAGTTCTGCAATCTTTCGGAAGTCATCGCGCGCGCAAACGATACGGAAGCGTCGCTTCTCCGGAAGGCGCGGCTTGCGGCGATTCTCGGCACCTACCAGTCGAGTTTGACAAAGTTCGGCTATATCTCAAAGGAATGGTCCGAGCACTGCGCGGAAGAACGGCTTCTCGGCGTTTCGATAACGGGGCAGTGGGATTCTCCGGTCGCCCGCGATGAAGCGACTATGCGCAAGGTTCGTGATACGGCGGTAAAGACGAACGCATCCTATGCGAAGCGCTTCGGCATTTCGGCGTCGACGTCGGTGACGGCGGTAAAGCCGTCCGGCACCGTGTCGCAGACATTTAATTGTTCTTCCGGCATACATCCGCGCCACGCGCCGTACTATATTCGCCGCGTGCGCATCAGCGCGACCGATTCGCTCTTCAAAATGGTCCGCGACCAGGGCGTGCCGTACTACCCGGAAGTGGGGCAGTCGGTCGAGGAAGCGAATACCTTCGTGCTTGAGTTCCCGGTGAAGTCGCCGGATCAGTCGAAAAGCGCGCATTTCAAGGATAATTTCTCGGCGCTCGAACAGCTCGAATACTGGAAGCGCGTGAAGCTCAATTTCACCGAGCACAATCCTTCCGCGACCATCTCGGTCGGCGAGGATGAGTGGATTAGCGTCGTCGATTGGGTCCAAAAGAATTGGGACATCATCGGCGGACTTTCATTCCTTCCGCGCTCAAATCACGTGTATCGCCTTGCGCCGTACGAGACGATTACAAAAGAGGAATATGAGGAACGTTTGTCCCGGTTCCCGAACATCGATTTCGCGCAATTGTACGGGTACGAGCGGCAGGACGAAACGGATATGAAGAGGGAGCTCGCGTGCGCCGGCGGCACGTGTGAAATCGTGTAGTTTACCGGTTTGATAGCAAAAACCCGCGCAGGAGCGCGGGTTTTTGCATTTTCGAAGACCGGGTCGATAAGCCGAATTCTGTCTCGTCCAGCACCAACTTTGCCATCGTTTGGTTTGTGTCAATCCGGACACAATGACAAAGTTGGTGCTGGAGAGCGACGATTATTTATCTGGGACGCCGATTACTCGACGCCTCAAGCGGCACTCCCTAAAACATGCTTCGCATGTTCGCGAAAGCATATTTTAAGACACGGCCTTGCATACGGGTAAGGATTTGTTCGTTGCACCTCTTTAGTCACCTAAAGAGCTCATCCCGCTCGATGGCGGGATGCCCGTGCGCTTTCGCGTACAAGCGTCTCTGTGAGCACCTCTATCCTTGCGGACGACGGGCGTTACCCGCTACCTTGCTCCTGTCGCATCATTACGATGCGCGGATATGTTCGGACTTTCCTCGCCGAGCATCTTTAAGGTGCTTGGCGCAATCGTCTGACCCGGTCCTCTCTCATTATACCACAATTATTGGTTGTGGATGAAGGACTAGACAAACGTCCGTACGCGGTATACTGGACTCTATTATCATTCAGTAGCATCAAATAATTTATATGCCCCCGCAACAGACAGGTGATTCAGCGCATGCAACGTCGCGCCGTTCGCTCGATACCGTCAGCGCACTTGCGCTCATTATTACGTTAGTAGCCGTTCTCTTAATATTTACACCGGGCATTTCAGTCGCTATTACGACAAGCAAGACCTTCCTTCTTGCGGCCGGTGCGCTTGTTACGCTTGTAATATACATATTTGCACGTCTTGCGCGCGGGAATGCCGTCTTTCCGCCGTTAGTTCTTCTCGGGGCAATTTGGTTGCCGGTGCTTGCGTATGCATTCTCGTCCGTTTTCTCGGGCGTTTCTTTCTCGAATGCGTTATGGGGCACCGCGCTTGAACCGGATACGCTCGGCGCTCTGCTCATCGTGGCGACCGTCGGGACGCTTTCGGCGCTCACAATCCGCCGTCCCGAACACTACCGAACGTTTCTTAGCGTCGGCGCGTATACGTTCGGCCTCGTTGCGCTGCTTCAACTTCTCGTGATTCTAGTCGGTCAGTTCGCTCCGAATTTCGTCTCCCCGGCGTTTTCCTTCCTGGGTTCCTCCGGGGACTTGGCGTCGTTCCTCGGCCTTGGAGTTATCGCCACGCTTGTCTCGGTTCGGTTCACGAAACTGTCACAGCGCACAAAGACGTTGCTTATCGTCGCGGGTGCAATTTCGCTTTTCCTTCTGGCAGTTCAGAATTCAACGCTTGTTTGGGTTCTTCTTGCAATTGTATCGCTCGGACTCTTCGTCGAGTCGGTCATGCGCCGCGGTTCGAAAGGCGCCGATGCCGATATCGACGACTCGGTTGTTCTTGAAGAAGAATCGCCGGTTGAAGCGGGCGGGGGCACGCGTTCTCTCGTATTCCCGCTTACGGTGCTTGCTATCTCGCTCTTCTTCCTTATTGGGAGCACGCTCGGCAATGCCCTTGCAAGCTCGCTGCACATAACTATCTTGAATATCCGGCCGTCCTGGCAGTCGACATTCTCGGTCGCGCATTCGGTGTATGGCACGTCGCCGATTTTCGGAACCGGTCCGAGCACGTTTGGCGCCGACTGGCTCAAATATCGCGATCCTTCCCTCAACACGACGGTATTCTGGGATGTTGACTTTACCTCGGGCATCGGCTTCATTCCGACATCCTTTGCTACTATCGGCATCCTGGGAATTCTTGCGTGGCTGGCCTTCTTCGGTCTGTTCCTGGTGCTTGGCCTGCGCACACTGATTTTCCGGTCATCGAAGGACGCATATGTCCAATATGTCTCGATACTGTCTTTCCTCGCATCGGTGTATCTTTTCACCATTGCGGTGTTTGACCTGCCGAATGTCGTGATTCTCGGTCTGGCATTCGTCTTTGCGGGCCTGTTCGTCTCTACGACGCGATATGCGGCAAACGGAAAGCAGTGGGGCATTGTCTTCTCGAGAAGTCCGCGGCTTGGCTTCGTGATTGTCTTCTCGCTCACAATCCTTCTTCTTGCGTCGGTGGTTGCCGCATATGCGCTTGTCGGACGCTATATCGCAGTCAAGGAGCTTGCCGATGCCAGCACCGCATTTGCGGCCGGCAATTATGCGCTTGCCGAACAGTCGGCGCAGAATGCGGTTGCATTTGCTCCGAACGCGGCCGCGTACCAGGTTGAAGCGGGTGTCGCAACCGCGCATCTCAGTCAGATTGCTTCGTCATCGACGCTTCCGGCGGCAGCTGCGCAACAGCAGTTCCAGAACGAACTTTCCGCGGGCATCACGGCTGCGCTTACGGCAACCCGATACGCGCCGAATGATTATCAGAACTGGCTCGCACTTGGAAATCTCTACGGACAAGCGGTTCCGATAGGAGTTTCCGGCGCATACAGCGCCGCGGCTACTGCATACAAAAAGGCCGAAACGCTCAATCCGACCAATCCTCAGATTCCGTATATCCTCGCTCAGCTCGATATCGTAAATAAGGATACAAAGTCGGCCGAGGCGGACCTAAAGACGGCAATTCAACTCAAACCGGACTACACGGCAGCCATCTTCCTTCTTTCGCAGCTTGAAGTTCAGGACGGCAACCTGAAGGATGCCCTTACGGCAGCGCTTGCCGCAGCGTACTTCACACCGAACGACCCGAACATTCTGTTCCAGGTCGGACTCTTGAGTGCAGCTTCGGGTGACTACGCGACCGCCGAAAAAGCTCTTCAGGGCTCGGTTGCCGCGAATCCTCAGTTCGCAAATGCGCGCTACTTCCTCGCAGCTATCTATGCGAAAAATGGCGACTATTCGGACGCCACACAGCAGATTCAGGCGGTTTCCGCGATGTCGGCTGACAACGCCAAGTCCGTTGCGACTCAGCTTGCGGCGCTTCAGGCGGGCAAGGATCCGTTCCCGGCAAATCTGCTCTCCGTAGCGTCTTCGACACCTGTAACGCCTTAGTAAATTAGGGTATTATAGGGCAATGGTTCGACGTATTTTCGAACGCATTGCTGCACCGATACGCGGCCTGCATCAGGCCGCGTATCTGCTTGCAGCATTGACGCTCGCATCCCAAATTCTCGCGCTTTTGCGCGACCGGACATTTGCGCACGCCTTTGGGGCAGGGCAGACGCTCGACCTCTACTATGCGGCATTTCGCGTGCCCGACCTCGTGTTTGCGCTCGTTTCGTCGCTTGTGAGCGCGTATGTCATCATTCCGCGTATCGCCGGCATGGATAAAGAATCGACGAAAGAATTACTCTCCGAATCGGCAACGTTCTTATTGGTTGCCGGCGGCGCCATCTGTTTTCTCTTCGCCGTGTTCATGCCGCAATTCCTCGCGTTTCTGTATCCGAGCTTAAGCGCCTCGCCGCAGCAGGGCTCGTTCATCATGCTTGCGCGACTGCTTCTCTTGCAGCCGATTTTGCTTGGCCTATCGGGCGTGCTCGGAAGCGTCACGCAAGTGCACCGGCGATTCGTGCTGTTTGCGATGTCGCCGGTGCTCTATAACCTCGGCATTATCCTCGGCACCGTTTTCCTCTATCCGTATTTCGGACTGGTCGGCATCGGCATCGGCGTAATCGCGGGAGCGGTCGCGCATCTTGCGGTCAATCTTCCGATTATCGCCGAGGCGGGAGTTACGCCGAAGCTTCGCATCCCGCGCTTTGCGCGCATGATGCCGGTGATACGGAGTTCGGTGCCGCGTTCTCTTGCGCTCGGCATGAGCTCGATTACGGCGCTTGTTCTCACCGCCCTCGCTTCGAGAGTCGGAACCGGCGCCGTTTCCGTCTTTACACTCGCGGGCAATCTCGAGGCGGTGCCGCTCGCGCTCATCGGTTCATCGTACGCGATTGCGACATTTCCCGCGCTTTCCGAAGCTAGCGCGCTCGAAAAACGCGCGGAATTCACGCAGATTCTTTCAGCGGCTTCGCGGCACATCATTCTTTGGTCGCTCGTTTTCATCGGACTCATCGCCGTGCTTCGCGCGCATATCGTTCGCGTGATTCTCGGCAGCGGCGCATTCGATTGGAATGCGACGCGGCTCACCGCCGCGCTGCTTATTGTGTTTGCCGCCGGCTTGGTTGCGCAGGGATTGGTGCTGCTTTTTTCCCGCGCGTTGTATGCCGCGCGGCAATCATGGCGGCCGCTCCTGTATCAGCTTATCGGCGGAACATTGACCGTGCTTCTGGCAATCTGTTTCCTCAATATGAATCCGGCGCAGCTGTCGTTGCCGCTTGCGGATTATCTTCGCGTCGGCGATGTTCCGGGCACAAACATTTTGCTTCTTGCGCTTGCATCCACGCTCGGACAAATTTTTCTCGTCTTTCTCTCTTTGTTTGCGCTTCGCAGCACGGCAGCGCAGCTCGGGCGAATGTTGTGGCGGCCGTTTATTGACGGCTGCATCGCCGCAATTGCGGGCGGCACGGCGGCGTACGCGACACTTGCGCTTCTCGGCGGCATCGCGCCGCTGACGACGCTGCTCGCCGTTTTTACGCAGGGACTCCTTGCGGGAATCGTCGGCCTTGCGGTTTCCGCGCTTGCGCTCGTGCTCGTAAAAAATAGGGAGTTTGGCGCAATGGTCGTTGCGTTTGATAAGCTTGCACAGCGAAGAATGCCTACCGCGGTTTTGTCGCCCTCAGCGGAAGAACCATTACAACCGTGAACCAGAAAAACATCCGCAACTTTTCAATCATCGCGCACGTCGACCACGGCAAATCGACGCTGGCCGACCGTCTGCTCGAACGCACGGGAACGATTCCTGCGCGTCTGATGCGCGACCAGGTGCTCGACCGCATGGACCTTGAACGCGAACGCGGTATTACCATCAAAATGCAGCCGGTGCGAATGCAGTACGGCGAATTCACGCTGAACCTCATCGACACTCCTGGACATATTGATTTTTCGTACGAGGTCTCGCGCGCGCTCCATGCGGTCGAAGGCGTGCTCCTTTTGGTCGATTCGACGCAAGGCGTTCAGGCGCAGACCTTGACCACCTTCGCCGCCGCGCGCGCCCAGCAGTGCACCATCATTCCCGTCGTTTCAAAAATCGATTCGCCCTCCGCGCGCGTGCAGGAAGTGAAGAATGAACTTGCACAGCTGGTCGGGGTCTCTGCCGATGATGTGCTCGCGGTTTCCGGCAAAAGCGGGGAAGGCGTCGACAAGCTGCTTCAAGCCATCATTGAGCGCGTCCCGCCTCCGCACGATGCGACGACTGCGCAGGTTCACACCGACGAGCCGCGCGGTCTCATTTTCGACTTTTCGTATTCCGCGCATCGCGGCGTCATCGTGTACATGCGCGTGTTCGACGGCATTTTCAAAAAGGGACAATCGCTTGCGTTTCGCGCCGCAGACAAGGACTTCATCTCGCTTGAAACGGGAATTTTCACGCCGGGAGAAACGCCCTCCGAATCGCTTTCCGCCGGAGAAATCGGCTACATCGTGACCGGCATCAAGGAACCGGGCGTCGTCGCCGTCGGCGATACTATCGGCGCGGCAAAGGGCGCACTGCCCGCGCTTCCGGGCTACGAACGGCCGCGGCCGGTCGTGTGGGCGTCCGTGTACCCCGAAAGTCAGGATGACCTTCCACTTTTGCGCCACTCGCTCGAGCGATTGCGCCTTTCCGACTCGTCGCTATCGTTTGAGGAGGAATCCTCGGGCGTGCTCGGCAGGGGATTCCGGTGCGGTTTTCTCGGACTGCTGCATCTTGAAATCATCACCGAGCGATTGAAACGCGAATTCAATCTCTCGCTTATCGTCACCATTCCGACCATTTCGTACGTCGTGACGCGCACAAACGGCGTGCGCGAGATTGTGTACACGCCCGCAAAATTTCCGGAACACGGCGACATACTAAAAATCGAAGAACCGTGGGCGAAGGTCGTCATCATCACGCCGCCCGATTCGGTGAGTTCGCTCATACAATTGCTCTACGAGCACGAAGCACAAACACTTTCGACCGAAACATTCCACGACGGCCGCATCGAGATGATTGTCGAGATGCCGCTTCGCGAACTCATGCGCGGCTTTTTCGACACGCTCAAAAACATTTCTTCCGGGTATGCGTCGCTCTCGTACGAAATTCTTCCCGAGCGGGAAGCTGATGTGGTGCGGCTTGATGTGCTTGTCGCGGAAGAGCCGGTGCCGGCGTTTGCGCGCGTCGTTGCGGCGCGCCGCGTGCAGGAAGAAGCGGAGAAGATGGTTGAGAAATTGCACGGGCTGCTGCCGAAGCAATTGTTCGTCACAAAGATTCAAGCCCGAACCGGCGGCCGTATCATTGCCTCGCGTTCGCTTTCCGCGATGCGCAAAGACGTGACGGGATATTTGTACGGCGGCGATGTCTCGCGCAAACTGAAATTATTGCAAAAGCAAAAGCGCGGCAAAAAGAAAATGCTGGAGCGAGGCACGGGCAAAGTAAATATTCCCGAAGAGGTGTTTATGAAGATGGTGCGGTCGGGCGAGTAAGATCGGCGCACCCCGCCTCTCGCGGTATACTAAAAGCATGCGCGCGAAACAGTGGCAAAACGGATTCCTCATAGGATTTTTGTTGCTTGTGGCCTTCTGGCTTAGCTGGCTGATTTGGGGGCTTGCGGGGAAAGCGCGGATAGCGGTTTCGCAGGCGCGTGAGGCGAAAGGGCAGTATGAGGCGCTTGAACAGCGCAAGGCGACGCTTGAGGCAAACTTAAGCGCGCTTGGCACGAGCCGAGGACAAGACGCCGCCATTCGCACGGCGTTCGGGGTTGCGCGGCCCGGCGAAGAGGTTATCGTGGTTGTGCCGCCGGCAACGGCGACGCCGACAACAACGCCGCCGTGGTGGCGGCGCATACTGGATTGGTTCTGATTGCGGGTATGGTTCAGTGGCAGAACGATTGCTTCCCAAGCAATAAACGCGAGTTCGATTCTCGCTACCCGCACAAAACGAATGAAGTGAGATTTCTGCAGTAGGCCGACGTTCGGTTTGACAGCGGCGGCGTTTGCAAGCATTATCGAAAATAGGCACACGTGCTGTAAGCCTGTTCGCATTCTTTAGAGGGAGAAACAAGGTGGATGAAATCCAAGAGCTCATTCAAATAGCGAATGACGGGAAAAATGAGGGGTACTACGCGCCTGCTAATATTGTTTTCGTAGTGTTGCTGTTACGATATCTAGCAAATGAAGCAGGACTAGTTTTGAAAGTGGAAACCAACGATCCGGAAGGAGCAAATCCGAGCGAAGCATATTACGACCTGCTGGTTTTGTGCTACGGAGAGCACGAGATCTGCATTCCGGTGACGCTCATCGAGCGTACCTTGCTTTTTACAGCCATGAAAACAAAACCGCAGTGTGTTGCCCGGAGGAATCATAGACGTCAGGTCAGCGTAGGAGAACCCGCAAGGGAAATTTGTCGTCAAGAGAGGATCTGTGAACTTCTCGGTGAAAATCTCATACGATACGCTGTGGATCGCATCGAATCGCCCATGAAATCGGTACGTTCTCACGGGTATTAAGAACGAGTTGGCACAAGCGTTAATGATTTTAATAAGTAAGTGCGCGGATTTCCGAACAATTCCGGTGAGGAAAATCTGAAGCAGAATTCCCTCACGTATTGCTCGAGGTTCTCGCTCCAGTGATGATGATACATCCTCCGCACAAAGGTGCGGTATACGCCGAACACGCCTTCGATTTCGGAGGTATGTTCGAACTCGAATTTTGAATGAATGTCTCTGCTGTGGGAGACCGGCCATCGCTTGCCGACACCCCGGTATATCGAACCGCCATCGGTCCACAACTCGCTCCCCGGCTTCACTTTGGCAAAGAGAAAGTCCATCACGTCCGTCTTGTTCGGGAAGCGATTGTGCATGACGGTATAGGCAAGCTTTCTCGTTCCTTTCTGCTTGGCCATCACGAGAGCTGCGTTCTTGAAATATGCCTCGTCCATCTGCACGATACGCTCGAGAATATGCTCTTCTTGGGGCAAATGCTCACGAAAGGTGGCATACCAGCGGCGTATCGTTCGTTCAGGCAAATGCGTGAGCTCCATGGCCTGCAAGACGGGTTCTCGTATCGTCCAGCACCAGAGGAGCATCCACCACGTCTGGAGCGGAAGCTTGAGGTTTGAGAGCCAGGTATGCGAGAGGAGCGAGAACCTTCGGCGGCAGGCAACACACCGGTACCGGTCTTCGTACCGCACAATCCTGCGCGAGCGGCAGAGCGGGCAAAACACATTCTTTCCGAACAACGTTCGCCGCAAAAACTTTCTAATCTGCACTTCAGACGGAATTTGTTTGAGCGTGTACATAGCTTCCATGATACGGGAGCTGTGCCAACAGAGTCTGAATACCCGTTCTCACGCGCTGTAAAGTTTCGGGGCGGCTGCAAGGCAGCCGCCCCGATGTGTTTCTGTGGATAACTCCAAATGGTATACTCTGCTCACTCGCCTATAACTTTATCCACTATGGACAAAACAATTACCATCTACAGCACACCGACCTGTCATTTCTGCCAAATGACAAAGGATTTTCTCAAGGAAAAGGGCATCGGCTATACCGAATACGACGTTGCGCACGACCTCGATAAGCGCCAGGAAATGATTCAAAAGTCAGGCCAGATGGGGGTGCCGGTCATTCTAGTGGGCGAAGAAGTGATTGTCGGCTTCGACAAGGAAAGGTTGCAGTCCTCCCTTGGTGTCGCCGTATAACTTACTTCGGCCCCTTTAGTTCAATGGATAGAACGGCTCACTCCTAACGAGCTGATTCAGGTTCGACTCCTGGAGGGGGCACAAAAGACACGGAGAAGCGCTCTGCTGCGCTTCTCCGTGCTTTTGTGTCTGACGGAGCCATGTCCGAGTCTTCGAGGACGGCGAGTCGGGGTCGAGAGCGCTTAGCAAAATGCGAATGCTTGGAGCATTTTACTTAGCGACTCGTGACCACAAACGAGTGGGCCGACTCAGCTCATCAACTGCTTGCCGTGCGCCCAGGAGTCGATTCCTGCCAGTGGCACCAAAATCGCCGCGACGAGATGCTACACTAAAAGCATATGGACCCGGAAACTCGACGATTGCTTGAGGAGACGCACGCGCTTGCGCGCGACAATAACCAAATGCTCCGCGCCATACGGCGGCATCAGTGGCTCAGCTTTTTCTCCAACGTTATCTTCTGGATACTGATGATTGTCTTGCCGTTATATTTTTATCAGCAGTATCTTCAACCCGAAATAGCGAAGTTTTTGGCGAGCTATGGTATAAACACAAGCCCAAGCCCGCTCAATTTGCCATCTTCCGCAGATCTGCAAAAGCTGATAAACTCGTATAAAGCGGGGAAGTAGCCCGCCGTTTGCTTGGATAGCTCAGTTGGTAGAGCACTTCCCTGAAGAGGAAGGGGTCCCCGGTTCGAGCCCGGGTCCAAGCACACACTAGTGACAAGTCGAGTGACCGAGTCACCTCGAATATTTACGCCGTATTTTTCACATTTGGTTCGAGACCTGGAAACGCAGCTAACTTGAGATAGGTTCGGACTCCGAGGAGCATGCCTCCTGTCAAATAGGTTCAGTTTGAAGTAATATACGCTCATGCATGACCTGACGCCCTATAAAGACAAACCGTCTGACGAGTGGCTTTCTGTTACAGAGAAGTTGATTAAGGAACATCCATTAGGACCTGAAGCGATGGTCGCAGTAGTAAAGAAATCATGGGATCAGATTTTCACGAGCAAAATCGGTGGAGTTATCCAGATAGGAGAAGAGATCGCCCTTACCCCTCAAATGATTGGTAATTTTCTGCATGTATTAGTTGCACATAATCTTTCAGAGAGCTCGCCGGAACTATGGCGGATAGAGGCTGCCGCTGGGGAAAAAGATGTTGTGTACGTGCCGGACGACTACTACTCATTGTACCGACCCCTATTCTTCAGACCACTTCCTAGACGAGTGAAGATAGTGTACGGGTGATGTGCGATTTCGCAAACTCTCTCGGTGCCATCTTGAGTGTTGAGTGTATACGCACGGTGTTGTACCGGTGAATTGTCTGATAGATTTCAGCAACAAGTTCACCAAGCGTATCGAAGCGATTGGGATCGCCCAGATCAGTTTTGAATTTTCCATAGAACGATTCTTGGTACCCGTTCTCCCACGGACAGCCCTTTTTTGAGCGAGAGATGCTGATGCCGAAATTGATGAGCATCTCTCGGAAGGATGCGGCATTGTATTCCACTCCGTTGTCGCTGTGAAAGATGGTGGGACGAGGATGGTTGAGAAGTGCCGCGCACAATGCCTGCGTCACAAGTACGGTTCCACCTCGCGTACCAATGGCGAGCCCAACGACACTTCGAGTGTATACGTCCATGGTGGTTGCCACACGAATGTCTTTCCCTTTGAAATACACATGAGTGAAATCAGCGACCCATGCTTGATGCGGATAGGCGGGTACAATCCGCATCAGGAGATTTGGATACTCCACGGCTTGTTTCCTTGATTTCCTCCACCGTCTTCCTCTTCTTCGATATGCTTTGATACCAAAGAGTCGCATGACTCTTTGAACCTTCTTTTTGTTCTCCTTGAGATACAGGGCAACTCTCCGGTATCCATACGAAGGAAACTCTCGAAGGACTTCTTCAATACGGCATTTGAGTGCCCAGTCTTTGTCAGGCTTCTTCTTTTGATACCAGAAGGTGGAACGAGCTATACCAAGAGTACGCGCTGTTGTGCGCGTACCAATCGGAGATTCTTTGCTCACTTCTTTTTTTGGGTTTCAGACAGCTTGAGCGTCATGAGTCCAACAAGACGAAGGAGTTCGTCATTCTCTTTTCGAAGTCTCGCAATCTCAAGAACAGATGCGGTACCGTCTTGCACTTTCGCACCAAGCCAGCCATAGATGGTGGTCTCGTGGATACCATGCTCTTTGGCCGCTTGGGCGACAGTGACACCATCGTTCTTGATTCGATTAATGATTTGTTCCTTCACCTCAGGAGCGATGCGGTATTGCTTCATATGACGTCATTCTAGCGGTTAATCCCGTCTAGAACATGGTCTGAAATTTGGGGGTCAGGTCAATTGTCATCCATAAGTTCTATCTCTGCTTATATTTTCCCACAATCCGCTTTTTAATATCCTCGAGTTCTCGTTCGTTGAAAAGTTT
The DNA here is from genome assembly GCA_963699165.1 of Candidatus Kaiserbacteria bacterium. Taxonomy (GTDB): domain Bacteria; phylum Patescibacteriota; class Minisyncoccia; order Phycocordibacterales; family Phycocordibacteraceae; genus C7867-001. The sequence continues at coordinate 88,604 of OY969413.1, forward strand.
ATCGTACTTCCATATTTTTCCTCCTGTGTCGAAAGCGCCGATGTATTGTTCACAATAAATTCTCGGATTAATGGCATACGCAGCGCCGCGTCGTTCCCAACCCGATGTCATGCCGTAGTCGTAGATGATATCGTGACCCAACGATCCTATCCATTGATGCGCGAGAATATTTCGCCAGTCGTGGATTATTTCGGCGATCTTGGAGAATTTTGTATCCTCAGAGTCACCATCGACATATGTCTCCAAGAACCATTTATATCCATCGAGTCCATTTTGGTCGACAAACACCTCCGCAATTGTCAGGGCGACGGCATGAATGCCGAGAAAAAGAAGTGTCGTTTGAGCCTGTCCGACCGTGAGCTCGATTTCATTATTGAAAAAATTGTCGATGGAATTCAGTAATGTCTCGATAGCTTCAATCGGATGACCGTTTTGAAGACGTTGCAATCGATGTTCTTTTGACTCCGATTCGTGGGCGTTATTTCTCATATCTCTGGAGTATAGAGCAAATTTCTGGTAAGGAAATTCCCAGATGCTAGATATTGCTCAGATCAACGTTTCCCATTATTACTTCTCGGTCTTTTAGTATCAACTGACTTTTAAGGCATGACAGTAGTTCTCGCTTTTCCGTAATCGTACCGTCCTTAAGTAAATATTTTGCATAGGTACGTATGTCGATATCGGGTGCACGATCTTTTTTCTTCGCACCGAGCACGCCCATTCGGAATTTGTTATATCGCACGATCTCTTCTTCTATTTTTTCTCGCATACCAATCTCATCCAGGTCGAGTGTGTCAAGCAGTTTCGATAGTTCTTCGATTAGTGCAGTCTCGTTAATGGCCGGATTCGTGCAGTCGGTTTTTGTACTTCGCGTACACATATAGTACACATGGCGATTCGCGCCTCCATTCTTCAGTTTCTTGAATTTCTCATCGGCAGTGATGCCGCTTCCGCAGTATCCGCATTTAATGAGTTTCGTAAATGCGAACTCCTTGCTCTCGGTCTTGGGGATATAGCGATCAGTGACCGCTTCATGTACTTTGTCGAATAATTCCTTCGTAATGAGTGGCTCATGTTTACCTTGATACCAATTGCCGCTCTCGACCGGGTATTCAAATTCGCCGTAGTAGAAGGAGTTGTGAAGAAGGAGAAAGATATTCCCTAAGGAAAGTGTTTTGCCGGTTCGTGTCTTGAATCCCATTTTCTTGAGCCACCGAAATACATCTCTACCACTCCATCCATCGTTACCAACTTTCTCGAATATCTGACGCACTACAATTGCGCGTTTCGGATCAGGTCGTACTTGGCACTTCTTGTCGACATTCTTTTCTGGAAGATATCCGGTTGGTGCAACGCTCGGCCGCCATCCCGTTTCGCAACGTGCTCGCAGTCCGCGCTTCACATTGATTATTTTTTGATCGTTCTCGAGCTTCGCCTGCGAGCCGAGAATCATGAGCATGAATTTCTCGTTCGGATTGTTTGTGAATGTCTGACTATAGGTGCGGATCTCAACGAGCTTCTTTTGGTCAAACAGATCCACGACGGCGCCAAGGTCTCCGGCGTTACGACTTAACCGATCCGGTGCCCACGTCAGAATGCCGTTGAATTTGCCACATCGAATATCATCGAGAAGTTGGTTGTATATCGGCCTTTGGCCGACTTCCTTAGAGGAGTGCGATTCGCGCTTGATCTCAACGATCTCGAGACTTTCGCGCGAAGCGATGTCCGTCATTTCTTTCACTTGTGATTCGATGGAAAGAATTTGCCGATCTTCTTCCAAAGTACTTTTTCTTGCATAAAGGCAGTATTTAACCTTGATGGGTTCCGGTTTGACGGCCTGCCTCATAATGCCGCTAAAGGGTGCCCGAATTGCTGTTTGTGTCATACAGACACAAGGAATGACGCTGACCGCTCTAGGAGTCCAGAGCGTCCGATGCCCTGAGTTGATAAGAAACGGCTTTATTTCAGGTCATTTTTGTGCTAAAATCACAAAATCCACTCACTCTGTGGTCACTTTAAATTGGAGAAAAATAGCTATGTTTGAAAATTCATTCAAAAATATAGACCAAATACTTCATACAGATTCTGGTTCAGCCACTGAACTGGACTATGTCGAGCAGACATCGTGGATTCTCTTTTTGAAATACCTTGACGATTTGGACGAGGCAAAGAAAACGGAATCGGCCTTAGCAGGCAAAAAATACAGCTATATTCTTGATCCGCAGTATCGTTGGAACACTTGGGCTGCTCCAAAAACCGCTGATGGGAAAATAGATCATAACAAGACGCTCGACGGTGATGATTTAAATGATTTCGTGAATCAAAAGCTATTTCCGTATTTGAAAAAATTTAAAGCCGAGGAACCGAATACTATTGAATATAAGATTGGTGAGATTTTTAGCGAGCTTAAGAATAAGATTTCTAGCGGCTATAAGTTGCGTGAGATTTTGAATATTGTTGATCGGATGCACTTCCGTCTATATGAAGAGAAGCATGAGCTGTCGCACCTCTACGAGGCAAAAATTAAAAATATGGGAAATGCCGGTAGAAATGGTGGCGAATACTACACACCGCGACCTCTTATTAAAACCATTGTAAAAGTAGTCGCGCCGACCATCGGCGAGACAATCTATGACGGTGCCTGTGGCTCGGCAGGATTCTTGGTGGAGTCGTTTAATTTTCTTACGCAGAATCAAGCCAAGCTGTCATCGGCGCAGATGGCGACACTTCAGAACAAGACGTTTTATGGAAAAGAAATAAAATCCCTTGCCTACATTATCGGCATCATGAATATGATCCTGCACGGTATTGAAGCGCCGAACATCAGGCATATGAACACGCTCGCGCAGAACATTAACGACATTCAAGAAAAAGACCGCTACGATATTGTTCTAGCCAACCCTCCTTTTGGTGCGGGTATTGGGCGAGAGATTCAGCAAAACTTCCCCATAAAGACTGGCGAGACGGCATTTCTATTTCTTCAACACTTCATAAAAATACTCAAAGCTGGTGGTCGCGCGGGAATTGTTATTAAAAATACATTCCTATCCAACACCGACAATGCTTCTGTCAGTCTCCGCAAACTCCTTCTGGAGAACTGCAACCTACATACCGTACTCGATCTGCCGGGAGGTGTTTTCGCCGGGGCAGGAGTGAAGACGGTCGTGCTCTTCTTTGAGAAAGGAAAGCCGACGAAGAAGGTGTGGTTCTATCAGCTGAATCTAAAGCGCAACCTCGGCAAGACCAATCCCCTTAATGAAGCAGACTTGGCAGAGTTTGTGGCGCTACAGAAGACGAAGGCGGATAGCGAGAATTCATGGAGCGTTGATATCTCAAGTGTTGATCAAAACACCTTTGACCTGTCAGTGAAGAATCCAAACAAAGGTGATGGGGTAGCTCTTCGTAGCCCTAAAGAGATTTTGAAACAAATGAAGGATTTAGATAAGGAAAGTGAAAAAATAGTGGCATCTCTAGAAAAACAACTATGAAAGAACTAAAAGATATTAAAAAAACAATAGATAGCGCAAACATTAATTTCTTAATTGGATCAGGGTTGTCTAGTCCTTTTCTAGAAATTCTCAACCAAATTGAAACCAAGCTAACGAAAGCAGAAAACGAAAAGAACGATGTTGAAGTTTTAAGATTAATGAAGGAATACTTTGAGAAATCGATGCTTGGAAACCTAAAAATCGTTGCTGAAATTACTGATAAGGTTAAAGATGGAGTTCTAAAAAATTATGAAGATTTTTATAAGAAAATTAATCACATAGTTTTAAAGAGGGAGAGTTCCATTCTAACAAAACAAATTAATGTCTTTACCACAAACGTAGATATTTTCTCTGAAAAGGCGCTAGAAAATACAGGGATTGGAAGGTACCCCTTTCTTCGTACACTCATTCTATAAGTATAGGATACTATGCTCTGCTCAGAGCAACAAACTCTCTTGGCGCCATACGCAGTGCTGAGTGAATGCGAGCGGTATTGTGATAGTGGATGGTGAGGTAGATCTCAGCCACTAATTCACCTAACGTGTCGAATCGGTTCGGATCACCCAGGTCAATCTTGAACCCTTTGTAGAAGGACTCTTGGTAGCCATTCTCCCAGGGACATCCAGGACGAGACATAGATTGCTGTATGCCGATCGTTGCCACGAGCATCGCATAATCCTTTGAGGCATACTCGCTGCCTTGATCCGAATGGATGACACGAGGTGGCGATTTGTGATGCAATGCAGAGAGAAGTGCATTCATGATGAGTTGCGTGCTGTGGGTGGTGAGGACTGACACACCGACAATCTCTCGGGAATAGACGTCAAGGATGGTAGCGACGTATACCCAGTACCCGTGGTACTTGAGGTAGGTGAAGTCACTCGCCCAGATGTCACCGTCCTGCTCGGGAGTTTGATGGAGCAAGAAGTTCGGGAATATACTGTCTTTTGTCTTTAGCACAAATCGCTTCTTTGCGGTCCTCCGATATGGTTTGATACCGAACAATTTCATCACACGCAGAATGCGCTTTTTGTTGACTTTGAGGTAGAGTGCCAACCGTTTGTGCCCATAGGCGGGATGGCTATGCAGAGCTTCTTCGATGAGTTGCTTTGTGTGCCAATCCCTCCGAGCCTGCTTCGGCTCGTAGTACAGCGTACTGCGAGCAATACCGCTCTCGCGTGCAAGAGCACTCTTGTTTTCTCTCATCAAGAGCCCCTTTTTTCTCCGTTTGAGAGTTTAAACGTCAATTCTCCGATGAGTGCTTTAAGGAGACCGTTCTCCTTCTTCACTCTGTTGTGCTCAATGATACTCACTCCTTTTGCAGAGGTGCCAAGCCAAGCATAGATAGTGACGGTACTGACTCCGTGTTCTTTCGCTGCCTCAGCGACACTGATGCCATCGTTTTTGATACGGTTGATAATCTGCTCCTTAATCTCAGGAGCAATACGGTATGCTTTCTTTGCCATAGGTACATTCTAAATTAGCTGCTGGTATTTAGAATGAGTGTCCGACGTTTGGGGTACCTTGCAGATCGATTTTAATGATGGTTTCAACGGAAGATTCAATCCTAAATATGATGTGGGAAATTTCAAGAAGTCTTATTTCAAGAAGAGTCTTCATTATGAGAACACGTCCGAAATACCTGTATTTAATATACTGAAGTTACACGGGTCTCTTTCTTGGAAAGAAACTGATAGAGAGATTTATTTGGATAGTGTCTTGGAACAAGTAAAAGAAGTCGAAAATAATAAAGTGTCTGAATTTTATGATTGTTTCAAAAAATTGATGGTCGTTAATCCAACTAAACAAAAGTTTGGAGACACATTATTAAATCAACGCTACTACGACTTGCTCAGAATTTTCTCTAACGAACTAGAGAAGGATAATACCGTACTATTCGCGATGGGCTTTTCATTTATGGATGAGCACATTTACGACCTAACATTGAGAGTTGCAAATTCTAATCCTACTCTGAATATTTACATATTTAGTCACGGCTCCAAACCGAGTGATACCTATCTAAAACTGGAAGCGGATGCTAAAAATAAAAATATAAAAATCCTTATTCCGGAAAGTGGAAAAGAGTACAGTCTAGAAACAATAACTTCAGACTGTTTTGATAAGATTATTCTCCCTGAAAAAGAGGTTGGCAAAGGGCTTATAGATACTTCATTGCCACAAAAAGATGACTGACGACCTTACCTTAATGGAGAAATACATAATTGATAACTCAATTTTTAGAATTGGGAAGGTTATTGAAATATCAGGTCAATCTGTAAAAGTAAAAGTAGATACTGGGAAAAACACATCCTCAATCTTGTATAAGGGGGAGATAATGCAAAATATTTCTGTACAAGGATATGTGAAAATAAAGAAGTGGAAGGTACCCCTTTCTTCGTACACTCATTCTATAAGTATAGGATACTATGCTCTGCTCAGAGCAACAAACTCTCTTGGCGCCATACGCAGTGCTGAGTGAATGCGAGCGGTATTGTGATAGTGGATGGTGAGGTAGATCTCAGCCACTAATTCACCTAACGTGTCGAATCGGTTCGGATCACCCAGGTCAATCTTGAACCCTTTGTAGAAGGACTCTTGGTAGCCATTCTCCCAGGGACATCCAGGACGAGACATAGATTGCTGTATGCCGATCGTTGCCACGAGCATCGCATAATCCTTTGAGGCATACTCGCTGCCTTGATCCGAATGGATGACACGAGGTGGCGATTTGTGATGTAGCGCAGAGAGAAGTGCATTCATGATGAGTTGCGTGCTGTGGGTGGTGAGGACTGACACACCGACAATCTCTCGGGAATAGACGTCAAGGATGGTAGCGACGTATACCCAGTACCCGTGGTACTTGAGGTAGGTGAAGTCACTCGCCCAGATGTCACCGTCCTGCTCGGGAGTTTGATGGAGCAAGAAGTTCGGGAATATACTGTCTTTTGTCTTTAGCACAAATCGCTTCTTTGCGGTCCTCCGATATGGTTTGATACCGAACAATTTCATCACACGCAGAATGCGCTTTTTGTTGACTTTGAGGTAGAGTGCCAACCGTTTGTGCCCATAGGCGGGATGGCTATGCAGAGCTTCTTCGATGAGTTGCTTTGTGTGCCAATCCCTCCGAGCCTGCTTCGGCTCGTAGTACAGCGTACTGCGAGCAATACCGCTCTCGCGTGCAAGAGCACTCTTGTTTTCTCTCATCAAGAGCCCCTTTTTTCTCCGTTTGAGAGTTTAAACGTCAATTCTCCGATGAGTGCTTTAAGGAGACCGTTCTCCTTCTTCACTCTGTTGTGCTCAATGATACTCACTCCTTTTGCAGAGGTGCCAAGCCAAGCATAGATAGTGACGGTACTGACTCCGTGTTCTTTCGCTGCCTCAGCGACACTGATGCCATCGTTTTTGATACGGTTGATAATCTGCTCCTTAATCTCAGGAGCAATACGGTATGCTTTCTTTGCCATAGGTACATTCTAAATTAGCTGCTGGTATTTAGAATGAGTGTCCGACGTTTGGGGTACCTTGCATAAAGAATTGCCATTAATAGACAATACTTGTTTTTTACTCACAAAAGAGGAGTTTAATAAAATCCATGAATTTGTTAATAAAGATGACAAACCTATCGAAATAGGAAGATTGGAATACGACGATGGTCAAAAAATAGAACTAGGCATAAACAAATTATTTGCTAGCCATATAGGTATATTTGGTAATACTGGAAGCGGTAAATCATATACGCTCGCAAAAATCTATAGAGAATTATTCAAAATCTTTAAAGATAGTCCGAAATTTCAAAAAAATGCAAAGATCTTCCTGATTGATTTTAATGGCGAATATATTGGAGAACTGGAAGAGAGTACTGGTAAATACAAAAGTAGAGATGTAATCGTTGAAGAGAAATATAAGAATATATACGAACTAACGACGAGAAAAAAGATTGAAGATATTACGGAAGAAGAAAAGTTTCCTATCCACGAATCAGCAATAAAAGATTCTACGTTTTGGTCAATTTTTCTCTCGGCAACTGAAAAGACCCAGATACCTTTTTTGGAGAGAGCTATTAGAGATACTTATATTGAAGAAAGATTGAAGAAAGAGAAATCTTTTAAAGACCTTCTTAGTGCCAAGATATTTGATGCAGTAACACAAATAGACAAAAAGACCGAGAAGAGTGTAATAACGGATTTGTTAAACGAATTATTTCATTATTTAGATAAAAACGAATCTATAAAAGAAGCGGAGAAATACTTCAGAGAGAACTACGGTATTTTCCAAAAGGAGGGAAAATCAGTATTTAAGTTAAATAAAAATAATGCAGATCACTACTCGGATAATGCTAATGACATAAAGACATTTCAGGATGATATAAATGAGCAGGTTGCAAAAATATCGGAAGTAAAAGTCGACGAACTGTCCACAATAAAGAGATTGGGGCTACAAATCATAATTAAATACTACGATGAAATGATTCGTGGATTTTCAAACAGAGAACATCTCTCTCCTTTGATCAAGCGACTTGACCAAAGGATTTTGGATCTAGAGAAGGTCTTAGTAGTAGTGGAAAAAATCAGTAAATCTGAAAAGAACTTCACTGTTATTGACCTGACCCCCAAATTTCAGACCATGTTCTAGACGGGATTAACCGCTAGAATGACGTCATATGAAGCAATACCGCATCGCTCCTGAGGTGAAGGAACAAATCATTAATCGAATCAAGAACGATGGTGTCACTGTCGCCCAAGCGGCCAAAGAGCATGGTATCCACGAGACCACCATCTATGGCTGGCTTGGTGCGAAAGTGCAAGACGGTACCGCATCTGTTCTTGAGATTGCGAGACTTCGAAAAGAGAATGACGAACTCCTTCGTCTTGTTGGACTCATGACGCTCAAGCTGTCTGAAACCCAAAAAAAGAAGTGAGCAAAGAATCTCCGATTGGTACGCGCACAACAGCGCGTACTCTTGGTATAGCTCGTTCCACCTTCTGGTATCAAAAGAAGAAGCCTGACAAAGACTGGGCACTCAAATGCCGTATTGAAGAAGTCCTTCGAGAGTTTCCTTCGTATGGATACCGGAGAGTTGCCCTGTATCTCAAGGAGAACAAAAAGAAGGTTCAAAGAGTCATGCGACTCTTTGGTATCAAAGCATATCGAAGAAGAGGAAGACGGTGGAGGAAATCAAGGAAACAAGCCGTGGAGTATCCAAATCTCCTGATGCGGATTGTACCCGCCTATCCGCATCAAGCATGGGTCGCTGATTTCACTCATGTGTATTTCAAAGGGAAAGACATTCGTGTGGCAACCACCATGGACGTATACACTCGAAGTGTCGTTGGGCTCGCCATTGGTACGCGAGGTGGAACCGTACTTGTGACGCAGGCATTGTGCGCGGCACTTCTCAACCATCCTCGTCCCACCATCTTTCACAGCGACAACGGAGTGGAATACAATGCCGCATCCTTCCGAGAGATGCTCATCAATTTCGGCATCAGCATCTCTCGCTCAAAAAAGGGCTGTCCGTGGGAGAACGGGTACCAAGAATCGTTCTATGGAAAATTCAAAACTGATCTGGGCGATCCCAATCGCTTCGATACGCTTGGTGAACTTGTTGCTGAAATCTATCAGACAATTCACCGGTACAACACCGTGCGTATACACTCAACACTCAAGATGGCACCGAGAGAGTTTGCGAAATCGCACATCACCCGTACACTATCTTCACTCGTCTAGGAAGTGGTCTGAAGAATAGGGGTCGGTACACTTTGCCTCCTTCGCTCTTATAAGAAGATTCTGTGCGGGATTGTATCCACCTCTCGTTGTTTCCTGCTTTACGATAAGTTCTTGGTCGGCATCCTTCTCGTTTAACGGATATGGCGGCGGAGGCGTATATGAACCTTCTGGAATGCGAATCTTTCCCGCCAAACGATCGCGCATTTCCGAAAACGCAAACCATAGCGCCATCAGTGCATCGCCAGTGTGGCCATCGGGGAACGCTCGCATTTCATTTACGAGTTGCGCGACGAGTTGTCGCGTTCGCGCGTCACTCTGACTATAAGGAAGGATGATCTTCCTCTGTTCAAAGAGAACCGCTAAACTATTCACGCCGATCGCTGGGTCATTCTTTTCTCCGCCGGTCTTGTAGCTGGTGACGAGTGCACCGGAGTCGCCCAAGTCGCGATACATCATTTCCTGAAATCCGTTCGTCTCGACACGAGTTGCGGTCGGTCTCACGATCGCTTCATTGCGGATGACCATATCGCACGTTTCTTTCGGTGAGAACTTCCCGCGCCGTATGTTGCGAAGCACATAGTCGCCAACTTTAAAAGTTCCGTCCGTTGAGCCGCGGAGAACACGGTCGAGAGTGAGAAGAACGGTGTCGTCATTCCAATTCTCGGTAGCGATAGCGAGATCGAGACCAGCGGTTGTCATTTCCACGTCATACTCGGTATACGGCGCGTCTTGCAAGATCAAGTCCTTGCCCTTAGCAAGTGCTGCTTCAATGTCCTTCTCAAGGAACTTCTGATTCGGACGAATTGAAGGATCACACATATACATGCGTGCGAAGGCATATGGATTGGCGATGCGTTTCAGATAAAGATCTCCGTACGAGAAACGCTCCGGCCAGAGGACATCTATACCTTCCTCCATTTCCGCTTTATGCTCGGCACGATACTCGCTCGCTTTTGCTGTTTTTTCTTCAGGTGAAAGCGATTCATCGAGATGGATATTTGCCCATTCCTGCCACATATCCTGACGATTCGCTTCGTGCAGTATCGATGGTACGCGTTTTCTCACTTGAAATTGCGGGTCCTTGAGAAGATTGTTCATCAAGTCGTCCATGTGCCATGTGTTGCCAAGACAGATGAGACGACCGTCCGTCATTAAGACCGGCAGAAGCGTCGTGTATACCCAATCCTTGATCTTCGCACGCTGCTCCTCGGTCGCGGCGTTTTCCTGCGTCACCACATCATCAAGAATGATGATATCGGCACGCTTGGAAACGATTGACCCGAAGAGACCGACGGCATTTACAGTCGGATCTTTTAGATTCAGTCCTTCGCGCTCGACCGTGAAAGAACTTCCGGTCCAATGTTCCTCACGTTTCTTTCCGTGACGCAGGCGCGGGGCGACACTGCGACGCTTCGGGTCGATCATCTTCGACCAAAGTCGATATTTCGGATTGCGCTCGATGTGCCCAATGATATCTGAAACGAATCCACGCGCGATTTCGCCAGTGCTCGATACGAGAAGAATGCGAATCTCGCGATTTTTGGCGATCTCCCAGAGAGGGTATGCGATGGAGCTATGGGTTGATTTACCAAAACCGCGCGGCATCGCGATGGCGAGTTTTTGATAGGTATAGTTGGAGAGAGCATCGTCAAGTTCGTCCTGAAACGGCGCATTGTTTAGACCAATAATTTCGGACACGAAGACGCGAAAATGCTCGGCCGCTATCGCGCAAAAGACGGCCGCTTCTTCAAGTTTTGGAATGTTACCCATGGTCGTTTGTTTTAGGGTGATTAAGATACGGTTCGACAAGCCGCTTGGTTTCGGGTTTCAGTGTTCCGAACACTTCGAAGAAGATATTTTCATCTTCATCACGAGCGATGGCGAAGGCGGACTCGAAGGCGCGCTGACGATAATCGGGATGCTTATTTTTCAACCAGAATATCGTTGCCGTGAGATTGCCGTTTTTGATGCCGGAGAGTATCTGACTCTCGGCGGCATCGTTCATGAGCGCCGTGCCTTCGGCGAGCGCGTCATCAACGAACTTCGCGAATTCCGAATCTTCTTTCTTCCACCTGTACAGGCTCGCGCGACTCATGCCGGTTTTCTGACATGCGACTTCAATGATCGGCGTTTTGCGTAATTGTTCAAGCAACAATTCTTTGGTACGAATAGTCTTTTTCATATTTGTTTTGCTTTAAGGTTGGTACAGTGCTCCCAGCGAGAAATCGCTGTGAGGCAATATTCGAGATCAATTTCGACCGCGAAGCATCGACGCTTCGTTTGCTCGCACGCTAACAGCGTGGTACCGCTGCCAAGAAATCCGTCGTATACCACATCGCCGATTTCGCTTGAGTTGAGAATCAAACGACGAATAAGTCCGATGGGTTTGGTTGTCGGATGAAATTTGCTTTTGACAGGACGCGGATAGAACAAAACCGACTTATCTTTTGAGTGACGGAATATATGCGTGCCATGCCAGCCGTAAAGGATCAATTCATGTTGGGGTGCGTAATCGAGGCGACCGATAACCGCTTGCGATTTCACCCACACAAGAAGCTGCGCGACCTTGAATCCAGCGTCTAACATTCCTTCGCGAAGCGACCACACCATTTTGTCTGCATTGAACACATACGCGGCGTTTTTTCGGGCGAGATAAGGAGCGATTGTTTCAAGCCATGCGCGGTTGAACGCCCGATATGATTCATCGGATTGTAGTTCGTCGTTCGCAACAATTTTATCTTTTGAGAGTTTTGAGAATCCGCGTTTAGATTCCACTGCCGAGACGGCATACGGTACGTCACAACATACGAGATTTATATGGATATTACCTATAAGCCTCTCCAGCAGTTTTTTGTCACGTGCGTCGCCGTATGCGATGCGGTGATCGCCAAGTTGCCAGATAGTGCCAGGCTTAATTGAGTTTGCGGGCTTTGATTCCAGTTGCGTTTTCATACCGTTCAATAATTACGTCCACGAATATCGGCTCTGCTTCGACCATGTAGCAGATTCGTTTCATCTGATCGGCGGCCATGAGCGTACTACCCGAGCCACCAAAGAGATCCAGCACCGCATCACCCGGCTTCGTACAACGCTTGAGTGGCCGTTCGTGCAAGGTCACTGGCTTTTGCGTCGGATGACAATATTCTTGACTGGCGACGCGTTTCGCTAACCAAATATCCGCTTGATCCATGATGTCGTCGAGCAGTTTATTGCCTGACGGTCCAAGTTCTTTGTTCAGAACTTCTGCGAAGTTCTGCCCGACGGGTGCGATGTACGGCTTATTGCGCGTCGCATAGACGCAGGGCTCGTAACACTTTCCGAAGGCTACGCCAGGTACAGGGTTGGCGGGTCCCTTAATCCACAAACAAACTCGGCGATTTACGAGACCAGCATCGGCAGAAAGTGACTGCACCATACCAATATATTTTTGGTCGCAGAAAAAGAATATGTGACAATCAGGGTCGCATACAACAAGCGCGTTCTCCATCGAGCGTTTCAAGAAAGAACGATATTCTTCGTCTGGTTTCGAGTCGTCTACATTTCCGCCATACGAACCTTTGCCGCCAACGCCACGATCGTAATCAAGCGAGATGTTATAGGGCGGATCACAATAAATCATTCCGATTTTTGCCCCACAGGTAACTTTCTTTACAGTTTCGATATCGAGCGAACTTCCGCAGGCAAGACGGTGCGACCCGAGCGCGTATAGATCGCCAGTTTTCGCCTTCGGTTCCTTCACGCGCTTTACCGCCTCGTCAAAATCAAATTCATCATCCGAAGTTTCAAGCGCGTCCGCAAAGATAATCGACAGATCCGAATCATCGAAGCCCGATGCGAGCATCGTATCGATATCGAAGTATTGGGAAATGAGACCATAATCCCAATCGCCATGAATACGATTACTTGAAAGCAGGTAACGATCGTACTCCGCCTTTGTGAGCTTTCTCGAAGGAACGCGTACTGGAATTTCTTCATCGATACGACCCATGGCGGCTAACGCGGCGATACGCTGATGACCTGCAACTAGAGAGTTATCAAGGTCTATAACAGGAGCTTCAACAATTCCGAATTCTTTCAAGCTCTTTTTGAGGTCTGTCATCTGTTTCGGACTCATAATCCTTGGATTGTGTGGATTCTGAACGAGGTCGGAAACTTTTCTCGTCTCCGTCGTCCACGTGAGCGGCTGCTTTTTCATATCGGTATATTTGCTGTTAAAAGGCGCATCGCGCGCCCTACAGCAGATACCCACGACTTTCGGCATTTTTGTGACATATAAAAAGCCGCATGGAAGCGGCTTCAACGGGGAATCCTATTTTAGGACAGTAATGGCTTCAGTTTCGGGAGAGCGCGGCTTTTCGCCTTTCGTTCGGTAGCAGTGAGAATTTCACCGCGATAATCTTTTTCTATGGCCAGTCGCTCTTTTGGAGGGAGCTTTGTGATCGCACGAGCGATATCGATTTCTTGGATATTGATGGTATCAGTATGCCTTGCGAGTACCGCATCTGCTCGGGTTTCATCATTGAGAATTTTATCCAACGATTCTTCCAAAAAATTATCTTTGATTTCGTACTTGCCGCGCCCGAGGTTGTAATCTTTATGGCGGAGACGAAGCCTCTCCGGAAGTTCCGATAGATACAAAGGTTTTCGACGCGGCTTAGCAAGCAGTTTCTGCGTCTCATCTACTGCAAACGTGAGATTGCCAAGGGAAGTTGAGGCATAGAGATACTGGTAGGTCGATTTGAAACCGCTCCATGCGCGCGTAAGACGCCGCATTAAATCTGCACGATGAGGCCCACACGGATCCTTTTCCTTTACACGAGCGAGGAGAGCTCCAACCTCAACAATTTCTGCCCGCCTTATTTCGAGCTCTTTAATGGTTTTGCACCAGCCGCGAATCATTTCTTTTGTAACGGATGGATACTTTCCCCGGATTTCATTCCATGCTTCTGGAGTGAATTGGTCTTCCCATGACCAAAGAATCTCCGATTGATGATCTGGAGAGAACGGCGGTTCGGATTCTTCAGAGATTTGCAATAATGGATTATGTAAAGTTTTGCTCTCTTCGTCCAAATATCCTTCGTATAAAATTTCGGTTAGGGAATGCAGAGATGCTAAAACTTCGGGCGATTCTTCACAATCTTTGGCCGCAAAAAGGAAGTACTGTAGGCAAATCAATTGCAATTGAAGGTCGTTGAGGAAGAAAAGATCTGGGTGTTGAGCCCGCTTCAGTGCGAATTCTTTCATAACAAGACCCAGATCTGCCCATACATCTTCTGCCGTGCGTGAGGGCAGACGCAAACGCAGTTGGAAGTTATGAATGGCTTGATCGAACTTCGTTCGTTCGTGATTGATAACGGTGCTGTGCGGAGTGGTCATACTCTAATTTTACCCCCAATTCAAGCTTTTTATTACGAGAGTGTCGTGAGACACGGCTTCGTAGATTCAGCTACTTTTTTATAGCGCTTCATTCGTTTCAATTCTTAGTGAATACGCCATATTCCGCCAAGAATGCTACATCAGTCGCATTCTTCGATTTTGACCCCCAGACCGAGTGGCTTCGTCATGCTACACTGAAAGGATGTCAAAAACCCTTACGGTGCCTCGCCGGGCAAGGTTCTAGACGGACTTGGGGCACCTGAACGCGAGTGAAAGGCATTGGACAGCATGCCGACTGCTCGGCATGTGGCCGGGCTCGAATGCCGGAGCGATGTTCGGCTGAAAGCCGAACCGCGAGGCGGGGTAGCGAATCTTAGCAGAATGCGAATGCGTGGAGCATTCTGCTTAGCAATTCGTGACCGAGCCCGGGTCCAAGCACTTGAACGTCAGTGGAAGGGGTGCACGATACGCGACCGGTTCGTAGTCCTGGGAGGCGCATCGCCTCACTGTCGAGTGCGATGTCTCATCGCACTGTCGAGTGCAATGCTTCATCGCACTGTCGAGTGCGACGCATCGTCGTGCTGTCGAGTACAGAAGCACCTGAACGTCAGCGAGAAAATGGGTTAGCCGGCTTTCACGCGCAATTTGGTCTGCTTTGCTTTATCCAGTTTCGGAAGAACGATAGTCAAAAGGCCGTCTTTTGCGCTTGCCGTTGCCGCTTCAACATCCACTTCTTCGGGAAGAAGAATTGTGCGCGAGAATGAACCCCAAAAAAGCTCTCGGATAAAATAGTCGGGACCTGCGATTTGGCTGCGTTCGCTGCGCGAGCCGCTTATTTCAACCATATCGCGCCGTATGGAAATATTTAATTCGTCGGGTCGGACGCCCGCGACAAATGCCCGCACGATAATTTCCAGAGGGGTCTGATGCACGTCTACCGGCAATTGGCCTTCGCCCGAAGAAGCGTCGTCTTCAAGCGGAGCGGGTCGAGTTCCGTACTCCTCGCGCCGGGGCGGTATTTCTTTGCGCACCGGCGCGGAGACCGGTTCGTCATCGAAAGAATCGAACGCATCGTCAGCGCTTGGGGTGCCGGAAAGGCGTTCGAAAAAAGAGCGTTTATTTGTCATGATGAGCGGGTAGGGTTAGGAAAATTATGATACTGAAAATATTTGAGGACCTCGAATGCGGCGAAGAAGACGACGGCAATCATCCAAATAAGGAAGAATGCGGTCAGAGTGGTCGAAGTGCCTGCACCCATAATAATAGTGTTGAAGGCGGTATGCAATGCGATTGCGAGGATAAGTCCGACAGCCGCGGCGAAAATCCGCGCGTCCGCGCGGTACCGCTCCGAAAATGCGAGCGCGAAACCGATTGTCGCCGATGAAAGCACATGACAGAGCGTCGAACCGAGAAAGCGCAGGTCGCCGGTTACAAATGAAGTCGCGATTTGACCGTTCAGAAGCGGTTCTAGAATAAAGAGCGTGTTTTCGAGCGCGGCAAAACCGAGCGCGACCGTGAGCATGTAAATGACATAGTCGGGCGTTTCGTCGACCGCTCTGCGCCAGAAGATGAAAATCGCCGCCATTGCATATTTCACTACTTCTTCGATGGTTGCCCAGCCGAGCATCACGGAGAAATTGTTTTGCAGATTTGCGCGCACATACTGTTCCATCGGAATCGCAATCGGCACCGCGAGCATGCCGACAATAAACGCAAAGGCAATCAGTTTTTTCGGTTCGGGATGGCGCGCGTCCTCTCGAAGCAGAAAATAGAGCCAGATGAACGACGGAAGAATCCCGCCGAGAAATGCGTAACCGAGGGCAGTAAGAATCACCACTCTATTCTAACGCATCTTCGATGGTCCATTTCGCCACCATGAGGAAAGCGGCGTCTTTTGTCGGTAGCGATTGCCAGATTTCTTCGGTGACAAACGGCATGAAGGGGTGCAGCATGCGAAGTGTGCGGTCGAGAAGAACGAGGAGAAGCCGCGCGCGCGAAGCGCGCGCGGCTTCATCCGCTCCCGCAAAAATCGGCTTCGATTCTTCAAGAATCTTGTCGGCGAGCTCGTGCCACGCATAGTGGTACAGTTTTTCGGCCGCAAGATACACGCGGAATTCTTCCATGTCGCTGGTCACATCTTTTGAAAGTTCTTCAAATGCCGAGAGAATTTCCGTATCTGCCGGTGACAGCGATGCATCCATCTTTGCATCCTGCGCGTTCTCCAAAATAAACCGCGCAATATTCCACAGCTTGTTTGCAAAATGCTTGTAACCCTTCACTTTATCCTCGCTGATGCGCATGTCGGTACCGGGTGTATTGCCGACGATGAGCGCCATGCGCGCGGCGTCTGCGCCAAATTTCGCCGAAACATCGAGCGGGTCGAGATTATTGCCGAGCGACTTGGACATCTTTCGCCCTTGCGCATCGCGGACAAGACCGTGCAGATAAATCGTCTTGAAAGGAATCGTGTTGAGCGTAAACTCGGTCATAAGAATCATTCGCGCAATCCAAAAGAAAAGAATGTCATAGCCGGTCTCGATGAGGTCGGTTGGGTGATACACATTGAGGTCTTTCGTTTTATCCGGCCATCCAAGCGTCGAGAATGTCCACAATCCGGAAGAGAACCACGTATCAAGAGTGTCCTCGTCCTGTACCCAGCCCGCATCTTTCGGCTCAACACCGACGATAATGTCTTCGCCCTTGTACCACACCGGAACACGATGCCCGTACCAAATCTGCCGGCTGATGCACCAGTCGCGAAGATTTTCTATCCAATGGTAGTACGTTTTTTCGAAATGCTCCGGAATGATCTTGATGGCGCCCGAGCGTACCGGTTCAAGCATCAGTTCCTTAAGCGTCTTTTCGCGCCCGGGCACTTTTTTATTGACGTCGACCCACCATTGCATTTTCGGCAGCGGTTCAATGACGCCGCCCGTGCGTTCCGCAGTCGCGATATTTTGCAAAACATCTTCTTCCTTCTCGAACAATCCCTCGCTTTTGAGCCATTCGACGATAATGTCGCGCGCGTCGGCAACCTTCTTTCCTTCAAGACGGCCGGGGACGGCCATCTTTGCGTACTCGTTTATAACGATGACTTCGTGCGATAGCTCGTGACGGTCGGCAATTGCCCAGTCGATATGGCTGTGCGCGGGAGTGATGCCGACGGCTCCCGTTCCGAATGCAGGGTCGACTTCTTTGTCTGCAACGATTTTTATGTGAATCGGCACATCGCAAAAAACCGCGTCGTATTCTTTTCCGATAAACGCCGCATAGCGCGCGTCGTCCGGATGCACTGCAACGCCCACATCGCCGACCTTTGTTTCCGGACGCGTCGTTGCAACCGGAATAGGGAAGTCCTTCGAGTAGCGGAACGTATACAGTTTACCCTTGCGCTCCTCGTACACTATTTCATCGTCGGAAATAGTCGTCTGGCCTTTCGGGTCCCAGTTCACGATGCGCTGTCCGCGGTAAATGAGACCGGCGTCATACATTTGTTTGAAAACGGTGCGCACCGCAAGGTTGCGGTCTTCGTCGAGCGTAAATGCTTCGCGCGACCAATCAAGCGACGCGCCCATCGTCTTTACCTGATTCACAATGGCGTCGTGGCTCTGCGTTGCAAATGCTTCGATGCGCTTCAATAATTCTTCGCGGCCGATGTCATGCCTGCCTTTCCCCTCGTCTTTTTTGATTTGTTTTTCAACGACCGACTGCGTCGCGATGGCCGCGTGGTCCGTGCCGGGAATCCAAAGCGTGCGGAAGCCGCGCATGCGCTTATAGCGGATAAAAATGTCCTCAATAGCGAGCATGAGCGCATGACCCATGTGAAGGCGTCCGGTCACGTTCGGCGGCGGCAGCACGATTGAATACGGCGTTGCGTCTGCTTTTGTCGCGCCTTGCTTCACGCATTCGTCCGGATTAAAAAGTCCGCTTTTCTCCCACGCGGCATAGGTGCGTGGCTCGGTTTCGTTGGAATCGTAGGGCTTTAGGAATTTATCGGGCACCATTAATGAGAATATAGCAAATACGCGAGATTACGCGAGCGGCAGGTTGCCGTTTGCGCGAATATCGGTTGCAAATTCTTTTCGTAGAGCGCGGTAGAAACTGGCGAGCGCAATCATGACGGCGTTGTCGGTAGTAAGTTCCTTGGAGGGAATGCGGAGCGAAACATGCGGATGTTCCGTCTTAATGTGTTCCGTAAACTCGCGGCGAATGTGCGTATTTGCGGAAACACCGCCGCCGAGCACGAGCGTTTGCGCGCCGGTCAGGTCGAGCGCGCGCGATGTTTTCTTCCAGAGCACTTCCGTGACGGCATTTTCAAATTCGAGTGCAATCTGCTGTTTGTCGACTTCTCCGACCGCGGGCATTTTTTTCAACAGGTACAGGACAGCCGTTTTCAGCCCCGCAAAAGAAAAATCGCAGGAGTCATCGTGCAGCATCGGGCGGGGCAGAACGATTTCAGAAGATGCGCTTGACGCCGACCGCGCGATTTCGGCGAGGCGAGAGATTTCCGGACCGCCCGGGTAAGGAAGGTCGAGCATGCGCGCGACCTTATCAAACGCTTCACCGACTGCATCGTCGCGCGTGCGCCCGATGAGTTCGTACGAAAGCCACTCACGCATGAGCACAAGCTCGGTGTGTCCGCCGGAAATGAGAAGCGCGAGAACGGGCATTGCGATGTTTTCGATGACGAGTTTGCCGTTCTCACTCCGAGCCAATGCCGACAAGTCGTCGTGTTCGTCCCGAAGGGACGCGACGTGATGGCGGCTAGTTAAGGCCGCCATCAAGTGCCCCTCCATGTGATTCACCGCAACGAGCGGTTTGTTCCACAAAAGCGAAAGTGCCATCGCAAAGTTAACGCCGACCCAAAGCGCCGGCTCAAGCCCCGGACCTGCCGTAACCGCGATGACGTCAATCGCGGGCGGTTCGCATTCGCTCACAAATTCGAAAAACTGTTCTTCGAGGCCGGGTTCGCGCGACAAAATCGCTGCGATTTTGTCGCGCGTCTCTTCCGGTATCACCTGCGCGTCCTCATGCAAAAGTTCCGCTTCTTCGAGCGCCGCTTCCAAAATCGGCACAAGATTTTTTGCGTGCTCGCGCTTTGCGAGCGCCGGGAAGACCCCGCCGTACTCTTTGTGGATTTCTATCTGCGAAAGCAGCGCATTCCCGAGCACCTCGAATTCCGCTTTTTGCTCGTCGCCATTTGCTTCGACGACCGCTATTGCGGTCTCATCGCAACTGGTCTCAATCGCGAGGATTTTCATTTTCTTTTTCTATCGGCGTCCACGGTACTTTTTCTCCAAATCGCACCCGAAATGCCGCCGCCGCCGGGTGGCCGTTGCCGCCGTATTTCCGGGCAATCGCCGCGACGTCTACGGTTTTGTCGCTTCGCAATGATACTTGCATTTCGGTCGCATCGACTGAAACAATGAGCGCGATGGGCGGTTTTTGCTCAACCAATGTGTGACCCACATCGCTCTTAAATTCTCCCGTCGCGCACACGAGATAGCATTCGTATCCTTCAAACGTTACCAATTCTGCATGCCGTACGGCATTGCTGATGATGTGTTCGTGATACTGATTAAAAAGAGAGCCGGTGTGAATGATTCGTTCGCGTTCCTTGTCATTTTCCATTTCGGCAACGAATACATCCCAATCCTCAAAAGATGAGGCAAGCAGTGGCGAGGTATACGCGTATGCGAGAATCGCGCGCGAATCCGGCAGCTCGAAGCGATACAAATCCCCGTCGGCAATGTACTGCAGCAAAGTTGGCACGGGCGTGTCGGGGTGAAAATAACTCCATGCGATGGTCGCGCCGGAGCGGTTCGCGTCAAACACAAAGTGCGGCATGCTCTGGACGATTTCCTTCGTGCCGAGGTGGTGGTCCAGCACGGTGACGGATTTCGCCTCCGCAACGATGGCGTCCATGATTTCCTGTGGATAACAAAAATCGATAAAGTAGAGCGTGCGCCCGGCGAGTCCGTCAGGCGCCGGTCGGCCGTGTTTTGCGGGAATGTATTCGGTAGCGTCACCAAACTTTTTCCACGCCGCGTACGCGCCGCCGAGTCCGTCCGGGCATCCGCCGTGATACAGAACGGCAATCTCTTTATGTTCTTCGTGCATGCGCTTAGTGTACCGCGGAGTGGTTCAAACCTCTACAACCCGCGCCTGTGAAGGTCAGACCTTCACAGGCGCGGGTTGACAAGCTACATCTAGCAGTTGTATTGTATAAATAGCAAGAACGTTGAGATACATAGCTGTTTCGTCACAGCAGAAAGTGGCATAGTATCTGGGCCATTTCCTGCTGTGGCGAATCGCCATCAGTCCCTTAACTCACGGACAGTGAGACACTCATGAGCACCCAGCTCAAGGAGATACCATGAAATACGGCAACCTTACGCTCGGCCAAATCGAGGCGGGAATCAACAAACTCGGCATCGCACTCAGTATCCCCGGTGAAGAAGCATTTATGCGACTTCTCCGAGACCAGCTGGTGATTTCCGAAGCGGCTGCGAAGAAGCTTCTCGAACGCCTCCCCGCAACCATCGCTGTTCCGGCCATGACGCAATTCATTGCCGCGGACAACTTCGTCGTCGATACGTCGGCAAGGGCGAAGGTTAAGATCAGCGGCCTCGGCGACAACCTCAAGAAGCACTTCCTGAAGAAAATCGAGAGCTACGAAGTCGCCGCCGAAAACCTCGCCGTCAACAAGCTGCTCGAATTCGCCTACGATCCCGCCATCATCACCGCTCTCGGCGGCGAACCGAAGGTGGAGATCACGCTCGGCCAGTTCTTTGCGGTCTTCGCGAAGCAACCGAACGGCGAAGCAGGTACGCTCCTGACGAACGGATACGCCAACGTCGGCTACATCCCCGACATCAATGGCGTTCTGGGGGCGGTCTACGGCTACTGGTGCGTCGGCGGCTGGTTCTTCGAGGCGGGCCCATTCGTTCACCGGTACAGGTGGATCGACGGCCTTCAGTTCCTCTCTCGCTGATTCTTAATGCCTCAGGGCATTTGAATCAGACTCTTTGATCCTCCGAATCTTTCCGCGCATTCGTTTGCGTTGCAGAGGTTCGGAGGGTTTTGTTTTATACTGAACGATGGGGAAGTCCCACCTGTGAAGGTCTGACCTCCACAATGCTATCGCACAAAGCGCACATAGATGCCGGCGGGGACGACACGATCCGATGCAGATTCCTTTATGAAAAGCTCACCGCATTCGCCGTTTGATTCGCCGAAGACACTTTCAATTGCTTGTGCAAACGAGCGCGGCGCGTAGCCGGCGGCGTAGCCGTTTACCAAAAAGAATGAGCCGGATTTTTTTGAAAGCAGTTGCGAAAGCGCTTCGATGAGCGGAGTAAAATCTTCCTCGATTTTCCATACCTCGCCCTTTGCGCCGCGGCCGAATGCCGGCGGGTCGAGAATGATACCGTCGTAGCTTGCGCCGCGGCGCACTTCGCGTTTTACAAAAGCGAATGCGTCGTCGAGTATCCAACGGACTGAAGTTTCGGGAATGTCGGAAAGCCGTGCGTTTTCGTGCGCCCAGTCGAGTGACTGCTTTGATGCGTCAACATGCGTCACGAATGCGCCCGCTTGCGCGGCGGCGAGCGAGGCGATGCCGGTATAGCCGAAAAGGTTGAGCACGCTCACGACAGGAGACTGCTGCGAAAAAGTCCTCGGTTCTCCCGACTGCGTCGGGCCAGACTGTTTTCTCGCAGTCTCCTGTCGTTCGCCCAGCGCATTGACCTGATCATGTATCCAAACCCAATTCGGTTCTTGCTCCGGGAAGATGCCGGTGTGTTTAAACCCGGTAAGTCGCGCGAGGAATTTCGTGTCCTTCCAAGAAAGCTCCCATGATTCCGGAACCGGTTTTCGCGTCGTCCATTTTCCTTTCTTATCTTTAAATGCAAATTCGGCCTGCGCGGTTTTCCAAAGTTCGGGACGCTTCTTTTGCCAGAGTGCTTGCGTTTCGGGACGCGCGACAACGATTTCGCCAAAGCGCTCAAGCTTCATCGAGTCGCCGGAGTCGAGAAGTTCGTAGTCGCTCCACGGCAGGGCAGTGAGGTGTTGGTCGTATTTCATAATCGGTATATGCGCTTGATGCAGTCGTCAAGGTCTTCTACGAGCGGCATGGATAGAGCGTCAATGGGAGACACCCATTCGAAATCCTCGTGCTCATCTTTTTTTGTGAGTACTTCCGGTCGGGATTGGAGCAGCAACGAAAACATGTGATAGATAAAATCATAACCCCCATGGCGCACGTACAGTGTCTCTAGAAATGAAATATGTTCGGGAAGGACTGAAATGCCGGTTTCTTCGGCAAGCTCGCGAACCATGCCGTCAAGAGGAGTTTCCCCGACCTCGAGTTTTCCAGCCGGCACTCCCCATTTTCCGCCTTGAGATTTAGTCGGAAGTCGCAGAAGCATGAGGATTGCGCCCTCGTGTTCCGTAAAACAACTAACCACCTCAAAACGAGGGCTAAATCCGTCGATTTTGGTTTCGAAAATCATATAAGCGCTTCGGGGTGCTTCTTTGACCATTCGTAAAAAACTACCGCGGCCGAGACGGCGGCGTTTAAGGATTCGGTGCGCTTATGCATCGGAATCGAAAGCGTGACATCGCATGCCTCGAGCGTTTTCTCGCGGATGCCCGCGCCTTCATTGCCGACGACAAATGCGCTCGGCGCATCGAACGCGTCCGTGCCGAGCGTGGTTTTGCCGTCCATCGCGAGGCCGTAAATCCAAAAACCTTTTTCTTTGAGTACCGAAATCGCGTGATTTACATTGCCGATGGAAACGAGCGGAATGCGAAATGCCATGCCTGCGGATGTTTTGACGACTGCGCCGGTTACGCCTGCCTGATTGTGTTCGGGAATGAGCACGGCCGCAAAACCGAACGCAGCCGCAGAGCGGATGATGGCGCCGACATTGTGCGGGTCCTGCACTTCAGCGAGCACGGCGACTGCAGGATGTTTTGTGAGGTCGACTTTAGAAAGAAATTCGTCGAGAGAAATGAGAAGGGCAGATGTGTCGATGGTGAAAATGACGCCTTGGTGCGCGGTGTCTCGCCCAACAAGCTCGTTGCCCCGGCCCGCCGCGAGCGGCGCAGTCGAAATGGAGTTTTTCTCAAGAAGAGCGCGCAACTCGCTGTCCCGCAAGTCGGACGCGAGGAAAACTTTTCGAATGATGCGCGGCGTGTTTTGGAGCGCTTCGACAAGCGCGTGTTTGCCGTACACATAGACCTTGCTGTCCGCGGCGCGCTTCGCGCGCCGCGGCTCCTTCCTATCCGTATGTCTCGCCTTTCTCTTTGGTCGCATTAAGTAACGTTATACCACGAAATCAAGTTGCCGGAAAAAGAAAATGCCGCCTCAACGGCGGCATCGGGAATTGTTATGGCCTTCCCTCATATTGACGAACTGCGGTTTGAACGATTCTCGCAGCGTTTTTGAGCGATGGAATATCGTCTACGGAGAACCATCGTATGTGACCAATTTCCCCATCCCGCTTATTGCCGGGTTTCGCATTATCGACGACGGCAAGAAATATTTTGACGGTATCTTTCTTTCCCTCTGCCTCGGTGTAGTATTCGCCGAGAGCTTCGACTGTAAGCGGCGTCAAACCTAACTCTTCGCCTAGTTCTCGTTGGAGTGCATGTATCGCGGATTCTTTCTTTGGATTGTATCCACCACCGGGAAGGTTCCAAAGTAACACATCACCATAGGTATGTCGTACAAGCAGGATCTCGTGCGCATTGCCTCTTTGCACAATTACCGCCTTCACGCCAAATGTAGCTGGACGAAAGAGTTTCCAGTACATTTGAGCGAAAGGCAGGAGAATTTTGTAGAGGGTTCCTTTCATGTCAATACCTAAGCGAAGTGTTCAGAGGATCATCAAATCTGACTCTCACCATTATTCTTTCCCCTTCGTACGGCATTCTACCATGCAGAGTCAGCTTATTATCAACGAGCAAGATGTCACCTCGTTCCCATGTATGACTGGCAATCAGGCATTTCTTCAAAGAATGCTCAACTGCTCCATATAGGTCGTCTTCTGTGTAACCCCTCGGGAGTTGCAGTATGCGGTTTCCGAATGTTAGTCCCCGATACCGCAGATATTCTCGCTCGCATAGAGGGTGAATTGCCTTTTCCCCAACATACGATGCACTGGAATACTCGATGTCGACATCTACAATCTCAGGGTAATCGCTTCGAATCAGGCAGGCAGCTTTCCGGGCGTCATACACATTTGTCATGCCGCCAGTTTCAGAAGGTTTGACGCATCCCAAAGCAAAATATGGGGTTATGCCCGCCCGCGCATATATGCCTTCCGTATGTATCGCCAAACTATCCTTATCCCTCCGGGCCTGCAGGGTTATATATGACGCCGAACTAGCGATTCTTTGACCAAAAAGGACAGCGATTAGAATTATGTACGTCGCCAGGTTGGCATCAGTTTCCGGGAGAGAACCTGGTTTAATCAATACACATCCGAATTCTCTTAATTGTTTTAGAACGGGAACGGTCGCCTCATTGATTGACGTCTCGCTGTTTATTGAAGCAATTCCAATCATACACGAACACCTTTCCTGACAAGAAACTTTTAGTTCCCGCATGTACAATATCAAATAACTACGGACCGCAAGTATTTGTCTTGGCCACGCATAATTTTCTGCTGAAAATTTGCGCGGCTCCTAAAGGACTGCGGTTTGTATGCCAATCGCTTCGCTCTTGGACAAACCGGAAGCCCTCCTCGGGCCTCATTCAGCAGAATGACCTACTGGGGTCGCCCTGCGGCTTTCGAGTCCCTTACTGCGCTACAAAACAATAATCGCCACACGCTTCGCGTATGACTCGTTTGTTTTGTGGCGGGACTCGGTCACGAATAATTCGTTCGCCGCCGCTCACGAATTTTCGCGACCCCGTCTCGGCCACGCACTCGCTTCGCTCGCGCGGCTTCGCGGCCTCCGACTTTCGAGTCCCTTACCGCGCTACAAAATGATAGTCGCCGGTCACTTTCGTGACCGGCTCCTTCATTTTGTGCGCGGGCTCGGCCACGCATAATTTTCTGCTGAAAATTTGCGCGGCCCCGCCTCCGGCCGTCGCCGTCCGGCTTTCGAGTCCCTTACCGCGCTACAAAACAATAATCGCCACACGCTTCGCGTATGGCTCGTTTGTTTTGTGGCGGGACTCGGTCACGAATAATTCGTTCGCCGCCACTCACGAATTTTCGCGACCCCGTCTCGGCCACGCGCTCGCTTCGCTCGCGCGGCTTCGCGGCCTCCGACTCTCGAGTCCCTTACTGCGCTACAAAACAATAATCGCCACACGCTTCGCGTATGGCTCGTTTGTTTTGTGCCCCCTAACGGTACCGCAAGACACCAAGTGAGGCAATTGCAAGGCCTTTGGGCGACCTATACAACGTACGGCTTGAGGCCTAACGGTCACGATCAGAACTGGACACTTTAGACACTACATAGCGTGTTCCACCAGTGTCCTGTTTTCGGGATTCCAGCAAGCCTTTCAAGGGTATTTGAGAGATTCGGAGCCTTAACCCACCATCCCGGAGGGAGTCCAACGGTACCGCACCAAAAAACGAACAAACCGAACACGAAAGCGCATATTTTGAGTGTTCGTATTCTGTTCGGTTCTGGAGGCTCATAGGCACCCAATTCGTGAGACAGGTGTCTCATTTGCCCTCCACAGCATGGCTTATTTGCTCAATATGAGACAAATGAGACACAAAAGAGGGGTATTTGGGGTGTCTCATTTGTCGAAGTTAAAATGCCAATAAATGCCAATTTTTGAGAATGTGTAAGAAATAAAAACAAGGATACATATGTTGCATATGTGTCAAAGATTTCGGCTTCGGTTTGTATCTGCGCCGAGGGTGATTGCCACCTTGGTTTTAGGGATAAGCGCCGCGAGCGTGTGCGCGTTGCCGTGCGAGAGCAGTCCTCGGTACGATGCGAGTGTAGCCTCCTCCGGTTCTCCTTGGAGCGCCTTGAGCATCCTTCGCTTGGTGCTGGTGCGCAGCACGTCGTGATCGGGGAAATGCACCCAGCCGAGAAAGTCGATGCCTGACGCGAGGGTGGAGATGGAGACCTTGTTCGGGTGCAGCTCGAGCTTGAGCGTATCGCGCAGGTATTCGCGTATGTGCGGCAGTAGCGCTTCAAGCTCGATTCGATCCATTGAGAGCACTACGAAGTCGTCGGCATAACGGAGGTAGTAGCGGGCTTTGAGGCGATGCTTCACCCATTGGTCGAACTCGTTCATGTACACGTTCACGAGGAGCTGGCTGGTGAGGTTGCCGAGCGGGAGACCCTTCCCCGGCGTGCCGGAGCGGAAGCTCTCGATTACGTTTTGGAGCAGGGCGAGCGTGCGCTCGTCGTTGACGTGATTGCGCAAAATGCCGAGGAGCACTTCGTGATCGATGGAGGCGAAGAACTTGCGCACGTCGCACTTGAGTACCCACAGCGTCTTGGTGTGATTCTTGCTCGCTTTGTACGCATAGCGCTTGAAGGCGGCTATGGCGCGATGGGTACCCTTGTCGAGGCGGCAGGAGTACGAGTCGGGAATGAAGGTGCGATTGAAATAGGGATAGAGAACTCGATAGATGGCGTGATGCGTGAGGCGGTCGCGCACTCGTGCCTTGTGAATGTCGCGGGGCTTGGGGTCACTAATCCTGAAATGCGAATACGGGCCGTGGCGATAGGTGCCGGACGCCAGCTCGTCATGGAGTTGCGAGATGTTTTCAACAAGGTTGTACTCGAAAGCCTGCACATCTTTCTTCTGCCGCTTGCCGCGTATAAATTCTTTCCATGCGTCGAGCAGATTATTGGGAGAAATGATACTTTCGTATGTATGAGTGATTTCCATTCTTTTAGTTCCCCCCCCCCGCAATCGCCCCTGACAAGCTCGTGCCGGTGGTGTTGAAACTAAAGGAAGCATACCTCGCGTGGCAGCAGGCGCTTCCGCATGTCGCCAAGGCGCGGCGGCAGACCGTGGGGGCGCGGATCGATGGGGCGCTCCTCGACACGCTTGAGCACGCCTTTCGTGCCGGGTATGCCTCGGGCACTCGCAAGCTGGAGGCACTTGAGTATTCGATCGAGAAACTCGATGCCGCGAGGTTCTTCCTGCTTGTGGGCTGGGAAAGCGCCGCGCTCACGAACGCGCAGTACATGCGCATAGCAGGACTCTTAGTGGATGCGAGTAAGATGCTCGTCGGGTGGAAGGCGTATATGGAAAAGAAAACTCCCGCGAATAGCGAGAGAAAGTAAGACGAGTTTCGGACGAGGAGTCGATTGTCAGCGTTCCAGCGATTGTCGTTGCCGAGCCTGTTGACGTTCGCGTTCCACCTCGAGTCGTCGCGATTCACGTTGGCGACCGAGACGCTATGTGCCGCTCACCATCCATACCACCGCCCATCGAATGCTCTCCGGGCTGTATCTGATTTGAGGCCGTGAGCCCGCAAGCGGGCGACACCAACTTGAATTTCTTTTTTCGGGCGTTTATACCCGGAACCTCGCCACCCGAAGCCCGAGGGCCGCAAATGCCAGCGTGTTCGTATAAAATTATACCCCTCTTCGCGCAAGCGCGAAGAGGGGTAATTCGAGGAAGCCCGAATACAGGGACTTAGGATCCCAGTTTCGAAGCGTCCAAGTTGCGGACGAGGAGCCGATCGTCAGCGTCCCAGCGATCGTCGTTGCCGAGCCTGCTGACGTCCGCGTTCCACCTCGAGTCGCCGCGATTCACGCCGGCGACCGAGACGCTGCCGTTCTTGTCTTCGACGAAGAACCAGTTGGCCCAGCCGTCGGTGCGCATGCCGGTATTGCCCGGCTTGCTCTCCGTGGCCTCGACCATGGCCTCGGCTTGCGCCAACGTCATGGTGTGGCCGCGCTCTATGAGGAGCGCTGCCAGCTTCTCGATCGAAGTGTCCGCGGGAACGCCGAGGACAAACGCTGCCCATTGCGCGAACGTCGCGTCCCGCGAGGGAGTGAGCGTCGTGATGGTGCAGGCGGCCGCTTCAGGCTGTTCCTTGGGGAGCCAGCCGTCGAAGTCGCTGTCGCGGTACGCATAGCGCGAGGCGGTGAAGCACTTCTTCGTCGGCTTGCCAACGACCACAGCGAGCTCTGTCGTCGCGGAAGCGGAAAGCAATGCGGCCGGTGCAGTTGCGCTCTCCGGTGGCACGAGGCCAGCAAGGAACTTCTTGGTCGCGGCGGGATTGTTCATCCAGCCGTCCATGATCTCGTCGGTCAGCGTGTCGGGAAAATTCTGGATCATGAACCCCGCGAATGCGGCGGTTTTCTTGTCGTAGGCCTTCGCACTCATGTGCGCTTCTCCTTATGACAGTGGTTACTCAGGCCGGATGGCGCGAGTTGAAGCCCTATGTCCGTAACGGAATCAAGGTGCTTCTGAGATACATTATACACATAGAATAGAGGTTGCGTCAAGGCGTTGTACGCGTCCAGTACTTTTGGCAGTCCCCGACGGTTAATGTCGACACAATATACCGCAAGGGGGACACCATGCCGAGCGACTGGTGCGGGCGTTTGGTGTTGTACCAGATCAGCCAGTCGACAAGCTTCAGATTGAAGGAATGAATATCGTCCCGCAGCAGGCCCCGATTCAGCATGATGAAGTCCTCGGAGACGGTGCGATTGAATCGTTCGACGTGGGCATTCATCTTGGGAGTGCGGGGGCGGGTGTGAAAGTGCGTGAGCCCGAGTTCGGCACAGGCATCCTCGAAGTGTTTGGCGAACTCGCTCCCGTTGTCGGTCTGCAACTCGTCGATATCGAAGGGGCAAACCTCGATGACTCGGCGAAGGAAGTCGTCCGCGCTTCTCGACGAGTGGTTCGTATACGCGCCCGCAAAGGCGAACTTCCGCTCCACGTCCACTGCCGTGAGGACGTACCGCTTCACGCCGTCGATGAAGCGGACGACGGTATCGAGCTCCATGCCGCGCTTGCCGGTGCGGCGAAGCTTGGTACGGCGTTTCTGCGGTGTTTCCGTGTGATTGCCCGTACGTGCGTGGAACGAGAGCCGGCTCTGCTGCGGGAGCAGACCGCGGTTCTTCAAATCCAGAATGACCCGCCCAACGTATGACTCCGACACGGAGTACCCTTCTTCGCGCAGGAGAACGGCAAGCTTTGCTTTCCCAAGCCGGGGATGCGCCTGTCGTTCGCGGATGATGAAATCCTCGACCTCGGGCAGAACAGTCCTCCTTCGACGCGCCTTCGGCGCAGTGCTCTTCGGGTCAAGTGCATCAATGCGGCCCTCGTGGGCTTTGAGTTCCTCCTTCCAGCGATACAAGGTGCGCTCCGAGGTGCCAAAGGCGTCGTATGCGGCTGACCTGACCCCCAAATTTCAGACCATGTTCTAGACGGGATTAACCGCTAGAATGACGTCATATGAAGCAATACCGCATCGCTCCTGAGGTGAAGGAACAAATCATTAATCGAATCAAGAACGATGGTGTCACTGTCGCCCAAGCGGCCAAAGAGCATGGTATCCACGAGACCACCATCTATGGCTGGCTTGGTGCGAAAGTGCAAGACGGTACCGCATCTGTTCTTGAGATTGCGAGACTTCGAAAAGAGAATGACGAACTCCTTCGTCTTGTTGGACTCATGACGCTCAAGCTGTCTGAAACCCAAAAAAAGAAGTGAGCAAAGAATCTCCGATTGGTACGCGCACAACAGCGCGTACTCTTGGTATAGCTCGTTCCACCTTCTGGTATCAAAAGAAGAAGCCTGACAAAGACTGGGCACTCAAATGCCGTATTGAAGAAGTCCTTCGAGAGTTTCCTTCGTATGGATACCGGAGAGTTGCCCTGTATCTCAAGGAGAACAAAAAGAAGGTTCAAAGAGTCATGCGACTCTTTGGTATCAAAGCATATCGAAGAAGAGGAAGACGGTGGAGGAAATCAAGGAAACAAGCCGTGGAGTATCCAAATCTCCTGATGCGGATTGTACCCGCCTATCCGCATCAAGCATGGGTCGCTGATTTCACTCATGTGTATTTCAAAGGGAAAGACATTCGTGTGGCAACCACCATGGACGTATACACTCGAAGTGTCGTTGGGCTCGCCATTGGTACGCGAGGTGGAACCGTACTTGTGACGCAGGCATTGTGCGCGGCACTTCTCAACCATCCTCGTCCCACCATCTTTCACAGCGACAACGGAGTGGAATACAATGCCGCATCCTTCCGAGAGATGCTCATCAATTTCGGCATCAGCATCTCTCGCTCAAAAAAGGGCTGTCCGTGGGAGAACGGGTACCAAGAATCG
This sequence comes from Candidatus Kaiserbacteria bacterium, assembly GCA_963699165.1. Lineage (GTDB taxonomy): Bacteria > Patescibacteriota > Minisyncoccia > Phycocordibacterales > Phycocordibacteraceae > C7867-001. Next base: position 119,482 of record OY969413.1, read on the forward strand.
TTCTATGGAAAATTCAAAACTGATCTGGGCGATCCCAATCGCTTCGATACGCTTGGTGAACTTGTTGCTGAAATCTATCAGACAATTCACCGGTACAACACCGTGCGTATACACTCAACACTCAAGATGGCACCGAGAGAGTTTGCGAAATCGCACATCACCCGTACACTATCTTCACTCGTCTAGGAAGTGGTCTGAAGAATAGGGGTCGGTACAAGTTTAAACGTCAATTCTCCGATGAGTGCTTTAAGGAGACCGTTCTCCTTCTTCACTCTGTTGTGCTCAATGATACTCACTCCTTTTGCAGAGGTGCCAAGCCAAGCATAGATAGTGACGGTACTGACTCCGTGTTCTTTCGCTGCCTCAGCGACACTGATGCCATCGTTTTTGATACGGTTGATAATCTGCTCCTTAATCTCAGGAGCAATACGGTATGCTTTCTTTGCCATAGGTACATTCTAAATTAGCTGCTGGTATTTAGAATGAGTGTCCGACGTTTGGGGTACCTTGCATACTGACTCCGTGTTCTTTCGCTGCCTCAGCGACACTGATGCCATCGTTTTTGATACGGTTGATAATCTGCTCCTTAATCTCAGGAGCAATACGGTATGCTTTCTTTGCCATAGGTACATTCTAAATTAGCTGCTGGTATTTAGAATGAGTGTCCGACGTTTGGGGTACCTTGCAACGGTTGATAATCTGCTCCTTAATCTCAGGAGCAATACGGTATGCTTTCTTTGCCATAGGTACATTCTAAATTAGCTGCTGGTATTTAGAATGTGTACCGACCCCTATTCTTCAGACCACTTCCTAGACGAGTGAAGATAGTGTACGGGTGATGTGCGATTTCGCAAACTCTCTCGGTGCCATCTTGAGTGTTGAGTGTATACGCACGGTGTTGTACCGGTGAATTGTCTGATAGATTTCAGCAACAAGTTCACCAAGCGTATCGAAGCGATTGGGATCGCCCAGATCAGTTTTGAATTTTCCATAGAACGATTCTTGGTACCCGTTCTCCCACGGACAGCCCTTTTTTGAGCGAGAGATGCTGATGCCGAAATTGATGAGCATCTCTCGGAAGGATGCGGCATTGTATTCCACTCCGTTGTCGCTGTGAAAGATGGTGGGACGAGGATGGTTGAGAAGTGCCGCGCACAATGCCTGCGTCACAAGTACGGTTCCACCTCGCGTACCAATGGCGAGCCCAACGACACTTCGAGTGTATACGTCCATGGTGGTTGCCACACGAATGTCTTTCCCTTTGAAATACACATGAGTGAAATCAGCGACCCATGCTTGATGCGGATAGGCGGGTACAATCCGCATCAGGAGATTTGGATACTCCACGGCTTGTTTCCTTGATTTCCTCCACCGTCTTCCTCTTCTTCGATATGCTTTGATACCAAAGAGTCGCATGACTCTTTGAACCTTCTTTTTGTTCTCCTTGAGATACAGGGCAACTCTCCGGTATCCATACGAAGGAAACTCTCGAAGGACTTCTTCAATACGGCATTTGAGTGCCCAGTCTTTGTCAGGCTTCTTCTTTTGATACCAGAAGGTGGAACGAGCTATACCAAGAGTACGCGCTGTTGTGCGCGTACCAATCGGAGATTCTTTGCTCACTTCTTTTTTTGGGTTTCAGACAGCTTGAGCGTCATGAGTCCAACAAGACGAAGGAGTTCGTCATTCTCTTTTCGAAGTCTCGCAATCTCAAGAACAGATGCGGTACCGTCTTGCACTTTCGCACCAAGCCAGCCATAGATGGTGGTCTCGTGGATACCATGCTCTTTGGCCGCTTGGGCGACAGTGACACCATCGTTCTTGATTCGATTAATGATTTGTTCCTTCACCTCAGGAGCGATGCGGTATTGCTTCATATGACGTCATTCTAGCGGTTAATCCCGTCTAGAACATGGTCTGAAATTTGGGGGTCAGGTCAATGAGTGTCCGACGTTTGGGGTACCTTGCATACTGTTAGAGAGCATCAGCATCGACGAGATTGGGGCTCGGCATCTCATCGAAAGAGAGGTATCCCGGTACAACAAGCTCCGGGCGGCCATGCAGGACAAAAGTGAGAAGGTGAAGGCAGACGAAATGGATATACGGAAGTACGCAAAGTATCTTCTTGAGAACGGGACACCATCGGAACAGCGGGAACTACTCGGGCATCTCAAGGGAAGGATCATCCTGAAAGACCGGAAGGTGGCTATCGAAAATTAGAGCGCCCAAAGCAAAACCTCGCGATGAAAATCGCGAGGTTTTGCGTCAAACACCCCGAAAGGTACCGAACCACCTATTCTCATTTTGAGGGCCTAACGGTCACGTTTTTAGGCCGCTGACTGCTGTGCGCGGTAAGGGACTCGAACCCCTGACCCTCTCAACGTCAATGAGATGCTCTACCAACTGAGCTAACCGCGCGTCAGTGGACTATACCACGACATCTTTTCGGACGAAATACGGCGTTTCAATATTGTGTTTTGGTGGTAAAATCCGACCAATCTATGAATTCTTCAACTGAAATTCCCGAGTTTGGCACGAAGCGAGAAAATGAAGAACGGCGCGACGGCGGCTGTGCGATTGTATTTGACCCCGAAACAAAGCGGTACGCGGTCGGCAGGCACACGGCCGACGGCAAGCTGCGGCTTTTTTCGGGCGGCGTCGGAGACGACGAAGATATTCAAGCCGGCATTCTTCGCGAGGTTGTCGAGGAAAGCGGTTTGCATGATTTTTCGCATGTCGAAGTCATAGGCGAAGCGTTTACGCACTATTACAACATTTTGAAAAAGGTGAACCGGGTGGGGAAGGCGACGTGTCTGCTCGTCATTTTGAAAAGCAGGAATCTTGTCGAAACAAAACTCGAGGAGCACGAGAAATTTACGCTTGCGTGGGTGACGGCCGAAGAATTATTTTCAAATTGGAACGCGCACAACGAAACAAACAATTACGACCACTGGATTTATTTTATGAACATCGCCGTTCGGCGTCTGAAGGAATTGGGATATTAAAGGGGCGGGGAAACCCGAAGGTTCCGCCCGCCCGGCATTGTCTGCGCGATGGATATTACTCCGTCTTTCCGCAGTTGCGGAGCCGCTCCGCTGCCGCACCTTCGAAAATTATCTTGAAATTACCCGTTGAGTAGAATTCCACCGCAGCGGATTCCGAGTCGAAGAATCCATAAGCGACGAGTTTGCCTCCCGCCCTCGTCCACACGACATCTGTGTCAAATTCTCCTTCAAACATAGCCCGATTACACGAGTCAAGTAGCTCCTTTGCTTTTTCAAAAGCCGTTGGCTCATTCGGCAGGGAGCCGGTCGGTTCTTTCACGTCAGCATCTCCTTTGTCGCAAGGGGTCTGCACGCGTAATACCAAATGCGGCAAGCGGTGTAAAGCTTCGGGCGACACCCCCTATTTGGAAAGCGGGGGTGTCGCCATTAGGCAGGCGATGGAATTGAGGGCATGAATAGCAAGCAGGTGTGCCCGGCTGACGACGGCGGCCTTGACAGCAGTCCAAGATGGTGTATCTTGCAAAAAGATCGATGTGGGGATAAGCCAAGTTTTAACCCCACTCGTTGGTACCATTTAAATAGCCCCGCTCTTCACAAAAAGGAAATTTTCGATGCCAGGCATGATGGTCTTCTCCTCGCTCGGTGAAGCACTGAGAGCCGGATTCCAGGTGTACGACCGGACTCCGGACGGATACCTCGTCCGACGGCTCACATCCAGAGGATGGGCGTTGGCAGTCGTCGTCGTCCGCCAGGAGGTATACGCCTAGACGTGTACTCCTACCGCTCCCCAGCAGGCCCCCATTTTTATGTGGGGGTCTGTCTATGTAAAACGACCATTAAATCATTTAATACTCACTGTTCGGCATCTGTTTAATACGTGTGTGGCCGATTGGCGCGCTATTGTTACAATTACTGTAATGGAATTGGATACGGCTAATCTCGCAAAGGCGCGCGCATACATCGATTCGTACTGGCAGCGTCTCGTTCGAAAAAATGAAACCGATTCGGGCACGCTCATCGGACTGCCGAATCCGTATCTGGTGCCGTCATACCCGGAAGACAGCGAGTTTAATTACGACGAACTCTACTATTGGGACAGCTACTTCATGGTGCAGGGCATGCTCGATGAGCCACACAAGGACTTGGTGCTCGGAATTCTCGACGACCTCATTTACCTGTTCCAGCGGTTCAACATCATTCCGAACGGTTCGCGCTTGTATTACACCAGCCGCACCCAGCCGCCATTCCTGACGAGTTTCATTTTCGACGTATACGACGCGTACAATCTCGACGCCGAATGGCTGCGAGAAAAGATTTTTGTCGCAATGCAAGAATACGAGACGGTGTGGATGGGAACAAAGAAGCCGAATGCGCGGCAGGTCTACCAAGGACTCAGCCGCTACTACGACTTCAATTATCTGAACGACCTTGCCGAGGCCGAAAGCGGGTGGGACATGACGCCGCGATTCGAGCGGAAGGCGCTCGATTATCTTCCCATCGACCTCAACACGCTTTTGTATAAATACGAAAAGGATTTTGCGCGCGCCGCTCGCATACTGGGCGACACTGACGAGGCAGCCGCATGGGATGAGCGCGCGCAGCGCCGGAAGGAAACGATAGACAAGCTCATGTGGAGCGAGCGCGACGGTTTGTATTACGATTACAATTATGCGACCAAAAAACGGGGAACCGTCGCGTCGCTCGCGAGCTTTTATCCCTTGTGGGCGGGCATGGTTGATGAAAAAAGAGCCGCGCGTCTGGTCCGTTCTCTCGCACGTTTCGAAAAAGCGGGCGGGCTGGTGACTGCCGTTTTGCAACCGCTCACGCACCGTTTTCGACGCAGCATTCCTTTGCAGTGGGCATATCCGAACGGCTGGGCGCCGCTGCAATTTTTGATAATCAAAGGCCTTGAGCGGTATGGCTTTCATGCCGAATCGAAAAGGATTGCGCTCAAATGGCTGCAGACCAATCTGAATTGGTTCACCGCGCACGGCGAATTTTTGGAAAAATATAACGTGGTACATCCCGCCGAGGAACCCGCAAAGGGTTTGTACCCGCCGCAAACGGGCTTCGGGTGGAGCAACGCGGTCTTCGAGCGGCTGTGCAGGGATTATGTGGATGGGGGCGGACGGAGCGGGGAATGACATGCAAACACCGCCCGCGCTAAAGCGCGGGCGGTGTTTTTTGATGGATCTGATGCGTTAGCTTATGGAAATGGAATGTGAAATCATTGAGTTATGTATCTCCGTGAATTCGCTAAAAGTGATGATGGTGATTTTGTCCAAGTCAAAACCGTAGTGCCGGAAAACTTCCCGCGCATCTCCGTCAAATCTTTTTTCCCAATCAAAACCGACTCGCAAGCATAGTTTTTTCAGTGACTCCACCGACGGTCCTTCGATTTCTACGTAGGCGGGAATTTTCGGCCAGCTGTCGATGTCAATCGTGACATCATCCGGTACTATTTCGTAACAGGGAATCGGGCAAGCGCTCGTCAAAAAATCGACCCCACGGGGAATCGGTCAAGCGCTCGTTCGTCGCCGTCGCTCCTCACTCCGCCTGACCACGCTCGCGCGACCCGACCTGCTGGCCGGGTGCCCGCGCTCGCCTTCGATTCCCCGTGGGGTCTACAAAAATATAATCGCCCGATGCTCATCGCATCGTTCTCATTATTTTTGTGACCCCACGGGGAATCGAACCCCGATTTACGCCGTGAAAGGGCGCTGTCCTAACCGTTAGACGATGGGGCCGTCTACAGGCGCACAAACTAGGAGTTGTGTGCACATGTATTGAAACCTTATCATTTCCGCCACGAAATGCTAGGATAGCCAGCACGGGCTACGGCGAAAACTGACCTTTCGCTCGTCCAGACATCGCATGCGATGCAAATAAGGAGAGGTGGCAGAGTGGTCGAATGCACTGGTTTCGAAAACCAGCAGGGGTGTAAGCTCCTCGTGGGTTCAAATCCCACCCTCTCCGCAATAGGTAGGACAGTACTAGATTTATCAAAATTATTTTGGGCTTCACGCAGTGAAGCCCATTGGGGTTGAGCCACGCCGCGCGCTTCGCGCGTATGTAAGGAAAGGTTGGAGCCGAAGATTTTTTGGAGGGAGAGTTTTTTGGAGCGGAGGTCGCTGCTTTTTCGTATTTCGTCCAGCATTGAAGCGTCCTTTATGAAATCACGCAGAGGTTGGAGCCAAAGCGTAGCGTCATGCTCCAGTCGGACGATCTGTTCCTCGGCCGACTTGCGCTCAGACATGAGCGCACGCCTCCGCTCAAGGTAGGTATCGCGGTCTATGTCCTGCTCGGAATAGAGATCAACGAAGCGGCTCATCTTGCCGTCCAGTTGAGCAATCTTCGCTCGGAGTTCTTGCACGGCAGTCATAGCAACGGACTCGGTCTTCTGCTCGTCTTCGTTAGCCATGCGGTATAGCTCTTGCGTCCAATCCGTAGGCATAACATAGAGCGAAAGTAGATCGGAGAGTTGAGCACTCAATACCTCCTCGCGGACATAGGACTGCGAACAGATACCGCGTTTCTTGGTACAACGGTAGTAGACGTAGCGGTGGACGTTGCCGTTCTTCTGGTGCTTGGTTATCACTTCTCCCGTTATCATCCCGCCGCACTCGCCGCAACGCATAATGCCGCACAGAGGCTGCGGCTCATTCTTGGGCTTGTGTCGCTGTCTGCCGCGTAGCTCCAAAACGTCCTGCACTTTGTCGAAAGTGGCTTTTGAAACTAGGGGCGTATGCACACCTTTGTACACCTCTCCGGCGTACTCGAAATGACCGTAGTAGAAGACGTTGGTGAGCATCTTCTTTATGCTGTCCTTTTTCAAAGGCTTGTCGCCGCTACTACCGGACTTCTTGATCTTCTTACTTCTGATACCACGCTCATACAGAAAAGTGGCAATGTCCTCGAAGCGTGATTTGTTCTCAGCGTACAGCTCAAAGGCCGTTCGGATGGCCGGAGCCTTGCGACGATCAACTTCGACGCGCTTCGTTCTGGGATTGTTGATATAGCCCAACGGAGCAAGCCCCGGATACTCGCCGCGTCTCGCTTTCTCCCGTTGTCCCCGTTTCGTATTCGCACTCAAGTCGCGGATGTAGTGGTTCGCCATTCCAAGCTCGACAGACATCATCAGCACGTTATCGGCGGGAAGAAAACTGCGATCGTGAGTTTGTATGTGTTGAATTACGGACTGCTGCAAAAGCCAACTGATCTGGCCGCCGTCCACCGGATTACGGGCAAGGCGATCTATCTTCCAACACACGATGCCCTGCGCTTCGCCCGCGATGATACGTCGGATTATATCGTTAAAGACGGGACGACCCGGCTTCTTCGCGGATTGCTTCTCCACGAACTCGGCCGCAATCTCCAACCCCTCGCGCTTAGCGAGGGAGCGCAACTCAGAGAGCTGCGCGTCTATCGAGAGGACTTGCTTGTCCTCGACATCGGTACTCTTGCGGGCGTAGAGGAAGTAGTGGGGCATAGGCATTACATTATAGTGTAATACTACCTATATAATATAACAAGCTATATACTCTGGATAATGAAAAGTGAGTCCGAGAAACTTGGCAGAAATCTGAAGAGGATTCGGAAAGCGAAGGGTATAACGCAGGGCGACATAGTCCGTGCACTAGGAGTTGGGAGAGGATATATCAGCAACATTGAGAACGGTAAAATGAATCCTACACTCTCGACAATCACAAGGTTGGCGAAGGCTCTCGGTGTATCATCTAATGAGTTGCTGAAATAATTTATGAAATTTGAACTAGAAGAATTCCACAGAAATACATCAGAGGAAGAAATGCTTGCCGATGTTAGACGTGTTGCAGAAAAAATAAACAAGAATTCTGTAACAATGGACGAATATAAAGAATTTGGGAAATATCACCCATCAACACTAACTCGTAAGATGGGTAGTTGGTTTAATATTCTCGAAAAAGCTGGAATGAAAATAAACCGTAGCCCGATGAATATACCTGAGGAGGAGCTTTTTAAGAACTTAGAAGAAGTGTGGATTAAGCTAGGAAGGCAGCCGGGGTGGGTAGAAACAAGAAAACCACTTTCAAAATATGCTGCCGACACATACGCAAAGCGGTTTGGCTCTTGGCGTAAAGCGTTGGAAAAATTTGTTGCCAATGTCAATAATGAAGAAAGCGCGTCATCAGAGGAAGCAATAAAAAATTTAGAAGTTGAGCCAGTAACAAAACACAAAACATCAAGAAATATTAACTGGCGATTACGTTTCCTAGTGATGAGGCGAGACAATTTCAAGTGCAAAAACTGCGGCGGATCGCCCGCGACAGACCCGACCATTATTCTCCATGTTGACCATGTAAAAGCATGGGCAAACGGCGGAGAAACGGTTTTAGAAAACCTGCAGACACTTTGTTCGAAGTGCAATATAGGTAAAAGCGATTTAGAATAGAGCGTACATAATATGAACAAAGAATATTTCTTAAATAAACTAGTGCCAATAGCTACATCATTTACAATCATTTCTTTTTTGATCGGGGCTTTTAACTTAACGGTGGGAATCGCAGGAGGTGTTTGGCTGATAATTGTTGGGAAATGGATTCTTGTTGCCATTGCAGTTTTATTAACACTTTCTGTGGCAAAAGCTTTTACACCACTTGCATTTGTTGCAACGCCGTCAGCAAAAGCACTTAAAGAAAATAAGTATTCAGCAATCTATACATTGGGAGCATGGACTATCCTCTGGGATTACATATGGATGAGCTTTTGGTGTATCGGGAGTTTTTTTCTTATCATCAATAGTCAGGACACCATGTCAATATGGCCTTACTTACTTTTTGGTTATTTTGTCGCCATATGGCCATCAACATACAATGCATCAATGGCATATTTAGTTAAATTAATTTTTGTTTTTCTAGGCACAATTGCAATGATGGCAGTTACACTTCTTTATGGTAAGCCTACTCTTGAGGTGTTAATAATCACTTTTGTTATAGCAATGATCATCGGGTGGATTATTCAGGTAGGGCTATTCGTATCAATAGTAAAATCTAATATAGAGGCGGCTAAGAATATTATGGGCGAGGGTGGTTTAGATGCCGACGAAGTGGTTAAGTTATCTAAGTGGCATTAAATAAGGGAGTTTCGCCGCTTGCAGATCGGCGAAAATATAAATTGCCTATATAACACGCGCACGGGAAGTGGAAGGTACCCCTTTCTTCGTACACTCATTCTATAAGTATAGGATACTATGCTCTGCTCAGAGCAACAAACTCTCTTGGCGCCATACGCAGTGCTGAGTGAATGCGAGCGGTATTGTGATAGTGGATGGTGAGGTAGATCTCAGCCACTAATTCACCTAACGTGTCGAATCGGTTCGGATCACCCAGGTCAATCTTGAACCCTTTGTAGAAGGACTCTTGGTAGCCATTCTCCCAGGGACATCCAGGACGAGACATAGATTGCTGTATGCCGATCGTTGCCACGAGCATCGCATAATCCTTTGAGGCATACTCGCTGCCTTGATCCGAATGGATGACACGAGGTGGCGATTTGTGATGCAATGCAGAGAGAAGTGCATTCATGATGAGTTGCGTGCTGTGGGTGGTGAGGACTGACACACCGACAATCTCTCGGGAATAGACGTCAAGGATGGTAGCGACGTATACCCAGTACCCGTGGTACTTGAGGTAGGTGAAGTCACTCGCCCAGATGTCACCGTCCTGCTCGGGAGTTTGATGGAGCAAGAAGTTCGGGAATATACTGTCTTTTGTCTTTAGCACAAATCGCTTCTTTGCGGTCCTCCGATATGGTTTGATACCGAACAATTTCATCACACGCAGAATGCGCTTTTTGTTGACTTTGAGGTAGAGTGCCAACCGTTTGTGCCCATAGGCGGGATGGCTATGCAGAGCTTCTTCGATGAGTTGCTTTGTGTGCCAATCCCTCCGAGCCTGCTTCGGCTCGTAGTACAGCGTACTGCGAGCAATACCGCTCTCGCGTGCAAGAGCACTCTTGTTTTCTCTCATCAAGAGCCCCTTTTTTCTCCGTTTGAGAGTTTAAACGTCAATTCTCCGATGAGTGCTTTAAGGAGACCGTTCTCCTTCTTCACTCTGTTGTGCTCAATGATACTCACTCCTTTTGCAGAGGTGCCAAGCCAAGCATAGATAGTGACGGTACTGACTCCGTGTTCTTTCGCTGCCTCAGCGACACTGATGCCATCGTTTTTGATACGGTTGATAATCTGCTCCTTAATCTCAGGAGCAATACGGTATGCTTTCTTTGCCATAGGTACATTCTAAATTAGCTGCTGGTATTTAGAATGAGTGTCCGACGTTTGGGGTACCTTGCAAAGGGCGGGGCAAGTGTTATATCTAAAAGTATTCGACCTCCCCTCCAAAAAACTCTCCCTCCAAAAAATCTTCGGCTCCAACCTTTCTTTACATACGCGCGAAGCGCGCGGCGTGGCTCAACCCCAATGGGCTTCACTGCGTGAAGCCCAAAATAATTTTGATAAATCTAGTACTGTCCTACCTATTGCGCAGCTCTATTGCGTTCTTAGAACCCATTTTAGCAGAAAACAGGCCTGATCAGGGTAGTCACTGAGGTAGTCACTCGCCCTATGCCGGAGTGACTACCCTGCAAATCTGGAAAAGGGCTTGGATATGAGGCTTTTCAACCCTCCACTTCCACCAAAACCAAGTCCTACTTCACTCCGGTTTACCCCATCATGAACCCCATCATGCGGTACCCCTCGGCATGATGGGGTACCTCCTCCTGTTTCCGGCCTCAACACTCGCTTTTTGCCACCTCCGGCTCAAAAGTTGGAAGTCCTACTTCACTCCGCTCCAGCCCTTGCTGTCGCTCCGTGAATGGCGGCCGCGGATTACCGCGTCCGCCACCCCTCCGGCCACGTCTGGTGGTTCGACAAAGTCTCTGCCCTCCCTGCGTCCGATGGCCTCTCTGCCGCCCTGCGGGCGGTGTTTGGCGTCCAAAATTCCTCCCCTTGAAAATAATTAGCTCACGGCCGCATGGCCGTGAGAAAGTCCAATAAATTAACTAAGAGGTTAGGGTCGCTGCCCTAATAAATGATACTGAAGGTAACTGACTAGACGGTAGATTGAGGTTGATTCCCGGTATTACTGGCGACAAGAACACCGTAAGTAGTGGTAGAAATTCGCTCTGCGGGTTGGCGAGCCAAGGAAATGCTTTATTTATTACCTCTATGACCGAGCGAGTAGGATGGACTCATTGCAGGGTCAAAATATGACATGCTTTTGAATAAGTCAAAACGAGGGAGCGAAACTAGCCTCTTGCCCGCGCATCGGGAGGGCTGGGGCAAGGGCAAGAATCCTTGGATTAAGGGCGTCCCAAAAGGAGGGGTCAAGGGGAGGAATTTTGGACGCCAAACACCGCCCGCAGGGCGGCAGAGAGGCCATCGGACGCAGGGAGGGCAGAGACTTTTTCGAACCACCAGACGTGGCCGGAGGGGTGGCGGACGCGGTAATCCGCGGCCGCCATTCACGGAGCGACAGCAAGGGCTGGAGCGGAGTGAAGTAGGACTTCCAACTTTTGAGCCGGAGGTGGCAAAAAGCGAGTGTTGAGGCCGGAAACAGGAGGAGGTACCCCATCATGCCGAGGGGTACCGCATGATGGGGTTCATGATGGGGTAAACCGGAGTGAAGTAGGACTTGGTTTTGGTGGAAGTGGAGGGTTGAAAAGCCTCATATCCAAGCCCTTTTCCAGATTTGCAGGGTAGTCACTCCGGCATAGGGCGAGTGACTACCTCAGTGACTACCCTGATCAGGCCTGTTTTCTGCTAAAATGGGTTCTAAGAACGCAATAGAGCTGCGCAAAATAATGTGCGCGACGCGATGAGCGTCGCGCGATTATATTTTGCGTGAGAGGGTGGGATTTGAAGGCGAGCGCGGGCACCCGGCCAGCAGGTCGGGTCGCGCGAGTGTGGTCAGGCGGAGTGAGGAGCGACGGCGACGAGCGAGCGCTTGACCAAATCCCACCTCCGCTCTTGACTCTGCAATTTCGCACTGTACTATCCTTTGACATGGCGCGATATCGCGCCATTGCTCTTCTCTGATGAGAAGGAGGAGTCCCGCGTGGCAGCGTTTAATACCACGGTAGTGATAGTTCTTCAAAAGGACGAAAACGGAGCAAAACGTTGGGCGGCTTTGCCGATTCAGCAGATCGAGAGGTTGCTTTCCGGCGATCGGAAGATCGTGCAGAATGTTCAGACATTGGTCTCCAATGTGCGCTGGTATAATTGGCGCCCAACATTTCGCGCTGCAGAGATACACGCACGGGAGATCGATCAGACAATCCTTTCAAACGGCGGCGTCCTTCGATATCCGAGCAGAGTCTGCATCGAGGTCTCGGAGAACGGCGTTCGCCAGTTGTCGAAGCGCGGTATCGAGCCGGGCGTACCCCGCGAACTCGACCGAAGTCAGCGATTCGCCTCGGCGTAACAGAACAGCAATCGGCGGGGAGTTGAGCTTGCTCCTCCCCGCCTCGGAAATCGTCCAGACAAGTGTCTGGGCTTTTTTAACTTCATCCAAGCTGCAGCGGCTAGCCCGAAACGGCTCATTTCTTGCGTGGTATACTCAAATCACAGTCAAACATGAACGAAACCGCCGTCCGTTATCGAAACAAAATAATTCACGGTTCGTATTCAAACGTGCTGAAGCCGATTTTCTTCCGCTTCGACCCGGAGGCCGTGCATGACGGCATGACGAGTGTCGGAAAGAACCTTGGCGCGCTCGCTTTCTCGCGCGCGCTGACCGGTTTCTTGTTTAATTACGAAAATCCCGTCCTCACGCAGGAGATTCTCGGCATCACTTTCAAAAATCCCGTCGGGCTTGCGGCGGGCTTTGATAAAAACGCACAGCTCGTCGACATCTTGCCGGACGTCGGGTTCGGTTTTGCCGAGGTTGGCTCGATAACGGGAGAGAAATGCGCGGGCAATGCGGGAACGCGGCTGTGGCGCTTGCCGAAATCAAAAAGCTTGGCCGTGTACTACGGACTCAAGAATGACGGCTGTGAAGCGATTTCAATGCGGCTCACGGGAAAAAAATTCAGAATTCCGATTGGCGCGAGCGTCGCAATGACGAACTGCGCGGAAAACAACGACACCGACAAAGCGATAAAAGATTACGCCAAGGCCTTCAAGACAATGGAGCCGATTGCCGACTACATCACCGTGAACATCAGCTGTCCGAATACGCAGGGCGGCCAGCCGTTTATCGCGCCTGCCGAACTCGACAAGCTTTTTACACTCCTCGACACACTGCCGACTAAGAAACCGATTTTCATAAAACTTTCTCCCGACATAACGCACGAGCAAATCGATGCGATTCTCGCCGTTTTGAGCAAGCATCGCGTGCACGGAATCATTTGCAGCAATCTCACGAAGAAAAAAGACAACCCAAAGCTCGTCGATGCGGGCGTCCTGTGGAAGGGCGGCATCAGCGGGAAAGGCGTCGAGGATGCGTCAAACGCACTGCTCGCGTATGCGTATAAAAAAGCAGGCAGCCGATTCGTGCTTATCGGATGCGGCGGCGTGTTTACCGCGGAAGATGCGTACAAAAAAATCCGCCTCGGCGCATCGCTCATCCAAATGATTGCGGGTATGATTTACGAGGGCCCGCAAGTCATAAGCGAAATCAATCAGGGACTCTCGGAATTGCTTAGGCGCGACGGATTTAAAAATATCAGCGATGCAATAGGCGTCGATAACCGTTAAACCATGGGAAAACTCATCATTGCGCGGCATCAGGAATCGGAATGGAACAAGCTCGGCAAATGGACCGGACTGCGCGACCGGCATCTCACCGATTACGGTTTCCAGGAATCGACGGATATGGGCGCGCTCATCAAGGACATTAAAATCGACCATGCGTTTGCCTCAATGCTGGTGCGAACAATCGAGACGCTCGCCGCCATGCTTGAAGCAGCGGGGCAATATAAGGTGCCGACCGAGTTTTCTGCGGCGCTTGATGAGCGCGATTACGGCGATTACACCGGCAAAGATAAATGGGAGATGGAAAAAATCATCGGCGAGGAAGCGTTCAAGAACCTGCGCCGCGGATGGGACTGTCCGATTCCAAACGGCGAGACGCTCAAGATGGTGTATGAGCGCGTCGAACCGTATTTTTTGCAGCACATTTTGCCGTTTGTGAATGAGGGCAAAAATGTGCTTGTCGTCGCGCACGGCAACTCGCTTCGCGCGCTCGCGAAGTACATCGAAAATATTTCCGACGAAGGCATTGCCGACGTCGAGACGCCGTTTCGGGCGGTTATACTGTACGAGCTCGACGCAGACGGGCACATGCTTAAAAAAGAACTCCGCGAATTGCCGCCCGACGACTCGGCCGGACACTCACTCGCATGAACACATCCAGAGCGCAAATCGTAGCAACGATAGGACCGTCCTCCGCGAGCCGAGAGGTCTTGAAGCAAATGATTGGCCATCAGATGGACGTCGCTCGTTTTAATTTTTCATGGGGAACGCTTGAAAGCCGCGTCGAGCAGATGCGGTTCATCAGGGAAATCGCGAAGGAATGCGGGCGTTCCATTCCCATCATTCAGGATTTGCCCGGGCCGCGCGTGCAGGAAGACCACAGCCATACCTATAACCGCGAGGCCGTCTCCGCGCTCACCGACCAGGACAAGGAGTTCATACGGTTCGGCGCGGAATACGCGATAGAATATGCCGCGGTTTCTTTTGTCGGCGGGCCCGAGGACGTGCTCGAATGCCGGGACGTCATACGGAGCCATTCGGGCGCGCAGCGCATCATTTCGAAAATCGAGCGCAAGGTCGCGGTCGACGCGATTGACGAGATCATCGCCGTCACCGATGCGATTATGGTCGCCCGCGGCGATCTCGGAAACGAAATTCCGCTCGAACGGATTCCGTTTGTGCAGCAGAAGATTATCGAGAAATGCAAAGCGGCGGGGAAGCCGGTGATTACGGCAACGCAGATGATGCTCTCGATAATGGAACAGCCGACGCCGACACGCGCGGAAGTGACAGACGTGGCAAATGCAATTCTCGAGGGCTCCGACGCAGTCATGCTTTCCGAAGAAACGACGGAAGGAAAATATCCCGTCGAAGCGATTGTCTGGATGGAAAAAATCGTGCTCGAGGCGGAAAGGCATTTGGGCGACCGAAGTCACATTAATTCTTTGTAAATTAAATTATGGCAACAATCACTGCGCTTTCTGCACGGGAAATCATCGATTCGAGAGGGAATCCGACGGTCGAGGTGAGCTGCACGCTTTCGGGCGGCGCGCGCGCGATTGCGGCGGTTCCGTCCGGCGCGAGCACGGGCGTGCATGAGGCGCTCGAACTTCGCGACCATGACGATAGAAGGTTCGGTGGTCTCGGCGTGTTGAAAGCGGTTGATGCGGTGAATACCGAAATCGGTTTTTATGTGCAAAACAAGGATTTTGAGCAGAAAGAGCTCGATGCCGCGCTTATCGAATTGGACGGGACGGAAAACAAGTCGCGGCTCGGCGCGAATGCGATTCTCGGCGTATCGCTCGCGTTCGCCCGCGCACATGCGGCGGGGAAAGGGGAGTTGTACGAACATTTGGGCGCTCTTGCCGGCAATACGTCGTACACGCTGCCGCAACCGATGTTCAATGTCATCAACGGCGGAAAGCATGCCGACAGCGGTCTCGATATTCAGGAATTCCTGCTCGCGCCGATTGCATTCGTCACTTTTCATGAACAGGTTCGGGCGGCGGCCGAGGTCATAACCGCTCTTCGGGACATTCTCAAAAAAAAAGGATACGCGGTAAGCGTTGGCGATGAGGGCGGTTTTGCGCCAAAGCTCGGTTCCAACGAAGAGGCGCTCGACCTTCTTGGCATCGCAATACAGCAGGCGGGGTATTCGTTCGACGAGGTTAAGATTGGCATGGATGCCGCGGCATCGAGTTTTTACAAGGATGGCGCATACCGGCTCAAGATTGGCGGCGAAGAGAAAACGGTCGATAGCCGTGCGATGGTCGACTGGTACGGCGCGCTTGCGCATGCGTATCCTATTATTTCAATCGAAGACGGCCTTGCGGAAGACGATTGGGAGGGATTTCAGACCTTGCGGGAAGAGTTTGGAGACAAAATTAAAATTATCGGGGACGACTTGACGGTCACGAACGTGGCGCGCATCAACACGGCTATCGAGAAAAGGGCGATTAACTCGGTTCTCATCAAACCGAATCAAATCGGGACGCTCTCCGAAACCATTGCGGCGATTCAACTAACCAAGAAGCAAGGATGGGCGCCGTTTGTCTCGCACCGCTCGGGCGAAACCGTTGATACATTCATTGCAGACCTTTCCGTCGGGCTTTCGTGCGATTTCATAAAATCGGGCTCGCTCGTGCGCGGCGAGCGCGTTTGCAAATACAACCGGCTCATGGAAATCGAGAACTTTCTCGCAAAGTAGCAGCCGTCGGGATGCGGAAATCCTTATCCCCACACACTCCTCGCTAGACCCTCGATAACCGCGTACCATATAGGCATGTCATCCGACATGCCTATTCTTATTGACTAATCATTTTCATGAAAAAAATTCTAACAGTAGTCGTGGCGGGAATTCTCTTCGTACCTCTCATCTCCTTCGCCTCCTTCTCCTCCGACCTCCACTACGGCTCCTCGGGACAGGACGTCTCGGCGCTTCAGCAATTCCTTTCCGATCAGGGATATTTTTCCGGCAGCATCACCGGCAATTTCTATCAACGAACCAGGGATGCGCTCTCGCACTTCCAGCGGGACCACGGGATTTCGCCCGATACAGGATACTTCGGACCGGTTACCCGGGCTGCAGTGAATAATTGGCACTCACATCGGCACAACAACTCGTCCGTCACCATCGCTTCGCTCAATCCGACCTCCGGCCCTTCGGGGACGGTCGTCGTCGTTTCCGGTTCAGGGTTTACCAGTGCCAACAACAGCGTATTCTTTTCCGGCATAACGAGTGCCGTTGCCGATGTTTCTTCGTCGGATGGTTCGACTCTCTCCTTTACGGTTCCAAGCACAGTCGCCCCCGCGAGCTACAACCTCTCCGTGCAAAACTCGAACGGAACGAGCAACTCGATATCATTTGCGGTCACCGCGCAAACGACAACTCCGGCTCCGACCTGCTCTATTTCCGCCTCGCCGTCTTCCATTACTTCCGGCCAGTCCGCAACGCTCACCTGGAACTCCACGAACGCGACGAGCGCAAGCATTACCGGTCTCACCTCGACAGCAACTACCAGCTCGACATCCGTCTCTCCGACCACCACCACCACCTATACCGACACCGTTACGGGCGCGGGCGGCACGGGCACCTGCGCAACGACGGTCACCGTGACCGCCACGCCGGTCGCTCCGACCATAGCATCACTGGCACCGACATCCGGCCCGGTCGGCACTGCGGTTACCGTTACCGGCACCGGCTTCACGGCCTCAAGCACGGTTCTGTTTAATGGGCAGGTTGCAGCATCCAACGTGCCAAGCTCGAGCGGGTCTCTCACCTTTACCGTGCCGAGCGCTCTTTCTCCCAATTGCACTGGCGCTTCGGCGTGTCCGGCGGACGTCATATTCGTGACGCCCGGGACCTATTCGGTGTCCATACAGAACGTGAATGGCACAAGCAACACGCTTTCCTTTACGGTGACCGCTCCTCAAACCGTCGCTCCAACGTGCACTATTTCCGCCTCGCCGTCTTCCATTACTTCCGGCCAGTCCGCAACGCTCACCTGGAGCTCCACGAACGCGACGAGCGCAAGCATTACCGGTCTCACCTCGACAGCAACTACCAGCTCGACATCCGTCTCTCCGACCACCACCACCACCTATACCGACACCGTTACGGGCGCGGGCGGCACGGGCACCTGCGCAACGACCGTGACGGTGACGGCACCCGTTCCAACCGCTCCGACCATTACGTCAATCACCCCTACCTCCGGCCCAATCGGCACGACGGTTACCATCAAAGGCACCGGCTTCACGAGCAGCAACAGCGTTCTTTTCTCGGGCACCACAATCGCTACGGTCGCCTCAACTGACGGCACCACGCTTTCATTCGTAGTTCCGACTTCGGTTGCGCCTGCTCCGACCCCGACCTGCACCCTTGCCGCATCTCCGTCCTCAATAACGTCTGGCAGCTCTTCAACGCTCACATGGACTTCGACCAACGCAACGTCTGATTCAATCACCGGCGTTTCTTCTACGGCAACAAGCGGCTCTGCTTCCGTGAGCCCGACTACCACCACCACATATACGGACACCGTCACGGGCGCAGGTGGTACCAAGACCTGTAGCGCAACGGTTACGGTAAGTGCACCTACGCCTGCTCCGACCTGCACACTCTCAGCATCTCCGACCTCCATCACCTCGGGCCAGTCCTCGACACTTACCTGGAGTTCCACGAACGCAACAAGTGCAAGCATCTCTGGTGTTAGTTCAACCGCAACAAGCGGTTCAGCAAGTGTGAGTCCAACGACCACCACGACCTATACCGGTACCTTTACCGGCGCAGGTGGTACCAAGACCTGTACCGCAACGGTTACGGTGAGCGCTGCGACACTGGCCCAAACGGCTTTTCTCAGCGTTACGCCGTACATCGAGCAGCGGTCCGTGGCTTCCTACGAATCCGCGCTGGGCTGTAAAAGCGGGTCAATGCTCGTCGAAGCTTACAACGACCGCAGCCAAGGTTGGGTCACTGACGGTCCTGCGGTGAGCGTACTGCCTGTCTTTCCCGGAAGGGCGATAATTTACTCGCTTTACAACTACGACACATCGTTGGGCACGCTTGTGCAGGCCTCGACCGGAGCGTACGACTCCGAGTACACCCTATGGGCAAACCAAATCATTTCCGGCGGCACGCCTGCGCCCGATGGCAACTATTATGTCCGCACCATGTGGGAAACACCGGGAACGTGGTTCCCTTGGGGCGCGGATGTAACGGACGGTACGGCATCGCTGACCCAATTCATTTCGGCCTTCCGGCATTTCGCCAACGCTTTCCATGCCGTGAGCCCGAAATTCAAAATCGTCTGGGATATACAACAACAATCAGAGCCAAACGACTGGACTGACGCGTCGGTGTTGTATCCCGGCGATCAGTATGTGGACGTGATGAGCGAAGACGTCTACCCGCAAGCGGGCCAATCTTTTTCCAACTTTGCGGCAACGGCGAACGGGCTGAACTGGCTTGCGCAATTTGCATCGCAACATAACAAGTCGCTTGCGATTACCGAATGGGGGCCGCTCGTTAACAACGATCCCGACGCGAGCTTCGCGCAGTTTACGACGGATATGGCAAACTGGATCAAGGCGCACAACGTGGTCTACCAGAGCGCCTTCGACGTTCCTCAGTGGCTCGCAAACGGAAGCTATCCGCAAGCGCAGGCCGCCTACAAGGCCGCTTATTGCCCAAACTAGGGAATAGACTTCGCCCGGTGTAGCGGAACGACAAGGGGAGCACGTAGTGCTCCCCTTTTATCTAATTTGCCGCATTCTCCACCGATTCGCACTACGGAGCAAGCGGGTCCAACGTCTCCGCCCCTCACTGGCAAGTTCGCTGACCAACCAGACGAAATCGGGTGAACTTGTTTTCACACTGGCTAGCCTACCGTTTACAATGCGTTTTGTTATGACAACACCACCACCGATCCGCTCCTCCCTTGTCTGGCTCACCGCACTGCTCCTGATCGGGGCGGCCATTCTGCTCCCGTCGGTCCGGATGCACTATAATATTTCCACCGGCTCCGGCAGCTGGAGCGACCGGCCAGATGGTTGTGAAGTATTACGCGTACTATTCTCCGACCGCCGCCACGTGCTCCAACTACGACGTACCGGCTGCGCTGCAATAGGGAATGCAAGACAAAAAACAAATACCGCTCCGGCATGAGCAGTGTTTGTTTTTAGGTCGATGTATTATTTTACAGGCAAAATGTTCCAAATATTTTGGTCTTCTCCGCCATCGAGCTTGAAGATGCCGATGCCGCGCAGACCGAGCTTCTTGGCAAGCGCGATTTTGTCGCTTACGGCGCTAGCGTCGCTCCACCATACGATGCGCTGATTTATCGGCGAACTTGATGCGGCGGTTTGCGACGTTGTTGAAATCGAACCCTGTGTCGCCGGTGTCGTTGTCGGCGTATATATAAAACTCAATTCCCCTGCGATGTTTCGAATCGGCGTGATTCCAAACTCGCTTGCGAGCTGTGTTGCATAGCCGGGGTCAAATGCCCAATCAAGGTCATACGTATATCCGTCGCTCGTCGACGCGATGTCGAATTCGTAGCCGTACGTTGCGACACCGAGAATAATTTTCTTTTTTGAAATGTTTTGCGCAGCAAGATTTACAACCTTAGTAACCCACTTCGGGTCGGCGACCGGAACATACGGAGTGGTACTCGCCGCCTCGTCCAATTTCAGGTCGACATTGTTCTGGTCGTACGCCATGATTTCCACGCGGTCGCAATACTTGTTGATGGCACTGTAATCATTCGCATAGTCGAGCGTAGCCGGAATGACCTCGTAAAGCGATGACGGAGGAGTGCGCGGTTCGACGTCGCAGTAGACATATTTATTTCCCATTCGCGCGTAGAGTCCCTTGAGGAACAGCGAAAAGTACGGCCGCGTTTGCGCCAGCTTATTTTCAAAATCGATGTCTATGCCGTCGAAGTTATTCGCATTCGCGAGGTCGGCAATGTTGGTCTCGAGCGCCTGGCGCGATTTCGAAGATCTTAAGATTTCGTCGATGGCTGCTCCATTGCTCCACATGACGGTTGGAACGATTTTGATATGTGACGCCTTTGCGGTTTCGGTCAAAAGAGCTGCTGTTGATGTTGCCGATGATGCTGCACCGTTCAGCCCGAACGCATCGTAAATCGAACCGTTGTCTTGGACAATATAACCGAAGGGCATAATCGACGTAAAGTTTTGCGTATGCGATAAAACTTCAGCAGTGCCGGTTGCCGCGCGCCAGTAGGGAATCCATCCGGAAACTTCAAATGGCGTTGCGGTCGCCGCGAACGCGCCGCCCGGAAAAAGCAGAAATAAAAATGCGACGAGCGGGACTGTGCGATTCATGAGGCGATTATAGTAGCATATCGATGAGTCGACACGATGAGAACTTACAACACAGGTTCTCGGGTCTCCTCAAGGCGGCAAGCGGGAATTGCGAGACCATTTTCAAACCGAATTCCGCGGTTAGCGTTTTTTAATCCAAAGATAGATGTCTTCAAGCGCTTTCACTCCGTCACCCGCGGCAATGTTGTTTTGGTGGTAGAGCTCGTCGGTGCAATCGCCTGCGGCCCAGATGCCCTCGACGCTCGTGCGCTGGCTTCGCGGGTCGATTTTGACGCGTTCGACGGCATCGAATTCAACAATGTCGCGCGCAAAGTCGGTGTTCGGGATAACGCCGGCCTCCACGAAAATGCCGGACACGGCAAGCTCCTTCTCTAAGCCGCTGTCTTTCTCGAGATATTTCAGACCGGTCACGAATTGCCCGCCCAAAACCTCGGTCGGTTCGGCATGCGCAATAATACTCATGTGTGGATGTTGCCGCGCTTTTTCGACGGTTACCGCATCGGCTTTGAAATCGGCATGCTTGTGAATAAGCGTTACCGACTTCACATACGCGAGAAGCTGCAGCGCCGATTCGAATCCCGCGTTTCCGCCGCCGATGACCGCAACATCCATGTCCGAGAAAAGAGGGCCATCGCAGGATGCGCAATAGGTCACGCCCTTGTTTTCAAATTTGTCTGCGCCCGGCACGAGAAGTTTTCGACGGCCTGCGCCGGAAGCGATGAGCACCGCCTTTGCGGAAAATTCTTTTCCCGATTTTGTTTTGGCTATAAATCCGTCGGCGCTTTTTTGCAGTATAACGACGCGTTCGCCGAGCGACAATTCAACCGCATCGCTTTTTACGGCCTCGAGATGCCGTTTAAATGATTTTGCAAGATCGATGCCGCTTATTTTCGGCGACCCTATCCAATTTTCGATGCCTTCGGAAACCGACGACTGTCCGCCGATTTCTTCGGTGATGAGAATCGTCTTCAGCCGTTTGCGCGCCGCGTAGACACCGGCCGCGACTCCGGCGGGCCCGCCGCCGATGATAATGAGATCGTACATGAAAGCAGTATACCGCACCGGCTATGAACAATCACAGCGCCTGCCAAAGGCAGGCGCTGTGATTGTATTTTATTCAGTTCTATTTCTTGTGCCGTCTCAAAAATGCCGGAATTGCGCCCCATGCCTCGTCGTCCTCAACCGCAGGCGTCTCCGTTTCTTCCCGTTTCTGCGGTGTTGCGGTAACAATGGGTTCTTCTTTGACTTCCTTAATGTCGGGTGCAATCTTTTCCGGTTTTGGTTCCTGTTTCTCTTCGCGCTTCAAAATCTCATGATAAATACGGCCGCGTTCGTCTTCGCGCTGTTCCGTCGGTATCGCAAAAAGCGAGCGTTCCGAGGCCGAAATCGAGGCGTGCACGGCACTCTCGGGGAATCCGGTCGCAATAACAATGATGCGCACCTGGCCCTTCTTGAGTTTCTCGTCGCGCATGATGCCGAAGATGACCTTCGCATTCTTGTCGACGGATTCGCCGACCACTTTCGCCGCTTCCTGCACTTCCAAAATGCCGAGGTCGTCCGAACCGGCGACGACGAAGAGCACGCCTTTCGCGCCGCTGATGGACACATCGAGGAGCGGAGAATTTACCGCCTGCTGCGCGGCATCCTTTGCGCGGTTGTCGCCCTCGGCGATGCCGATGCCCATAAGCGCCGGACCCGCGCCTTCCATAATCGCCTTGATGTCGTTGAAGTCGGTGTTGATGTCGCCCGGCGTCGTGATGATGTCGGACACGCCCTCGACCGCCTGCCGCAAAATTTCATCGCACAGAGCAAACGCATTTTTCGCGGACGTGTCTTTGTCTACTATGGCGAGCAGCTTGTCGTTCGGAATGACGATGAATGCATCAACTTCCTTTTTAAGTTCCGCAAGTCCGCGCTCCGCGATTTCCTTTCGCTGCGCGCCTTCAAACGCAAACGGCTTCGTGACGACTGCGATGACAAGCGCGCCGACCTCCTTTGCGATTTTCGCGACAATGGCGGATGCGCCGGTGCCCGTGCCGCCGCCCATGCCGCAAGTGATGAACACCATGTCGCTTCCCGAAAGCGCCTCCTGAATCTCCTGACGAGTTTCTTCCGCTGCGCGGCGTCCGAGTTCCGGATTCATGCCGGTGCCAAGCCCGCGCGTCAGATTCTTGCCGATGTGAATTTTGCGCTTCGCGAGCGAGCGGTGCAGGTCTTGTGCATCGGAATTTACGGCGATGAATTCGACGCCGCCGACTTTCGATTCAATCATATGATTAATCGCATTTTTGCCCGAGCCGCCGACTCCGACGACACGAATCCGTGCAAAGGTCTCAATTTCTGGCGCAACGCGTTTTGACATATAAATATAAAATTGGTCTGTTTCCGCCATGATAGCAGAGCTGAGCAATATGCAAATATTGACAATTCACCGAGGCAATCTGAGGTTTACGGCAAGAATTGTTGCAGGAACTTCCCGAAGGTTGCGCCCATGCTTTTCTTCGGTGCAGTCGTATCGCCGGTGAGTCCCCAAAACGCAAGTCCGTACGCGACGGCCCAGGTCGCGTCGCGAATTTTCGTATCGGCGGAAATGCGAAACTCCGCAAGTCGCGCCGGAAGTTTGAGCGACCCTTTCGCAATGTCGCTGATGGAGCCGACGCCCGCGCCGCCGCCCGAGATGATGATTCCGGCCGGAAGCGGGCCGCGCCGTCCGAGCGATTTCAAATGCTTGTCGATGAGCGCAAACATCGTGTTCAAGCGATTCGCGATAAAATCATCGACTTTTTTGCGCGGATACATTTGTCCCGAAAGCCGTCCGATTTTTACCCGTTCCGCTTCTTCGAGCGAAATGCGGAAACCAAGCGCAATGTCGTCGGTGATGTGCGCCGAGCCCATCGGAAACACTTTTACCGAGATGGGTATGTTTTCGTCATACACGACGATTGACACCGTCTCGGCGCCGATGTTCGCAAGCACGCATCCTTTCATTTTCTGGTCGCCTTCAAGCAGAACGTACGAGCCCGCGAGCGGGGAAGCCATCCGGTCAATGATTTCAATGTCGGCGTCTTCGACCGCGGCCGCGAGCGCCTCCTCGTGCTGGGCAAGACAGGTCACAAAAAGATAATCGATGTCGAGCTTGACGCCTTTCATGCCGACGGGGTCGCCAAGCACCTTGTTGCCGTCAATGCGGTATTCGAGCGGAATG
Organism: Candidatus Kaiserbacteria bacterium; assembly: GCA_963699165.1. GTDB lineage: Bacteria > Patescibacteriota > Minisyncoccia > Phycocordibacterales > Phycocordibacteraceae > C7867-001. Next base: position 143,765 of record OY969413.1, read on the forward strand.
CTGTGCAGCACATGGCGGTTGAGAAAGCCCGGTGCGGCTGCTTCGCGCGCCGCCTTGCCCGCTTTTTCCAGGTCGAGCGCTGTGATTTCTTGGTCGGCGCGGGAAATTATCGCCGAGCCGCTTGCGCGCGCTTCATCGAGCGAGATGCCGCCGATCGCCAAAAAAGCGGCGCGTATCGGAACCCGCGCCACCGACTCCGCCTGCCGCTTCGCTTCGCGGATACTGACCGTAACCTCTTCTTTATTGACGATGTAGCCGTGACGCAGCCCTTTTGATTCCGCGAGCCCGGTGCCGAGGATGCGGCGCTGACGCACACCGCTTTTATCGGTGAGTTCCTCGATGACGACCATTTTCACTTGGTACGTCCCGATGTCGATTCCGGTTGCTATGCGTCGTGACATGTGTAAGGGCGCGCGCGTCGCTTGCGGCGAATTTAGCCACAAGCTTCCGTTCGCATTGCTCCATAGTAGCGCCATGAGCCCATCCCTTCAAATGGAGTAATCCGTGGATAAACAAATACAGCACAAAATCGCGTCCGCTAAGACCGTACTGCGGCGCCTGCTTTTCGGCTTCGCTCGGGCAAATGATAATCTCGCCGCTTCGCTTGCCGACTTCATAGGACAATACGTTTGGAGTGTATGTCTTGTCGCGCAGCTTTTCGTTGAGCCGCCGTGCCTTTGCCGGTCCGACAAACGCGAGCGAGATGCTCCAGTTCGGCAACACGCTTTTGGCAACATCATCGTATGCAAAACGCGGCACCGATTTGCGCCGCGTTAAGTTCTGTATCGAAACAGCACCCTCCATTTTTAGCGCTTGCCGCGTGTCTTACGGGCTGCCGGGTCAATCTTGCCGAGTTTGACGAGTTCGTTGTAGTTTTCGCGGCGTGCCTTCGAGACGAGCGCCCGCTTGTGAACCGTGTTCTTTGATTCGGTGCGCTTTTGATAGCGGCGGTCGCGCATCTCGCGCACAAGACCGAGGCCCTGCGCGCGGCGGGTAAAACGGCGAATAAGAGCGGCCGAACTCTCGTTCTTGCCGCGGCGGACCTCAACTCGTGTTCCTGCGTTCATGTGGAGGGGATTCTAGCACACCCGTGTCTTGCTTGTCTATGCCGCGCCGCCGAAACGCGTTTTGCACAGGTCTCTTTTTGCGGCCTTGACTCAAAAATAGGAGGGTGTAGATTCCGACATAAGCCGACCCTTTCCCAATCGTGATGTTCCCGCCAGTGACAGCACAAAAGGGGAGAAATCGAACGGGAAAGGCCGGCATGGCATCGTCCAGTCGCCGCGAAGCTGAAACGAAAGAAGTGTGAGACATGGGTCTCGAGGACTCATAAGTCAAACGCTCGAGCGGAGCGACCATTCGCAAACGACCATCATCGTCGAGGAAAAACTCGCGGGATGATGGTCACACGGAGAGCCGAATGACGGCTCTTCAGAAAGATGGGGATTCGCGCCGATGTTATCGGTTTGCGAGTTTGTCTGAACCAAGGACCGAACTCGATGGATTGCGTTGCTTTAAGCGCATCCGTCGAGACCGGTCCTTTTGCTTTTATGACCATAAAATTTGCATACGGGAAGCTGTACTAAGTCAACGCGTTGTTGACACTTTCTAGGTACGCCTCGAGTCTTCCGAATGGAGTTGTTCCGAGCGATTGGTGAATGCGGGTCTGGTTGTACCAGTCCACAAACGCATACAAATAGCGTCGGCGATGGGCTCGAGAGATGTGATTGGAACGTGTCTTCCCGTGCCATTCGGTCATGAGGGTTTTGATGAATCGCTCCGCTTTTCCATTGGTCCAGGGATGCTTCACTTTCGTGAACGCTTGGCTCATGCCCGTTTCCCTGCAGAGTGCCGCCACCGGATGATCCGGTCGTCCCCGGTACTCGCTCCCGTTGTCGGAATAGATGCCGGTCACGGGGAACGGCAATACTCGCTTGCTCTCGGCGAGGAACATGGCGGCCGAGTATGCGGTCTTGTCGGGGAAGATATCGGCAAAGGCGGTACGAGAGTAGTCGTCAATGGCGACAAATAGGTATTCTCTCGGTTGCGCGGCGGCTTCTCCTCGCAGGAGCGGCAGGCGCTTGGTATCGAGATGCAGCATTTCACCCGGTATCGATTTCTCGTATCGGTTCAATCGATGGGCTTTGCGGGCGAGCTTCTCTCCCACGCGCTTTTCGGTGCGAGCAAGCTTTTGGAACCCGTACAGGATGGTGCGATATCGGTGATTCATCGAGGAACGATTCTCGAAGACGTTCAGTCGGGCATCTTTAAGTGTCTCGTATACGGTTTCTCGGGAGACTTTGTATTCTCGGGCCAAATGGGTCGCTTGAGCTCCCATACCCCATCTGCGGAACATCTCACGCCGTTGGTACGGCAACAATTTGGTATTCTTGTGCATGCAAGAGGCGCTAACGATTAAATGGTCTGAACACCAAAATCGTACCGCGCCTTTTGCGCTTTCAATGAACTCGTCGACGCGAAAAGTGTCAACAACCCGATACTAACGTACACGGGAAGCTTGACAGATAAAATACAGTACGTATTCTGCTTCGAGACAACAGCACTCCGAAGGGTATTCAGACTCTGTTGGCACAGCTCCCGTATCATGGAAGCTATGTACACGCTCAAACAAATTCCGTCTGAAGTGCAGATTAGAAAGTTTTTGCGGCGAACGTTGTTCGGAAAGAATGTGTTTTGCCCGCTCTGCCGCTCGCGCAGGATTGTGCGGTACGAAGACCGGTACCGGTGTGTTGCCTGCCGCCGAAGGTTCTCGCTCCTCTCGCATACCTGGCTCTCAAACCTCAAGCTTCCGCTCCAGACGTGGTGGATGCTCCTCTGGTGCTGGACGATACGAGAACCCGTCTTGCAGGCCATGGAGCTCACGCATTTGCCTGAACGAACGATACGCCGCTGGTATGCCACCTTTCGTGAGCATTTGCCCCAAGAAGAGTATATTCTCGAGCGTATCGTGCAGATGGACGAGGCATATTTCAAGAACGCAGCTCTCGTGATGGCCAAGCAGAAAGGAACGAGAAAGCTTGCCTATACCGTCATGCACAATCGCTTCCCGAACAAGACGGACGTGATGGACTTTCTCTTTGCCAAAGTGAAGCCGGGGAGCGAGTTGTGGACCGATGGCGGTTCGATATACCGGGGTGTCGGCAAGCGATGGCCGGTCTCCCACAGCAGAGACATTCATTCAAAATTCGAGTTCGAACATACCTCCGAAATCGAAGGCGTGTTCGGCGTATACCGCACCTTTGTGCGGAGGATGTATCATCATCACTGGAGCGAGAACCTCGAGCAATACGTGAGGGAATTCTGCTTCAGATTTTCCTCACCGGAATTGTTCGGAAATCCGCGCACTTACTTATTAAAATCATTAACGCTTGTGCCAACTCGTTCTTAATACCCACTCCGAACGTCAAGGAGAATAATTCATGGCAAATCGCGTCGCGGCCGTCCTCGTGATCCTGTTCCTCGCCGCTTCGATGGTGTCCCCGTCGATTGTTGCGGCCCAGGAAGCCCCGGTAGCGGCCTCGAAGGCAGATGTAACGCCGTCGCCGTCCGCCGAAACCATAGCCGGTCCAACCCCTACCCCGACCCCCTCGAATGGCAACTATTCGGCGCGAACCAGGGAGGAGATGGCTCGCGTTGATGAGTCGGTTATCGACAGCGCCGGCTCCCGAAATACTCACCATGTTCTTCAGTACGCGGGTGCCGCATTGTTTGCGTGGGACATGTACGCCACGCAAGCTCGTGGCAATCAGTGCACAACGCCCGGTTGGATAGACCGCCCGATGTTCCATAATCCCGAAGTGTCGGTCGGATTCGGCATCGCGGTTGGCGCGATCATTCATTTCGTACCAAACAAGCCGTGGGGAAATGCGCTCCTCGGTCTGTTTGACGGCGTTGACGCGGTCAACGACCTCGCGTGGCGAAACAGGTGCAAGCCCGCCTCCTAAAACTAGCCCCCGCTCGCCGCATGCGACGAGCGGGGGCGCGTATTTGAATGACAATATTATGCAAATGTCCTCAACCGCTCCGCGAGATTGGCAATGGGCAGCATCGTTTCTTCCTGCGTCTGACGATTGCGCAGAATCGCCGAGCCCTCAAGCGCTTCTTTGCGTCCCATGATGAGGAGATACGGATTGGCGCGCGTCTCGGCGAGATGCAATTGCTCGGTGAGCGATTCGATGCCGATATTTTGCACGATAGGCACATGCGCTTTTTTAAAGTCCTCCGCGAGACGGATGGAAAGCCGTTTTGCCTCGTCGCCGATGTGGACGAACGTGAAGCGCAGGCGCGGCTGCGGCGGATTTTTTACGACCTTTCCTTCCGTCGGCAGTTGGAGAATCGCACAGGTCGCATTGAACGGCGCTTTGGGAAAAAAGTGGCGGGTGAAGTCGCTGTAACGCGAACCCCATGCAAGCGTGCGGCCGGCGGCGCTGACTTCGAAACAGGTATCGTTCCAAACGTTGCCGCGGCTGATGAGGTTGCGCGCAAGTTCGTACGGAGTTTCCGTCATTTCAAGATATTCGAGCAAATCCTCAAAACGTTTGCGGCTCGCGTCCGAGAGCTGTTCCGTTGGGGCCGGAAGATCGTCGGCGTATTCGTTTGCGATGGCAAGTTCGGCCGCTTCAAACGTATCGCGCTTCGCGCAATTGACGCACTCCTCGGGCAATATCGCGGCGCGTTTCTTGAAAAAGTTCCCGAGCTCGCGCGCGTAGCGCGCGCGTGTCTCTTTGTCGCCCATGGAATTGATGCGAAGCACCGGTTCTTCGTGAAAAATGTCGCGGACAAGCGCGAGAAGCGCGCGGATGACGACGACGTCCGCAATCGCGCGGTCGCTCCCGAGCGCGTGGAATTGCACAATTGCTTTTTTCTGCGCCGGACGGCCGGGCGCGATATTGGTATGCCAAATGAAAAGCGGTTGGCGCGGATTCGGCACGGCTTCGATGTTTTGAACGTGCTTCAAAAAACCGGCGACGATTTCAGCGGAGGAATCGATCGAGACGCCCGCAAGCGATTCGGGATATACCGCCGGTTTGCGCGCGCCGCGCGCTTTGAGCGTAATCGCTGACAACGGCGTGAAGCCGTAGTATTGACCAACCGCATGCGCTTTGTGCAGGATTTCTTCGGCCGAAATAGTATCTCGCGTCATGGCGTCAGGGGATTTGTCGCGGCAGTTGCCGCTGAGGAGCTTGCATATGAAGCGCGGCCGGGAAGCGCGCCGAATTCCCGTATGGGAAGCACGCGCAGGTCGACGCGGCCGATGATGTTCTTTCTCGGCAACGGTCCCCACACGCGGCTGTCTGAGCTGTTCGGCCGGTTGTCGCCCATGACGAAGTATTCGCCCGGATTGAGCGTAACGGTGTTCGTGTATGTCGCGTCTTCGTTCACGATATAGGGCTCGCTGAGCGTGAAGCTTTGACCGTTCGGTTCGGTGATTGAGACGACGCCGTTGTCAATGGCGACCGTTTCGCCCGGCAAACCGATGATTCGCTTGATGTAAAATACGGACGGGTCGCCCGGGTAGCGGAAGACGATGACATCGCCGCGCGCCGGCGCTTTTAGGTCGTACACAAGCTCGTCGACGATGAGATAGTCGAGGTTTTCGAACGTGGGGTGCATCGACTCGCCGTCCACGACGAACGGGGACGCGACGAAGATGCGAATCGGTATTACAAAGACTACGATGAGAAATGCAAGCGTGAAAAGATCCTTCAGAAGACCCTTTCCTGTGTCATTCATAAAGGCATTGTACTTGCTCCGCACTAACTTGCAAGCAATCCTCAAAGAAGTCATGTTGCGATCGCATGGAAAAGTCAGTGCCGGGGCGCATGCACACACGGTACGCAAGTTTTTGGAAGCACATGGTACTATCGTTTGCATGGCACTCGTAATCGTGGGGCTTGGAAATCCGGGAAAGGAATACGAAAAGACGCGGCACAACGCGGGAAGAAGCGCCGTCGAGCTTTTGGCGAAGCAAGAGGGCTTCGATGAATTCGTTTTTAATAAAACCAGCAATGCGCTCGTGAGCAAAGGCGCAATTGAAGGAGAGAATGCGGCCTTAGTACTTCCCGAAACGATGATGAATCTTTCGGGGAAGGCGGTTGCGGCGTTTGTGAAGTCGCCGAAAGCGGCAAAAACTCTTTTGGTCGTGCATGACGACCTCGATTTGCCGCTCGGCACCGTCAAAATGGTTTTCGGGCGCGGCAGCGGCGGCCATAAGGGTGTCGAAAGCATCATGCGCGCAATTAAAACGAAGGACTTTGCGCGCATCCGTATCGGCATCAGCGCGGAAGGCAAACGCAATCAAGCGAAAAAGGTCTCGGGCGAAGAAAAAGTCATCAAACACGTCATCGGGAAGTTTAAGTCGACCGAAGAGGCGGCGCTCAAGAAAGTTTTAATGAAATCCGCGGAAGCCATCCGTCTTTTTGCGTCCGAAGGAATCGAGTCGGCAACGCAATTTGCGAATACGAGATAGGTTGCGCATATTGACATGGCATTGTCAATATGCTAGTGTGCTAAATAACGAGGCAGTTGCTTACTGTTTCGACAAAACCAATGTCAAATCTACTAGGAGCCCTAATCGGCTTTTTGCTTTTGTCGGGGGCGATGGCGCAATCGGCGACCCCCCAGGCAATAGCTCCGGTTCAACCGAGTTACCCCGTAACTCTGACGGCCTATAACGCCGTACCGGCGCAGACCAAAAGCGACCCCTCGACAACCGCTTCCGGCGCATACTCGAATCCCGAGATTGTCGCCGCCCGCTCCCGTGACCTTGCGGATGAACTGCCGTTCGGCACGATTATTGAAATCGACGCTCCCGCAGATCCGGATTCGGACGGCAAATGCGGTTATGATACCGTCGCGCCAATCATCGGGTATCGAGTCATCGCCGATACGATGAATGACCGGTACACCAACCACATCGATGTTTTATTTAATACCAAGGCGAACTACATCATGAACGACGGAAGCGTGAAGAATGCAAGCAATGTGCTTGGCGTGTGTAGTGGCGTAACGGCCCGCGTTGTCGGATATATCGATATGAAAAATAACCCGCTTCCAAAGACACAGTCGGAACTTGCCGCAATCGTCGAGGGGCGCGCATCTGCACCGCTTGCGGATAAATAATAAAAATCGGTGCGCAAAAAAGCGCGGTCCGCCTTAGGCGGGCCGCGCATTTTTGCGCTATGCTTTCAAGATGCAGCGTTTAACGAGAGCGGAGTCCGGTTTGACCGCGGCGGAGTACGAAGTGCTGTCGCGGCTTTCAACGCCGCAAAAAATCCAGGACTTTCTCGATGCCATCCCGATGAATTGGGAAAAAAAGGGCGACACGCATATGTCGCCGCGTGCCGTTCTTCGAGCGAACAAGGCGCACTGCATCGAAGGTGCAATGCTCGCGGCGGTGGCGCTCTGGATTAACGGCGAGCCGCCTTTGCTTATGGATTTGTCGGCGCGGCTTGGAAAAGGAGATGTCGATCATGTTATTGCGCTCTACAAGCGCGGCTGATTTTACGGTGCTATCAGCAAAACCAATCACGCAAGCATTCGATTCCGCGACCCGGTGTACCGCACGCCGCGCGAACTGGCGCTTTCGTATTTTCACGAATGGTTTATGAACGAGACGGCCGAAAAAACGCTTGAATGCTATTCGAAACCGCTCGATATGCGGCGGCTCGGCTTCGGCTGGATTACCGCCGAAGAAGATCTATGGAATGTGGATGATGCGTTGAATTCGCTCACTCATTACAATCTGGTGCCGAAAGGGAATTGGCGTCATGTTCGAAAAGCCGACCCGATGGAACTCAAAGCCGGCCGCCTCGTTGAGTGGCCGGAGTCCGACCCGCGCACCTAACGGTCTGCGAGGGTCTGACCTTCTCAAAGGTCGAATTTGATAAGAGCTCGCCGAGTATGCTATAAATACTTCATCATGAGTTCGGGAAAATCCACATACCCCGCCCGATTGCGGGTTGGGAGGTCGAGCGCCGGACTCGGTCTGTATGCAATGCGGCCGTTTAAAAAAGGCGAACGCATAATCGAATACTTCGGGCGGGAAATATCGAAGAAAGAAGAATACACGAGCCGCAGCAAATATCTCTTCGAGGTCAGCTCGCGAAAGACGATTGACGGCACGACGCGCAAGAACACGGCGCGATATATCAATCATTCCTGCCGGCCGAATTGCGAGCCGAATATCGTCCGCGGACGCATTTTCATCGACGCGATTCGCGGCATCAAAGCCGGGGAAGAATTGACGTACGACTACGGGAAAGATTATTTTGACGAGCACATCAAGCCGCACGGCTGCCGATGCGCGAAGTGCAGGCCGAAATAGAAAAAGCCCCGCTTTCGCGGGGCTTTTTCCAACAAGATGATTACACCTTGCTGACGTTGAGAGCGTTGGGGCCTTTCGGGCTGTCGCCGATTTCAAAGGAAACCTTGTCTCCTTCCTGGAGCTCGTCGAACGAGACGTTCTGGAGTTCGTTGGAATGGAAGAAAAGGTCCTTTGCACCCGGCTGCGAGCCGTCGACTTTGATGAAGCCGAAACCCTTGTCGTTCTTCTTGATGACGGTACCGTTTTGCATGCTGCAGATAGATATACGTGACTAAAATATCAAATCAGTAGCCGAGATAGAAGCTCGATCCCACTTCTCTGGATCAGGCGCTGGTTGATAAATACAGAGTATCAGATATGATATTAATTGTCAATGAAGTGTACGCGTCCAGTACTTTTGGCAGTCCCCGACGGTTAATGTACACACAATATACCGCAAGGGGGACACCATGCCGAGCGACTGGTGCGGGCGTTTGGTGTTGTACCAGATCAGCCAGTCGACAAGCTTCAGATTGAAGGAATGAATATCGTCCCGCAGCAGGCCCCGATTCAGCATGATGAAGTCCTCGGAGACGGTGCGATTGAATCGTTCGACGTGGGCATTCATCTTGGGAGTGCGGGGGCGGGTGTGAAAGTGCGTGAGCCCGAGTTCGGCACAGGCATCCTCGAAGTGTTTGGCGAACTCGCTCCCGTTGTCGGTCTGCAACTCGTCGATATCGAAGGGGCAAACCTCGATGACTCGGCGAAGGAAGTCGTCCGCGCTTCTCGACGAGTGGTTCGTATACGCGCCCGCAAAGGCGAACTTCCGCTCCACGTCCACTGCCGTGAGGACGTACCGCTTCACGCCGTCGATGAAGCGGACGACGGTATCGAGCTCCATGCCGCGCTTGCCGGTGCGGCGAAGCTTGGTACGGCGTTTCTGCGGTGTTTCCGTGTGATTGCCCGTACGTGCGTGGAACGAGAGCCGGCTCTGCTGCGGGAGCAGACCGCGGTTCTTCAAATCCAGAATGACCCGCCCAACGTATGACTCCGACACGGAGTACCCTTCTTCGCGCAGGAGAACGGCAAGCTTTGCTTTCCCAAGCCGGGGATGCGCCTGTCGTTCGCGGATGATGAAATCCTCGACCTCGGGCAGAACAGTCCTCCTTCGACGCGCCTTCGGCGCAGTGCTCTTCGGGTCAAGTGCATCAATGCGGCCCTCGTGGGCTTTGAGTTCCTCCTTCCAGCGATACAAGGTGCGCTCCGAGGTGCCAAAGGCGTCGTATGTGGCCTCCGTCCCGTGCATGTCCCAGAATCCCAATATCTTCACCCGTCTGTCGACTTCCTTTGGTTTCCGCATATGCCGCAATCGTATCGTCCTTTCCCACATGCTCAACCAGCCCTTCGTACCCCTGAAATTGCTTCTGATGCGCATATATCCTCGGTTATGAGGACTGCCAAATGTATCTGAACTTATGCATGAAGGCGGGGGTGCTACTTCCCGCGGCCGTAGTATTTTTTCAAAAGCGCGACGTGCTCGGCGTAGGTGTCTGAGCAGTGGAATTGATGGTTTGCATCATGAAAATAGAAAAGACAGGACGTCTGTATCGGATTGAGAGCGGCAAGAACGGCCGCGACGGAGGGATTTGCAATCGGTCCCGGCGGGAGTCCCGGATTCAAATACGTGTTGTACGGCGACTTTTGAGAAATATCTTTCGGTTTTACGGCCGGCCACCAGCTTGTCGTCGTCGGGTTGTTTGCTTTCGCGTACTGTACCGTCGCATCGATTTGCAGATTCATATTCGCAAAAAGCCGGTTCCAGATAATGCCGGAAATGATGCGCATATCATCCGGTCCGCCCGCTTCGCGCTCGATGAGCGCGGCGACGTTCAGAGCTTCGCTCATGGGAACGACCTGCTGCGTCGTTGTTCCGTAATGTGAAGCCACGTCTTCGTAAAAACGTTCGTCCAGCATCGTTTCTGCGGCTGCCGGCGACGCATTGCTGTCGACGAGGTATACGCCCGGCGAAAATGTTCCGTCGGTTACCGAAAGCAACGGATATCCGGCTGTCGCGAGAAAGTCCTCTTTCTGACGGTTAGTCCACCCGAGCGAGTCGGCAAACGCTTCGGCAACCTGTTCTTTGCGCATGCCCGGCTGGACGGTTACGAAGCGGCCGTCAACCGCGCCGAGGTTTTGATACCACGATGCCGAGGCGATTGAGGTTGCAATCCAGTCGAAGACGTACTGAAACACGGTCTGCGCATTCCATGCTGCGGCTTGCAGCGGGGAATTCGCATCGTCGAGATATGCGTTTACGGTTGGATTTTCGACTATAATCTTTCTTTGCGGATCAACCGTCACGGGAAACTGCTGCGGCGCCGCAGAGACGGTTTGATTTTGCGTCTGCCGTACGTCAAGCGCGAGCAGCACCGGAACGGAGACGACTCCGCCGACGAGCGCGCCGGTGCCGATAAGAGCGATGCAGGTAAGCGCGGCAAAGCGCCGCATGTTATTCGGCCGCGCCGTCTTTTTTCGTTCGTTGTGAGGGATGAGTTCCACGGCGGATATTGATTATCTTCATTGTACCCATAAAACTCCGATTTTTAAACCCGGCGCCGAAAGCCGTGGGAAAGTCCGATGCCTATCAAAAGCCACAACGCGCCGAGTGCATAGCCCGCAACGACATCGCTTGGGAAATGAACACCGAGATACAGGCGGCTGAATCCGATAGCAAGCATGCCAATCGCCGCGAACGCGAGCACCAGTTTCTTTTTTGCCGGGAAGCGTTCGCAAAGAAAAAACGCGATAAAGCCGTACAGCGCGACTGCGATGGTCGCGTGTCCGCTCGGGTATGAATACGAGTGCTCAACGACGGTAGGAATGAGGCCGTTCGGCCGGGCGCGCTCGATAAAATCCTTCATGGCAAGCATTGAAACACCCGCTCCGAAAAGGTTCACCGCAAACCCTGCTTCGTAGGATTTGCGGTGCGGCGCAAGCAATAGGTAGACGCCGACAATGACCGCAATGCCGGCAACAACGAGCGGATTTCCAAGATAGGTTATCCAGTCGAACACGTTTAAAAGAAACGGCGTGCGGATGCCGACCATGAAATTCTCAAACGCCGCATCGGCGGTAAGCACAAAGCTGTTCGGCGAGCTCACTGCCGCCGTAAGCGCGGCAAGAAACAATACTAAACAAGCGCCCGTCCAGCGTGCGGGGAAATGCCGGTCGGTCATAGGTACGGAATGAAAATGAAGCACGCGAGTAGCGCGGCGCAAAGCGCGGTCACGAGAACGGCCGCGGCGGAAAGGTCTTTTATTTTTGCGATGTGCGGGTCGTGCGTCGGCTGAAACTTGTCGCAAAGCTCTTCCAGTGCCGTGTTGAAAATCTCGGCTGCGAGCACGACGCCGATGGTAAGAAGCACTAGCGCAAACTCGAAGGATGACAGTCCGACGAACAGTCCGAGCGCAATGGCAAGCAGGGCACACGCAATTTCAATGCGAAAATTATTTCCTTCCCGCCAAGCGATAGTGAGCCCCTTCCATGCATAGCGAAATGATGCGGCTAGCTGTTTCGACATATTTTTTAGTATACAACGGCCTGCAAACAAACGCTCCCGCGCCGCCCTGGCATATTTTTCACCATCGGTATAAGATGCGCCATTCGTTGGCCGACGCTCTCAAAGCCGGCTACCAAGTATACGGTCTAACCGACGAGGGTTACCTCGTCCGCACGCGAACGGACCGCGGATGGGCACTGGCGCTCGCCGTCCTGCGACCCAAGGGTGTGTACGCCTAGGCCGCCCGCCCCTCATCACTCATTTCTGTAGACCTCCCTAACCGGAGGTCTCATCCTGTAAGGCATACGTTTTCGCCTTTATTTTTTATACTGAAACTTTTAGCAAAAAAATAAACCGCCTGTTGAGGCGGTGGGGCATGAGTGGTTATCGTTCTAGGCAGGGGTATAATGATTGTTCGATTCTTTGCACGAATCTCCTTCGTCGCGCGACAGAGGGTCGAGAGTCCGATGTGCTGCCACCAGGTGGCCGAAGGGACTTTTTCTATTTGGATTGAGAGCGACCTGTCTGCCGCATCCCGGGCACTGTGCGGTTTTTACCGCTTCGCTAACCTGCTCTGGTGTAGCATTCACTGTTTTTCCTCCGAAATGGTTTGAGAACTCTGATTCCAAATTACACAATGCCGTAGCGGCAGTCAAGTTTTTGTACGCGTCCAGTACTTTTGGCAGTCCCCGACGGTTAATGTACACACAATATACCGCAAGGGGGACACCATGCCGAGCGACTGGTGCGGGCGTTTGGTGTTGTACCAGATCAGCCAGTCGACAAGCTTCAGATTGAAGGAATGAATATCGTCCCGCAGCAGGCCCCGATTCAGCATGATGAAGTCCTCGGACACGGTGCGATTGAATCGTTCGACGTGGGCATTCATCTTGGGAGTGCGGGGGCGGGTGTGAAAGTGCGTGAGCCCGAGTTCGGCACAGGCATCCTCGAAGTGTTTGGCGAACTCGCTCCCGTTGTCGGTCTGCAACTCGTCGATATCGAAGGGGCAAACCTCGATGACTCGGCGAAGGAAGTCGTCCGCGCTTCTCGACGAGTGGTTCGTATACGCGCCCGCAAAGGCGAACTTCCGCTCCACGTCCACTGCCGTGAGGACGTACCGCTTCACGCCGTCGATGAAGCGGACGACGGTATCGAGCTCCATGCCGCGCTTGCCGGTGCGGCGAAGCTTGGTACGGCGTTTCTGCGGTGTTTCCGTGTGATTGCCCGTACGTGCGTGGAACGAGAGCCGGCTCTGCTGCGGGAGCAGACCGCGGTTCTTCAAATCCAGAATGACCCGCCCAACGTATGACTCCGACACGGAGTACCCTTCTTCGCGCAGGAGAACGGCAAGCTTTGCTTTCCCAAGCCGGGGATGCGCCTGTCGTTCGCGGATGATGAAATCCTCGACCTCGGGCAGAACAGTCCTCCTTCGACGCGCCTTCGGCGCAGTGCTCTTCGGGTCAAGTGCATCAATGCGGCCCTCGTGGGCTTTGAGTTCCTCCTTCCAGCGATACAAGGTGCGCTCCGAGGTGCCAAAGGCGTCGTATGTGGCCTCCGTCCCGTGCATGTCCCAGAATCCCAATATCTTCACCCGTCTGTCGACTTCCTTTGGTTTCCGCATATGCCGCAATCGTATCGTCCTTTCCCACATGCTCAACCAGCCCTTCGTACCCCTGAAATTGCTTCTGATGCGCATATATCCTCGGTTATGAGGACTGCCAAATGTATCTGAACTTATGCAGTTTTCCGCCAAAATACGGCTTATTTCTGAGCGCTTACGTCATCGTAGGTGACTTTCGATACTTGCGCGATAAATTTTGATAGAGCATCGACGTCTTTGCCCTCGGTCATGACGCAAATCAGATACGGGTGCGTCGGGTGATACACGATGCCGCAGTCGCTCAGCTCGACGCCCGTAACCTGACTGTCGGAGGAGGTGACCGCGTGCTCGCCGAATTTGTGCGCGACGACCACGTCGCTCGGGACGCCCGCCACGAGTCCGCTCGTGAAAGTCGATTCGGAGAGCAGCTTTAGAATATTGTTGGAGTCACTCCACGAGAGGTCGTATGTTCCGTAATACAAAATGCGCAGGAATCGGGAATATTCCTGCGCCGAAATAGTGAGAGTATTGGTCGCGCTGGTGCTCGTCGGCTCCTGTATCGACAAGTCGGTGAACATTTGGGTGAGGATTTTCGGGTCCATCGAAAGTACTAACAAGTCCTTTGCGCCGTTGTCCGAATCGGAAAGCATTTCTTTCAGGAGATAGGGAACCGAATAGGATTGCCCGACCGTTAAATCGACCGGCGGCGCCAAATCAAATTGCGACTGGATGTTCGCTATGTCTTGCGTGTAAGTGAGTTGCCGTGAAAGAAATCCCGGCGTCGATTCTTCTTGCTTGTATGCGCCTACCGCGAACGCGACTTTGAGCATGCTGGCCGGGTCGTATTGGTCCGTTTCGTTGATGCCGGTCCACTTGCCGGTGGTGAGGTCTTTGAAGTAGTAGGCATAGCGTGTCACCGCTCCGGCCGGTTGATTGGCGGCGATTTTGGCAACATTGTCGTGCAATGACGCCAATTCCGCTTCTTTGTATGTCCTCGAAATGCTGAACGTGAGAAGCGGTTTGATGAACTGATACGGCGTGTTGTTGTCGAGTGTATAGCTGACAATGTCGCTGTTTTCCGTTTGGTATACGCCAAACGCATAGCTCGCGTATCCGACTAGAGCGACGAGGATGATAACTATGAGAGCGGCAACTGCGAATCGGATTTTCGTTTCTTTTGATTTCGGCAGCAATTCAGCAACGCTCGTTTTCGGATTTTTCCCCGCCATGTGCAAATAGTAGCACGCAACCAACGGCTGTTATAATTTATTCAACACGGCGCGGGTAGCGGGGCCGACGGAACCGACGCGGGCAAGTCCGTGCGCGGCCTGAAGTTTTTTAACGGCCGCGAAGGTTAGCGTTCCGAAATACCCGGTCGGGGTCCCGCCGAGATAGCCAAGCGCTAGTAAACGCTGCTGCAATTGCAGGACGGCAACGCCGCGCGACCCGATTCCGAGCGGCGTTGTGAAGATGTATTTTTGCACTGCGGTAGTGACGGCAGGAGTTGCAGCGGCCGCGGAAGTGCTTGCCGCAGTCGTGGCCGAAGATGTCGTTGCTGCGGGAACGCTTGCCGTCGCTGGTTGCACAATCGGAACGGCCGAAGAAGCCGTAATCATAACCGTCTCGGTTGTCGAAGCGGAGTTGCCGTATGCGTCGGTTGCAGTCACGACAATCGTGTGGAGGCCGATATCGGAGAGCGTGGGTTCCCACGAGAAGTATCCGGCCGAATTGATATTGCTCGCCGCAATCGTGCTTGTGCCGTAAAACTGGTCGCTAACGCCGTACGTCGTCGTGCTCGTAAGTTGTCCCGCATTTGCATAAAACGAGACCGTCGAGCCGACACCCGCACCCGAGCCGGGCTGCAGGGAACGGATAGATACGGACGGTGCAATCACGGTAATGGTCTGCTGAGTTTGCGCGTTATGCCCCTGGATGTCGGATGCGACGACGGTCAGCGCATGAACACCGACATCGTCATTTGCCGGCGTCCACGAGAATGCTCCCGAGGAATTAATATCGCCCGTATTGAGCGAGCTCATGGGAGACGAGTCATATACCGCGTAGCTCGGGGTTACAAATCCGGGCGCGACGGCGGTGAATGTAATCGTTCGCCCAACGGCAATAACCGGTCCCGGAGAAATGGCCGTGACGAAAACCGAATTGCTTGCGACAAGGACGCTTACGGTCGTCGATGCGGCATGATTGTACCCATCCGTAACCGTAACGGTAATAGTGTGTCTGCCGGCGTCATACATGCCGGGCGTCCAGGTGAAATATCCCGAAGCATCAATGCTTCCCGTCGTCGCTCCGGAGCCGGTGTATGAATCGCTGAGCGTGTATTTGGGGTCGGTAAAACCGGCGCTCGATACGGAAAATGTAACCACTGTGCCGGGCGAAATCGCTTCCGAGGGCGGCGCGCTTGCTATTTGCACCGACTCGGCAGAAGCGAATAAGGGAAGGAAACCGAGCACGACAAATATTCCGGCAAAAAACAATCGAAGAAAAAATCGGACAAAATTATGTATAGCCATGCAATCATGGTACTACACCCGTTCGGGGAGGCGGACGCACACCTGTTTACAGAAATTACGATTCCGCGATTTTTGTACGGATGGTGAGCCAATCCATCACCTTTTTTCGATGGCGGTCGAGCGACCATTGTTCGCCTTCTTTGAAAAGCGATTTGTTTGTCTTTCGAAACTCGCGCAAAAGCTCCACTGACGCCTGCGGAAATTGCTCGGGCAAGTCCTCGTTGTAAGAGGCGAGGAAATCGGAAAACGAAAGATGCTTCTCGCTCCGTTCTTTGTCCAAATCGGGAATTCTCATTACCTTTGATAATACCACGACTTTTTCAGAAAAGCAATTTTTAAAAAAGTAGAGCGCCTCCGGTATTACCGGAGGCGCATGAATCAGGCGTGCTCTCGCGTCAGCCGAAGCAGTGCGGCACGATCTTTCAGGGTTGCGGCGGTTCCGTCATGTATGAACGGTGAACGTTCACCGCTGCGTGGACGAGGATGATCCGCCAGCCATTCCTCAAAGGCCTGTCGTGCCTTCGCGAGTTCCGGCGTTTCTCGTTCTGCAGAAATGGTCATTTCCCTCTTTCCTCATAACAAAGGTGCGCAAACAAAAAAGTGCAGTCCTGCACTGGCGACACCATACAATATCGCTTGTAATATCGCAATTGTTTTCAAGAAATGAGGTGTGCATAAGATTTCTGAATAAAGTCATTTGTATAAAAAAGAGTGAGCCGTCTGGGTAGACGGCTCAATCATCGGGGTCCCCGTTTCTTAGTTGAGCGACCTGCTCGGCATCGGCATTCCACCACGGGCTTCCGATGCTTTGTAAAGTTTCTTCCTCGGGGACGACCTCTGCTAATCTCCGGCTTGCGCTCTTTCGACTTCGACGACTCGCGAGTCGCTCACGCGCTCCGGGGTCAGTGTTTGCCTTCAATATGTCCCGACGCACGTGGTCCGGAATGTGTCTTTCCCCCATAGTACCCCATCTCCTTAGGAGGTGCTATCAGCTTTCCATCATACATAATATCGAAATATAGTCAAGTTTTTCGCCTGTGCATAAAAAGCCCGTGGCGGGGTCGAAACCTCCGCCACGGGGGATGTTTTAGTCGCGGTCCGGATATCGATTCGAAAGGATATCCAGCACCATCTCGATTTTATCTACGACTCGGTGCGGCAATTCGAATTGTTGCGCAATTTCCCTCGGGTCGAAACGGCAGTCGATGACCTTCGGACTTAGGTGCCTAATGCCCGTTCCATCCGAAATGAGCATGTCGGCTCTGCGGTGCCTTCTGATGGTGCCGTTCAAACGGTCTGCATGGGAACACAAAACTAAATCGAACGGAAGATTTTGTTTCGCCGCGAGCCACTTAATGCTTGCAAAGCTGCCGGATCTCGCCGTTACGACAATGACTGTTGTTCTGCGCACGCAAACTCCTCACTCTGCGAATGTGCTTTTCGAAAAACGTCGCATTCGGATTTCTTCTCGTCGCATCGTAATATATATAGTATGATGCGGGTATGAATCCGATTCTACAGCGCGGCGTTCTTTTTCTCGTTCCGTTCTCGCTCGTGTTTTGGTACATGCACGAACAATTCGAATCGGCGATTTTCCGCTCGATTCAAAACGGACTCTCCGGATTTTATTCGGCCGATGGAATCATTTTCGGACTTATCGTCGCGTTCGTCATTCAACGGGAATGGGAAATTTGGACGAAACTTTCGGAGTCGGTTCAGACGGAAATCGACGCGGTTCGCGAATTGTGGAAATGGAGCTCGTTTGCCGAGCCGTCGCTGTGCAATGAGGCGCATCACCACCTCGAGCAATACCTAAAATGCATCGTTTCAGAGTGGCATAAGGGCGGGGAAGCCGAACGCAGCAAGAGCGTCGACGACGAGCTTGACGCGCTCCGAAGCATGGTTGCCGCAATGTCGGCGTCCGTGGGGAGTTTGAGTTTTCAATTGCAGGGCGCGTTTACCAATCTGGTGCAGGCGCGCAATCAGCGCTTGAGTTTCGGCAACCAGCATATGCCGGGCATCCTGAAGCGCATCGTTATTTTTGCCGACATGCTGCTCATCCTTCTGTCTCTATTTATCGCGGTCAACAATCTGTACATCGATTACATTTTTACCGCGTCAATCGGCTTGTTGGCGTTCGCGCTGATTTTGGTTGTCGATGACCTCGACAATCCGTTTCGGCCGGGCGCATGGCACTTGACGACTGCGGGGTACGAGGCGATTCTCGCGGAATTGACTCACTGAACGAGAAAAGCGCGCGGCGGCATGATTTTCATCATGCCGCCGCGCGCTTTTCTTTTTGACGGGTATTAATTGCCGGTGGTGAGGTTGCTCGCGGGCGTCATGGTGACATTGTCCGAACGATCAATCGACCGGATTACGTAATTGTACGTAGTGCTCGGTTGAAGTCCGGTAATCGTAATCGATTCGTTTGTCTGAGGCGTAGTGTTTTGCGCGAGCGTGCCGCTGATATAGGGCTGCTGGAAGGGCGCGGTCGCCTCGTTTGATTGAATCGGTTGCGTGCTGTAATACACCTGTCCCTGCGCCGGTTCGTTCGTCGACCAGCTCAGGGTGGCGCCATTCGAGTTTGTCGTTGCCGAGAAATTCGATATTACCGGGACGCTCGTATCGAGTCCGAGACCCGAGTTCATCACGGCATTGATTTTTGCCAAGGTCGCCGGTCCAACGCGGCCGACTTGCGCGATGCCGTAGCTAACTTGAAACTGCGTAACAGCGGCCTCTGTGAGGGCGCCGAAGTATCCCGTAACGGCTCCCTGTGGATAGATAAGCGGATTCGTTGCGAGGAATTGTTGAAGCGCCGTCACGTCGCTGCCGGTCGAACCGAGGCCCAGTTGCGTTGTGAGCGCCGCATTCGCATGCCCGGAACCGGCGGTGAACAAAACGGCAAGAAACAGCACCGAAAACACGGATGTCGGCAAGAGATTTTTGCTTACGGAGATTGTGTGCATATTCATAAAGGGTATTGAGACAATGCCGATAAATAATAAGATGCTGGTCGAATGCTCGGCCGCGTATCCGGCCTCTATGGGCGGTGCCGTTGCATGAAGAGTATGATGACAGCCGCGGCGCGGTCATTTCTGTCCTTTGATGCCCTTGATTTGCCGTTCCAGTTCCTTAATTTGGTTTTCCAATTTGTTTGTTCGTTCGGAAATATTTTCTTCCAACTTCTCCTCCATGTGATGCGTGTGATTGACGAGCGTTTCCGCGACGCTCATAATTTCAGTCACGTCTTCGATTGCCAGCAAAATGATATCGGGAAACAATTTCGAACCGGCGCTGCCGGCGAAATAAAATTGCCGCGCGTTCACCAGCAATACTTTTCGCCCGACAAACGGAAAATCGTGCACAAGTTCGAATCCTTTAAAAAAAGCATTTGCGGGTAAAATATCTTCCAGCAATCTTCTCAATTCGGGAATATTCCACTGTCCGTTTCCGAGTTCATACACCGGGACGAGCTCGGCATCCGTGCGATTAATCTGAAATGTCCGGCAAAACTCGTCGTTTACCGCCGTAACGCGCAATTCCGTGTCCAAAATCAATACCGGTTCGCGCGCTATGTCGACGACCGCTTTGACGTACGTCCATCCTTCTTCCCATACTCGTGCAATGAAATCGTCCCACACGGATGCGGATGTTTTTTGAGGATTATTTTTTATCGCCATATCAGTGAGCCGCACTGCGCCTCCAATTATTGCGGCGGCGTGTAAACTGGCGCCGCGAATCGCATCTCGATTTGCGGCGCAAAAAATCCGCAAATGAAATAGGCGCGAATTTTATCTCAAAAAGACATTCACCGTACTTTCACTGTAATAGGTGTGTAATACGCGGGTGATTTCCCAAATTCCAACACCCTCTATGACTTTCCAAGAACAAATCATGCGTCAGGCGGCATTGACCGAGGCCTATAACGACCACAGAAAAAAACTAAATTCCTATGCATTTCTTAAGGTGCATAATCAGGCCGTGAGCGAGGATTTGGTGCAGGAGACCTTTACGAAGACGTGGAAGTATCTCGTGCGGGGCGGGCGCATCGATATCATGAAGGCCTTTCTTTACCACATACTCAACAACCTCATCGTGGACGAATACCGGAAGCACAAAAACGTCTCGCTCGATGTTCTTCTCGAAAAAGGATATGAACCGAGCGTTGACACATCGGACCAGATGTTAAACGCGCTCGACGGGGATTCGGCGGTCGTACTGATTCAGCGTCTGCCGCCCATGTATCAAAACGTCATACGCATGCGATATGTGCAAGGCCTGACGCTCGCGGAAATGGCGCTTATTACGGGGAAGTCGAAAAACACGATGGCCGTGCAGGTGCATCGCGGACTCGCAAAGCTCAAACAACTGTACAACCGTACCTAGGTTGTGCGGCTAACTGAAAGGGCCGCGCAATGCGCGGCCCTTTCAGTTAGCCGCGTAATGCGGCAGCAGAGTAGTCATAGCTATCGACATGATGATCAATAACGAAAGAGCTGAGAATGCGATCGTGGCCGCGTTTCTTCGCGCATTGTACTCGCCCGAAGATGAAAGAATTATGAAAATAAGGCGTATTCCGGCGTCCGGGCGCCTTCATCTTGCGTTCATGAGGACAGGGCTACACTGCATTCACGGTGCGGGGATTATTTATTAGAAATGGTACTATTGTCAATATGAGAATACTTGTTGTCGAAGACGAGGTAAAGCTCGCCGAGAGCTTGGCCGAAGGGCTCGCAAAAAAGGGGTATGCGGTTGACGCGATACACGACGGCGCAAAGGCGTTCACGCGCATATCAATGTACCGCAACGACTACGATTTGGTCATCCTCGATCTCATGCTGCCCTCGATGAGCGGATATGATATCTGCAGGCAGATGCGCGCCGAAGGGATGACCGTGCCGATTTTGGTGCTGACCGCGCGAAGCGAAATCGACGACAAAGTCCAGCTGCTCCTTGCCGGCGCCGATGACTATCTCGAAAAGCCGTTTTCGTTCGCGGAACTCACGGCGCGCATTCAGGCGATATTGCGCCGGCCGACTGCGTCGATTCCGTCGGTGCTGCAGGCGCTCGACATCGAGCTCAATCCTTCAGAGCACACGGCCGCACGCGACGGAGTTCCGCTCACGCTCACGCTCAAGGAATTCGGCCTGCTTGAATATTTTCTCCGCCATCCGAATCAGGTCGTAAATCGCGAAGATCTCATCACGCACTTATGGGACTCAAATTACGAGTCATTTAGCAACGTAGTCGATGTCCATGTCAAAAACCTCCGCCAAAAACTTGATCGCGGCTCGTACCCAAGCATACTGGAGACGGTTCGAGGCATCGGTTACCGGCTTCGCGCATAGGCATAAACTCAAGCTTTTTTTCCGCGTCGAGACGAAAATCATTCTCGCGCAAGCGGTGTTCGGCCTGCTCATCATCGGGGTCGTTGCCTTCCTTATCTCGTTTGCGCGCACACGCGGGTTCAATTTGATGAGTACCGATGTTCTCACCGACGTCGTCATCGTCGCGGTTACCGCGGCGTTTGGATATCTTGTCATGCGGCTTGCGCTTGCGCCGACGCACGAAGCGCTCGTCGCGCAGAAACGATTTATCAACAGCATTGCGCACGAACTTCGCACGCCGCTGTCGATTATGCGCATGAATGCCGAAGTGACCTTGCTTGAGGAAAATCTCGACGGGCATATTCGCACGCTGCTCGATTCGAATATCGAGGAAATCGACCGCACGAGCCATATCATCAACAATGTTTTGCTGATGAGCACGTTTCTCGGACCGGATAAAATGGAGTTTGTCGATGTCGATCTCGGCAGGATCGTTGACCGCATGTTGCAGAAGCTCGCACCGCTCGCGGAATACCGCGGCATTCGCATTGTCGTGAAAAAAATCGACGGCGGGGTAGTCGTCGGCAATGCGCAGGCGCTGGAACATGCCGTCGAAAACATCGTTACCAATGCCATAACCTTCACACCGTTCGGCGGCAAAATAAAAATTACCATCGGTCCGGAACGGCGGGGCGCAGTCGATTTAACGGTTGAGGACACGGGCATCGGCATTGAACGAAAAGACATCAAGTCCATACTCGAGCCGTTTTATCGTTCCGAGACGTCGCGAAATCGCGCATTTGGCGGTTCCGGCCTCGGCCTCGCCATCGTAAATGAAATAGTGAAAATGCACCACGGCAAGATTTACATATGCAGCGCGCCAGGGAAGGGCACAACCGTGTTCGTCTCGCTTGCCCGAAGCCGCGCGCCGCACGGAGAAAAGAAACCGAATGTCGGTTTCGCCGGCGCCGCGGCCGATGCCGCAAAAATTCGTCAAAATCTGTCTTACTCGCGCGGATGAGCAATCGAGACGCTTGTTCCTTTCGGCGAACTTTCGGTGCGAACGACGGCGCCCAGCTGGCTTGCAAGCGCGCCGACGATGCTGGTGCCGAGTCCGCCGCGGTCACCCTCTCTATTTTTTTCCGTATGGCCGACGCCGTTGTCCCGTACTCCGAGCGTCCATGCCGAACCGTCCGATTCGTAGGTGACGGTAATTTCCCCTTTTTTTCCGTTCGGAAACGCGTGTTTTATCGAATTGATAACCAACTCGGTGGTGATAAGCCCCATGCTTATGGCCATATCCGACGACGCGGAGCCCTTGCCCGCGACGACTTCTATTTTAATCGGTTTGCGGTCGGCAATCATCGAACGCTCCAAGCTGTCGCAGAGCCCTTGCAAATACTTCGAGATTCCCACATCCTCTCCGATGCCGACGGGATCGAGCTGCTGTTCGACCGTTGCGATTGACAAAATGCGCTGGTGCGCGTCTTCGAGATGCCGGCGGCTTTCCTTCGATTCGACCGTCTCGGCCTTCAGTATCAAAATGCTCGCAATGAGCTGCAAGCTGTTCGCGATGCGATGCCGCATTTCGCGCAGCAGCACGTCTTTTTGCGCCATGAGTTTTTCGCGGTCGAGTTCGAGCGTCCGCCGTGCGGTGACGTCCGAAATCGACAGCAGCATTTTCCGTTGTTTGTCGGGAAAACGTATTTCACGCGCATTAATAAGAACCGTCCGCGGTTCGGACGCGGGCGAAAGGTGGGATACCTCGTAGCCGGTTACGACTTTGTGCTTCGGTATCACCTCCTCCAAAAGCGTGCGCAGTTCGGGAATGTCCCATTTCCCGCCGTCGAGTTCGTAAAACTTCTTATCGACGGACGATTCTTTCGATAGGCGGAAGTCCTCGTAAAAAGAACGGCTTGCGGCGACCACGCGCAAATCCTCATCAAGGACAATCAGCGGCTCGCGAATGGTATCTATGATTGCGCGCGAAAGGACGTGCCCATCTTTTGAGTCATCGAGCGGATCAAAGACCCTCTGCGGATTCTCCATGTACTCACACTATACTGCATGTTAATGAAAGTAAAATGAATTTCTGGGGATGGCGATAGCAGGTCGTAAATTCACGCATTCTCCATGATGAAAAGGGTACTTTTAGTTGCATGTACGGCACCATCGCTTTGTATCGGATATATTTCAACATCGCGCGCCGGTCGGCGTGGACGATTGCATTCCTCCTACTTTCTTTCGGCAATTTCGGTTTTATCCAAAATTATGCGCACGCCGCCGGTGCCGCGTATGCCGGTGGAGCATCGCTCACCGATGGAGCGGGAACGTTTCTCGGCGGGGAGTTCGCTATGAACACGTTTAATGACGCGGTGAATCCGCATTCGGGAGTAGTAAGCACCGCCGCGCCGGTGTTGCCGTGGCAATATGTCGCAGTTGCGTTCGCACTGCTCGCTGCAGCCGCCGTATATGTTTTTGCGCGCTCGGCGTCGAGTGCGCGCAAAATAAAAATAGCTAGGAATATTTCCATCAAAACGGCGCGCTCCGCCGCATAGAGTTATCGGGCGGAATCGTGTTGGTACAAACACAAGTCCGCCGGTCTGCGCGATGCGCAGACCGGCGGTTCCGCTTAGGGCCATTCGATTGGGACCTCGGCGCGAGGAGCGCGCTCGAAGCATTCCTCCGGGAAAAGGTATTGCTCGAAATCTCGCAGCACCAGTGCCGAATGTTCCGCCTCCTTCACTGCGGTCAGCATGGTGAAAAGCGTTGGGCGGTATTCATCCGGTCGTGTGACGAATATCACACTAATCGCCGTGACCGGTGTAATCTTCCGTACGACAATGAACACGGTTTTCCCCGGACCCCGTTGGTCTTCGATGTATCCGGGTTCGTAGAACACGTTGCCGTCAACATCTGTGAGTACTAGTCGATTGAGGGAAACGCAGTCAAGTCCTCGAAGTACGACGTGGCACCCCGTTTCGATTTTTTCCTTTAATCTCTCGGTCGCGCGGGTTTGCCTTTCGATTGACGCCATGCTGAACTCCTTCCGCTGGTTGTATATCAGAAATAGGGGACATAGGCAACATTTTGTACTATGCTGCATGCAGGTTGCTATCGAATGGAGAGTACGATGTTCGGTTGGTTTTTTGTCATGTATCTCACGGCACTCACGGCGGCCTTCTCGGTGTCCGCTCCTAAGACGAACCCAACTCCGAATCGAGGATGTTCGAATCCGCAGTGCAAGAAACCGGGCGCGGGTGTCTATGACGTCATTGTGATTGATGGCGTACGATTCGAGGCGTGTTCGGCCGCGTGCTTGCATCAGCTCGCCGCGCTCTATCTCAAGGTCTTGCCGACATGTAGGTGGTAACTTGTTCTCGCGCGCGTTCCCCGTGTGGAAACGGGCGCGGCGACTAGTCTTTTGAATTCGAACGTTTGATACATTGAGCGAATGAAAAAACCTCCGGCGGTGCGCACTTCACAAGGTCCGAACGAGACGAAATACAGATACTGTTAGCGAAGGGATACTCTTTGCAAGATGTCGGAGATGCACTCGACCGACCGAAGAGTGTCATATGGTACGAGACGCAAAAGAAGAGGAAGGGACGGCCGTATGATGCTGCATATGCGCATCACATTTCATACGTACGAAGGAAATACAGCCGAGCGGTCGGCAAGATGATTGCTCTCGACCCGAAGCTCCGGAAGTTCATCGAGGCGCATCTCTTCGACGATCAGTCGCCCGAAAACATCTCACTTCGATTGAAGCGGATCGAGAAGGATATCGGATATGCTTCATCCTCGGCTATACGCCGATATATCAAGAGCCCGTATGGCAGACGGATCGAGTCGCATCGAGCAAAGTTATTCAAGAAGAGGCGACGCTCTCGGCCATCGAAACCACACATTGCCGACAAGCGCCTGATCGACAAACGACCGAGCAAAATCAACAAGCGATGGGGATTGGGTCACATGGAGGGCGACTTCATCGTGTCGGGCAAGAGCGGTCAAGGCATCATTCTTGGTCTGCGGGATCGCAGGGTGCGCAAAAACCTGCTGGAGCGGATCCTGCCAGTGTCAGTGCGAAACGTGGAGCGAGCGCTTCGCAGAATGAAAAAGCGGTATCCCGAGATGCAGACCATCACATTCGACAACGATATTCTCTTTCTCGAACACAAACGGCTAGAGAAGGTGCTTGGGGTGAAGATATATTTCTGTCATGTGCATGCGCCATGGGAGAAGCCATCAATCGAGAATCTGAACAAGGACTTGCGGCGGTACATCCCGAAAAGCTCGGATATTTCAAAGTATTCAAAAAGATTTGTGCAGAAACTCGAAGCAAAGATGAATCGCCGCTTCATGGATGTGCTCGGTTCACTCACGCCAGATGAGGCGTATGCTGCGGAAAAGAAACAACGCGCTCAGAGGAGCGCAAAAAACCGTCGTTCGAATTGAGGGGTTTGGGTGCCCGCTTGAAATTTTATGAAATATGGCTCGCTGGAGAGCGATTGTCAACCTTTTTTAGCCATGCATGTGCGTGCACGGAAATCGAGCCCCACATTTGTCAGGGGGCTCGAGATTGCCTTGTTATCATGCGGACTTTTCCGCGCATTTGTTTAAAACCTCCTGCAAACAACTCCGCGCCGCAGTTTGGATTTCCGCGTAAAGTTGCGACTTAACGGGAAGTTGGTCCGCCTTTCCTGCCGGTTGGGAGATTTGCCTGAGATTGCCCACCATAGTCCTGTTAGGATTTTTCCTCGCCATGGGCAACTCTCCGAAGCAATAACCCCAGACAATCTTTCCGTCTTTTCGATACCCAATGAAAACAATCGGGTATCCTTCACTGTCTTCTGAAAGTCGTGCAACGATTTTGCCGCGGCTGAAGAAATGCTCTTCGTTTTGTGGTGCCATTCGAACCCTCCTGCCCTCACCATACCATCTGCGATTTTTTGAGTCCAGCGCGTGCCTCGGGGCAAAGAGAAGGGCCGCTCGTGAGAGCGGCCTTCGTGAATCCGCGCGTTTTATGCGAGTTTTAAAGGAACGATTCTGCTCTCGTACTTTCCCGCACGCGGTCAATTATGGCATCGATATGCGGTGCTGCCGCCAGTAGAACCTTTCTTATGATATCGACGGAGACACCCGGGATTATGATTTGGAACATCTGAATTGGTCCATCTTGTCTCGGATTCCGACTTCCGAGAAATGGAACTGCTTCTCCGTCCTCGAAAACCCAATCTCGTTTCCGGTGATTGACCTTGACCCCGTTCGGAGTACCAATCGTAACCGAGAAACTTCCGCCTCTGCGGCATAACCAGATTTCGACCGCCGTGTCTGTGTGCGTATGACTCATCTGCATCAATTTCTACCCCGATGTATCGACGACCAATCGCGTCTGAGCCGACTATACTACAACCGTCGCATTTGTCAGCGACATGTACGCGTCCAGTACTTTTGGCAGTCCCCGACGGTTAATGTACACACAATATACCGCAAGGGGGACACCATGCCGAGCGACTGGTGCGGGCGTTTGGTGTTGTACCAGATCAGCCAGTCGACAAGCTTCAGATTGAAGGAATGAATATCGTCCCGCAGCAGGCCCCGATTCAGCATGATGAAGTCCTCGGAGACGGTGCGATTGAATCGTTCGACGTGGGCATTCATCTTGGGAGTGCGGGGGCGGGTGTGAAAGTGCGTGAGCCCGAGTTCGGCACAGGCATCCTCGAAGTGTTTGGCGAACTCGCTCCCGTTGTCGGTCTGCAACTCGTCGATATCGAAGGGGCAAACCTCGATGACTCGGCGAAGGAAGTCGTCCGCGCTTCTCGACGAGTGGTTCGTATACGCGCCCGCAAAGGCGAACTTCCGCTCCACGTCCACTGCCGTGAGGACGTACCGCTTCACGCCGTCGATGAAGCGGACGACGGTATCGAGCTCCATGCCGCGCTTGCCGGTGCGGCGAAGCTTGGTACGGCGTTTCTGCGGTGTTTCCGTGTGATTGCCCGTACGTGCGTGGAACGAGAGCCGGCTCTGCTGCGGGAGCAGACCGCGGTTCTTCAAATCCAGAATGACCCGCCCAACGTATGACTCCGACACGGAGTACCCTTCTTCGCGCAGGAGAACGGCAAGCTTTGCTTTCCCAAGCCGGGGATGCGCCTGTCGTTCGCGGATGATGAAATCCTCGACCTCGGGCAGAACAGTCCTCCTTCGACGCGCCTTCGGCGCAGTGCTCTTCGGGTCAAGTGCATCAATGCGGCCCTCGTGGGCTTTGAGTTCCTCCTTCCAGCGATACAAGGTGCGCTCCGAGGTGCCAAAGGCGTCGTATGCGGCCTCCGTCCCGTGCATGTCCCAGAATCCCAATATCTTCACCCGTCTGTCGACTTCCTTTGGTTTCCGCATATGCCGCAATCGTATCGTCCTTTCCCACATGCTCAACCAGCCCTTCGTACCCCTGAAATTGCTTCTGATGTGCATATATCCTCGGTTATGAGGACTGCCAAATGTATCTGAACTTATGCACGACAACGTGTTGGACGCGGGACAATTTCCTCACATCTGATATGTTTTCTGGAATGAAAGAAGCGGAAATGCTGCTGGAAGGGAAGATGGGCGTGATTCCGACGGATACGATTTACGGGCTTGTTGCGTCGGCGCGCGACGGCGAAGCCGTCGCGCGCGTCTACACCCTCAAAGGCCGCACGCCCGCAAAGCCCTGTATCATTCTCATTTCTTCGCTTGGCGACCTCGCGGAATTCGGCATCTCGTTGACTCCCGAGCGCGAAAAAATCCTGTCGGAGTATTGGCCGGGGCCGGTCAGCATCGCGATGAAATGCGGCACTGACGTGCCGGAATATTTACACCGCGGCACGCACACGCTGGTGTTTCGGTTGCCGAGCGATGATCGGCTTGTTGATTTACTGAAAAAAGCGGGCCCGCTCATTGCGCCGAGCGCAAATCCCGAAGGGCAACCACCCGCAGCAACAATCGACGAGGCAAAAAAATATTTCGGCGGCAACGTTGACTTTTATGTGGACGGCGGAATTCTTGATGGCGCGCCGTCGACTCTGGTTTCATCGGACGAGCAAAACACGATTGCTGTTTTGCGCAAAGGCAGATAATCGTTTTCTGGACAAAAAGTCAGCCCCGTCGCAGTACGAGGGGCCTAACTTTTTGCTTCCACATTTTTAATTGAATCGGCAGCTTTTGAATACGCTGCCCATGCCATGTCGGATTTCACCCCGTTCCCAGTCAAGGAAAATGAAGAATTCCAAGAACTTCAATAGAACCGGTGACTCCAGATGCAATTGGTAAAGAAAGATCTCTTGTGTGAGGTTTGCCAGTTCATGCCAGGGCTGATAGCGGCAAGTTTCGATTGCTCCCTCGCACGAATGTTTTTGAGTTTCGAGCAATTCCGCCAGAAATAAATACAGTTTTCCGGATACCCGACACCCATGGCCGGTCGCGTTTATTGGAATCGAACCGTAGGGGATGCTTTTCAATCTCCATAAGAAGTTCAAAAAATTCTTCCTATCCTCTGCCGAATAATTTTGCACAAACGCTCCTGTTTCGAAAGATTTGGAGATGTACTCTCCATGAGAATACCCTATCACCCGAGGGCCGGCAGGTCTATCGTTCGTGTGCATACCGAAAAGCTGCCGCACCGGGAAGGACGGCAGCTTCGAACATCTTTATCGCCGCGGCGATTCTTCTGCCAGCGGTTCGGGCAAGGGCCGCACCATGTAGAGTTCCGAACATTCCATAACCCGCTGGCCGATCATAATCCGAAGCGGCGGACCCCATTCTCCCGAAGGGTTTGGACAACGGTCGTTTTCATCGATGATGTCTCCCGGAACAAGCATGATTCCGTACAGAACTGCGCCGCTGCGGTGATGGAAATGTTTCGTCGGTTTGAGCACGCACGCCTCCTCGATGCGATGGAATCCCAAAATGGGTAAAAAACTTCCGAATACGATTATGCCGCAAGCCCAATGAATTTATTTTGAAATTGTCGGTATAAAAACAGAAAGCCCGCTGCGAAGCAGGGGACCTTCTGCTCGCGGCGGGCTGTCTTAAAATCCTTCGTCTTCGATGCTTTCTGGATATTCAATCTCGGCTGCTATAGAGGGAGCTTTCCCTATTTGTTGCTCCTGTGTATCCACAAGAACCGCAATATGAAGATGGTCTCTTGCCTCTGCCGACGTTGCGTACGGGACGGTCAGTATCTGGCGATGGCATTTCTTGCCGGCCATGACGTTCTTAAAAACCACGAACGCAGTGATGTGTGCATCGATTTGACCGATGTTATAGACAGGGAACGGTTTGCACGCCTCGTTATCCCTGAATTTTGGCGTCCCGAGTGGCGGGACCACGACGATCTCCGTTAGGAGAAACAGCGCCGCAAGAAATGCGGAATTCATACACGCCTCCTCGGAACCATGTTCCACCACAAAACTATCACCTTGTCCCGCTTTATACAATGGTCCAGAGTGCACAACTTTTTCGGATGCTACACTCTGCGCATGTTCATACAAGCCGTCAGAATTTTTCTTTTCATACTTATCATCGTCGGCATCGGACTTTTGTGTACGCAAAATCTTTGGGTGCCGGGATTGGTGAATTGGATTTTGGCGCATTAAGTATTCCCAAAAAAAGACGCCCGCAGGTTGCGGGCGTTTAGGAAACCGGCTTGCCGTCCGGTCGCCACTCAGCCATTGCTTCGTGGATTTTCTCTTCGATAATATTTGCGTACGAACGCCACGGCTCGCCGTGTTCCCGCAGTGCGGGAATGAGGATTGGCAGATGGAACGCCATCGTTTCCTCAAGCTGATCTGACCTTTTTTGTTCAGTGCAGCCGTAAAGCGTGCGAAGGTTGTGCAAACGGTCGCACAACTTCGCGAGAATCGCTATCGGTCCCGCGGCCACGATTCTGCCAAGATATTTCTCGGTAGTTTCTTTCCCTCGGGGCAATTTCGTAAGCGCGACCACATACAAAGCGATTTCTTTGCCGAAATTAAGCGCAATTCTGTATGGCGACATCAAATCGGCATTTTCCTCGATGTCATGCAACAAGATCGTGATTGCCACATCGGGATCACGACCATTCAGCTCGTAAGTATAGATCCACGTGGCCGACTTCGGATGGTCGAAATACCTGCTTCCGTCATCTCGCGTTTGTTGCGCATGGCCATGTTTCGAAACGATGTAAGCATATCTGATGCGCTCGAAGTCGGCCGGGTCGAGCAGTGCAAACGGCGCAAGGAAGAGTTCACGTCCGGGAGGACGTGGTCGAGGATTATCTCTCACGATTCGTCTCCTTTCGTGAAAAGGTCAAATGCTGCTTCAAATAACGCTCCGGCGGTAATAAATCATTAAATCGAAGAACAGTCAATCGTCGTCTCCGTCTCCGCACCAAAGAATCGGCAAATTCGTATATACTCCCAACATGCCATCGCTATCCGTCGTCGTGCCGGTCTACAACGAGGAGAAAAATGTGAGAGATTTGCACGCGGAAATCGTCGCCACGCTTCGGCATTTGAAATACAAGAGCGAAATTATTTTCGTGAACGACGGCAGCACCGACGGAACTCTCGCTGCGCTGAAGTCGCTCAAAGGCGTCACCATTCTCAATCTCAATCGCAATTACGGGCAGGCAACGGCGCTCGACGCGGGCTTTAAGGCGGCGGAAGGCGACGTCATCGTGTCGCTCGACGGTGACGGGCAAAATGACCCGCGCGACATCCCGCTGCTCGTACATGCCCTCGAAGAAAAGCACGTCGATGTCATCGCCGGATGGCGCAAAAATCGGAAGGATGAAGCGGACATCCGCATGCTTACGCGCATCGGCCGGCAGTTGCGGAAATCGTTTATCAGCGACCCGATTCACGATTCGGGCTGCACGCTCCGCGCATACACGAACGAGGCGGTGAAAAGTTTGGACATCGGCGGCGAGATGCACCGCTACATTCTCGCGCTATTGCGCTGGAAGGGTTTTAGCATTGCGGAAGTCGAGGTGAATCACCGCGAACGTGTGAACGGCGTAAGCAAATACAATTCGCAAAAAGCGGCACGCGGATTTATCGACTTACTGTATATATGGTTCATTCATAAATATTCCCAGCGGCCGCTGCATTTGTTCGGCTATTTGAGCTTCTTTTCATTTTTCTGCGGCATTCTTGCGGCGGCGTGGACGCTCTACAATTCCATCTATTTGGGCATTCACTTCGCCCGCGACGTCTGGGTTGTCGTCGCATTCTTTTTCTTTCTTTCGGCCATGCTGTTTTTTTGCTTCGGCATCGTCATCGATTTGCTCATCCGCATCCATCTCAACATTTCTCCGTACGAGAAGCGGTATTACATCCGTGATACGATAAAAACATAATATGCAACTCGATTACGTCTGGCTGTTCATCGGATTCTTGGGACAGGGCATTTTCTTTTTGCGGTTCATCGTGCAGTGGTGGATGTCCGAAAAGGAGAAAAAAGTCGTCATCCCGAAAAGTTTTTGGTATTTGAGCATCGCGGGCACGATTGTCATCCTCGTTTATTCGATTCACATACATGACATCGTTTTCATCACCGCGCAAGTACTTTCGCTGTTTATCTATGTCCGTAACATGTCGTTTGCGTAGTCAGAGCGTCTGAAAAAGCGTGACCTGAGTTCCCGCATAGAGCGTCTTGAAAGCGGCGTCCGGAAAATCTTTAGAAAGCGTGCTCGTGGCATCGGAGCCGACGACGAGGAAACTTCCGCTTTCCGGTTTGTAGCCCGGCTCCAAATCAAGCGCGTGTAAATTTTGGCCGTAAAACTTTATGTCGCCGAGATTGTCTTCCTTGTAAATGTAGAGCGGCGCCGTTCCTTCGCGGTCGGCGAGCGTTTGTCCGACGATTTTCTCTTCGTTCGCGAGCTGCAGCTCGGTCGAATAATACGGATTGATGTGATACGCGTTGTATACGCAAAACGGCACGGCGTACGCAACGAGAATGACGGCGGCGAGCGCCGGGATGAAGCGGGTTTGCTGAAGTGAAAAAAGTTTTGAGGCAACAACGCCGACGGCGAGCGCTGCAAAAGGATACAATGGAACGAGATACGTCGGCGCTTTGGTGACGGCGCCGAAATAGACGGCGACCATAGAAACGATTGTGCCAAGAAATGCAACGACAGCCGCGCGTTCATTTTTTTGGCTCTTGTTCCACCAAAAAGGTATCGAAGCAAGCGCGGCAAAAAAAACCCATAGCCACGGCGCGGCAAATTGGCCGAGATACGAAATGTAATCGCCATTCGTAATGGTGACGGTCCAGAAAAGATTCTGCTGCGCGCGGGCGATGACCTCCGTGCCGATGTAGCTTTGCCAGAACGCGTTTCCAAAGCGCAGCGTTTCGTATATATGCCAGGGCAGAACGACAAGGAGAAAGACACCGATACCTACCCAAAAATATTTGTTTTTAAGCCAATCGAATCGTCGGAGAAAAAGGGCGATACAGAGGGCGAATACGCCTGCGAACACGGCGATGACGCTTTTCGAAAGGACGGCAAGTCCCGCCGCAAATCCGAAAAGCAAGAACCAGCGAGGATTGGCGAGCGCGCGGAAGAAAAAATATGCCGTAAGCACGATGAACAGCGAAACGAGCACGTCGAATCGCGACTCGCGCGCCGTTTCGAGAAAGGGCGCCGTGGTCGCAAGCGCCGCGCCCGCAAGCGCCGCGCCGTACCAATTTCCCGAAACCTCATACGCAAAGAGCATGGCAACCGCGATGAGTGCAATGCCCGCAAGTGCCGACGGGAGCCGCGCCGCCGCTTCGACGCTCGGCGTCAATTCTTCCGACACGCCGATAAGCCAGAAAAGAAGAGGCGGTTTTTTGAAATACGGCTGATGGTTGTAGGTGAAGGAAAGGAAATCGTGATTTACAAACGCTTCGTGAACCACTTCCGCATAGGTCGCCTCGTCGTAATCCTGAAGGGGCTCTCGTCCGAGATGGTACAAAAAAAGTACGGACGCGCCGAGCAAAACGAACGCAGCGAGCGTTATGCCGAGTGTTTCGCGAACATCCATTCCGGTATGAGCCATTGCGTTTGAGTATACCGCGACGGCGATTGGGGCAGCAGTATCGCCTAAAAAAATTGAAGAGCGGTGGAATCGGATTCCACCGCTCTGTTGCTGTCTGCAGCCGTCTCCTGCTCTTATGCCTCCGTGCAACGGAGAATTTGCCGGAAGCCGAGGCCCATGTCCCTCACGGGTTTGCAACCTCAAATGAGGCGTTTCGTTTATCGCACGTTCATGCTAACACAACGCGGGAAGTTTGCATGAAGTTTTCAACGATGAAAAATGTCCGGGTGCCGTGCAAAAGAAAGAATCGCCCGACGTGTCGAGCCATTCTTTAGGGTGTGTTTGTGCGAATTAGTAATCCGCCCATCGCCCCCCGTTTAACTCAAAGAACTTCTCCTGCCGCTCAGCTTCCTTTGTAGCCAGAGCGAAGAGATGCGATCGGAAATCTTCATCGGGCGGGTTTAGAGAATCGCGAGGGAAGTTTCCGATGTCTCTTCGGACGGTTAACAATCTCAGGCGATCGTCGCACGATGGCCGCTCGGGCGGACTTGCTATTATGGCGAGCAGATTTTGTGCCAGTGATGCAAGCAGGGGGTCCGTACCCCTTCAATTCTCCTTTCCGGCCCTGCCTGTTCAAAGAAGTATCATCAAATGCCGTGCCAGTCCAATTTTTAGTCGCGCACCTTAGGGCTGAAGGGATGATTACGGTATATCTTTCGTAGCATAACAAATATTACGTCAAATGCTTGACTTTTCGGGCGGGAGGTTTATGGTGATGAGCGGACCCACAAAGGCACCCAAACCCCTCAATTCGAACGACGGTTTTTTGCGCTCCTCTGAGCGCGTTGTTTCTTTTCCGCAGCATACGCCTCATCTGGCGTGAGTGAACCGAGCACATCCATGAAGCGGCGATTCATCTTTGCTTCGAGTTTCTGCACAAATCTTTTTGAATACTTTGAAATATCCGAGCTTTTCGGGATGTACCGCCGCAAGTCCTTGTTCAGATTCTCGATTGATGGCTTCTCCCATGGCGCATGCACATGACAGAAATATATCTTCACCCCAAGCACCTTCTCTAGCCGTTTGTGTTCGAGAAAGAGAATATCGTTGTCGAATGTGATGGTCTGCATCTCGGGATACCGCTTTTTCATTCTGCGAAGCGCTCGCTCCACGTTTCGCACTGACACTGGCAGGATCCGCTCCAGCAGGTTTTTGCGCACCCTGCGATCCCGCAGACCAAGAATGATGCCTTGACCGCTCTTGCCCGACACGATGAAGTCGCCCTCCATGTGACCCAATCCCCATCGCTTGTTGATTTTGCTCGGTCGTTTGTCGATCAGGCGCTTGTCGGCAATGTGTGGTTTCGATGGCCGAGAGCGTCGCCTCTTCTTGAATACCTTTGCTCGATGCGACTCGATCCGTCTGCCATACGGGCTCTTGATATATCGGCGTATAGCCGAGGATGAAGCATATCCGATATCCTTCTCGATCCGCTTCAATCGAAGTGAGATGTTTTCGGGCGACTGATCGTCGAAGAGATGCGCCTCGATGAACTTCCGGAGCTTCGGGTCGAGAGCAATCATCTTGCCGACCGCTCGGCTGTATTTCCTTCGTACGTATGAAATGTGATGCGCATATGCAGCATCATACGGCCGTCCCTTCCTCTTCTTTTGCGTCTCGTACCATATGACACTCTTCGGTCGGTCGAGTGCATCTCCGACATCTTGCAAAGAGTATCCCTTCGCTAACAGTATCTGTATTTCGTCTCGTTCGGACCTTGTGAAGTGCGCACCGCCGGAGGTTTTTTCATTCGCTCAATGTATCAAACGTTCGAATTCAAAAGACCAGTCGCCAAATGCCGGATCCTTTCCGGCTATCTTTTGACAGGAAGGAATCAGAATGAACTTCGGGAAAGTAGGGAAAGCCCTGGCGTTGGCCGCGCTGGCTGCAATGCTCGCCCAGCCGGCGCTCGCATGCAAAACCCAACCGCCTTCGCACGGCGGCACCGTGAACAACGGCGGCCAAGGTGGCGAGGGCGGACAGGGCGGGCAAGGTGGCACGGGCATCGGGTACGGTGGCGCTGGCGGAGCCGGTGGTGCCGGAGGGAACGGGTACGGAGGCGAGGGTGGAAACGGGTATGGTGGGAGCTCCTCATCATCCTCTTCTTCCTTAGCGACGGGAGGAAGCGCGAACGCGGCAGGTGGTTCGGCAACCCTGTACGGCGGTTCGTATATCCAGATCCCCAACTTCCCTCAAGCACCCGGCGGTTGCGCAGGTTCAGACACCGTGTCGGTACAGGGCGGAGTCATGGGGAGTACGGGCATCGGGACCCAACCCGTGCCGTACGGAGGTGTTGCCTGGTCCAAAACGTTCAACGGCCCAAAAATGACTCCGGAGCTGTGCGCAAACCGCACCATTGTGTATGTGACGAACAACTATACGATGCCTCCGGCAGCCCCGGCGCCGGAAGCCAAGGTCGTGTTCGTTCCGATCACGCGGGAGAAGGTCGTGTATGTGCATGACACGAACTGCCCAGCACTGGTTGCATATCCAGAGTTGGCCGCCGACAAGGCACAGATCTACGGTCTCGCCAAATCGCATCGATACTGGAATCATGCCGATTTGGTAGCAGTGACACGGCTGTGGAAGCACGGCTACATATGCGGGGTCAGCCTGCTCAAGATCATCGATGATTCCAAAGCTCTCGCATCCTATCTGGATCAGCACCCGATCCAGTAGCAGGCCCCACGTCCGCGGGCGGGTTCCATTCCGATGGAACCCGCCCGCCCGGCGGGGTTTTTTGTTTTATCGAGCAACACTATTTTGTAACAAGCCGCCCGATGCCGCGTCTATTGTGTCGGGCGCAAGGCGCGCACAGCTTCGCCGTTGCATTGCAGAAACTATAACGGCATACTTATGCTGCGAAGCCGTGTCGCCCTTGCGCTTCGCATTTATCAGCGTCAATACCGTAATCATTACAGCGCATGAGAAAGTTCATTTCATGGTTGTCCGTTTCGGCGCTTCTTGGAAGCATTGCCGCCGGATTTTTAATCCCGGCCGCGAATGCCGCGCCTGTCGCGAATTGGAACATCAGCGGGGCATGGGCGTTGAGTTTTGTGTACAACGGCGTGCCGAATCCGAGCGCGTACGATGTAACGCTCGCGCAAAACGGGAATTCGCTCGCCGGGTCGGGCGGGTATCCGTCCGGCGGGCCGTATCAGTATCAATGGGTCATCGACTCGGGAACGGTGAGCGGGAACAATTTCAACTTCACCGCGCATTACACCGCGGGCGCGGACGCGCTCACGCCGCTTACGACAATGCAGGTGAGCGGCACGGTCGCGCCCGACGGTTCGATAAGCGGCGTCTGGAGCGATAATTATCAGGGCGGCAGCCGTTCCGGCACCTGGACCGGCACATCGACCTGCACCGCGATTGCGGGACAGACGCTTGACACACTTCCCGTAACCGCCGCGGTCGTTGCGGCGAACGGACAGAAGATTAACGGCAAGCTCGCTGTGAGCAAATGCGGTGTCGGGGTGTATGTTGGTCCGAGCGTTACCGGCGTATCCGTCGGTGCGACCATAAACAATGACACGCTCGCAGGCGTGGACGTAAACGGCGGCGGCGCGGATGTCACCGGCGCGACCATTTCCAACATCGGCGACACGCCGCTTGATGGAAATCAGTACGGCTGGGGCGTCTTGTATGCGAACGGCGCAACGGGGAAGGTCGCCAACAGCAAAATCAGCTCGTATCAAAAGGCGGGTGTGAAAATCACCGACGCCGGCACGAACGTAACCGTTTCCGGCAATACCGTCACCGGCCAGGGACAAATCACGTACATTGCGCAAAACGGCGTGGAATACGTTGATGGTGCGACGGGAGGTGTCACAAACAATCAAATTAGCGGAAACAGCTACGTTGGTCCGACCGCATGCGCGGATGAAAATTACTTCGCCCCGAGCTGCTATCAATCGGGCGGCGTATTGCTCTATGATGCTGCCTCCGGCATCACAATTGCCAATAACAAAGTGTCGAATAATGACATCGGCATTTGGCCGTATGAAGACACGGTTGCGAACAAGACGTATACCGTCAGCAACAACTGGCTTCAGAACAATTATGGGTACGGAGTCGTATTCGATGGAGCGAACGGAACGAGCACTCTCAACTCATTCCAAAACAACCAGGTCGGACTCTTGGTCACGGATGAATCGCAAAACTCGGTTGTAACGAGTTTGAACGACCAGTTCGCGGGGAACGACGTGAACAACGAAGCGATTCAGGCAACGCCCGGGTCAGCGCTCTATGAAAACCTCGTAGTCGAGACAACCGGTCGGTTTGTTCACTTGCCCGTGTTCGGAGGACCGCATTCGCCGCGATTCCCGAGATGGTAATGGGTAGTGTTGAATAGACAACGCTCGGCGTCTTAATCGGGCGCAAAAGCAAAATCGTCCTCAAACGAGGACGATTTTGCTTTTGCGCCCGGTCGGAATCTTGGTCAGGACTTCTCCGGTCGATATATTTCGCCGTTATTAAAATTGCGAAGCGTCCGCTCCGTCGATTCGAACAGATTTTTCGGCAACGAATCGAGCGGAAACCATTTCCATTCTTTGCACTTTTGCGGCTCCATCACTTTCGGCTCGCCGCTCGCGATAATTCCGAGAACACCCATATTTAAATAATGTTTATTGTCTGTTTTGATGTACCGCATCTCATCGCACACGGAAATTAACTTGCATTCGCCAACGTTCAAATCCGTTTCTTCCTTTACTTCGCGCACGGCGGTCTGAAAGACGGTTTCGCCGAATTCCACATGACCGCCGGGGAAGGCCCACTCGCCGGCGCCATGTGCGCCGGCGCGCAGGCCGAGCAATACTTCGCCTTTTTCGTTTTGAATCATGACGCCT
The DNA here is from genome assembly GCA_963699165.1 of Candidatus Kaiserbacteria bacterium. Taxonomy (GTDB): domain Bacteria; phylum Patescibacteriota; class Minisyncoccia; order Phycocordibacterales; family Phycocordibacteraceae; genus C7867-001. Next base: position 182,062 of record OY969413.1, read on the forward strand.
ACGCCGACGCGCGGCCGCGGCTCTTCGCCGTTCGCATTTTTTTCCATGCCGCACAGCATATCATTTCTTGTCCCGATTTTTGTATCGCCGCGAGATTAAAATGGCAGCCGCGATGACGATAACGAACAATATCCAGTCGGCTGTTGTGAGAATTGCCGAAAAATTCTGCCAGTCGATTCCGAGCACATATCCCGCGCACAGAACGAGTCCGTTTGAAGCAACGTTGCCGAGGATGTCGTACGCGATAAACGTCGTGAACGGAACGCCGATGAAGCCGGCAAACAGATTCGTAAGCGGGTCGGCGGTGCCGATGAATCGCGTAATGAAAATGGTGGAACGCGGATGCCGTTCTACGTACCGCTCGAGCCGTTCGAGATATGCCGGCGTGCGCCGATGGAGCATGCCGAGAAGGCGGCGGCCGTATGTGCGCGCAAGCGCGTACATGAGCGTATCGCCAAGCGTGTTTGCTCCCGCGGCGATGGCAAGCGAAACGGGGAAGTTGAAATATCCCTGGCCGGAAAATGCGCCCACGGCAAGCAGCACCGTGCTCGTCGGAAGCGGAAAAATGAGTCCTGCGACGAGCATGACCGCAAACAGCGCCCAGTATTTATACAAAAGCAAAAACGACAGCAGGAACGAAATAAACCCGGTCATTGCGCTTTTGCCGCGTAAGCGCGGACGGCGTCTTGCACTTGCTTCAAAAATGCCGCCTGCGCACGACCTTCGCTTTTGGCGCAGGCGGCTATAGTCAGACGCGGGTATTCATGATCGGTTATGGCAAGAGCCGTTTGCAGATATATCGGAGGCAGATTGAAGAGATGATTGATGTAATCGAACGTCATCCATGACGCAATGCGATTTGCATCGTTTGCGGTTGCGGGTCCGTGCGCATGGATTCTAGCCAGCAGAGATGCGCGCGCATTCGCGTAATTAAGTTGACTTAACCGGTCGGATTCTCGGACGAGAAGCGCGCACAGGATGATAAGAATAGCCGCCGCGGCCGCGATGCAGATTTTCATGAGGAGACGTAGTCGTTTTCGTGTCGATTGCATAAGACGTTTTATTTGCGCACATACATAGTACAATAATACGGACATGTGGCAGCAGGCGACGGACCCATTCCATAGCGTAATCGTTTCCGCGGCGGTCGCGGCCGTCCCGATTCTATTTCTTTTCATCCTCCTTTTGAGCCGCAAGGTTGCCGGACATGTCGCGGCATTGCTGACGCTCTTGCTCGGGTTGGCTCTCGCCGTGACTGCGTTCGCGATGCCGGTCGGACTTGCGGGAATGGCCGCGCTCTACGGCGTTCTGAACGGATTGTTCCCGATCGGGTGGATTGTGCTGAATGCGGTGTTTCTTTACAACATCAGCGTCCGAAGCGGCGGTTTTGAAATCGTACGAGACAGTATTGAGTCGGTTACGGCCGACCGGCGGTTGCAAGCACTTCTCATTGCTTTTTGCTTCGGCGCATTTCTCGAAGGCGCTGCCGGATTCGGGGCGCCGGTTGCCATTACCGCGGGCATGCTGGTCGGACTCGGTTTCGAAGCGCTGTATGCGGCGGGCGTTTGTCTTATTGCAAATACCGCTCCGGTGGCTTTCGGCGGCATCGGCATTGCGGTTATCACGGCAGGACATTTGACCGGCATCGACCCGAATGTGTTAAGCAAAATGATTGCGCACCAGCTTCCGTTCATCGCGCTCATCATCCCGCTCTGGCTCGTAGTCATCGTCGCGGGTTGGAAAGGTGCGCGTGAAGTATGGCCGGCCGTTTTGGTAACCGGCGCTTCTTACGCGCTCACGATGTTTCTGACCGCAAGCTATCTCGGTCCCATGCTGCCGGACGTGCTATCGGCCATCGTCTCGATTCTTTGTTTGATAGGACTGCTCAAAATATGGCATCCGATAGAGGTTTGGCGTTTCCCGAAAGAACGGCTGAACGCTCTTGCGCCGTCGAATCGCGCGCATAGTTGGGATGAACTGATCCGCGCATGGTCGCCGTTTCTGTTACTCGTGATTTTCGTCGGCAACTGGGGAACACCGGGCGTGCAGCAGCTCCTCAATAAAGTAACCATTCAAATACCTTTCGGCATTCTCGCGCACTCGATTATCGGCAATGGCGTCCCGCTTTCAATCAGCTATTCTTTCGCATGGCTTGAAGCCGCAGGCACCGCAATATTTTTTGCAGCCGCTCTTTCCGCCGTCATGCTCGGCCTTTCGTGGATCGCATTTTGGCAGACGGCGCTGCAGACGCTCAAGGAATTGTTCAAGCCGCTTGCCACCATCGGTTCGATTGTCGGCTTCGCGTATGTTGCGAATTATTCGGGCATGTCCGTTGCCATAGGGAACGCGCTCGCCGACACGGGAGTGTTCTTTCCGTTTCTTTCGCCGCTTATCGGCTGGTTCGGCGTTTTCATAACGGGAAGCGATACGTCGTCAAATGCTCTTTTCAGCACCATTCAGTCGCAGACCGCGCAATCGCTCGGTGTGAGCCCGGTCTTGAGTGTCGCGTCAAACAGCAGCGGCGGAGTTGCGGCAAAGATGATTTCTCCGCAAAGCATCGCCGTGGCGACCGCTTCCGCAAAGCTTCCGGAGCAGGAGGGAAGATTGTTCAGGTTCACCATCCTGCATAGCGTTGGACTCGTGCTCGTCATTTGCACGATTGCCTATTTGCAGGCGCGATACGCGACGTGGATGATTCCAAAAGCGGCGGCTGCATCGGCATCGGCGGCAGGCGGGTTCGATTATGTCGCGGCAAGCATTGCAACCGCATCAATCGTCGCAGTGCTTTTTCTTGCGGTCGTATCCCGCTCGGTCGGGCGTACTGTGTTCGACAGAACGGCACTTGCCCGATAAAATACGCGCATCGCATGGAACCGAATTCCGCAGAACAAATTATCGGGGTAAACGCGCCGCTCATTTGCCCGTATTGCCATCAGCCGGTCGAGCCGACCTTTTATTATTGTCCGAATTGCGGCACAAAGCTCAACGTCGCACCGCTTTCGACAACGCCGCTCACGCAGGCGTGGATTTACGCGTTCAGCATCATCCTGCCGTTTATCTGCTTCTTGGCAGTGGGGAAATGGCCGGGATTGAAATATTATCGGTCCGAAGATCCGAAGACGAAATCAATCGGAATGACCGCGTGGATTCTGATGCTTCTCTCGACGATTGTCATGTGCTGGCTCGCCTACGTTTGGACGATGGACGCGATTCAGTCGACGGTAAATAGCATCAATACGGATTTGAGCGCATGATTTTCGGAGCGCGCGACGTTGCTCGACTGTACTGAGTGTAAAGCAATCCGCCGTGAGGCGGATTTCTTTTTTTTGGTTTCTTTCGACTTTAGCCGTTTGATCGTTTGAGATTGAACGTGCCGGAAATTTCTCCGTATTGGCTTGACCTCGTGAAGGTTCCCGAAACGGTGTCCCCGGATTGCGTTCCCGTAAAGGTAATGTTCGCACCGGTCTCGGCCTGGCCCGAGAAGCTGAGCGAATTGCCGTTAACTTGCAACTGAACCGGTCTGCCGGCGACACTGGTGCATTGCGGTTTTTCGGTTACGGGCGATGCTCCGGTGAGGGTGATGACCTCGGTTGTGCACAAATTGCTGTACGAGAGTGTGCCGACGGCGGTGCCGTTCTCGACTTTCTGAATGACGATGGTTACGTCGCCGCTCGTGGTGACTGCGGTGCTCGAGTGTGCAAGAACGATTTTCCCCGACCCTTGCATTCCTTTGCCCGGCGTTGCCGAAACCCATGTCCCGACCAAACTTGAAGCGGCAGGCGCATTTGCCGCCGCCGTGTTGGTGACACCCGCGGCCGCCGTGCCGGTTGTGCTTGCCGCCGGTACGTTCGCCGTTTGCGAAGTTTGCTCCGAGGATTTGGTTTTGTTAAGTACGGAGACCGCTATGACGACAATGAATACCAGAACGAACGCCCCGATCGCGTAGTACAGCAAGGAAGATTTTTTGTTCATATAAGTAAATATCTATAAAAAGAGTACGAGATCCGCGGTATTTTGCCGCAAGTATATGATAGCAGATTTGCAGTGCGTGCGGAGCATTCTTCATGCGATATTTCGAATTCGGTTTGTAAAATTTGCGCATGAAAACAATGACTTGCGCGCAAATGGGCGGCGAATGCGATGCGGAAATATCGGCCGAAACGCCGGATGAAATGATTGAGAAGGGCATGGCGCATCTCGAAATCGCGCATCCGAAAATGGCCGCCGATGTCAAAGCAACGCCCGAAGACGATCCGATTATGGTCGCATGGGGCGAAAAGTTTGCAAAAGAATGGGAAGCGGCTCCCGAGGCGAAGTAGCATCGGTAATGTTCTTCATGATGATACGGCGTAATGAATACGGAAATAACATGAAGGGACGGCGGTAATTTCCTTACTTTAGCCATAACGACGTATCGGCTTATGATTTACTCGGCACATCGGCGTCTTGCGGGACCGGTTTTGTTTTTGCTTGGCGGTTTTTTCGCGGCGCCGCTTTTTGCGAATGCAGGCACCAACCTCATTCAGAATCCGACGTTTGCGATTCAAGGCGCCACGACTTCGCCGATGAACTGGATACCGGTTTTCTGGGGCGCTGCGGCAAGTTCGACGTTTGCATATCCGGTTTCCGGCGAGGACGATAATTTTGCCGCGCAAGTCACGGTACCGACATACGGTGCCGTCGGTGAAGGGAATGGTTCCGCCGAATGGCTGCCGGGACGCGTCCTCATTAATCCGGGCGCGTTGTATACCTTTTCCGATTGGTACAAATCCGATGCCGAAAGTTATGTCGCCGTACAATGGCTGCTGAACGACGGAACGTTTTTGACGGAATCCGTGGCGACGCTCGCGCCGACGGGAGGGCAGTGGGCAAACGACATGCAGATTTTCAGCGCGCCCGAGAATGCAATCGCCGTGACGCCGATTCATTTCATTCAAAGCGCAGGGACGTTCGCCATCGACAATGTTTCTCTGGCCGAGGGCGCAAATGCGTTCCCCGGAGCATTAAATAAAGCGATTGTATCGCTGACGTTTGACAACGGATACGAATCGCAATATCTGAACGCGTTTCCGATATTGCAGTCCGCGCATCTGCCGGCTACGTTCTATATCATCACAAATACAATCAAGAATTCCATCTACGACTTCTTTACCGACCCTAACGAAGCGATAAAGACCGCGACAACGTCGACGAGCGCCGCATGGTCGCAGATTTACACGGATTCGAAAGTGCAGGCGCTCATTTTCTCGGATACGTATACTTCCGACGGGACAAGCACGATTGAAGCCGACTACACCATTAACAGTGCCGCGAGTTCGACAATTCTCGGAACGCTTGCCGCCGGAACAAACGCACGGGCGTTATTCACATTCACTCTTCCGATTGTCGCGAGCAGTACGGTTACCCCGATAAGCATCATGCATCGGAGTTCGTCCGCGCTCACCGCTTCCAATCCGTCGCTGATTGAAAACATTCCGCAGCAAATGAGCGTTCCGCAATTGCAGGCGCTCTGGGCGGCTGGCAATGAAATTGCTTCGCACACCGTTACGCATAGCGACCTGACCGCGCTCTCGACCGCGCAAGTATCGCAAGAACTCGCGAATTCCCGTGCGGCGCTCGCCTCATGGGGCATAGTCCCGGACGATGGATTGGCGTATCCTTTCGGGAACTATAGCGCCGGCATTGAAACGCAGACGGCGGGAGCGGGCTACATAGACGCACGCACCGTGGACATCGGGTATAACACGGCGCTCACCGACAAATTTGCACTAAAGAGTCAGAGTTTGGTGTCCTCGACGACCTTTAGCGTTGCGCAGTCGTGGATAGACACGGCAATTGCCAACAAGCTTTGGCTCATCATTACGTTCCATGACGTCGACAATCAGGCCACGATTAATGCCAACGGGGAAACGTACGGCACGACGCCTCAAATCCTGCAGCAGATTGCGGATTATCTGAAATCGCAATCGTCGAATGTGTCGGTGCTGAGCGTACACGACGCGCTCGGACATCTGAGTACGACGACAGACGCAACGTCAACGCCTCCGGCCGATACGACTCCGCCGGTTATAACGCTTAACGGTTCGCCAACGATTACGCTCACCGTCGGTGATGCGTATACGGAACCTGGCGCGACCGCTACCGATACCGTAGATAGCACGGATGCCGTCGTCATAAGCGGCGATGCGGTCAATACCGCAGTTCCCGGCATATATGTCGTGAAATATGATGCGACCGATGCGGCGGGGAATCATGCCGTGGAGGTGACGCGCACCGTAACCGTGGTCGCGGCTACTTCGTCGGTCACGACGGGCGGAGGCGGCGGAAGCAGTAGTGGCGGCGGCAGTATCGGCGGAGGCGGAGGATCGATTCTCGCCGGCAGTAGCGGTTCGCCGAATCCGTACCCGTGGGAAATTCACGATGCGGCAAGCACGACGCCTGAAGCCGTTCCCGTCATTTCGAAACATATCAAGCCGCACACCGGTTACGTGCTCGGCGCCGCAACGTTCAAGTTTTCCAAACATCTAGCGCTTCGCTCACACGGCACGGACGTAACCGAGCTTCAGAAGTTTCTCATTGAAGAAGGTTTCCGAATTCCTTCCGGCGCTTCCGGTTACTTCGGTGCGCAGACCAAGGCGGCGGTAATAGCGTATCAAAAGGCAAACGGCCTTCCGCATACGGGCTATGTCGGTCCGCTTACGCTCGCGCTCTTAAACAAGGGCAGCGGTCTCGCGTTGGGGAAATAACGAGACGGTTGACAGGATTCAAGGTAATGGGTTATATACAGCCAGTATAGTTCACGGCACCCAAACCCCTCAATTCGAACGACGGTTTTTTGCGCTCCTCTGAGCGCGTTGTTTCTTTTCCGCAGCATACGCCTCATCTGGCGTGAGTGAACCGAGCACATCCATGAAGCGGCGATTCATCTTTGCTTCGAGTTTCTGCACAAATCTTTTTGAATACTTTGAAATATCCGAGCTTTTCGGGATGTACCGCCGCAAGTCCTTGTTCAGATTCTCGATTGATGGCTTCTCCCATGGCGCATGCACATGACAGAAATATATCTTCACCCCAAGCACCTTCTCTAGCCGTTTGTGTTCGAGAAAGAGAATATCGTTGTCGAATGTGATGGTCTGCATCTCGGGATACCGCTTTTTCATTCTGCGAAGCGCTCGCTCCACGTTTCGCACTGACACTGGCAGGATCCGCTCCAGCAGGTTTTTGCGCACCCTGCGATCCCGCAGACCAAGAATGATGCCTTGACCGCTCTTGCCCGACACGATGAAGTCGCCCTCCATGTGACCCAATCCCCATCGCTTGTTGATTTTGCTCGGTCGTTTGTCGATCAGGCGCTTGTCGGCAATGTGTGGTTTCGATGGCCGAGAGCGTCGCCTCTTCTTGAATAACTTTGCTCGATGCGACTCGATCCGTCTGCCATACGGGCTCTTGATATATCGGCGTATAGCCGAGGATGAAGCATATCCGATATCCTTCTCGATCCGCTTCAATCGAAGTGAGATGTTTTCGGGCGACTGATCGTCGAAGAGATGCGCCTCGATGAACTTCCGGAGCTTCGGGTCGAGAGCAATCATCTTGCCGACCGCTCGGCTGTATTTCCTTCGTACGTATGAAATGTGATGCGCATATGCAGCATCATACGGCCGTCCCTTCCTCTTCTTTTGCGTCTCGTACCATATGACACTCTTCGGTCGGTCGAGTGCATCTCCGACATCTTGCAAAGAGTATCCCTTCGCTAACAGTATCTGTATTTCGTCTCGTTCGGACCTTGTGAAGTGCGCACCGCCGGAGGTTTTTTCATTCGCTCAATGTATCAAACGTTCGAATTCAAAAGACCAGTCGCCCAAAGTCAGAAGGGGAGGGTTCGAGTTTTGAGCGGAAAAAACAGCCAGCCGGAAAACACGCCGAACGTGGGAGACATGTCCGTCCGCAAGGCCGGTCAGAAGGGTGGAAACGTCGTTAAAGACCGATACGGCCCGGATTTTTACAAAGAAATCGGCCGCAAGGGCGGCCTGGCCACCCGTCAACGGCACGGTGACGAGTTCTACAGAGAAATCGGGGTGAAGGGAGGTCAGGAAGCCCAACGCCTCATTAGAAAGGCGGCCGAAGCAAACGCCCAGGCCGAAGGGGCGGCGAAAAAGCCGGTCTCGAAGTGAGGCGCGGGGACGCACTGCTGTGCGTCCCCTTTTTTTTAAACCAAAAACAAAGAAATCCGCCTTGCGGCGGACTTCATTTTTTGTTTTGTCATGATAGGTTATGGGTCCTCAATCGATTCGAACTCACTCGAGCCAGGGGCACCTATCGCCACCAAGTATGGTTGATTCCATATAAGGAACCCGATGCTCACAACAGAGAACTCGCCGAGGCAACGTTCCGCAGCAGAATGCTGGTATTTGAAGACGCCGTCGTTTTCCGTTCGAGGATAGCCGAGCGCGTGAAGGCAGACGCCCTGCGACACGGCGTATCGTCGGATCGCATATGCAGGTTCTTCGGCATAAGTCCAAAAACCGGAAACCGTATCGATTAAGTTCGGTACGGTTTTCCCTTTCCTATCAATTTGACAGGACATTGACCCAGTGTATTCTCGCAGCAGAGGGAGGTTGTCAATGAAAAAACATGGGATCCCAAGAGCATCGGACAGCGATTGCAAGATAGGCCGCGCGATTTCCGAAAGGGGGATATATAGTCGCAATCTTAGGAGCTTCTGGACAATACATCGTCATTTTCTTTGACAAGCAGCTCGATGAGCTTCGCGTTGCGGACTGTGTCGGCAACTACACGGAATGGGCAGGTAAATTCTATCTGGTCGGAAGAGCACGGTATGAGGACGTACCGGCGCCCAGCAAAGACGAGATGGAAGAGTTTGCCAACTATCTTCAATACATGGGCGACAATCTAACTCCGCGAAGACGCGGATCAGTGCTCGACGACTAAAGAGCGCATAACCCAACGGCCCCGCTCGAACGAGAGCGGGGTCGCATCCTTTTATAATTTCTCGGACGACGGTATTCTTATGCCAATACTTTCTCGGTTATATCCTGCAGCAGTATTGACGACGCAATCAGGATAGGTCCGGCGATGAGCGCATACACGCCAAGCACCCACGTAAACGCCAATCCTCCGGCCGCCGGATATGCGAGGACTGCGACGCCGGCTATCAAACTCAAAATGCCGGCAATGGCGAGGTATGTCCGCACCGCGCCGCCATATACGGTATCGAATGCAACGGCGATTTCAAAGATGCCGCGGGCGCAAAACAGAAATCCGATAAGCGTCACGAATGCGCCGACGGAAATGAGCGGATGCGCGAGCGCATACACGCCGACGGCAATCTCCAATAGTCCCAACAGCAGCGCAAGAAACCAATACCGGTAGGTTTTTACGCCGACAAGACCCTGAACGATGTTAATCACGCCCGAAACGAATATGTAGGCGGCAAAGATTATCGCGAGCGTAACCAGCGTAATCCCCGGCCAGACGACGGTTAGGACTCCGAAAAGAATTAAAAATATGCCCCGTAACAGTAGCAACCACCACACCTGTTGTATCATGGTCATACGATTTATTTTAGAGAAACGGGTTTGTAATTCTGCCTGAAAGCATACAGCGCGCTATATCGGGTCAAGGCAAACTATGGTATAATATATGTGAAAATAACATTAATTAAATATGACCACTTCAAACGATGGATTGGTTGGATTTATTCGAGGCACGTACGCGTGGATGTGCATCGGTCTGCTGGTAACGGCGGCAGCGGCTTTGATAGTTGCGATAACCCCCGGCTTGACCGATTTCTTCGACGGCAATATCTTGGTCTTTTACATTCTCATTTTTCTTCAAATTGTCGCCATGTTCTACCTCTCGATTGCCGCGCAAAAGGTGTCCGCCGCTTCCGCCGGCATGGTTTTTCTCCTGTATGCGGTATTAAACGGAATAACGCTTTCGCTCATTTTCCTCGTCTACACCGACAGTTCGATTGTGCTCGCGTTCCTCGTTGCCGCCGCAATGTTCGGCATTATGAGCATCTACGGATATTTCACAAAAATGGACTTAACCGCGGTGGGAAACATTGCCGGCATGGCTCTTGTCGGCATCATACTCGCATCCGTCGTCAATTTGTTTTTCGCAAACGACACGATTTACTGGATTACGACCTATGCCGGAGTGCTTATCTTTGTCGGATTGACCGCGTACGATACCCAGAAGCTCAAGCAGTTGTATTTGGTCGGCGAGAGCACCGCCGATGGCGAGCGCAAAGAGGCGATAGTCGGAGCGCTGACCCTCTATCTCGATGTCATAAATCTTTTTCTCGACTTCCTTAGAATATTTGGAAAACGGCGGAATTGATAGACGTAGGAATCCTTCACGACCGGCACATCTTTTGCAAGGATTTGTGCAATACGAACCGCATCGTCGAACTATATTTTTTCTTAAATCAAAACTCATTTTGGTTGAGATAAAATTCACCGCTTACTGCGATATCAATAACACAAAAACGCCATGAGCAACCGACCCATACATTTTGAAGTTCAGGCCGATGATGCGGCGCGGGCAAAGACCTTTTACGAAAATGCCCTCGGCTGGAAAATCGAGAAATCGAAACTGCCCGAGGTTGGCATGGATTACTGGATGGTGATGACGGGCGAAGGGCCGGGAATAGACGGCGGATTGTATGAGCGGAAGGATAACCCGTTGCGAAAAATTACAAGCTTCGACTGCACGATACTTGTCGATGATATTGATGCGGTGATTGCCGCGGTAAAGAACAACGGCGGCAGCGTCGAGCCGTGGGAGGGAAAAGAGAAATGGGAAATGAAAGGCATCGGCTGGTTCTCGCGCGCGACAGACACCGAAGGCAATGTGTTCGGTTTGCTTCAAGCCACCGATTGGAAGCCGGAGTGAGCGTGAGCGGAAGCGAGCGTATTTGCTAAAATTGCCCGATGACCAAAAATAATTGCCGGCGGCATTGTTTGCATAAAAGAAAACCGCCCCTTCATCGCCCCTTCATCGTACTGAAGGGGCAGGTGTTAGGGCGGACGACGTAGCCCGATGCGGTTCGAGGTCTCATGGGGCACGTTTTTCGGCCATCAAATTTTCCTCCATGTCCTCAAGCGTCCGAAGTAAATCCTTGATGGAGAACTCGCAGTTCCTAAAGTCGGCCCCTCGTGACGCGACCCTCAGGGATTTAAGAGAAAAGGTTTGCGTTTCCCAATGCTCTTCACCTTTCCGGTCCCGATAGAGGAATTCAAGGTCCACTACGGGAACTCGAGCGAGGGTTGTGATTCGGGTGCCGAGATGAATCGCGGAAACAGCGGTCGCGTTCGTAGGTTTGTGTCCCCGACGCATTGAAACCTCCTTTGCGAAAGAGCAACTTACAGGCGGAGCATTTCATAATTCATGGCATCGGTCAATCTTGCCGTAATGGTTCAATCTCGGAGTCGTATTGGGGAAAAATTAAGTCGATTGAATATAAAAGACCGAGGCGCTATGTCCTCGGACTTGAGCCAGTTGCTGCACAGCAGTTTTACTTCCGTCCGGTGGAAAAGATAAAAACACCGGCGTCATCAGTTCACCGCCCAAGCAGCAACCCCTGTCATCTTTGTACTTCGGTGCTCGCAAAGATACTACAGAAACTCAAAACGGCAGTCAAGTTTTTGTACGCGTCCAGTACTTTTGGCAGTCCCCGACGGTTAATGTACACACAATATACCGCAAGGGGGACACCATGCCGAGCGACTGGTGCGGGCGTTTGGTGTTGTACCAGATCAGCCAGTCGACAAGCTTCAGATTGAAGGAATGTACCGACCCCTATTCTTCAGACCACTTCCTAGACGAGTGAAGATAGTGTACGGGTGATGTGCGATTTCGCAAACTCTCTCGGTGCCATCTTGAGTGTTGAGTGTATACGCACGGTGTTGTACCGGTGAATTGTCTGATAGATTTCAGCAACAAGTTCACCAAGCGTATCGAAGCGATTGGGATCGCCCAGATCAGTTTTGAATTTTCCATAGAACGATTCTTGGTACCCGTTCTCCCACGGACAGCCCTTTTTTGAGCGAGAGATGCTGATGCCGAAATTGATGAGCATCTCTCGGAAGGATGCGGCATTGTATTCCACTCCGTTGTCGCTGTGAAAGATGGTGGGACGAGGATGGTTGAGAAGTGCCGCGCACAATGCCTGCGTCACAAGTACGGTTCCACCTCGCGTACCAATGGCGAGCCCAACGACACTTCGAGTGTATACGTCCATGGTGGTTGCCACACGAATGTCTTTCCCTTTGAAATACACATGAGTGAAATCAGCGACCCATGCTTGATGCGGATAGGCGGGTACAATCCGCATCAGGAGATTTGGATACTCCACGGCTTGTTTCCTTGATTTCCTCCACCGTCTTCCTCTTCTTCGATATGCTTTGATACCAAAGAGTCGCATGACTCTTTGAACCTTCTTTTTGTTCTCCTTGAGATACAGGGCAACTCTCCGGTATCCATACGAAGGAAACTCTCGAAGGACTTCTTCAATACGGCATTTGAGTGCCCAGTCTTTGTCAGGCTTCTTCTTTTGATACCAGAAGGTGGAACGAGCTATACCAAGAGTACGCGCTGTTGTGCGCGTACCAATCGGAGATTCTTTGCTCACTTCTTTTTTTGGGTTTCAGACAGCTTGAGCGTCATGAGTCCAACAAGACGAAGGAGTTCGTCATTCTCTTTTCGAAGTCTCGCAATCTCAAGAACAGATGCGGTACCGTCTTGCACTTTCGCACCAAGCCAGCCATAGATGGTGGTCTCGTGGATACCATGCTCTTTGGCCGCTTGGGCGACAGTGACACCATCGTTCTTGATTCGATTAATGATTTGTTCCTTCACCTCAGGAGCGATGCGGTATTGCTTCATATGACGTCATTCTAGCGGTTAATCCCGTCTAGAACATGGTCTGAAATTTGGGGGTCAGGTCAGATGCAGGAGAGATAACCTATATGATACGCACGGGTGTCATTGAAGACCTCAAGCTCGCCGCCTATCATTTTGAAAACACGCCCGAGGGTATTTGGATGCTTCAAATGGCACTCTCACAATCTCAATACGAAAGCGCAAAGAAGGGGCGCGATGTGAAGCGTGGACTTATGCAGAAAGCAAAAATGGGTGTTTATCCTGCGCCCGCGTCCATCGGCTATATGAATGACAAGCACGCCGAAAAGGGATACAAGACCATCCACGCGGACCCCGAACGCTTTGACATCGTGCGGAAGATGTTTGACCTGATGCTCGCAGGTGCGCATACGCCACCGCGTATTTTGGAGATTGCGACGAAAGAGTGGGAGCTACGGATGCCGAAAGGAAAACCTTTGAGCCGAAGCAATGTCTATCTGCTTTTTACACGCGAGTTCTACTACGGCGAGTTTGAGTACCCTGTAGGAAGCGGCAACTGGCACAAAGGCGTCCATAAGCCGATGATTACGCGCGAGGAGTTTGACCGCATACAAGTATTGCTCGGCAGGAGAAGCAACCCACGCCAGAAACGGCACGAGATTATGTATCGCGGTCCGATAAAGTGTGGCGAGTGCGGCTGTATGATTACTGCCGAGGAAAAAACGAAGTATCAGAAAAACGGCAATAAGCACGATTACACCTACTATCATTGCACCAAGCGTAGGGACCCGAACTGCAAGCAACCCCCGATTGAAGAAGCCGAGCTTGAAAAGCAGATTGCCAAAGAGGTTGGCTCTATAGAGATACCCGAGGACTTCACAAAATGGGCTCTGGCACGCCTTCGGGAGATGAATACGCAGGAGGTATCTGACCGAGACCGCATCTACGGCTCGCAGAGGCGCGAATACGAGGGATGTGTGCGTAAGATAGATAACCTCATTGATATGCGTGCCAATAACGAACTCACAGAGGATGAGTTCAAGGGCAGAAAGCAAACACTCCTTGCTGAAAAGGAGCGACTTGCCTCACTGCTCAAGGATACTGACAAGCGCGTAGAGAACTGGCTTGAGATTGCCGAGCGCGGTTTCAACTTTGCAGAGAAAGCGGCGGCTATTTTTGCCGAAGCGAAGGAGAATGACGACATTGAGACGCGCAAAGAGATTTTTGCCTCATTAGGTTCGGACCTCATCTTGAAAGACAAAATACTAAGCATTGACTGGGATAATCTGCTGTTCCCGATACAAACAATGGCAAAAGAAGTCCGCGCCGTTCACGCAGAGTTAGAACCTGTAGAAAACTCAGTAAATACAAAGGATTATGGCGAACTCTACTCTCAAAATCCTATCTTGCTCCGGCGGTAGGATTCGAACCTACAACCAACGCCTTAACAGGGCGCTGCTCTACCATTGAGCTACACCGGAATATATAGCGAACTTATGCATTCTAACCGAAAAATCATAGTCCGCAATGGTATGTACGCGTCCAGTACTTTTGGCAGTCCCCGACGGTTAATGTACACACAATATACCGCAAGGGGGACACCATGCCGAGCGACTGGTGCGGGCGTTTGGTGTTGTACCAGATCAGCCAGTCGACAAGCTTCAGATTGAAGGAATGAATATCGTCCCGCAGCAGGCCCCGATTCAGCATGATGAAGTCCTCGGAGACGGTGCGATTGAATCGTTCGACGTGGGCATTCATCTTGGGAGTGCGGGGGCGGGTGTGAAAGTGCGTGAGCCCGAGTTCGGCACAGGCATCCTCGAAGTGTTTGGCGAACTCGCTCCCGTTGTCGGTCTGCAACTCGTCGATATCGAAGGGGCAAACCTCGATGACTCGGCGAAGGAAGTCGTCCGCGCTTCTCGACGAGTGGTTCGTATACGCGCCCGCAAAGGCGAACTTCCGCTCCACGTCCACTGCCGTGAGGACGTACCGCTTCACGCCGTCGATGAAGCGTACGACGGTATCGAGCTCCATGCCGCGCTTGCCGGTGCGGCGAAGCTTGGTACGGCGTTTCTGCGGTGTTTCCGTGTGATTGCCCGTACGTGCGTGGAACGAGAGCCGGCTCTGCTGCGGGAGCAGACCGCGGTTCTTCAAATCCAGAATGACCCGCCCAACGTATGACTCCGACACGGAGTACCCTTCTTCGCGCAGGAGAACGGCAAGCTTTGCTTTCCCAAGCCGGGGATGCGCCTGTCGTTCGCGGATGATGAAATCCTCGACCTCGGGCAGAACAGTCCTCCTTCGACGCGCCTTCGGCGCAGTGCTCTTCGGGTCAAGTGCATCAATGCGGCCCTCGTGGGCTTTGAGTTCCTCCTTCCAGCGATACAAGGTGCGCTCCGAGGTGCCAAAGGCGTCGTATGTGGCCTCCGTCCCGTGCATGTCCCAGAATCCCAATATCTTCACCCGTCTGTCGACTTCCTTTGGTTTCCGCATATGCCGCAATCGTATCGTCCTTTCCCACATGCTCAACCAGCCCTTCGTACCCCTGAAATTGCTTCTGATGCGCATATATCCTCGGTTATGAGGACTGCCAAATGTATCTGAACTTATGCATGGTAGAATATGCGCGGCAGACATATGTATATAAAAGTATTCGTTACTCCCGGGGCGAAACGAGAAAAGGTTGAAGAGAAAGGCGAGACGCTCGCCGTTTCGGTCCGCGAACCGGCGGCGGGGAACCGGGCAAATGACCGCGTCCGCGCGGTCATTGCCGAGCGGCTCAGCGTGCCGTTTGGCAAAGTGCGCATCCTGACAGGACACCGTTCAAGAGCTAAAATGATAAGCGTTACCAACTGACCTTTCCTCGTATGAATATCACCATCAAGGCGACTGACAAACCGTTAAGCACGGAAGCGCAGCTTTTTATTGAAAAGAAATTTTCCGCGCTGGAAAAACTTGTTGGGAGTTCAACCGATTCGGCATTGCTCGCGTGCGAAATCGACGAACCGGTCGAGCTTGCGCGTGACGGGCTCAAGTTTCGAGTCGAAGGAAATCTTACCGTTGACGGGAAATTGTATCGCGCCGAATCGAGAAGCGTCACGCTCGAAGGCGCGGTTGACGGCGTGCGCGACGACCTCATGCGCGACCTGCGCACTTCGCGCGGCAAGCAGCGCGGGCTCGTGCGCCGCGGCGGAGCGGCGCTGAAGCAGATGCTTCGTTTCGGCCGCTAGTCGTCGCGCAATCCCGACGGCGCATTGTTTTTCGCGAAGTCGCCGTAATTCATTTCGCGTTTGCCCTCCGGCACAACGCGCTCGATGACGAACTTTCCGTTCGTGAAATGCGCGACGACGATTTTTATGCGTTTGCCCTGCGCGAAAAAATACGTGCCGATGCTGTCGGCGTATGCGCGGTATTTGTTCCAGTTTGCTTCCGCGGGCGCGTCGAGCGAAAGCAGGCCGTCTTCTTTCGAGAGTTTGCGCGAGCGCGTGGCTTTTGAAGCGTCCTGCGCAATCGGCGTGATGTCGCCGCGCTCAAATGCCGGCAAGGTGTCGGCGAGAAGATTCGCGCCGAGCGCGATGAGCCGCGGACGAAGTTCTCGCGCCGTGTCGGAGAGCGCAATCGGCGTCGCTGCTTGCGCGATGATATCGCCTGCATCGAGTTCTTTCACCATCTTCTGCACCGTAACGCCCGTTTCTTTTTCGCCTGCAAGAAGCGCGCCTTCAAGCGGCGTTGCGCCGCGGTATTTCGGCAGAAGTGAATAATGCACGTTCAATACGCCGAGCGGAAAGGCGTCAATCAATTCCTGAGGAAAAATTTTTCCATAGGCGACGACGACGGCATATTCGCAGCCGTGCTCGCGAATGGCCGCAACGGTTTCCGCGTCGAGCGAAAGCGGCGTACTAACCGTGAGTCCGCGGTCGAGCGCGAGCATCTTCGTTTCCGACGGCGTGAGTTCGAGCCCGCGGCCGCGCGGCGCGTCCGGTGAAGTAATAATGAGAGCCGGTGAAAAGCCGCGCTCAATGAGAATCGCGAGCGTGTCGCTCGCAACTTTCGGCGTGCCAAAGTACGCGAAGCGAAGCGGAGTCCCTTCGCTCGTCCGCGAGCGTTGTTGGACAAATTTTTTATGTGACGGCGGCATGTTCAACATCAACTAAATTTTCCGCATGGTCGATAAACAAAATGCCGTTTAGATGGTCGATTTCGTGTTCGAAGATTTGCGCCATCAGCCCGCCCGCGCCGCGTTCCACTTTCGAACCGTCCGGACGCCGCGCGCGAATCGTGACGCGCTCGTGCCGATCGGTAATCCCATATATGCCGCGGACGGAGAGGCATCCTTCGTCGGAACGCTTACGTTTGCGCGAGGTTTTTACGATTTCAGGATTTATGTATGCTTCGACTTCGGGAGCCGGGGAGCCGGTTTCCCGTGAGTCCTCGTGCGGAGGAGGAAGCGTACGGTCCTTTCGCACGATGAAAATCCGATAAGGAATGCCGATTTGCGGCGCGGCGAGCGCAACGCCTTCAAGGTACGGGTCAAGCGCCTCTTCCATGTCATTGAGGATGCCCGCAAGTTCCGCCGAGCCGAAAAGATCTTCCGGAAGCGGTTTTGCTATGCCGCGCAGTATTGGCGCGCCGTCCTGCACGATGTTCTTCATGATTGCAAATATAGCAAAAATTTTGGCGGTGCGGGCGAACATTTTGCAAAGCAAAATGTTCGCCCAATGCGTGCAGGGCGCGCATCAGGGGTGTTTCGTCGGGTCCAATTCCCACCAGAATTTTTTTCCGAAATTTTTCGCCTGGCTGCAAACGCTTTTTAAATAGTACAGGTCTTGCGTCGGGATTTTTTCGAGCACGGTGCCGAGGTGCGCCATCGTCATCGGCGGCAATCCGTCATGCGATCGGGAATAATTCAAATGCCGCAGGAAAAATCGCATGAGCTCGCCGCGCTCGGTTTGGCGCTTCCGTCCTTTCGGCGCTTCGGCCGCTTTCTTTTCAAAGTCCGGCAGAAAATCACCGATGGGTTTCATTTTCAGTCGGTGCGCGCTTCGATGACCGCGCCCAATTTTTGCAGGCGAAGCACGATGTCTTCGTAGCCGCGATTGATGCTGTACACGTTGCGCAGCATCGAACGGCCCTTCGCCGCGAGCATGCCGACGAGAATGATGGTCGCGGGTCGGAGCGCAGGCGGGCAGATTACTTGCGCGGCTTTCAACCGGGTCGGACCTTCAATCGAAATGCGGTGCGGGTCATGGAGCGTGGTCGTCGCGCCGAGTCGGTCGAGTTCGGTGTAATAAATCGCACGCTTTTCATACGACCAGTCGTGAATCAAGGTCGAGCCCTTTGCCTGCGTTGCGATGACGGCGAAAAAGGGAAGATTGTCGATATTGAGCGCAGGGTAGGGGCGCGCGTGGATTTTTTCCGGAAATGCCGTCAGCTCGGACTCATATATATGTATGTCCGCAAGTTTGGTAATGCCGTTTTCGGAGACGCCCGCGTCCGTAACGGTAAATCGCATACCCATTTTTTCCAACACCAAAAGCTCGACCTCTAGAAATTCAATCGGCGCTTTCGCAATCGTAATCTCGCTGCCGGTCGTGGCCGCCGCCGCAATAAAAAACATTGCGTCGGTCGGGTCCTCCGCAATGCTGTATTCAATGTCTTTATGAATGTCTTCGATGCCGGTGACGACAAGCGTGCTTGTGCCGATGCCCTTGATGCCGACGCCGAGCGCTTGCAGATAGCCGCAAAGTTCCTGCACCTGATAATTTGCGGAACAGTATTTTATGGTGCTCGTGCCCGGAATGCGCGCCGCTGCGAGAAGCGCGTTTTCGGTCGCGGTGTCGCTCGCTTCATAGAGAATGACGGTCGCCGGCTTGAGTTCGCCGTGCGAAATTTGATAGCGGTCGGTGCGCGTCTCGATATGAACGCCGAATTTTTCGAGCGCCATGAGATGCGGGCGCACGGAGCGCAGCCCGAGCGTGCAGCCGCCCGATTGCGGCAGTTCGAATTCGTTGAAAAGGTGAATGAGCGAACCGATGAACATCAAGATGCTCCGTGTTTTTGTCGCGGCCACGCGGTCGATGCTCGCGAGCGACAAATGTTTCGGCCGTTGAATGACGACCGTCGAGCCGTTCCATTCAACGCTCACGCCGATGGAAACGAGCACCTCGACGAGGCGTTTGACCTCTTCGATTTTCGGCATATGCGTGAGCGTTGTGCGGCCGCTGTTCAAAAGCGATGCGGCCAAGAGCGCGACCGCGCCGTTTTTCGAGCGGCTCGTCTCGACGGTGCCCGAAAGTTTTGTGCCGCCCTCGATTACGAAATTGAGTTCTCCTTGCATGACCGTATCGTACCATTTCATGCCGCACTTTTGCACAAGTGCATAATTTGACCTTGCGCGAGTCGCCAAAGCGGGTGTTGATAACTCCGATTGGCCGCCGGTATGCAGGTATACTTCGAACTAGGGTATGTTACGGATGGAAAATCTCGATAAGAAATTATTCGCATTGTGCCTCTGCACAGTAGCGTTTGCAGTCGTCCCCTTGTTGGTGTTTGCACAAAGCGGCGCTGCCACGCCGACTTCGAGAATGCAGGTCATCGGGTCGGTTGGCGTATTTGATGCTTCGGTTACGCAAAATACGGGAAGTTTGGAAGTGAAATTTACAATCTCCAACGGCCAGGGATCGCAGGGAGACATCCGCTATGCAGTAGCACTTTACTCTTTGAATGCGTCCGGTCAGCACGCAAAAGTCGATGAGTATGTCGCACCCGATGCGGTATCCCTTTCTCCGGGCCAGAGCACTCAAAAGACGGTGACCTATCAGCCGTCGCCGTCTCTATTAGGTACCTACCAGGTTTGGGTCGAAGTCCAGAACTCTAGCGGGATGCCTTTCAGTGCCGTTAATGCGGGTACGATTACTCTTTCCGCTTCTCCTTCCGGACAGGATAACTCCGTCGAATTTCCTCCCCAAGCGTGTGTTCTTCTGGTCGATTCCGACCCGGCAAAGGGGACGTTCAGCATGGAACAGGGTGTAGATATTCTTCCGAGCGAAAGTTTGGAAGCAGAATGCACACTTCGGACGCATTATTCCGCTTCCGTGGATCTTACTCCTTCGTTCACAACCTATGCCCGCACGCAGTTCGGGTCCGAGGTTGGAACGCAAACCGGCAAAACCGTCACGGTTAATCCGACCGGCGATGCGACATTTCTCTTTTCCATACCGATTCAATCGAAACCGCAGGCATACGATGTCGATATATCGCTTGTGGATGCGTCCGGCAAAACGGTTTCCAACACCGTGACCGCACATTACGTGCTTCGAGGTATATCGGGGACGATACAAAACGCCGTTTTAGACGCAAATCGATATTCGCCCGGCGATACTGCCAAGGCAACGGTGAGCTGGTACGGTTCTGCGGATAGTTTCCCCGGGTCCAGATACGGTTCGGCATCATCAACTCAGAACTTCACGGTGCAACTTGCGCTAGATAACGGCAGCGGCGGAGATTCCTGCGGTTCCGTCGTATCGCAGCATGTACCGCAGAATGGGCGAACTGCCCTTATCGGAATACCCGTGCATTCAAGTTGCGACAATCCTTCTTTAAAAGTCACACTTGAGGATGAAAAGGGGAATATTCTTGATCAAAAGACCTTTGGCACTGTCACTCCTTTGTTTGTTTTCATCGCCGTATCAGGCCCCTTTGATGGCGGCTGCCGCCATCCTCATTTTCGTCGCAGTATTGATAGCCCTATCGGTGTTTATTAAAAGAAGGAATGCTAAATTCATGGAGCCGGTATGATGAAAAAATGCGCTGCAATTATGTCCACGTTAAAAAAAATGCCGGCATCGCAAAAAGGGATTCTCATACTCGCGCTTATTGCCGTTTCGGCGTATGTGGTTACGACGCATTCTTCATTTGCTCAATCAACAGGCAATCAGGGAACTTGTAACAACTATTAGTGCACCTTCCAGGCGACATTTCCTCAAAACACAACCAGTTGGGGAGCGCAAACCGTTGTGACCGACACCACACTTACCGCGACATTCGACCGTCAAGACAGAAGTTATTATCCCGGTCAAACGGTCACCATAACGGGATTTGCTCCGCAGCTTTCGGTTTGCTCGAATGGGTGGCCGATGTCCATTGACACCCTATTTACTCAAAACGGTATTCCGACAAACGTCTCTTCAGGCAACTCGGCCTGTTTTAATTCGGCGACCAATATATATCAAGGCGAGATTATAAATACGTCGAATTCGAATAACCCGCTCATTGATACCATGAATGCGGAATGGTGCGGGCAAATGAATGTCCCGACTAATGCTCAAACGAAGGTAATTACCGACGGCAGCACTTTAACAGACGGAAACTGGCTGGAGTGGATGGGTCCCGTCAAAGCGCCCGGCTGGGGATGTTCGACGAACGGTCCCGCGACGACTATATTTATTGCCGCCAATCAATCCGCACTGCAAAATCTCGCGGTGTCCAAAGGCAGCGGTATATGCAACCAGGGCGAAGAGGACGTCTATTCATACTCGTTCACGGTGCCATACTCTGCAACCGTCGGCCAAGATCAAACGGTCGGCATACGAATGAGCACCGACAATGCCGATACTTATGACGCTACGGGCGCCATGATTTACCATGTGGTTGCGCCGCCCGCTTCTACATGTGCTCTACCGTGGGGTGGATATATCGGCAACGGACAGTCGGTTACTGCGTATCAATCCGCGCAAGTCACGTCGCCGGCAACTCCCGTTTCGGAGGTGCGCACATGCAATAACGGAACTTTGAGCGGCATCGGCTATACCAATCAAAATTGCACGGTCGTCGGAAGTTCCGGGTCGCCAACCGCATCGCTGCTTGGCAGCGCGTCTTCGAGTGGTCCGTTTTCAAGTATCGTAAATATCTTAAACGGGCAACACGCATTTCTGCAATGGAGCTCAAGCGGTGCTGCCTCATGTTCGGCAATAGGCACTGCATTTTCATTGCCGGGCGGTTCGACCGCGGGCACTCTTGATTTGGGTCCGCTATCCTCGTCGGGAGCATATTCTGTCTCTTGTTCAGGTTCCGGCACCGGAACAAGCAACGGCACCGGCGGCTCGCAGACCGTATATCCCACAAATACCACCACATACACAGGCACCTTTACCGGACCAAAAGGCACTAACGTTTGTTCGGCAACAGTGAACGTTTCAAGCGGAACGGCAAACCTTACGACTCCTTCAATTGCGCAGATGTCTCCTATTGCCACATATACATCCGCCTCTTCTGTCTCCGCTACACTTCCAAGTATTCCCGCCGCAGGCGACACGCTCGTGGCTATGGTCGAAACGTCTAACAACACCGTCACCGCGCCGACCGGTTGGACGGTGCAAGATAACGAGACCGGCTTCAGCGGTTTTGCCGCTCTGACGGGCGTTGTGGGGAAAAATGGTCTTACCGCAGCAAAGACATACACGTTCGACACCGGAGCGTGCGGCACGGCACAGATTTTCGATGTTTCGGGCGCCGGAAAAACAATTATTACATCGACGGATTCGTCTAACTCCGGGCCATCCTATCCGCGCATGCTTCAAGTCCCGATTAGCAACGGTTTGCTGCTTACCGGTTGGGGCGGATGGGAGGTGAATTCGGCAAACGCGTGGGTTTCCATCGCCGACTCGCTTCCGGGCGGACAAACTTCGAGCGTTTTAGGTTATTTGCTGAACAGCCCGATTAGCGCATCTTGCGGCGGCGGAAGATTCGCATACCGCTCCTCGGACATAACGAGTGAACCGTTCAATGCGGCGCAACCGTTTACCAATACCGCACAAGTTACGATAAACCCGGTCCTTGACACGGGCTACAACACGAGCGGCCAATTAATATGGCTGTCGCCGGTAATTTCAACACCTCCAACTTGCGCTATTACTGCGTCGCCAAACTCAATAAATTCCGGACAACCTTCACTTCTAACGTGGACTTCAATGAACGCGGCGAGCGGGACGATTACCGCTGTCATCGGCAACGGAACGTCCGGGTCGCAAATCGTCTTCCCGAACGGCAACACGACGTACACGGGAACATTCGTCGGTGACAGCGGAACTGCGAACTGCTCAGTGACCGTTCTCGTTGGCGGTTCATCCGGTACTGTTGCTCCGGCTTGCACGTTGACCGCCTCGCCGGGATCGATTACCCCCGGACAGGCGGCGACGCTCACCTGGAGTTCGACCAATGCGACCTCCGGGACAATCCCCAATCTTCAAACCTCGGCACCGGCCATTTCGGCGCCGGTAACGATAACGGTCGCCCCGTCGAGCGATTCTCTCACTGCAACGCCGAATCGCGTAGCGCTCGGGAGCGCGACGATTCTCTCGGCTTACGCCACGAGCACGAGCGTGTGCTATCTGTACGCCAACGGCACGCCGATAAAAACCTGGAATGCGACCGGCGGCATCGTGAATGTGCCCTCCTATACGTCGCCCCCCGTACAAACGCAGACAACTTTCCAGCTCCTGTGCAACGGCCAAAGCAATCCGAATTGGTATTCGACGTCCACGCAGTTGGTGAATGTCACCTCAAGCAATTTCCAGGACTTCTAGAAGTTCGTGTACGCGGACAGGTTGACTCATCTGCTCGATTCGGTAGCATGAGTACCGGGCCGATGCCGCATGTGCGGTACGGCAATGTATTGAAAGGGTTTGTCAATGTTGTTTTTTCTATCGCCCGCGTGGCGCATTCCTCTCACCATCGTGGCTGCGGTGGTCGGTTGCTCGACGGCAGCAGGCGCGCACGGTTCCAATCTCTGGCTGAACGAGGACGTGGTGTTCGGAATCGTCGCCGGCTTCCTTGCGTGCTCAGTTTTCGCCGAATTGGAGAGGCGGCGGTACGGCAAGAAGTGGACGATGTTCTATTCGGCCACCCTTTTCTTACTGGCCTTCCTCTCGGGATTGGGCGGGCTGGCGGTCGCGATAGCTTTGACGGCTTTCGTGACCATCATTTCCTTGGGCGGGGAAAGAGCCCCGTCTTAAAGCGCCCGAGAACCGAAGCCCCGCCGCGAAGCGGGGCTTTCTCATTTCACGCAAACTTTGCGCCGCGGCGCTTTGAGCGATACTATACGGGCATGTCTTTTTTCTCTCCGAAGCTCGGCATTGATTTGGGAACGACCAATGTACTCGTATTTGTCCCGAAAAAGGGA
Organism: Candidatus Kaiserbacteria bacterium; assembly: GCA_963699165.1. GTDB lineage: Bacteria > Patescibacteriota > Minisyncoccia > Phycocordibacterales > Phycocordibacteraceae > C7867-001. The sequence continues at coordinate 206,129 of OY969413.1, forward strand.
ATCGTCTTGAATGAGCCGTCGGTCGTTGCGGTCGGGAAATCGCACGGCAAACAGGGCAGCAATAAAATTCTCGCCATCGGCATCGAAGCGAAAAAAATGATTGGGCGCACTCCGGACGACATCATCGCGTATCGGCCGATGAAGGACGGCGTCATCGCCGATTACCGCGTAACCGAAGCGATGTTGCGCTACTTCATGCGAAAAGCGCTTGGCAGAAATCCGTTCAAGCCGACGGTGCTCGTGTCGGTTCCCGCCGGTGTCACCTCGACCGAAAAGCGCGCGGTCATCGAGGCGGCGATAAAAGCGGGTGCAAAAAATGCGTACGTGGTGAAAGAACCGATTCTCGCGGCCATCGGCGCCGGTATTCCGATTCACGAGCCGATGGGGCAGGTGATTGTGGACATCGGCGGCGGCACCATCGACGTGGCGGTGATTTCGCTCGGCGGCATCGTCGCTTCGACGAGTGTTAAGTGCGCGGGCGACCGCCTCGACCGCGCCGTCGTCGATCATGTCAAGAAGCATTTTAATCTTGCAATCGGCGACAAGACCGCCGAAGACATGAAGATAAAAATCGGCGCGGCTGTGCCGATGAACGAAGAGCTTTCGATGCAGGTGAAAGGCCGCGACCTTGTGTCGGGGCTTCCGCGCACTGTTGATATTTCGACCAATGAGCTTGTGCAGGGCATGGCGCGAGAACTCCGCGAAATGACGCAGGCGATTCGCAAAGTACTGCAGGACACGCCGCCGGAGCTTGCGGCCGACATCATAGATAACGGAATCATTTTGACCGGCGGTTCCTCCCAGCTTCGCCAGATGCCGGAGCTCGTGTATCGCCGCACCGGCGTCATGGCAAAGCTTGCTACCGACCCGTATTTCTGCGTCGCGCGCGGCACCGGCATCGCGCTCAAACATTTGGATACGTATCAAAAAAGCATTTTGGCGAAACAGTAACATTCATGGCGCATCACGCTTTTGTCATTGAGGCGGAGCAGGAAGCGGGAATCGAGACGGCGCAAGCGTGGGCCGAAAAAGAGCTTGGGCTCCGCACGAAAGGAAACCCCGATGTCGTCGTTTTGCGGCACGGGCTTTTTTCGGTTGAAGATGCGCGGCGAGTTTCAGAACTCGCCGCGGGTGCGCCGTTTGCAGGGAAGAACAAAGTGCTCATTATCGCGGCAAGCCGCGCGTACCATGAGGCGCAAAACGCGCTTTTGAAAATATTCGAAGAACCGCCGGCCGGCACCTACCTTTTCCTGATTCTGCCGACGCTCGGCGGTCTTCTTTCGACGCTTCGTTCGCGCGTTTCGATTGTGGACGCCGGCAAAGAAAATTCCGCGAGTAAAGAACGTACCGGCGCGGAGGCATTTATCAAATCGGGCAAGGAAAAGAGGAGCGCGCTCATAAAAAAACTTGCGAGCGGCAAAGACGAAGAACAGCGCCGTGCATACCGCGAAGAAGCAATCGCGCTTCTTTCCGGCATCGAATCCATCGCTTACGAGTCGATGAAGCGCGAAAAGACGAAAGCAAAAGTTGCGCTGCTTTCCGACATCGCGACGCTGCGCACACATCTTCATGACCGCAGCGCGCCGGTGCGCATGATTCTTGAACACATATCACTCGTGCTTCCCCGGGATTTGCTATAATCTGCAAATGGCTTACGACTTTTCAAAATTGAAGAACGATATTAAGGAAACGGAAGAATGGCTTTCGCGCGAACTGGTCGGTGTGCGCACCGGCCGCGCGACGCCGTCGCTTCTTGACGGGGTTAAGCCCGAAGCGTACGGCACGCGCACGGCGCTTCGCGAACTCGCATCCGTTTCGGTCGAAGATGCGCGAACACTCCGCGTCATCCCGTGGGACAGTTCGATTTTGAAGGCGATTGAAAAGGGCATCATCGACGCCAATCTCGGCATCGGCGTGTCGACCGATGACCAAGGGCTCCGTGTTTCGTTTCCGGAGCTTTCGAGCGAGCGCCGCGAACAGCTCCGCAAAATCGCGGGCGATAAGACCGAGCAGGCAAAAGTAACGCTTCGGTCGCATCGCACCGATGCTTTGAAAGCGCTTGATGCCGCGGAGAAAGAGGGCGGCATTGGAAAAGATGAAATCGCCCGCCTGAAAGTCGAAGTGCAGAAACTCATTGATGCGGGCAATGACGCGCTTGCAAAAGTTTTGCAGAGAAAGGAGGAGGAAATCGCCCTCTAAAATGAATATACTTATTTTTATTATCGTCATTGTTGCGCTCATACTCGCGCACGAATTCGGGCATTTCATCGTTGCGAAATGGTCGGGCATGCGCGTCGACGAATTCGGACTCGGGTATCCGCCGCGCGCCGCCGTCCTCGGAAAAATCGGCGAGACGGAATATACGCTCAACTGGCTGCCGTTCGGCGGCTTCGTTAAAATTTTCGGCGAGGACGGCGGTGAAAAGAATCCGCGCGCGTTCTCTTCGCGGCCGCGGATTTTGCAGGCGCTTGTGCTCTTGGCGGGCATCACGATGAATTTGTTGTTTGCGTACGTACTCATTACCGGCGCGCTCGTGCTCGGCACGCCGCGCGCGCTTTCGCCGGACGAGATAAAAAACGCGCGCGACTTGCAGCTCGTTGTTGCGGATGTATTGCCCGGCACACCGGCCGCTACTGCCGGACTTGCGGCGGGGGATTCAATCATCGGTGCGAAGGACTCGCATGGATCGTGGAGTGCCGCCGATTCCGAAAGTTTCTCGGAGTTTGTTAATGCGGGCGGCGGAGAATCCGTTACGCTCAATACAACGCGAAACGGAAGCACTCGCACGATAACGGCAACGCCGGCAACGGGCATCGTCTCGAGCGATCCGTCGCGTTATGCAATCGGCGTTGAAGTTGCCCCGGTCGGCGTTGTGCCGCTTTCGTTTGGCGCGGCAATCACCGAGGGCGCATCGCTCACGTGGGGCGCAATCGTTTTGACCGCGGAAGGTCTATGGCATTTTTTCTACGGCATCTTTACGTTTACTGCCGACCTCTCGCAAGTATCGGGTCCGGTGGGCATTGCGAGCGTTGTCGGCAATGCCTCTTCCGAGGGTTTTGGAAATCTGCTTTCCATCATGGCGTTGATTTCCATCAATCTCGCGCTCATCAACCTCATTCCCGTTCCCGCGCTCGACGGCGGCCGCTTGCTGTTTGTCATCATTGAAAGTGTCACGCGCCGGCCAATCAAGGCGAGCATCGCAAATTCCGTCAACGCCGTAGGGTTTGTATTTCTGGTTCTTCTGATGGTTGTCATCACGGCGCACGACATTTTCAAAATTGTCGGGTAAAACCTCATTTTGCCGAGGCGAGGTCAAGGGCGTATACTGTGGCGCATGAGGCAATCGAAGCTGTTCACCAAAACGCGGCGCGAGGCGCCGGCCGACGAGGTAGCCAAAAACGCGCAACTTCTTATTCGTGCCGGATACATCAATAAAGAAATGGCAGGCGTATATGCATATCTTCCGCTCGGGTTGCGGGTCGTCGAAAATATTAAGCGAATCGTTCGGGAGGAGATGAATGCCATCGGCGGTCAGGAAATTATCATGACCGCTCTGCAACGCAAAGAATTATGGGAAATCACAGACCGCTGGGATGACGAGAAGGTGGATGTTTGGTTTAAGTCAATGCTCAAGAGCGGCGCAGAGGTTGGTTTTGGTTGGTCGCACGAAGAGCCGATTACGGACATGATGAAGCAATTCATTAGCAGTTATCGCGATTTACCCGCATTCGTATATCAATTTCAAACCAAGCTTCGCAATGAGTTGCGCGCGAAAAGCGGAATCATGCGCGGCCGCGAGTTCGTGATGAAAGATATGTACTCGTATACGCTCGATGAAGCGTCGCACAAAGTATTTTATGATTCGGCCATCGAAGCGTATCGTCGTGTATTTGCTCGCGTTGGGCTCGGGGACCGAACCTATCTGACATTCGCCTCGGGCGGCGCTTTCACACAGTTCAGTCATGAATTCCAAACCATCTCGGACGTTGGCGAAGATGTGTCCTATATCGATAAAACTAAAGGCATTGCGATAAACAAGGAGGTACTGACACCCGAAGTCATGCAGCAACTTGGCGTTACTCGGGGAGATTTGGAGGAGGTCGCGACAATCGAGGTCGGAAATATTTTCAGTTTCGGTGACGTAAAGTCCAAGCAGCTGGGTCTTTCGTATCGAACCGCCGACGGCAGCCAAAAGCCCGTTATTCTTGGTTCGTACGGCATCGGGATAACGCGTCTTATGGGTACGATTGTCGAGATTTTTGCCGATGAAAGGGGAATCGTGTGGCCGGAGGCAGTCGCACCGTTTAAGTACCACCTTGTGTCGCTCGGACGCGATGATGAAGTATCGAAGACGGCGGATGCGCTTTATGAGGAGCTGACGAAAAAAGGTTTCGAAGTGTTGTACGACGACCGCGACGCGCGCGCGGGCGAGAAATTCGCAGACAGCGATTTGCTCGGCATACCGTATCGCATAGTGGTCGGGAAAGATGCCGTGTCCACGGGAAAGTTTGAATTGGTCAATCGCGCAACCGGTGCAGTCGCGAAAAAAACGCGCGCCGAACTTGTTGCATAGTATGGCGCGGTTTTCAAACAATCTGCTTTTCAGCAACGATATCGCAATCGACCTCGGCACTTCGAACACGCTCGTATATGTGCGGGGCAAGGGCATCGTCATAAATGAGCCGTCCGTCGTCGCGATAAACGACAAAACGCACCAGGTCGTGGCAGTCGGGAAGGAAGCAAAGACGATGCTCGGCAAGACGCCTTCGCACATCCGCACCGTGCGGCCGCTCTCCCGCGGCGTCATTTCCGATTTCGAAGTTACCGAAGAGCTTCTGTCGTATCTCATCAATAAGGCGCAAACCGGCCGCACGCGGATGTTCGGTCCGCGCGTCGTCATCGGCGTGCCGACGGGCGTCACCAATGTGCAAAGCCGCGCGGTGCGCGATGCCGCGAAAAATGCGGGTGCGCGCGAGGCGATTATTCTCGAAGAGCCGGTTGCGGGCGCAATCGGCGCGAAACTTCCGGTAAGCGAAGCCATCGGCACGATGGTGCTTGATATCGGCGGCGGCACGACCGACATCGCCGTCATCGCGCTTCACGGCGTCGTTTCGTCCAAGAGTTCGCATGTCGCAGGAGACCGCTTCAACGAGAACATCATTGATTTTGTGCGAAGCGAATTCAAGCTCGGCATCGGCGAGCGGACGGCTGAAGATGCGAAAATCGCAATCGGAGCGGTAACGTCGCTTCCCGAACCGCTCGTGCGGAACATCCGCGGACGCGATTTCGCAACCGGTCTGCCTCGCGAAATTATTTTGACGGATGCGCATGTGCGCGAGGCGCTTGCACCGTCGCTTGATGCGCTCATGGACGCAATGAAAGAAGTTATCGAAGGGACTCCGCCCGAACTTCTTTCCGACGTGCTTGAACGCGGCGTAACCGTGTTCGGCGGCGGCGCGCTTCTGCGCGGTTTGCCGCAGATACTTGCGAAAATGCTCGGGGTGCCGGTGCGCGTGACGCCCGACCCGCTGTCGGCCGTGGTGCGCGGCGCGGGCATTGTGACCGAAGACCCTGATCCGTATTCGGATTTCTTCATCGATGAAGAGGACATACTTAGCGAGGCGTAATGCGCTTTTGTCGTCGGCCAATTTTTCACGCGGTTTTTTCGCGCTCGCATTTGTGTTGCTCGTTTTGCTTTTTCGCATTACTCTGCCGAACGTATTCTGGCAGACGTTCGCGCCCGCATTTCGGGCGAGCACTGCGCTTTCCTCCGGCGCGGATACTTTCTTTTCCGCATTCGGCAATACGGCAACGCTCGCCGGACAGAATGCGCAGCTGAAAACGGAAAACGCGGCGCTTGCGAACGAAAATCTGACGCTGCTGCGGCAGGCAAAGGACATTCAGGGGCTTTCAAGTTCGACGCCGGCGGGCGGGGGCGGCATTGTCGCCGGAATCGTTGCGCGTCCGCCGACAAGTCCGTACGACACGCTTGTGCTGTCGGTCGGCACAAACGGCGGCGTGCGTGTCGGAGACGAGGCGTTTGGAAACGGCGGCGTTCCGATCGGCGTTGTGTCGTCAGTTCTTCCGAATTTTTCGCGCATGACGCTTTTTTCCGATCCGAACATTGCCGTCGATGGCTGGGTCGGGACATCAAGCGTGCCTATTACTATCATCGGTGCCGGTGCGGGTGCGATGCGGGCGACTCTTCCTCGTTCGGCGAGCGCAAATGTCGGGAACACCGTTTTCGTTTCGGGTCCGGGCATGCTTCCCGTCGGCACGGTCTCCGCAATCGACAGCGATCCGTCGGCTCCATCGGTAACGCTCCGCATCCAACCTGCGGTGAATTTCTTTTCCGTTTCATGGGTGCTGCTGCGTTCGACCGGTTCGGCCTTCGCGGGAACGCTCTCGTGGGCGACATCAACGCTCCCATGATTCGCAGTACGCTTGTGCTCCTGGCGTTCGTTTCCGCGATGTTGTTTCCGTGGCCGGTTACGGTTTTGCTTGCACTCGCATCCGCCGCTAGCGACCCTCTTGTGCCGCTTGCCGTTGGTATCTTCGCGGATACGCTCTATTACTCGCCGCACGCGGGTTCAGCCCCTTATTTTACGTTGTTTGGAACTCTTGGCACCGCCGTCGCGTTTTTCGTGCGCAGCTGGCTAAAGGCGAGTACAATTCGGGGATGAAATGGCGCGGATTGAAATGGCGGGATCCGGAGATTGCCCCGGATGAAATATTTCTTGACTCGTCAAACACGACCGATTTTAACCGCGAACGCTTTGAAGGACGGCTGGAGAAGCCGCTTTCGCGCCGGACTTTTTTCATTCTGACGGGAACGATTACCGCTCTTGTTGCGATACTCGCTGTCCGTTCGTGGCATTTGCAGATCGCGAACGGTCCCGCCTTTGCGGAGCAGAGTGCGCACAACAGTTTGGAGGCCGTATCGATTTTTGCGCCGCGTGGTGTCATTACCGACATGCATGGAACGGTAATCGCCGAAAATATTCAAAAACCGGACGGAACCGCTGAACGCGAATACCCCGTTCCGTCCCTGAGCAATATCATCGGCTATGTGTCGTATCCGAAAAAGGACGCCAAGGGCGTGTACTACGATACAAACGAGACGGGCGTTACCGGTTTGGAAGCGCAGTACAATTCACTGCTCGCCGGAAGTAATGGACAGCTTTTGACCGAGACCGATGCGGTCGGAAACATTCATTCGCAAGGCACTGTCGTTCCCGCGAAAGAGGGAGGAACGCTTCAGTTGTCGATTGATGCGAATCTTGAAAAACTATTTGCGAAAGCCATTGCCGACACGGCCACGAATCAGCATTTCATCGCCGGCGCGGGCGTCATTATGGATGTGCACACGGGTGCCGTGCGCGCTATCGTTTCGTATCCGAGTTATGACTCAAACGTGATGTCGAACGGCGGTCCGTCCGATGCAATTGCCGCGTACAATACGAATATCGGACATCCGTTTCTCGACCATGCCGTGCAGGGCGTGTATGCGCCGGGTTCTATCGTCAAACCGTTCGTTGCGTACGGCGCGCTCTCCGACGGCATTATTACACCGGACACCACTATCGACGACCCGGGTTTTTTGTCGCTGCCCGATCCGTATCATCCGGGCAAGAAATTTATTTACAAAGGATGGCGGGCGCTCGGACCCGTGAACGTGGAGAAGGCGATTGCATGGTCATCGGATATTTTCTTTTACACGGTCGGCGGTGGCAATCAGGGCCAAAAGGGTCTCGGCATCGACCGGCTGGATTATTGGTATCGGCAATTCGGTCTCGGGACGACGACCGGCATCGGCGTCGCGGGCGAGGCGGACGGACTTCTGCCGACGCCAGCATGGAAGCAGGCGACGTTCAAGGAGCCGTGGTATTTGGGCGACACGTTCTTTACGGCCATCGGGCAATATTCGATGCAGGTGACGCCGATACAAATGGCGCGAGCGATATCCGCGGTGGCAAACGGCGGAAAACTATTTACACCGACGCTGATTGCCGGACAAACGGCTCCGTATTCTACGGTGCCGGTTGACCCTGCGGCATTCAACGTGGTGCGGACCGGTATGCGCGAAGGCGTTACGACCGCGCTTGCGAGCGCCATCAACCTTCCGTATGTTTCCGTCGCCGCTAAAACGGGAACGGCGCAAACCGGCGTCAACAACCAATATGACAACTCCTGGGTGGAAGGATTTTTTCCGTACGAAAATCCGCAGTATGCATTCGTGGTTGTGCTCGAACGCGGTCCCTCCGGCGCCGGCGAAGAGTCCGTAAACGTCATGCGGGAGTTGTTTGATTCGCTACATGCCGAGAATTCGCAGTATGTCGGGGGGATTGCGACGACGACTCCGTAGCGGACCGCGGGCGGCGCTTGCAACTTGTCGGGGGGCAAGTACAATGCGGGCATTACTTATGTTCATTACTTATGGCTGATCCCCAAACCACCGTCGTCTCGCAGGAAAAATTTGACGAGATGATTAAAGAACTCGAGTATTTGAAGACCGTGCGCCGCACCGAGATTGCGAAAAATCTCGAATATGCGCGTTCGCTCGGCGACCTTTCGGAGAATGCCGAATATCAGGAGGCGCGCGACTTGCAGGCCGCAACCGAAGAGCGCATCAAGAAACTCGAAGAACTCGTGAAAAACACGTCAATCGTAACCGACGGAAAAAAGAAAAACGAGGTCAGTTTCAATTCAAAGGTTTCTATTAAAAAAGAGGGAAGTTCGGAGGTGCACGAATACACTATCGTCGGCAGCGAAGAAGCGGACATGCGCGTGAAAAAAATATCGCATCTCTCGCCGTTGGGTGCTGCGCTTATGGGAAAGAAAAAAGGCGAGGTGTTCACGTTTGCCACTCCGGGCGGTAAGCAGACCTACACTATTGAGAAAGTCAGCTAACGGTAAAATGCGGTATAGTAATCGCTATGGCATTGCTTGATACGGTGCGCGCAGAGAGAATCGCGAAAATCGCGCGCTTGAAAGAGGCGGGCTTGGAGGCATATCCGGCACGCACCAACCGCACGCACAGCATCGCGCAGTTTTTACAGAATCACGAATCCCTTCAAAAGAATGCCGAAGAGGTTTCGCTCGGCGGCCGCATCCTTTCAATTCGAGAACACGGAGGATCTCTTTTCATAGATATTTTCGATGGCACGAAAGGACAGTGCTACATACAGCGCGACAAGCTCGGCGAAGAATCCTTCAACCTCTTTAAAGACACGGTCGATACGGGCGACATTATTGAATTTCAAGGAATTGCGTTTACGACCAAGCGCGGCATGCCGTCGCTCGATGTTTTAACCTGGCGGATGCTCGCGAAGTCGTTGCGCCCATTGCCGGACGAATGGTTCGGCATCAAAGACGAAGACGAGCGCTTTCGAAAACGCTATCTGGATATTCTGCTCACGAAAGATCTCGCCGAGCGCATCCGTCGCCGCTCCGTTTTCTGGAACACGTTCCGTCAATTTCTTTTGGAGCGCGACTACATCGAAGTTGAAACGCCGGTTCTTGAGACGACGACCGGCGGGGCCGAAGCGCGGCCATTTTCGACGCATCACAACGCACTCGACATCGACGTGTATCTTCGCATCTCCGCGGGAGAATTATGGCAGAAACGGCTGATGGTGGCCGGTCTGCCAAAAGTATTTGAAATCGGGCGCATTTTCCGCAATGAGGGTATGTCAGCGGAACACGCGCAGGACTACACCCAGCTCGAATTTTACGAAGCATTCAGCGACTATGAAGCCGGCATGGAAATGATTAAAGAGTTGTACCGGAAAGTGGCGCAGGAAGTTTTCGGCACACAGCAGTTTGACATCCGAGGCCACAAAGTCGACTTGGCGGGCGAGTGGCAGGTGTATGAATATGGAAAACTTCTTGAGGAAAGATTCGGTTTAAATCCGGTAACTGAGATTTACAGCAAGACGGGCCGAAGGGTGACTGAAGAAGATTTGAAAGCCATTTGCAAAGAAGCGGGTATCGGATACGAGGAGGGCGGGTTGAACATCGTGCGTACGGCAGACAATCTTTGGAAACTCATTCGCAAGGAAATTGCCGGTCCGGGATTTCTCATAGGCATTCCCGTTTCGATGGAGCCGCTTGCAAAGCGCGCGCAAGACGGCAAGACCGTCGAACGTTTTCAGGTACTCATTGCCGGAAGCGAAGTCGGGAAGGGTTTTAGCGAACTCAACGATCCGGTTGACCAGCGCGAGCGTTTTGAAAAACAGCAGGCGCTCCGCGACGCGGGCGATGAAGAAGCGCAGATGGCTGACGAGGACTACGTCGAAGCGCTCGAATACGGGATGCCGCCTGCATTCGGCTTTGGCATCTCCGAGCGGCTGTTCAGTTTTCTCGAAGGTGTTTCGATTCGCGAAGGTCAAATCTTCCCGCTTTTACGGCCGCAGGAACACGTCGCAAAGAAGCATGTCGAAAAACAAAAAGCGGTCGTCGTCATACAGCGGAGCGGTCTCGAACCGTGGCAAATTTTAAATACGGTTGCGCATATTTCCGCAGAGTTTGGTGTGCGGGAAGGGAGAAGTCTCCTGTATCAAGACAGCCTAACGACAGCGGACGGCACGCGTATTCCGCTCAACATCCAGCATCCCATCATGCTGAAAGAGGCTCCTTCAGTCGAAAGTATTAAAAAGCTTTTTCTTGCGGCGCAGGAGCATAAACTTCAGGTCACCGCATTTACGCGCGAGATGATTGAAACGACTAATGATAAAAAAATAATTAAAGAAACGGCCGCGAAGGATTTTAACGATGTCGAATTCCTCGGTGTTTTGCTGTTCGGTCCGGTTTCAGCCGTCGAGAAACTGACTGCTGAATTTTCTGCATACACCTAAAGTTAACAATTTGCAGATACGGAGTCGCAACGGGTGAGCAGCCAAGGTCTACGCTTCAGTGACTGTTGAAGATTTTGAATAAATCGATAAAAAGAAAGACCGCCGGGGGGGCGGTCGGAAATTGGTGTGATGGAGCGCTTCTCCATCGTTGGCTCATCTCCTATCAATTCCAGCGTTACCTGGAAGAATCGGAATGTCGTAAGTGTTCGCAGACGGAGATTCTATGCTGCGATCTTTCCGAAACCCCTAGCTACTAATCCTTTTTGCATGCGGATCGCAAAAAATAATCCGATGCGAGCGGGTCCCTGGAGCGCCTTAGTAGCTGAGCCCTCCGCTTCTCGGCGACTGGTCTTTTGAATTCGAACGTTTGATACATTGAGCGAATGAAAAAACCTCCGGCGGTGCGCACTTCACAAAGTCCGAACGAGACGAAATACAGATACTGTTAGCGAAGGGATACTCTTTGCAAGATGTCGGAGATGCACTCGACCGACCGAAGAGTGTCATATGGTACGAGACGCAAAAGAAGAGGAAGGGACGGCCGTATGATGCTGCATATGCGCATCACATTTCATACGTACGAAGGAAATACAGCCGAGCGGTCGGCAAGATGATTGCTCTCGACCCGAAGCTCCGGAAGTTCATCGAGGCGCATCTCTTCGACGATCAGTCGCCCGAAAACATCTCACTTCGATTGAAGCGGATCGAGAAGGATATCGGATATGCTTCATCCTCGGCTATACGCCGATATATCAAGAGCCCGTATGGCAGACGGATCGAGTCGCATCGAGCAAAGGTATTCAAGAAGAGGCGACGCTCTCGGCCATCGAAACCACACATTGCCGACAAGCGCCTGATCGACAAACGACCGAGCAAAATCAACAAGCGATGGGGATTGGGTCACATGGAGGGCGACTTCATCGTGTCGGGCAAGAGCGGTCAAGGCATCATTCTTGGTCTGCGGGATCGCAGGGTGCGCAAAAACCTGCTGGAGCGGATCCTGCCAGTGTCAGTGCGAAACGTGGAGCGAGCGCTTCGCAGAATGAAAAAGCGGTATCCCGAGATGCAGACCATCACATTCGACAACGATATTCTCTTTCTCGAACACAAACGGCTAGAGAAGGTGCTTGGGGTGAAGATATATTTCTGTCATGTGCATGCGCCATGGGAGAAGCCATCAATCGAGAATCTGAACAAGGACTTGCGGCGGTACATCCCGAAAAGCTCGGATATTTCAAAGTATTCAAAAAGATTTGTGCAGAAACTCGAAGCAAAGATGAATCGCCGCTTCATGGATGTGCTCGGTTCACTCACGCCAGATGAGGCGTATGCTGCGGAAAAGAAACAACGCGCTCAGAGGAGCGCAAAAAACCGTCGTTCGAATTGAGGGGTTTGGGTGCCATTGGTTTCCCATTAAGATACTCGTATATGAAGGATTGTTTGTCAATTCATTGTACGCGTCCAGTACTTTTGGCAGTCCCCGACGGTTAATGTACACACAATATACCGCAAGGGGGACACCATGCCGAGCGACTGGTGCGGGCGTTTGGTGTTGTACCAGATCAGCCAGTCGACAAGCTTCAGATTGAAGGAATGAATATCGTCCCGCAGCAGGCCCCGATTCAGCATGATGAAGTCCTCGGAGACGGTGCGATTGAATCGTTCGACGTGGGCATTCATCTTGGGAGTGCGGGGGCGGGTGTGAAAGTGCGTGAGCCCGAGTTCGGCACAGGCATCCTCGAAGTGTTTGGCGAACTCGCTCCCGTTGTCGGTCTGCAACTCGTCGATATCGAAGGGGCAAACCTCGATGACTCGGCGAAGGAAGTCGTCCGCGCTTCTCGACGAGTGGTTCGTATACGCGCCCGCAAAGGCGAACTTCCGCTCCACGTCCACTGCCGTGAGGACGTACCGCTTCACGCCGTCGATGAAGCGGACGACGGTATCGAGCTCCATGCCGCGCTTGCCGGTGCGGCGAAGCTTGGTACGGCGTTTCTGCGGTGTTTCCGTGTGATTGCCCGTACGTGCGTGGAACGAGAGCCGGCTCTGCTGCGGGAGCAGACCGCGGTTCTTCAAATCCAGAATGACCCGCCCAACGTATGACTCCGACACGGAGTACCCTTCTTCGCGCAGGAGAACGGCAAGCTTTGCTTTCCCAAGCCGGGGATGCGCCTGTCGTTCGCGGATGATGAAATCCTCGACCTCGGGCAGAACAGTCCTCCTTCGACGCGCCTTCGGCGCAGTGCTCTTCGGGTCAAGTGCATCAATGCGGCCCTCGTGGGCTTTGAGTTCCTCCTTCCAGCGATACAAGGTGCGCTCCGAGGTGCCAAAGGCGTCGTATGCGGCCTCCGTCCCGTGCATGTCCCAGAATCCCAATATCTTCACCCGTCTGTCGACTTCCTTTGGTTTCCGCATATGCCGCAATCGTATCGTCCTTTCCCACATGCTCAACCAGCCCTTCGTACCCCTGAAATTGCTTCTGATGCGCATATATCCTCGGTTATGAGGACTGCCAAATGTATCTGAACTTATGCAGCCCTTGAGAGAAATCGAAACTGTTTTGCCATAAAATATGGCGTACAGACTGGTTTTTATGGGAATCAAATTGCATTCGCGCATCATTGATTTGCCATATCCAATCTGCCTTTCGGCATATGCATTTGAAAAAACACGGTGCGCGGCACGTGCGTAGCTTTTCGCTGTAATACGTGTCTGTGGATAACGTCCTATAGGGAAGTGGGGCAAAGTGGCATATACTTCACTACTAGTGGGATGAAGTGGGCTAAGACGATTTTTGACAAAAATCGTCTGCCCGTCAAATCCGAAAGGATTTGAGTAGGGAAACGGGAGTGGTGGCCTGTTTCCTGCAAAAGTTCCCGCGATAGAGCCGCTCCCCGCTCAAAATATTTATGTTCATCGGAGAATACCAACATGTGCTCGATTCGAAAAACCGAATCTCGCTTCCGGCAAAATTCCGGAAGGATCTTGGCCGCGCGGTTGTCATGACGCGCGGCCTTGATCATTGCCTTTTTGTGTATCCGAAGAAATCGTGGGCGAAGGAAGCCGAAAGCCGTGCGGAACACGCGGCTGGTACGGCGGCGGCGCGCGGCCTTGCCCGTCTTTTTCTTGCAGGCGCTATGGATACCGGTGTCGATACTTCGGGGCGCGTTCTCATTCCCGACCATTTGAAAAGTTTCGCCGGTCTCAAGAGCAAAACCGTCATCGCCGGTGTCGCAAATCGTATCGAAATTTGGGATGCCGAAGCATGGCAGGCCTACACAACTGCTATCGAGCGCGATGCGGACGACTTCGCCGAGAAGCTTGGCGACAAAAACTGATATGGACTCCGTTAGAGATTCACATGCGGACGCAAAGGATATGAGCAGCGACTCGTTGCGAGAGCGTCACTTGAGACATGTCGGTGCAAATGGAAAAATCTCTAACGGGGTGGAAGCACGCCACGACAGCGTCCTTATGAACGAAGTGCTCGAAGCACTCAATGTGCAGTCGAGCGATACGGTCGTGGACGCCACCATTGGCGGAGCAGGGCATTTTTCGGCCTTGCTCGCTGCGCTCGGCGAAGGAGGCATTCTGGTCGGCATTGACGCCGACCCTGCGGCGGTTGAGCGGGGCAGGGAAGCGTATGCGCAGGACCGCCGAACCGACCGTCCCGTCGCGCACATCGTCAACGACAATTTTCGAAATCTGTCGCGGATTCTCGACCGTTTGCATATCGCGCCGGTCGACAAGATATTGTTCGACCTCGGTTGGAGCGGGTATCAAATCGCCTCGCCGCGAGGATTTTCGTTTCAAAGCGATGAACCGCTTCTTATGACGTACGGCGAAAACGGAGAGACGGCGGCCGACATCGTAAACAGCGCGACGGAGGTCGATTTGGCAAATATCATATTTACATACGGTGAAGAGCGTTTCGCACGATCCATTGCGCGTGCAATTGTCGCGGCACGCGGGAAAGCGCGCATTCTCAGCACAAACGCGCTCGTTGACGCCGTTCTTGCCGGTACGCCGCGCTGGTATCACGAGAGGAAGATTCATCCGGCAACAAAAACATTTCAAGCGCTGCGCATTGCTGTAAACGACGAAATCGGGAGCTTGCGGGAAGGATTGGCCGCGGCGCTGCATGCGCTCGCGCCCGGCGGCAAACTGGCGGTCATATCGTTCCATAGCATTGAGGACCGCGTGGTGAAAAACGTTCTGCGCGATGCGGCTCAGACGGGATTGGGAGAAATGAATCCGAAAAAACCGATTGTGCCGGGCCGCTGCGAAGTACTTGCAAACCGGCGGTCGCGTAGCGCGAAACTGCGCATCTTCGAGCGGGTCGTTACCGTTCCGCAAGAGGGTCTCGCGGATTCTCCGGATTCCATTTTAACGTATGCGTAAAATCCGCAATTATTCGCCGTTTTCACCCGTCTCGCTTTGCGCGGGAGCGGTCGGAGTCCTTGCCGTCGCGTATATCGCGCTCATCGCCGTCGTAATGAGTTATGCCGCGCTTACGGTGGAATTTTCGCAGTCGGTTAGAAACGACGAAGCCGCGGTCGCGACGCTTGAGTCGCAGTATCTCGATGGTGTGCAGCAGGTTACCGGCACCAACTACCTTGCCGAAGGATACGTCAAACCGAACTCGGAAGTGTATGTGCGGGCAGAGAGCGGGACCTCAATTCGATAGAGGATATGCGCGGACAGTTTCGCTCGCGCATCCGTCTTGTTCTCGCTCTCATCGTCTTAATTGCCATTTTTATAGTCCTGCGGCTGTATTTTGTGCAGATTGTGCACGGAGCGGATTATGCGGGAAAAGCCGATCGGCAATTCGCGTCGGGCGGCAGCGGATTGTTTGACCGCGGCTCCATATACTTCACGTCAAAAGACGGCACGCTCATCTCGGCCGCTACGCTCTCGACCGGCTTTCTTGTCGCAATAAATCCGCAAACGCTGGGCAATCCGGAAACCGCCTATACTGCGCTCGCGGCCGTCGCATCTTCGACGCTGATTGCTCACGACGCGTTTATTGCCGCGGCGGCAAAGAAATCACAGACATACATAGAAGTCGCCCATCATTTATCGGACGCCGATGGACTGTCGCTAGCCGAAAAAAATATTCCGGGCGTTCAGGTGCTGCGCGAGCGCTGGCGATATTATCCGGGCGGCTCGCTTGCCGCGCAGACAATCGGCATTGTTTCCTACGGCTCGGGCGATACGCTTGTCGGCCAAACCGGTCTTGAGGCGGAATACAATGACACACTTTCGCGAACCGGCGATTCGCTGTATCAGAATTTTTTTGCGGAGCTTTTTTCAAATGTCGGGGAATTGCTGGTGAATGCGAATGACGCGCGCGAGGGCGATGTCGTGACAACGATTGAGCCGGAAGTGCAAACTCGGCTTGAAGATGACCTCGCGGATGTCAATCAAAAATACTCGAGTAAAGAATCGGGCGGCATCATTATGGACCCTTCGACCGGCGCAATTGTCGCGCTCGCGTCGTATCCTTCGTACGATGAGAACGACCGTCAAAATGTGAATCCGGCCCTGCTTGAAAATCCGCTCGTCGAGCAAGTGCACGAATTCGGTTCCATCATGAAGCCGCTGACGATGACCTCTGCGCTCGATGCCGGCGTCATTACGCCGCAGACGACATATGACGATACCGGTTGCATTCACCCGAACGGTGCTACGGTCTGCAATTGGGACTTGAAGGCACGCGGAGTAATACCGATGGAGCAAATCATTTTGCAATCTCTGAATGTCGGTGCGTCGTGGGTCGCGGACCGCTTGGGACAGGAAAAATTCCGCGAGTACTTTACGAAACTGTTCGGACAGAAGACGGGCATCGATTTGCCGAACGAAGGTCGTTCGCTTCTGGGCAATCTTTCTGAAACGCAGCAGGTCGATTTCGATACGGCATCATTCGGGCAGGGAATTGCGGAAACTCCCGTTCAAATGATTCGCGCCGAGGGTGCGATAGCAAACGGCGGAGCGATGGTAGAACCGCATCTGGTGAGCGCGATACGGCTTGATTCCGGAATCGTGCGGCAGCTCGATTGGAGCCGGGAGACGCAGGTATTTTCGCCGACTGCCGCTCATGAGACGACGAAGATGATGACCGACATGGTCGATCAGATGCTTCAAAACGGGAAAGCAATAATTCCAACCATGTCGGTTGCCGCTAAAACGGGAACGGCTCAGCTGACGAATGGCCAGGGCGGATACTACAAAGACCGCTTTTTCCACTCCTTTGTCGGTTTTTTCCCGTCATACAATCCTCGGTTTATTATTCTGTTGTATACCGACGACCCGCAGCACGTAACGTATGCGTCGGAAACGCTCGATGATACCTTCCTTGACCTTGTGCATTTTCTGATTAACTATTACGCGGTGCCACCCGACCGCGGCTTTGCTACCACCACACCAACATGAAAAAACCCATAAAATATCTTGTCGTGATACTGCTCATCTTCCTTGCGCGGCTGGTGGTTCGCCGGTATCGCCCGAAAATCGTAATGGTAACGGGTTCGGTCGGGAAGACCTCGACAAAGGATGCAGTCGCCAAAGTGCTTGCGGCGCGCTTCTTTGTCCGAAAGAGCGAAAAGAATTTAAATACAGAATTTGGCGTTCCGATTACTATTTTCGGTGCCGATGTTCCGGATCCGTTATTCAATCCTTTTGCTTGGATTCCCGTATTCAGAAACGCGCTCGCACTGCTGCTTTTGCCAAACCACTATCCGAACATGCTTGTGCTTGAGGTCGGTGCCGATAAACCCGGCGACATGGAGCGTATTTTGCGCATTGCAATGCCGGACGCGGTTGTCGTAACGCGGCTGCCGGAAATATCGGTGCATGTCGAAGCGTATGTTTCGCCGGAGGCGGTGCAGGAAGAAGAATTTTCTCCCGCGCATGCGCTACCGGCCGCTGCGCCGCTGATCGTGCCCTCCGATGACTGTTATGCGCTTCGCAATTCGCTCACGACGCCTGCGCGCGTGATTTCATACGGTTTCAAGAAAGGATCCACGGTGCTGATTGATACTGTCGGCTTTTATGAGTCGGATGGCGTTGTGCAGGGAATGAAAGCGTCCATCGAGGCCGCCGGCGAAACGGGGCAAGTCGTAGTAAAGGGTTCCGTCGGACGGACGCAAATTTTCCCGGCGGCGGCGGCGCTTGCGGTCGCAACAGCATTTTCGATTCCGCTTGCCGAGGCGCTCGCGGCGCTTGAAAAATACGACCCGCCGCCGGGCCGCGGCCGCATCTTTGCCGGCAAAAACGGTTCGGTCATCATAGATGATTCATATAACGCGTCTCCGGCTGCGGTCGAAGAAGCGCTGGGAACACTCAAAAGTTTCCCGCACGCGAAACGACGTATAGCGGTGCTCGGCGACATGCTTGAACTTGGAAGATATTCGGTGACGGAGCACGAACGAATCGGCGTGCTTGCGAAAAATTCGGCCGACATCGTGGCGGCAGTCGGCATCCGTTCGCGCGCCTATTCTGCCGCGCCCGGAAGCGCCGAAGTCATCCTGTTCGACAGTTCGCGCACCGCCGCGGCTTCCGTCGTCGACTTTGTCCGCCCGGGTGACGTCGTGCTTGTGAAGGGTTCGCAATCCGTTCGTACCGAACGCATCGTTAAAGCTCTGCTCGCAAATCCTGCCGATGCATCGCGTCTTGCACGCCAGGAGAAGAAGTGGCTTCAGCGTTCCTAGCGCATCGTTCAAAATTCTGGTATAAAAAAGTTACACAACGGCCTCATCGTCTAACGGTTAGGACAGCGCCCTCTCACGGCGTAAATCGGGGTTCGATTCCCCGTGGGGTCACAGCGTTTTAAGCGCAGCGGAAAACGCTGTGCCACCAAGCAAAGCCTGGGAGGCTTTGCGTCGGGGAATCGAAGACCTTGCGAGCATATTTTGCGATTTCCTGAAGCAAAATATCCGCAAGGTGTACTGACCCTGTAAGGGTCGATAAGCGTAATCGCGGTCCCCGTGAGGTCACAAATGCGAACCGCCGCAAGGCGGATTTCGCATTTGTGACCCCAAGCGAGACATCTGCATGTCTCGCGACGGGGAATCGAATGGCGGAGCGATGTCCGGCTAGCAAGCCGAACCGCGAGCCGGGGCTGCGACCGAGCCGAGCGACGGCGAGGCGAGAGTTGTAGCCGATTCCCCGTGAGTAGGTGAAAACGTGGAGCAATCCGATTAACAATTCGTGACACAAAGCGTTTCGCATTTCGACCGATGACGAGTGAATTATCCGTGACCGATTCCCTTGAAATGACTTGCTCCGACCTTGGGGGATAACCCTAACAAACTGCAAAGTAACTAGTATCATATATATAGTGCGTACTTGAGCCACCTATGCCGTCGCGTCGTCGCTTTTCCACACTACCTACACTCGTTTTAATACTCTCTCTTGCGCCGCTTGCTGCGCAAGCGGCGCTGTATGCCCCCGGTGCAACTCTCGACCCTGCCTGTGGTCCCACCGATCCCAATTGTGGTGTAGCCACTACTACGATTTCAGGCACCATCACAATGAACGGAAGCATCATTCCGTCTGTTGCAAATACATACTCGCTCGGTACTGCGCAGAACACATGGAAAGACGTGTATGTAGGTCCGGGTTCATTGTATGTGAATGGACAGGAGGTTTTGTATACCGACCCATCGCACAATGTGAATGTGAGTGCGGATGTGAACCAGGACTTGATTTTACAGACGAGCGGCACGGGAGACATTCAACTAAACCCAAGCGGAACCGGCGGATTGATTTTGCTCAAAGGAAATGTGCAGCTTTCAGCAGGGAAGACTTTGCGCAGTTCCGATGGAACACCGCTCCAGTTTAGTGACGGCATTCAAGCAGGCAATCTCGCACTTCAGGCAAACAAGCTTGCCGCGGCAAATACAAATGGCAGTCTCGAATTTGCATCGCTTGGACTCGGTGCCGTGTACGTGAGTCACGGGAATTTCGGCATCGGCACCACTTCGCCCCTCGCCGCCCTCGCTGTCTCGGGCGGCGCCTCCATCGGTTCCGACTACAACTTCGCCGCGCCAAGTAACAGCCTCATCGTCGAAGGCCTGGTCGGTATTGGCACCACCAGTCCTTCGCAATCGCTTTCAGTAAATGGTCGCGTGTACAGTTCTGGCGGTTTCCAATTCCCAGACGGAACAATTCAAACCACCGCCGCCTTCGGCGGCGGTGCCACCTCAACTCTCCTCTCCGACTCCAACACCTTCTCCGGCCTCGACTCATTTACAAATGCGAGCAGCAACTTCGCAGGAACTTGGCAGGGGAAAGCGCTTTCATATTTTCAAACCGCTCTTGGATACACTCCATACAACGCAACCAACCCAAACAACTACATCCCTCTTACCGCTCTTTCGGCAGGCACCGGCATCTCATACAACAACACTACGGGCCAAATCACCAACACCGGCATCACTTCCAACACCGGCAACTGGGCCGGCACGTGGCAGACATATTCTCCTGCATCCTTCCAACCGGCAGGAGCATATGCAACCTTCGGGTATCCGTTCCCATCAGGCGCAACAACAACGGCACTTACAATCGACGGCGCAACATTTGCCGCAGGTTCAACAGGCAACGTCGGCATTGGGACGACGAGTCCGACATCTCCTTTGCAAATTGGTGTAGATAGCTTTACTACGCCAGATTTGTTAATAGGAAGTGGTGCGAATGTTGGGAACTTTATTTCTTTGTCAGGTAACAGAGGTATTATAGGTGTAAATCCTTCGAGCGGGCAATTCTCCCTTACAGCTGGGTCTGGAAAAGCTTTTGCATTTTACGTAAATAGTACAAATGCGCCAGAGACAGGCACTCAAGCTTTGATTGTACAATCAAATGGCAACGTCGGCATCGGCAATACGTCGCCCTCCTACAAACTCGACGTATCGGGCTTCATCAACACCGACCAATACAGCGGATACAATCAGGCGGGGAACACAGTGCTGTATGCGAGCACAACAAACAACTCGCTTGCCATTGGCGCTTCACAAGCAGCTGCGTGGATGTCAGCGTCTTCGACGCAGTGGTATAGCGTCGCAATTGGAAGTGGCGCACTTGCGACGACTCCGACAAGTGCTGGGGCACAATACAATACGGCGGAGGGCTATCAGGATTTGAATCACAACACCACTGGCTCCTACAACTCCGCACAGGGAGCGAATGCCCTCTACAACAACACCACTGGCTCCTACAACTCCGCACAGGGGTACAAAGCCCTCTACTACAACACCACCGGCTCATACAACTCCGCACAGGGGTTCTACGCCCTCCAAAACAACACCACTGGCTCCAACAACTCCGCACAGGGTAATTCCGCCCTCCACTCCAACACCACTGGCTCCAACAACTCCGCACAGGGTCAGGCCGCCCTCTACTCCAACACCTCGGGCAATCAAAACTCAGCGCAAGGTGCGAACTCCCTCTCCTCCAACACCACTGGCTCCTACAACTCCGCACAGGGTAATTCCGCCCTCTACTCCAACACCACTGGCAACTACAACTTCGGACTTGGTTACCAGGCAGGCTATGGCGACGGCACCAATGCCGACAACCGCTCCGTCATCGACAACTACATGACCTTCATCGGTACATACTCGTCGCGCGACGCTTCGGTGGCTTCCACAACTGCACTTAGCAAAAGCATCGCCATCGGATACAACGCGAAAGTCGGATGCTCGAACTGCCTTGTGCTCGGTGGGACGGGTGCGGATGCGGTGAATGTGGGGATTGGCAATGTCTCTCCCTCATACCCACTCGACGTATCCGGCTTCATCAACACCGACCAATACAGCGGGTACAAACAAGCGGGGAATACGGTGCTGTATGCAAGCACGACAAACAATTCTCTCGCCATCGGGGCATCGAGCGCGGCAGCGTGGATGGCGGCATCTTCGACAAATTGGTATAGCGTCGCAATTGGAAGTGGTGCGCTTGCGACGACTCCGACAAATGCGAGTGCGCAATACAACACTGCTGAGGGCTATCAGGCGTTAAATCACAACACCACTGGCTCCAACAACTCCGCACAGGGGTACAAAGCCCTCAACGCCAACACCACTGGCTACAACAACTCCGCACAAGGTTTAAACGCCCTCTTATCAAACACCACTGGCTCATGGAATGTCGCACAGGGAGTGAATTCCCTTTCCCACAACACCACAGGCTCCAACAACTCCGCACAGGGTTATCAAGCCCTCTACTTCAACACCACTGGCCAACAAAACTCCGCACAAGGTGTGAGCGCCCTCTACGCCAACACCACTGGCTCATACAACTCCGCACAGGGAAAAGGAGCCCTCTACTCCAACACCACTGGCTCATACAACTCCGCACAGGGTTTTAACGCCCTCTCCTCCAACACCACTGGCTCATACAACTTCGGACTTGGTTACCAGGCAGGCTATGGCGACGGCTCCAACGCCGACAACCAGTCGGTCATCGACAACTATATGACCTTCATAGGAACGTACTCGTCGCGCGACGCTTCGGTGGCTTCCACAACTGCGCTAAGCAAAAGCACAGCAATCGGATACAACGCGAAAGTGGGGTGCTCGAACTGCCTTGTGCTTGGTGGGACGGGTGCGGATGCGGTAAATGTCGGCATCGGGACGACGACGCCATACGCACGATTGATGGTTTGGGGACCGGACACCGCTTCCACTTCCGCCTTTGCGATTGTGAACAGCGCATCCACCACCGTCTTCTCAATCTTCGACAACGGCAACGCCACCTATTCCGGCTCCATCTTCCAATCGTCCGATGCACGACTAAAGTCCAACGTTACTCCGCTTGATGCCTCTTCTTCTCTTGCCGCCATCAACGGACTCACGCCTGTCTCATACAACCGTCTCGACCAGAACGACTCGGGTACGAACTTGGGCTTCATCGCGCAAGCCGTACAGAGCGTGTTCCCCGAACTCGTCTCCACCACCTCTCCCACGGTACTTACCCCGGGCGGCACCCTCACGGTCAACTATGTGGGACTCATCGCGCCTCTCGTGAAGGCCGTGCAGGCGCTTTCGGGGCAGGTGAGTGCGCTTGCCTCGACGGTGACGGGTTTTGCGCAGTCGTTTACTTCGCAGAATATTACGGCAAAACAGCAACTCTGTGTCGGCGATACCTGCGTCACTGAAAGCCAGTTGAAAACGCTTTTGCAAAATGCGGGGCAGGGGAGCGGACAATCCGCGGCCGCCGCAGCGGCGGCCGCGGGCTCGGCATCGGGAAATTCGCAAGACGCGGCCGCAGGCCAAATCAAAGTCGATTCGGCAAGTTCTACCGAACAGCAAACACCTGCTGATTCCACAGCGACTTCAGCTCCTGTGACGGGGACTACAACTTCGCTTGATATAATCTCACAGACGGATTCGTCAGTTTCAAACACTACTAACTAATATATGATATATATGCACGACAAGACTCGACTTAATTTTATACAGCGTTTTTTTAGCTTCATCGGTCGCAGTTTTATTTGGATTGTTCTTTTGTTTGCAGCTGCAATTCTTTTCGGCGTCTATGAACTTGGACGATACAGCGTGTATCAAGCCAATCCGGGGCTCGCAAATGCAGAGCAGGCAAACAGCATACTTGAAAATGTGGGCAAGCTCATCAACTTGCCAAATGAGACTCCAACGATGGCAACAATCAAAGACGCAATCAGCGCTAAGCAAGGACAGCCTTTTCTTGTAGATGCCGAGGACGGCGATGTTCTTATTGTATATCCCAATGCGGCGCAGGCGTTTTTGTATCGCCCGTCGGTGAATAAACTTATTAACGTTGGGCCGGTGACCAACGGGGGAAACTCGCCCGCGATACAGCAGCCGTCCGCACCTGCCAAATCTACGGCAGAGGCGACATCGAGCAATGACACAGGCGCTACCAGCACCAAGACGAAGAAATAGTGCGGTGCGCGCTTTAACGCGCGCCGCACTTGCATTCCTATTTGCGGCTCCGTTTGCGTATGCTTCTTCGAGCAATATGGATGCAGCCAATAAATATGCATGGAGCAATATCGGCGGATGGATCAATTTCGCGCCCGCAAACAGCACGGTCATCGTTACTGATTCTGCCATTACCGGCTACGCTTGGAGCGCAAACGACGGATGGCTCAATCTTTCGCCTGCGCAGGGCGGCGTAAGGAACGACGGACTAGGACATCTTTCGGGATTTGCATGGGATTCCGCTACCGGTTGGGTTTCATTTAACGGAGTAACAATCGACTCTTCCGGCAAATTTCACGGCATGGCAACGGGCGCAAACGATTATGCAATCAACTTTGACTGTTCTTCATGCGACGTTGTTACGTTATGGCGGCCGGCATCGTCTCATCCCTCTTCCGGTCAGGGCGGAGGCGCAATTTCGCCGGTTACTGGAGGCAGTTTGCCCGCAGTACCGTTAACGCTATTTCAGGCAATACCATTAACGGCGAACCCCCAAACTCAGTTCCCCAGAACAGCGACCGGTCAAGAAACCACAGCGGCTCGAAGTGCATCAACGGCTAAAAACCCCTCCGCAGGCGCAGTGCGTCAAACAAGTTCGACGACGAGGGCATTACGCAAGCCAACTGGTGGCTCCGCGGCCGCAACTACAACTCAAATTAAAGCCAAGACGCCGACTCTCGCCGCAAGCACGACCGCTGAAAACAGGGTTACAACTAGCGGTTTCTATATTGGGATTGTCCCGATTCCTGCATTTGTGATTTCTCTTGCCAATAATGTCGTCTCATTCTTTAAACCATTTTTTATGGGATTGAATAAATGAAGTTTTCTAATACCGAGTTTTAACCCAACAACCCCTCCACAACCGCCTTCACGTCTCCACCGTCCGCTTTTCCTTTCAAATCCTTCATAAGCGCGCCGATAAATTTACCGGAGTCCGCTTTGCTCGAAACGCCAAGTTCCGCCATTTTCGCCTTCGCGACAACTTCGATTTCCTCGCGGCTCATTTGAGAGGGGAGATAGGATTCGATAATTGCGAGCTCCTCTTTCTCGGGTTCCGCCAAATCGTTTCGCGATGCCTTTTCAAACTGCTCGATTGAGTCCTTGCGCTGATTTGCCGCACGTTTCAACACCGCAATTGATTCCTCATCCGTGAGAAATTCGTCCGGCTTGCGCTTCTTGGACACGACTTCGTTGGTCATTGCCGTTACTAGCGACCGAAGCGTTCGCAGCTTTACTTCGTCTTTTGCTCGCAATGCGTCGGGAATAGAACGCTTAAGATTTTCGTGGATAGACATGTTTGTGATTGTAACACGCCAGTCGCCTTGCACTCGAAATGAGCGCGGTATTTTTCTGCTGAAAAATCCGCTCCTCTTACGCCGTCGCGTTGCGAGACCCATTTCTCGTGCAAGGCGACTGGCGTTATACTTACAGTATGAGCATTTTACAGGTCGGCATCCTTATCATCGTTTTGGTAACTGTTCAGGGAATTGGGCTGTATTTCATAAGCCGCCGGCGCGAAGCGCCGGCGGAAAATGGGGGCATGGTTCTTCTGCAACAACAGATGCAGGAAATGGCGCGAACGCTCGACGCGCGCGTCGCTGAATCCTCCCGCGCCATGCAGGAAAACTCGCACCGCCAATTTTCCGAAAGCTCGCGCTTGATTAAAGAAATCACGCAAGAAGTCACCTCGGTCAAAGAAATCGGCCGTCAGACCCAAGGATTTGCCGAACAGCTTCAGTCGTTGCAGGACTTGCTCAAGAATCCGAAACAGCGCGGCATTCTCGGCGAGTATTATCTTGAAACCGTTTTGAAAAACGTGCTTCCGCCCGGCATGTACAAAATCCAGTATCCGTTTAAAAACGGCGAAATCGTTGACGCTGCCGTTTTTGTAAGCGATAAAATTGTCCCGATTGATTCGAAGTTTTCACTCGATAACTACAACCGATTCGTCAGCACGCAAGTGGGGAGCGCCGAGCGCGCGGTCGCCGAAAAGGCGTTTGTGAACGACCTCAAGCTGCGCATTCAAGAAACGGCAAAATACATTCGTCCGGACGAAGGTACGATGGACTTCGCTTTCATGTTTATTCCGTCCGAAGGCATTTACTACGATCTTTTAACAAATCAAGTCGGGGCCGGCGAAGAAGAAAATCTCATACAAAGAGCGGCGGGGAAGTATAAGGTCATCATCGTTTCGCCGACGTCATTTCTCGCATATTTGCAGACGGTAATGCAGGGATTAAAAGCCCTTCAAATCGAAGAAAAAGCCGTCGAAATCCAAAAGCGAGTAGGCGAGCTCGGGAAGCATATCGCTTCATATCAAGAATTTTACAGAAAACTCGGCGTCTCTCTTGGCACGTCTGTAAGCCACTACAACGCGGGCTATAAAGAACTTGGTAAAATCGACAAGGATGTATACCGCATTGCGGAGTCGCGAATCGGCATCGAACCCGAGCTGCTTGAGAAGCCGTCGGAAGGACTTGACTAAATAGCAGAGCCGTGCTATTTTCTCTTTAGAAAGTCGGCGTGCGTCGACATCCGTCCCGTTCGGGACAAGGAGGCCTGCGTGTCCAACTCGAAGAGATCAAAGCTGAATGGAGCGTGTGTGCTTGCCGCTTTTGTGGCGGCGTGCGCGCTCGCTATTTTCTGGCCAATAAATGGTCCCGGTCCTTTGTATTCGCCGACCGAGCTCACGAACAAGCAAATTCTGGCACGGCTCAAACCGGGCAAGACGGTGACGGTCCGGTTAGAAAAGGGTCGTGTACCGTTTTGCGCTCGGTACAGGGAGACCGAGATGTCTCCCAACTCACGCGTCGGGGACTTCTATGTGCGGGTCGCGTTCTTTCCGGAAGACGCGTTTCCGGACTATGTGGACGTCCGCGAGGACGGACACGACATCCAAGCCGGGTGCCACCAGTGACGGTTGGCTCCCGCAATCAATCAAGCCGCGAGGGTAACTTCGCGGTCTTGCTATTTATATGCAACCGTGCTAGATTGGACGAACTATGGAAGTGGCCGTAATCAAGACGGGCGGGAAGCAGTATGTCGTCTCCAAAGGCGATACTATTTCGATAGAGAAGCTCCCCGCCGATTTGAAAAAAGGTGACACGGTTGTCTTTGGCGAGGTGCTCCTCGTCGACAACGGCTCGGACACGACCATCGGCGCGCCGATTATCAAAGGCGCGGAGGTCAAGGGCACCGTTGTTCTCGCCGGGAAGGCAAAGAAAATTGAGGTGGTGAAATACAAGCCGAAGAGCCGCTACTACAAGCGCAACGGCCACCGCCAGCCGGTTCTGCAAGTGAAAATCGATTCGATTTCTTAGTCATCTCAAAAACTCGAGAGCAAGACCTCAGAACCTGTTTCAAAAATAACTTTCTGAAATGCCTGGCCGCTGCGAGCCGCCTGTTTCGGCTACGAAGCGCAACGGCTCGCCCTCGCCGTACCTCAGGTATGTCTCGGTCTGCGCCGGCACTTCTCGCTCGAAACAGACGGCTCTCGCAAGGCCATTATTTTTGAAACAGGTTCCGCAAGGCCTTCGTTTTCGTTTTCTCATTATTTAATTATCTATATACATTTATGCAAGTAGGGCGATGGAATCATCAATCAACGGGAGGTAGTTCGAGCGGGTCGGCAGACACCGCCAAAAAAAGCGGCTACGGCGCAGAACGTTCGTTTTCGGCGCGTCCGCAATACGGAGCGAGCGGCCCGCGCCGCTTTAGCAATGACCGCGGCGGAAGCGGGAGCCGCTATCCGTCTCGCGGCGGTTTTAGCGGAGGACGCGGACGCGCACCGGCGCGCCGCGGCGGGTTCGGACAGTTCGGGGAAACCGAAGCGGAAATTTCGAAATTTATGAACAAGACGGTCGTTACGACCGAGGAGCCGGTTTTTGTACCGGAACACAAGTTTGCGGACTTCGACATCAACGCAAATCTTAAGAAAAATATCATTGCGCACGGCTATGAACTGCCGACGCCGATTCAGGACAAAGCTATTCCTCATGCGCTTCTTGGACAGGACGTCGTCGGACTCGCTGAAACCGGCACCGGCAAGACAGCCGCATTTCTCATTCCGCTCATCGACAAGGTGATGAAGCAGAAAGACGAGCGCGTGCTCATCATGGCGCCGACGCGCGAACTTGCTGTGCAGATTGAAAAGGAGCTCGCGGGCTTTGCAAAGGGCCTCGGTTTCCGCGGCATGGTCGCGGTCGGCGGCGCAAATATCGGTCCGCAAATCTCGCAGCTCCGCTACAATCCCGCATTCGTCATCGGCACGCCGGGTCGCTTGAAGGATTTGATGGAACGCAAAGCGCTCGACCTCTCGGACTTTGGCACCGTTGTTCTCGACGAAGCCGATCGCATGCTCGACATGGGCTTTATTGACGATATGCGGATGATTCTCTCAAAGATGCGCAAGGAACGCCACACGCTGTTCTTTTCCGCGACAATGGGGAAGGAAGTCGAAAAGCTCATCGGCGATTTTCTCACGAGCCCGGTCATTATTTCAGTCAAGACGCGCGACACGTCGCGGAACGTCGAACAGGATGTCGTGCGCATTCCGCGCGGCAAGGATAAGTTTGAGGTGCTCGCCGAAATGTTGAAGGATCGCGAGTTCAGCCGCGTGCTTGTTTTCGGCCGGACAAAATTCGGCGTTGAAAAGCTTGCAAAAGCGCTTTCGCGCCAGCACATCCACGCCGAATCGATTCACGGCAATAAGACGCACGGCGCTCGAATCCGCGCGCTTGAGGCCTTTAAGGCGGGCAAGGTGAGCGCGCTTATCGCCACCGATGTCGCAGCCCGCGGACTCGATATTCCGGCCGTTTCGCATGTCATCAACTTCGACTTACCGTCGACGTACGAGGATTATGTGCACCGCATCGGCCGCACGGGCCGTGCATCAAACAAAGGCATTGCGCTTACGTTTGTTCAGGAGCGTTAAAACTCTTCGTATAAAAGCTAAAGGGCGCCCTCACATTTGTGAGGGCGCCCTTTTTATGGGCTGACGTCTACGCCGCGACCGCGAGTTTAACCATCGCCGGGCTAAGGAATCTACCTTCTGCATCAAAGACGGCGACTCGGTTGCTGAAGCCAACGAACAAGACTTTGTATTTCTTTTCCCCCGAAATCTCGTCGATATGTAGAGTTTGTTTTTCCCAGCCCGCCGAAGCCGGATTCGTTGGTCCGAAAAGTTCCGCCGTTGAACCGATATACATAAAAAGACCTTACCTTTCCTAACTTGTTGAGAAGCAATCCCAACTCGTTAGTAGGTATACAACTTTGCAAAAAATTTGTCCAGCTACTGTACGCGTCCAGTACTTTTGGCAGTCCCCGACGGTTAATGTACACACAATATACCGCAAGGGGGACACCATGCCGAGCGACTGGTGCGGGCGTTTGGTGTTGTACCAGATCAGCCAGTCGACAAGCTTCAGATTGAAGGAATGAATATCGTCCCGCAGCAGGCCCCGATTCAGCATGATGAAGTCCTCGGAGACGGTGCGATTGAATCGTTCGACGTGGGCATTCATCTTGGGAGTGCGGGGGCGGGTGTGAAAGTGCGTGAGCCCGAGTTCGGCACAGGCATCCTCGAAGTGTTTGGCGAACTCGCTCCCGTTGTCGGTCTGCAACTCGTCGATATCGAAGGGGCAAACCTCGATGACTCGGCGAAGGAAGTCGTCCGCGCTTCTCGACGAGTGGTTCGTATACGCGCCCGCAAAGGCGAACTTCCGCTCCACATCCACTGCCGTGAGGACGTACCGCTTCACGCCGTCGATGAAGCGGACGACGGTATCGAGCTCCATGCCGCGCTTGCCGGTGCGGCGAAGCTTGGTACGGCGTTTCTGCGGTGTTTCCGTGTGATTGCCCGTACGTGCGTGGAACGAGAGCCGGCTCTGCTGCGGGAGCAGACCGCGGTTCTTCAAATCCAGAATGACCCGCCCAACGTATGACTCCGACACGGAGTACCCTTCTTCGCGCAGGAGAACGGCAAGCTTTGCTTTCCCAAGCCGGGGATGCGCCTGTCGTTCGCGGATGATGAAATCCTCGACCTCGGGCAGAACAGTCCTCCTTCGACGCGCCTTCGGCGCAGTGCTCTTCGGGTCAAGTGCATCAATGCGGCCCTCGTGGGCTTTGAGTTCCTCCTTCCAGCGATACAAGGTGCGCTCCGAGGTGCCAAAGGCGTCGTATGCGGCCTCCGTCCCGTGCATGTCCCAGAATCCCAATATCTTCACCCGTCTGTCGACTTCCTTTGGTTTCCGCATATGCCGCAATCGTATCGTCCTTTCCCACATGCTCAACCAGCCCTTCGTACCCCTGAAATTGCTTCTGATGCGCATATATCCTCGGTTATGAGGACTGCCAAATGTATCTGAACTTATGCAGCTACGCTGTACTAAGTCAACGCGTTGTTGACACTTTCTAGGTACGCCTCGAGTCTTCCGAATGGAGTTGTTCCGAGCGATTGGTGAATGCGGGTCTGGTTGTACCAGTCCACAAACGCATACAAATAGCGTCGGCGATGGGCTCGAGAGATGTGATTGGAACGTGTCTTCCCGTGCCATTCGGTCATGAGGGTTTTGATGAATCGCTCCGCTTTTCCATTGGTCCAGGGATGCTTCACTTTCGTGAACGCTTGGCTCATGCCCGTTTCCCTGCAGAGTGCCGCCACCGGATGATCCGGTCGTCCCCGGTACTCGCTCCCGTTGTCGGAATAGATGCCGGTCACGGGGAACGGCAATACTCGCTTGCTCTCGGCGAGGAACATGGCGGCCGAATATGCGGTCTTGTCGGGGAAGATATCGGCAAAGGCGGTACGAGAGTAGTCGTCAATGGCGACAAATAGGTATTCTCTCGGTTGCGCGGCGGCTTCTCCTCGCAGGAGCGGCAGGCGCTTGGTATCGAGATGCAGCATTTCACCCGGTATCGATTTCTCGTATCGGTTCAATCGATGGGCTTTGCGGGCGAGCTTCTCTCCCACGCGCTTTTCGGTGCGAGCAAGCTTTTGGAACCCGTACAGGATGGTGCGATATCGGTGATTCATCGAGGAACGATTCTCGAAGACGTTCAGTCGGGCATCTTTAAGTGTCTCGTATACGGTTTCTCGGGAGACTTTGTATTCTCGGGCCAAATGGGTCGCTTGAGCTCCCATACCCCATCTGCGGAACATCTCACGCCGTTGGTACGGCAACAATTTGGTATTCTTGTGCATGCAAGAGGCGCTAACGATTAAATGGTCTGAACACCAAAATCGTACCGCGCCTTTTGCGCTTTCAATGAACTCGTCGACGCGAAAAGTGTCAACAACCCGATACTAACGTACAGCTACGCCTCTTTTCGATTTATCAGAGCGGCTCGGAGGGTCTCCGCATCGGAATATTCAAGTTCGCTGCCGGTCGCAAGACCGCGGCCGAGAACGGAAATTTTGATTTTGTCGCGATAGGGAGCAAGAAGCGAACGGACGTAATCGGCCGTATGCTCGCCTTCGCTTGTCGCGCCGAGCGCGAGGACGATTTCGTTCAAATTATTTTTCACATGCTTTTCAACGGATTTCAGCAATTCCTTTTCGCGAATCGCACCTTTTCCGTTAAGAGTAAGTACGCCGCCAAGCACGAAGTAGCGGCCGCGGTAGGTGCCGGCGCGCTCAATGGCGGCGAGATCCTGGTCTTTTTCAACGAGCATTAAAAGCGAATCTTCGCGGCGCGTATCGGAGCAATAATTGCAGAGGGGAGACATTCCATTGAAGAAACGCAAACATTCGGTGCATTGCCTGACGTCTTTGCCGAGCGATGTGATAAGCTCGGCGAGTTTGGTTCGTTCATACGCAGGAGCGGCAAGCAAGTAAAAAACAAAACGTTTGCCTTGCCGCGGGCCGATGCCCGGGAATCGCGCGAGTGCTTGTGCAAGTTCGTCGATTTTATCCATCGTGCGAAAAATTAAAACTCAGCAGCCAGTTCGCCATAGCCCGCCGTATCAACCGGCTGGAAAGTCGCGCGCTTTTCGTCGAAGTACAATTCCGTTTTTCCGGTCGGACCGTTGCGGTGTTTTTCGATCAAAATCTCCGCAATGTTCGGGCGGTCGCTCTCGGCGTTTCGTTTGTCTTCGCGATGAATAAACATCACCACGTCGGCGTCCTGCTCGATGCTTCCCGAGTCGCGCAGGTCGCTGAGTCGGGGCTTGCCGCCGCGCTGTTCGACGGCGCGGGAAAGCTGCGAGAGAGCGATAACCGGCACTTGCAACTCGCGCGCGAGCGATTTGAGCGAGCGGGAAATCTCAGTAACCTGCTGGACTAGCGAGTCGGATGCTTTTGTCGATGTGGGCGCCATAAGTTGAAGATAGTCCACGATTATGAGACCGATGCCGCGTTCGCGCTTCAGACGGCGCGCAACCGCACGCATGCCGAGAATGTTGTTGCCCGGCTTGTCGTCGATGTAAATCGGCGCTTTGGAAAGCGTTTCGAGCGCATCGCGGATGCGGTTGAAATCATCCTCATCGCGAACTTGGCCCGTGCGGAGTTTCCACGAGTTAACGAACGATTCTGCGGCGAGCATGCGGTCGATGAGCTGCTCGGAGCTCATTTCGAGCGAAAAGATTCCAACGGGGACATTGTGCCGAACAGCCGCATTTCGCGCGATGTCGAGCGCAAGCGAGGTTTTACCCATCGAAGGCCGCGCCGCAAGAATCACGAGGTCGGACGGATGGAAACCGGAAAGAAGATTGTCGAGGGAAGGGAAGCCGGATGGCACGCCGCGAATGCCGTCTTCTTTTTTCGAAAGCGCTTCGATGCGGTCCCATGCCTCGTGAATTTTGTCGCCGATGGCGGTGAATTTGTGCGCCGCCGACGCGTTCCCGATGGCGTAGATTTTTTTCTCGGCTTCGTCGAGCACTTCCATCGTCTCGCGCGCATCGTCATATGCGGCTTCGGTAATGTCGTAGGATGCGTCAATAAGCGAACGCATGAGATATTTTCGAGATACCAGTTCTGCATAGTGAGAAAAGTTTCCCGGCGTCGGCGCTGAACCGGCAAGTTCGGCGAGATAGCTCCTGCCGCCGCTTCGTTCAAGCAGTCCTTGGCTTTGCAAGCGTTCGGATAGCGAAAGCTGGTCAATCGGCTCGCCGCGCTCGGCAAGTTCGCGCATAGCGCCGAAAATATGCCGGTGTTTTTCGGCATAAAAAGAATCGGCCTGAATGAGATCCGAAACGTCGTGAATTGCATCGGGCTTCAGAAGAAGCGCGCCAAGAAGCGCTCGTTCCGATTCGAGCGATTGCGGAGGAATTCGATCGGTGGCCATTACCGCCAATTGTATCAATTAGTCGAGCGAGTCACCACTATGCCGTTCGGCCCGTCATCCACACGATATCCCCTGTTTTCAATCTCTTTACGAATCGAGTCGGACATGGCAAAATCCTTATTTTCGCGCGCTTCTTTTCGTTTTTGCAGCAGCTCGACAATGTCTTCGGGCAGCGAATGTTCGCTCTCGGCGCCGTCGTTTGTGAAAGATACGGGTAGCCGGTCTTTGGGGGGATTGGTGAGCGAAAGTCCGAGGTACGCATTTGCATCCTGAAGCAATCCCCATTTTTCTTCGGGAGCGTATTCTTCGCTTTTGAGAGACTCCCACAGAATGCCAAGCGCCTGCGGCGTTGCCAGGTCGTCATTCAAGCTCGCGATAAAGCGCTCGCGTGCTTCGGAATGAGCAGCGGTTTTTTTCGATTCCTTCGCAATCTCGTGTGACATTTTCCAGAGTCGGTCGAGTGCGCCGGATGCGGCCGCGAGCGCATCCCACGAAAAAGAAAGGGGAGTGCGATAATGCGCCTGCAGAAAAAAATATCGGAGCGCGAGCGGATGGAATCCTTTATCGGTGATGTCCGAAAGATACACCACGTTGCCGAGCGACTTGCTGGCCTTCTCGCCGTTCATCGTGAGAAATGCGCTGTGCATCCAGTAATGCACGAACGTGCGTCCGCTCGCCGCTTCCGACTGCGCGATTTCGTTGTTGTGATGAACCGCTATGTGGTCTTCGCCGCCCGTATGAATGTCGATTTCTTGTCCGAGAAGTGCGCGCGTCATTGCAGAACATTCGATGTGCCAGCCGGGATTGCCGCGTCCCCACGGGCTGTCCCATTGCTGCAAATCGTTCGGTTTCGCAGCCCGCCATAACACGAAATCGGATGAATGCCGTTTTCCCTCGACGACTTCGACGCGCGCGCCCGCTTCAAGCTGTACGTTCGAAATGCCGCCCAGTTTTCCGTACCCGACGAATTTTTGCGTATCAAAATACAAGCCGTCGGGGAGCCGATACGCGAACCCTTTTTCTTCAAGGGTTTTTGCGAGCGCGATTTGTTCCTGGATGTATTCGGTCGCGCGCGGGAAAAGGATGTCGTTCGTATCGATATTCAAGTCGCCGATGTCTTCGATGAAAATTTTGGCATAGCGCGCGGCAATCATTTCCGGCGTCGTCTGTTCGCGCGCCGCGCCGACCGCCATTTTATCCTCGCCGCCGTCGCCGTCGCCGACCATGTGGCCGACATCTGTAATGTTAATGACGCGGCGCATGCGGTATCCGGCCGCGGTCAGCGCGCGGGCGATTGAATCCGAAAAAACATAC
Source organism: Candidatus Kaiserbacteria bacterium (assembly GCA_963699165.1). GTDB lineage: Bacteria > Patescibacteriota > Minisyncoccia > Phycocordibacterales > Phycocordibacteraceae > C7867-001. Next base: position 240,536 of record OY969413.1, read on the forward strand.
GCCCGCAAGTTGCCGATATGCGCGCGATTGTAGACGGTCGGCCCGCAGGAATACATGAGTGCAAGCCCGGGCTTCTGCGGAATGAAAAGCTCTTTTTTGCCGGAAAGGGTGTTGGTAAAGTATATCTGCGACCGGTGGTCGAGGCCGGTTTTTTTATTTCTGCCGAAGATTCGGGTGAATGGTTTCATAATTAAAATATCCATCGTTTTTTAGCAAATACCAGCAGCATGGTGAGCGCGATTGCGAACATGATGCCGAGAATAATCCAAAATGAGTCCGGGTTCTGTTCGAACGGAGTGCCTTGCAGGTGCATGCCGAACACGAGCGCGACGAGTTCGAGCGGCAGCACGCCGAAGGTTATGACGGTCAGCGTTTTCATGATTTCGTTTTGCCGCGCGCCGAGTATTGCCGTATTCGTCTCGCGCATTTCGGCCGCGACGGCGCGATGCGTTTTCAAAAGCCGCGCCACCTGATTTCGTTCCGCGAGAATGCGCTCGGCGCGTTCCGGAAACGTCTCGCCGAAAAATCCGCGCGAGGTCAGAACGTGCAGAAAGCGTTCGGCCGGTTCCTCGTGGTTCGCGAGCGCCGCCTCCATGTGCAGAAATTCGCGGTTTATGTTTGAAATCGAACGTACGGTTGAATTTTCATGGCCGTTGAACATTTCGCGTTCGACGTGTTCGAGGCGCGCCGCCGCGTGGTTGGTGTGGTCGCGCACGGACGCATAGAGGTGCGCAAAAAGAACCTCCAGCAATATGTCCGTCGAAATCGGGTCTTTTCCGGAAACAAGCTCCTGCGCCGCCAGCAATTTTTGCAAATGATAGAGCGGCGCAACAACTTCGTAACGAACGGTAATGATAAAATGCTCGCCGACGATAAAATCTATCTCCTGATTGCCGGTGTCGCCGTCTTCCGTGCCAGGCGTGGGGAAGTGCAGAATGACGAGGACGGCCGAATCGTCCGCCGCGACAAGCGGAACGGGATTCGGGGAGACAATTTCCTGCTCGATGCGCTTGCCGATTGAGAATTCTTTCACGACGCTTGCCATTTCTTCATCGCCGGGCTGTTCGAGGTCAACCCATACGCCGCCGTGGTAGCTGTGCCGACTTATCATGCTGTTAACAATACCATGTACCGTTTGCGGTGTGCTACACTCTGCAGACAATGGATGGTGAAAGGAGAACCGGCGGCAAAAGCATCATAAAACTCGGCGTCGCTTTTGCGCTCGTCGCGGTTCTTGCTTTCGGCATCGGAGTTTCAATCGGTTCAAACGGATCTGCCGTCTCAATCGCAAATCATGTCCCGATGTTGGGCAACGGACTCGATCCGACGCCGGACCAAAACGCCGACCTCACCGATTTTTGGGAAGCATGGAACGCGCTTCAGGCGAACTATGTCATAACGCATGCATCCTCCACGATGCCGTCCGAAAAAGACCGCATATACGGGGCAATCAGCGGCCTAGCGTCTTCCTATGGCGACCCATATACCGTTTTCTTTCCGCCGGTTCAGGCGAAGGCATTTAACGACAATATTTCCGGAAGCTTCGGAGGCGTTGGCATGGAAATTGACGAGAAGGATGGCGTGCTCACCGTAGTGGCACCGCTTAAGGGAACGCCGGCCGAAGCGGCGGGCATTAAAGCAGGTGACTTTGTCATTGCTATTAACGGCAAATCAACAGAAGGATTGTCGGTTGACGCGGCCGTTGCGGCTATTCGCGGTCCCATCGGCAGTACCGTCAGTTTTACTCTCGTTCGAGACGGTCAAACGATTAATGTCAAAGTTGTTCGGCAAACGATTCAGGTACCGGAAACGAAAGACGGACTCGACGCCAAGACCGGCGTATACAGCATTGCGCTCTATGAATTCACCGAGAATTCCGCGGACCTTTTCGATCAGGCGTTCGCTCGGTTTAAAGCATCGGGTTCGAAAAAGCTCATCATTGATTTGCGGGGAAATCCCGGCGGTTATCTTGACGCGGCCGTGGACATTGCAAGCCATTTCCTTCCAAAAGGCCAGACAATCGTAACCGAGGATTTTGACGGCAAACAGCAAAACGATGTGCATACCAGCTTGGGGTACGAAGACGTGCCCGCAGGAACGAAAATCGTTGTGCTCATCGACGGCGGTTCCGCTTCGGCATCGGAAATTCTATCCGGCGCGTTGCAGGATACGCACACCGCAACACTCATCGGAGTAAAATCGTTCGGCAAGGGCTCGGTGCAAACGCTGATAAACATTGATGGTGGTTCGCTTAAGGTGACGGTCGCCAGGTGGATAACGCCCGCCGGGCACTGGATTATGGGCAACGGAATTACACCCGATATCGTTGTGCCGTACACGGCGGACGATGCGGCGGCGAAAACCGATCCGCAGATGGCGCGCGCGGTGCAATTCCTCACGACCGGCAAATAACATGGCGCATGCGTCGCAGGAAGAATTGAACGCGCGCCTTTCAGACGCCGCCGCTCTTGTGGAAGTCGGCGCGCGGTACGTGCATTGCAAGGACGCTTCGAAAGAATACGTTGTGAAATCGCTTGCAATACTTGAATCGACCGAAGAAATTGCGGTTGTGTACGAGGCGCAATATGGCGACGGCATTACTTTCATCCGTCCGCTTTCAAATTGGCTTGAAACGGTCGAGTGGGAAGGGAAGACCGTGCCACGTTTTCAAAAAATCTGAAGCGGTTGCGCGCGACCGTCGATTCAAGTAGGATGAAAATATGAAAATCGTTTTAACCAAGGATGTGAAGGGCGTCGGGCGCGCGCATGAAGTGCTTGAAATCGCGGACGGGCATGCGCTCAATTTTCTTATTCCGAAAAAGCTTGCCATTCCCGCAACGGCGTCGGCAATAAAAGAGGCGCAGGAGCGCAAGAAGCATGTCGTGGAGCGCAAGGAGCTCGACACGAAACTTGTTGCGCAAAATCTCGCGTCGCTCGCCGAGGCGCGCATCGTTATAAAAGTTAAGGCAAACGAAAAGGGGCATTTGTATGATGCGGTCGGAGAGTCGGAGATTCGCGTAGCGGCAAAGGAGCAGGCGCATGTCGATTTGCCGGAGCATTCGGTGAAGCTGGAGAAGCCGATTAAAGAACTCGGGACGTTTACCATTCCGGTCTCGTTTGGCGAATTGTTCGGGAAGTTTGAGATAATCGTCGAGGCGGAATAAAAATACAAAAGTCCGCGCCGCTTCGCGGCGCGGACTTTTGTATTTTTTACAAAACGTCGACGACTTTCTTTGCAATGACGTGCCCCGTAAAGGTCGTCTTGCGGCGATTCCTGAACGCGACTTTGCCGGTTGCAATTGCAAAAAGCGTATGGTCGCGGCCGACGCGGACATTTTTCCCGGCTTCGATTTTCGTGCCGCGCTGGCGAACAATCACCATGCCCGGTCGCGCAGAAGCGCCGTCGGCGAGCTTTACGCCGAGGTATTTAGGATTCGAATCATTAAGGTTTTTCGCTGACCCGCCAGCTTTCGTTGATGCCATAGTGGTATAGTTTTACCTAATGACTATAGCAGAAGCGCGGGAAATATGCAAAAACTTCATCGCCGCACACGCGCCTGCGGGAGGTAATTTGTCCCGGGATGCCATCGTTGTCGGCATCCTTATCCTTTCGTCGTCTTCGAGCTTTGCGTTGGGCTATTTTGCAGGAAAAGACGGCAGGGAAGCCGGTACGGTGACCGTCCAGGAGTCGCTTCTCGCCGAGACGGGAACCGCGGCAACGTCGTCGCCGCAATCCGGACAATTTGTCGCATCGAAAAGCGGGGCAAAATATTACCTGTCTTCGTGTGCCGGAGCGTCGCGCATTTCGGACGAAAACAAAGTGTGGTTTAACTCAGCTGCAGCCGCAAAAAGCGCCGGTTATTCGCCCGCTTCAAATTGCAAAGGCCTGTGATCTGCTAAAATCATTTTATATGGCTGATGGCGGACCCGACAAAACGCAGGACTCTAATGCATCCTCGATAAACGAGACGGCCGAACGGCTCGCAAAAGTCGTTCACGAGGGACGCCGCACCATGCCGGACGACCGACCGTTGCTCGTATGCAAACCGAGAGAAATCGAGTCGTGGCGCGTGTTCAAAATCATGTCGGAGTTCATCGAGGGATTCGACATCATTCGTCGCTACGGACTTGCCGCGTCTTTCTTTGGCAGCGCGCGCGCGACTATCGAACATGACATGTATAAAAAAGCCGAAATTCTCGCAGGCCGTCTCGCGAAAAAAGGTTTTGCGATTATTACCGGCGGCAGCGCGGGCATCATGCAGGCCGCAAACAAAGGAGCATTCGAGGCCGGCGGCGATTCCGTCGGTCTCAACATCAATCTGCCGTCAAATCAAGGATATAACCCGTACCTCACCGAGAAATTCGGTTTCGATCATTTCTTCGTTCGGAAAGTCATGCTCACGTACGCGTCCGAGGTGTACATTTATTTTCCCGGCGGTTTTGGCACCCTCGACGAATTTTTTGAAATCATCACGCTTATCCAGACGAAGAAGATTCAAAAAGTGCCGGTGATTCTATTCGGGAAAGAATATTGGGAACCGCTGCTTTCGTTCATCGAACAAACTCTTTACAAAGAATCCGCCGCAATCGATAAGAATGACCTGGAACTCTACAATCTTGTCGATTCGGTGGATGAGGCCTACGATTACATCATTTCGAATCTTTCCTGTTAGATATGCCGCTCGACTTTAGTCAAAAACAGCTGGTTAACAAATCCCTGCATTCGCATCGGCTGAGGAAGTGGGCGCTCGTATTCAGTATTATTTCGATGCTTGCCTCGCTTGCGGTCCTTATTATCAGAATTCTGCGATAGAAACGAAAGGGAACAGGGCAGTGGATAAATCCGCTCCCCGGCCGATGAGGCATGATATCCTCTTCCCCATGGCACGAGAAAAAAACACAGCGCGCAATCTTGAGTTTTATGCGTTTTGGACCGGATTTACCAGTACACTCATTAGCTTGCTTCAGGTTATCGTAATAGCCGTCAAGAAATAAAAGGGAACGGAACAGACGTCACGAAATATAGCTCCGAAAGGAGCTATATTTCGTGGGGGACTTCCGTATCCAATGTGCGCACAATATATCTTTTGCGCACTACTGAAAAAGCTAATACAATCTTTCTTTCAAATCACGAAAGTAAATGTCTTTGAGCAAAAGCCAAGATGACGTAGATAATTGTCATTACGATTACGATACCGATTAATGCAAACATAGTAATAACTAAAGGATGCGGCTTCTGTCGTATTTTTGGTCCGGTGTAAACGGTCTCCGAGATTGGTTTCCTTTCCGTCATTACAAGAATTAGTCCAAGAACGCAGCCGAGGATGAAAAAACCTTGTGCAAGTATCGCAATCATGAATACAAGCAGTCCAAACCCGAATGAGGACGATTCCTGATAAGCATAATTGTTCGTGCCAGCCATTATTGAACTCCAAGCAAGACCAATCAGGCCAATAATGGCTAGCAACCTGGCAAGATATCGGAAGAATTTTCGAATCGCCATAGTAGCAATGTTATTTTATATACGCCGTAACTAGGTTGACAATCCATTGCCAGCCGATAAGACAAAGATGATAGATATAAGCAAAATTTGCCTGGCCGGCCGGAGAGTTGACAATTGACTGAATTGAGATGCCGAAAAATGACAACGCAAGCAGTAATACGAGCGTCCAGAAAATGAGATGCAGCATGTGTCTTCATTATACAACAAGGTTCTCCGGGTGATACTATCTGGCCATGACGAGCAGTGGAATGGCGGCAGTAAGGCATTTTAAGCGGGTTGACCCGATTTTCCATGCGGCTACAAAGCGCCACCACTCTTCCCTGCCGGCGCGTCTAGCCGAGAAACGCACGAAATATGCTCTGTTTGAGTCGCTTGTGTCGACTGTCATTTCTAAGCAACTCGGTATGGCGGCGGCGGACACAATTTTCGCGCGCGTTAAACAATCGTGCGGCGGAAAGATAACCGTCGATTCGGTTCTAAAGACGCGTGACGCGAAATTACGTTTGGCCGGATTGTCGGGCGCGAAAACGAAAACGCTAAAATCAATCGCCACGGCAATTCAAAACGGCGAACTCGATTTAATAGCGCTCAAAAAGATGCCGGAGCAAGACGCCGCAGAAAAACTCATGCGCATTTGGGGCCTTGGTCCGTGGTCGGTCGAGATGTTTATGATGTTCGCGCTTGGCCGCGAGGATGTGTTTTCGGCGGGCGATCTCGGATTGGTTCGCGCAATGGAAACGATTTACGGCTTGTCAAAAAATTTCCCGCGGGAAAACATCCTTAAAATCGCGCAAGCATGGTCGCCGTACCGGACCTATGCATGTCTGCTCCTGTGGCGTTCTAGAGATACGAAAGCGGATTGAGATATGCAGATAGCGTTGCGACCGGCATAGTTGCGCCCCCGCACGGAGTGGTGGCTCCGCGGAATTGCTGAAGCGTTTGGATTTCGGTGCCGTCCGTTGCGTACACGCCGAAATGCAAATGCGGTCCGGTCGCATATCCCGTCATGCCGGAGAGTCCGATCACCTGCCCGGTCGCTACCGACTGCCCCTTCGAGACGTCGATTTCGGAGAGGTGCGCATACATCGTGTTGATGCCGTTTCCGTGCGTGAGCATCACCCATTTGCCGAATGAATAGCACTGATTGCCGGCCGCATCGTGCGCAAGGTCGGTATTGCCGGTAGCAAGCACCGTACCGGCAAGAGCTGCCTGAACAGGCGTCCCGATGGGAGCGGAAATATCAACGCCATCGTGTCCATGGCCGTTGTACACCTGTGGATTCGCCGTCGAGAAATCGGTGTTGCCGAAATATTGCGTGATGCAAAAAAGATTGCCGAACACTTTTTGGCGCTGTCCGCAGTTTGCCATAAACGCGGTGCTAAACGGCCACGACAAAACGCCCGTCCCGGTTTTCGGAAGCGAACTCGGATTTACGACCAATTTCAATTGGCTCTGCAAATTGATAAGCTGCTGCTCGAATGATTTTTCGGATGCCTCTTTCTGCGTGATGAGTTTCTGATAATTAGATTCCTGATTTTTTGTTTGCGTGAGAAGCTGTTTTTGTGCCGCTGTGGTCGCATCAACGGAGCGCTTTTGCGTCGTAAGCTGATTTTGAAGCGCCACCAGCTGCGCTTCCTCCACCGAAATCGCGTCGCGATTGCTCGCGAGCTGCATTTGCTCCGTATGGAGCGAGTCAATATGGTTTCCAAGCGCCTGATTGAATTGCAGCGTCTGGTCGGCTGCGTTCCATGCATCGCTTAACGAATTTGAAGAAATGAGCTGCATGAAAAGCGGCATCTGTTCGCCCTGGTCTATGTCGCGCAGCGCTTTCGCAATCGTATTTTGATCGGCGCCTATAGTTTGCTGCGTATCGCCGATGGAAAAAGTCAGCTGTTGAACTTGAAGGTTCGCCGTCGCGACTTTGTTTTGCGTTACTTGCATTTGCTTGGCAAGCTGTTTTTGGGAAATCGCCAGCGTGTTGATGGTCGATTGCAGCGTACTTTTTTGCGCTCCGAGCGCGTCAAGCTGTTTTTGGTATGCGGCAATGTCCGCCTGCAACGATGCCATCTGCGAATTGTTCGCGTCGATTTGCGCCTGCAAATCGGATGCGGCATCGGCGCGTGCGAATCGCGGCGTGCCGAGAAGCCCTGCCGCACACAGCAATAAAATAAATAAAGGAAAACCGAAATGTCTCATTCTCCGAGTATAGCAACCGCATCATCGACTCGCGAAATGCTTTCATTCGGACCGAGGATTGAAATAAGCGTGAACGGGTCGGGCGAACGTTCTTTCCCGGAGAGGGCATATCTGAGCGGCCAGAGAACAGCGCCGCGTCCCCCCTTCCCTTTTGCTTCCTCGGCGTCGGCAATCAGCATAACGGCATTCTTTACGGCATCAGCCGACGCCCCGTCTGAGACCGATTTTAGGGCCTTAGAGAGCGTTTTTAGGGCCGATTTGGTCATTCCGGGGCGGTCAGCGGGTTCCTTTGCTACGAGCTGTTCTTGATGCATAGTCGGCTTTCCGAAAAGACAGGACAATTCGCCGACGAGCATTTCGCGCGCCTCGGCAAATGTGTGTGCTCGTTCTTTTAGGAGCGGTACTGCCGCACGAAGTGTATCCGTATTGTTCATCTCGAAATTGCCTCTCGCGATGAATTCTTCGGTCGAAAGCGCGCGCATCCAGTGCTGATTTATCGAACGAAGTTTTACTTCATCGAAGCCCGCGCCCGATGCTTGAATGCGGTCGAGTTCAAACGCGGCAATGAGTTCCCCTTTCGAAAACATTTCTTGCGGCGTTCCTGGATTCCAACCGAGCAGCGCGAGAAAGTTCATAAGGGCTTCCGGCAAATATCCTTCTGCGCGATAGTCGAGAATATCTTTTGCGCCGTCGCGTTTGCTCAATTTCTTTTTGCCGCTTGGTGCGAGAATCGGCGGGAGGGTCGCAAACTCCGGCGGCGCAATGCCGAGCGACTCGTACAGCGAAAGGAATTTCGGCATCGATGAAATAAATTCTTCGCCGCGCATGACGTGGGTTACGCCAATTTCGATATCGTCAACGATGTGCGCAAAATTGTAGGTCGGATAGCCGTCGCTTTTTATCAAAATAAAATCGTCGACGGCTTCCTCCCCTGCCGAAAGTTTGCCGCGCACGAGATCATTCCATTCGTAGCGGACGATCCTCGGCGCTCGAAATCGCAGCGGTTTCGAATCGTCCCACGGCTCGATAGTGTCCGGGCGGTAGTCGCGGAAAAGAAACGGACGCTTTTCTTCGGCTGCTTTATTTCGCAATGCTTCAAGTTCTCTTTCCGAATACGGATCGGGGTATGCATGGCCGGCCGCAATAAGTTTACGTGCGTACACTCGGTACGATTCGAGTCGTTCGGATTGGAGATACGGCGCATGCGGACCGCCTTTGTCGATACCCTCGTCCCATTCGATGCCGAGCCATGAGAGCGATTCGACAATATGCGGAATTGCACCGGCAACCTCGCGCTCCTTATCGGTGTCTTCGATTCGCAGAATGAATCGCCCGCCATACTTTCTGGCATACAGCCACGAGTAGAGCGCGCTGCGAGCGCCACCGACGTGCATGAACCCCGTCGGTGAAGGCGCAAAGCGTGTGACGACGGTGCTCATGATTCGTGGGATAGCCCGATGGCAAGAATTTCTTTTGCCAAAATACGCGCGGCATCCGGATCGGTAAAACCTTTCGCCGATTCACCCATGCGCTTTGCAAGTTCCGGGTCGCCGAGTATGCGTTGAATTTCGGAAACAAGAAGATGCGGCGTTAAGTTTTCTTCTTCAAGCACAATCGCGGCTCCAGTTCGTGCGTAGGCGTAAGCGTTTGTGCGCTGGTCGTGGCTCACCGATTCCGGTATCGGAATGATAATCGCCGGTTTTTTCCAAATACCGATTTCCGAAATCGAATTGGCACCCGCGCGGGAGATAACGATGCTCGCGACGCCGGCCACCCGCTGCAACGAAATCTCCGAAAGATAATTTATCGGATGATACCGGGCGGCGTGCTGGTTTTTCTCGAGTTCGACCTGCGCAACCGCCTGCACGCTTTTGAAATGCGCCTGTCCTGTTTGGTGAATGACGTTGGCGAATGCTACCAGCTGGGGCAGCGACGTAAGAATGACCTCGTTGATTTTTGCCGCGCCCTGCGAGCCGCCCAAAACGAGAATAGTCGGAATATCCGTTTCAAGACCCAAATATTGCCGTGCGCCCTGCGTTTCAACGCGCGTAAGCGCTTTGCGAATAGGAATGCCGGTACGCGCGATTTTATCCTGAACTTTTGCGGGAAAATACTGCGCCGCACTCTCAAACGATATGGCGATTTTTTTTGCGAATTTTGCGGCGAGCAGATTGGCGCGTCCCGGCTTTGCATCCGATTCGTGAATGACAATCGGAATGCGCAGGAGCCGCGCGGCGAGCACGGTCGGAATGCTTCCGTATCCGCCTTTACTCACAACGACATCCGGATACAAGCGGAACAGTGCGAGCACGGCGTATATCGTCGAGCCCAGGGTGATGAAAGAATCGGTTATATTTTGAAACGATGAATAGCGCCGCAGCTTCCCCGCCGGGATGCGAATATAGGCAACGCCGTTTTCAAATAGCGCTTTCTCGTCAAACGAGTTCGGCGCAAGATAATACATGACTGGCTCGATAAGATGCTCTTCGCGGGCAATGTCATTTATCGCCTCCGCAATTGCGACAATCGGATAAAAATGTCCGCCCGTTCCTCCCCCGGTAAAAACTATTTTCATGGTTTCAGTATACCAATTATGTTTTGCGATGTGCGGCCACGTTTAGGATGCAGCCGCACATAAACAGCGTCGTCATAAGCGCCGTTCCGCCATGCGAAATAAACGGCAGCGGCATGCCGGTAAGCGGAATAATGCCGAGCATGGCGCAGATGTTGATAAACGCCTGCAAAATAATAACGAAAGAAAATCCGAGCGCCACGAGCGCCCCGAACGTATCGCGCGAGTTCCCCGCAATCACCACGCCGCGCGCCGCAAGCCCGATAAAAAACGCGAGCAGAATAAGAGCGCCGACGAAACCGGTCTCCTCGCCGTAAACGGCAAAGACCGAATCGCCGTCCGGCTCGGGCAGGTAATTGAATTTCTCGACACTCTGGCCGAATCCCCTGCCGAGCAGACCACCGGAGCCGATGGCAATAAGCGACTGCTGAATTTGATACCCGCTGCCTAATGAATTTGCGGACGGATGAATGAATGTCGTCACACGTTCAAGCACGTACGGGCGGACCGCGACGATGATGCCAAAACCGATGACGACGGTCAGTGCCAATATGCCGAAGTCGCGCCATGGTGCGCCCGAAACGAAATACATGACCGCGCCCGTCGCGAGAATGAGAATCGTGGTCGACGTGTTCGGCTGTGCAAGCAACAGCGCAGACGGCACCGCGAGAATAAGGAGGAACGGAAAAAATCCCTGTTTGGGATTCGCGAGCTGCCGTGCTCGCGGCGCGAGCCACCACGCAAGCAGCAGTACAAAACCGATTTTCAAAAATTCGGCGGGCTGCAGCGTGGTGAATCCGAGATTTATCCAGCGCGTCGCACCGCCCGAATGGAACCCAATGCCCGGCACGAAGACGAGCGCCGTAAATAGGGCCGTTGCGATAAAAATATGCGGAGAAAATCGCTTGAGTTGAGAAAGCGGTATAAGGCGCGCAGCGATAAAGGCAAGAATGCCGAGACCGAATCCGAGCACTGCCTGAACTAATATGTCATGTGACACCGAGCTGTTCTCGCGCGCCAACAGGCCGAGCGCCGCCGAGGAAAAAATCGCAAAGCCCGCAAGCGATATGCACAGCACGATTGCGAGGAACATGCGGTCGCCGGAAATAATCTTCATGGCACGGTTATTTTAAAAGCGCAATGGTCATGCCGACGATTGCGCAGATAATCGAAATAATCCAATAGCGCATTGTCACTTTGTACGGAGGCCAGCCGATGGCTTCGAGGTGGTGATGCAGTGGCGCTATGCGGAATACTTTCTTACCCCGTAGTTTTTTCGATGCCACCTGGATAACATTTGAAAGCACGGTAATGACGAGCGGAAAAGCAATAATGAAAAGAGCCGCAACGCCATAGCCGTTTCCGAGCGTGTCGGTCATAAACGCAATAACGGCAAGCGTCATCGTGAGGCCCATCGTTCCGGTTTCCGTCATCCAAAAACGCGCCGGCGGAATGTTGAACCACAAAAATGCGAGAATGGCGCCGCTGAGCGTGGCGCAAAACGCGGCAAGATTAATCTGGTTTTGAAAATAAGCGATGCCCGCATATGCCATGAACACGGTGCTGAAGACGCCGCCCGCAAGCCCATCGATGCCGTCGATAACGCCGCCCGCATAGAGCCCGATCGTGATGAATACGAAAAGCGGAATAATGAGCGCGCCAAGCGCAAGCGAGCCGTCGCCCGGAATCCCGATTGCCGTAACGCCGAGTTTCGCATAAAACCACCAACCGATAAATAAAGATATGAGCGTTACGAAAATCAGGCGTGTGCGAAGCCGCACGCCGCGTTCACCCGAAGGGCTGATATCGAACAAATCATTTACGAAGCCCATGCAGGCACCCGCGAGCAGAGCGAAAAACGGAATCCAGGTCTGGCTGCGGCTCAAGAAATCAATCTTTTGAAAAAGCGGAAAGGGCGCGATGCGCGCAAGCACCCACGCGCCGAGCGTGACGATTGTGACGCTTCCCCAGATGAGAATTCCGCCCATGCGCGGCGTTGATGTCTCCGTGCCGGTGTGAACGTTTGTGCGCAATTTTTCGAATTCGACGGCCGGTTTGCCGTCGAGCGCCGTTTTCTTGGCGACTTTTTTCCATACGTGGTACTTGTACAAATAATGCGTGAGCAGCGGCGCAAAAAGAATGCCGACGAGAAAGGCCGTCGTCGCGGGAATGAATATCTTGATGATGTTCGACGGAATCATAGCGAAGAAACGCCCGCAAAGTGCGCGAATGTTGCGGCAACGAGCGCCGACGCATCCGTAAAGCGGTCCTCCTGCGTCGAACCGAGAACCACTACGGCAATGGGATGTTCAATGCCGCTGTCGAAGACCAGTACCAGATTGCCGCCCGCAAGGTCGGTGTAGCCGGTTTTGGAAAGCAGCAAGCGCGGAATGGTGCCGACTATGGGGTCGGTGTTTTTGACTTTGAATTGCGTGCCGTTTGTCGCAACCGCTTCGGTCGAACTTTGCGTCGTCGCGGCCGCAACGTCGGAGTCCTGAAGCGCGAGCGCGCCCGCAAGCCGCGCGAGGTCGCGGGCGGAGCCGTAGCCGCCGGAAATCGATGTGCTCACATCAAGACCGCTTCCGTTGACCGCGTACGTTTCCGAAAGTGCGAGTGCGCTCGCGGCGCTCGCGAGCATTTGAGTTTGCGGCACGTTTTCGCGCTCGGCGGTCGCTTCGGCGATGGCGGTCGCGCCGTCGTTGAGAGATGCCGTGAGCGTCAGGCGCGCAAGGTCGCTCAAAGAAAATGTCTGTCCTGCGGAAAAGGTGCGCGGAGCGTCGACGGATGTCGCATCGGCGGGTATCGTAATCGGCGTGTTGGGGGAAAGCTCGTTCAGCGCCGCGTATACGGTAAGAAGTTTTGTAAGCGATGCGAGCGGAAGCTGAGCGTCGGCATTTTTTTCATATAGGGTTTGCTTTGTCGCAAGATCGTACACAATAGCCGCTTTGGCATGGAATTGAACGTTTGCGAAAGCGTCCGGCGGAGTCGAAGTTGCTGTGGCAACCGGTGCGGGTGCCGGGGCGGGTTTTTGAAACGCAAGCGGCACGAAGAAAAAAAGCGCCAAAATGCCGCCCGCGATGAAGAGGGCAATGACGTTCTCGCGAACCGAGCGGGCTCGTTCGGCAATCTTTTGAAGTTCGGAGGAATCCATACCGGTACGGTTATTCGGGCAAATCCGCCGATTCTTTTTTCGCCTCTTCCTCGATAATTCCGGCAGCCGCAGGTCGAAGCTCGGCTGCGCGCGGAAGTTCATCGGCGCCGCCGATTCCCAAATGCGCCAGCGCTTCGGTTGTTATCGAATAGCGGATGCGGCGTTTATAGCGCTCGTCTTCCCTTCCCTCGATAAGGCCGCGCAGCAAAAGCGTACGAAGCGATGCGGAAGAATTTACGCCCCGAACCCAGTCGATTTCTCCGCGCGTTGCGCCGTCTTGATATGCAATGACCGCCAGCGTTTCCATGCTTGCCTTTCCAAGGTCGCGCGCCAGCTCGCTCTCGCGAAGTTTTTTAACAATCGACGCCGCCTCCGGTGCCGTTCGAATTTCGACTTCGGTTGCCGTCTCAATAAGAGCGATGCCCGTTCCCGAAAATGCATCGGAAAGCGAGTCAAGAACGCTTTGCAAGTCAGATTGCGAAATTTCCAGCAAGGCCGCAATGCGCTTCTTTTCAAGCGGTTCGCCCGAGGCGAAAAGGAGAGCGTGTACGGAGGCGGGAGGTGTGAGCATTGCACATATAATAGCCGTGCCGGCGCATCTCGGCAACGTACAGCCGTGTGAGAAATTGCGGTTGCTACCCGTAATGAGGGACTGTTTCCACGGTCGTATTGCTAATGTGAATATCGCCGTGCGTGTCGTGCTGTTCGGCAGCGACTGCGCCCTGCTTTACAAGTTCCAGAAGTGCGAGAAATGATACGATGACCTCCACTTTTTCCTTCGAACCGCCCGCGAATTCTTTAAATGAAAGGGTCATAGCGCTTTGCACTCGCTTTGCAAGTAAATCCATCATTTCTTCGATGGTGACGAGCGGCTTGACCCTCGCCTTCGGAAGCTCTTCGATTGCCTCGCGTGAAGCCAGAACGCGGGCGAGGGCGTCTGCAAGCGCCTGCGCTGAAAGGTCGCGGGACGGAGTGAAGACGACTTCGGGAATTCGCTCGCCGGCCGGGTACATAACGGCGCGTCCGTATATGCGTGAAAGCTCGCGCGCCGCTTCGCGCACTTTCTCGTACGCCGCGAGCCGGTTTTTCAAATCCTCGACATCGGCGCTCTCTTCTTCGGTGAGCGTAAGGTCGGGAATAAGGGATTTCGATTTGATGAGAATCAGCGTCGCTGCGATTTGAATAAAGTTAGCCGTTTCCTCCACCGGAAATGCGTTCTGCGAGCGAACGTGTTGAATGAAGTCCTCGGTGATGTTCGCAAGCGCCAGGTCATTGACCAAAAGTTTTCGCGCCTCGATGAGGTCGAGCAACATTTCAAACGGCCCCTCATACGATGAAGTTTTGATAGTGAATCCGGTGCGTGGCGTTACGGTTTCCATTCTTCAATAAAACGCAGCAACAGCCGCACCGGTTCTCCCGCAGCTCCCTTGGCAAGTTCATCGCCGGGCGCGGAGGTCATTCGGGGCGCGATATCGAGGTGCGCCCACGGGCAATCAAGTTCTTTTGCAAACTGCCAGAGGAATATGCCGCCCTCGATTGCCCCGCCGTACCGGCCGGCCGTGCCGTTTGCGATGTTTGTAATGTCGGCAAATGTCCCTTTAATATCGCTCTCGTATTCGTCCCACAACGGCAGGCGCCACACGTAGTCGCCGGATGTTTCTCCGGCAGTCGAAATCTTTTCCGCAAGCGCGTCGTCGCGAGTGAGAACCGCGCTTGCATGCAGACCGAGCGCGGAGAGCGCCGCGCCGGTGAGCGTCGCCACGTCAATCACAACGGACGGATTAAAGCGCTTCGCGTAGGTGAGCGCATCTGCAAGGATGAGGCGGCCCTCCGCATCGGTGTTGAGGACTTCGATGGTTTTTCCCGACATTGATTTCAAAATGTCTCCCGGCCGGTATGCATTGTTGCCCGGCATGTTTTCAACTGACGGAATGAGGCCGATAACGGATGTTTTGACTTTGAGTTTTGCGGCAAGCGCCACCGCGCAAATGACGGCCGCCGCTCCCGACATGTCCATGTGCATTTCGTAAATTCCGTTTGAAGGTTTCAAATTCAGGCCGCCGCTGTCAAATGTAACTCCCTTGCCCGCAAGAACAATCGGCTTCCCCGTTCCGGCGCGATATTCAAGAACCGTAAAGGTCGGTTTTTCGGTCGAGCCCTTGGCGACGCCAAGAATCGCTCCCATGCCGAGTTTTTTCATCTGACTTTCGCCAAGCACGGTGACTTTGACGGGCAGACCCTCAACCGCGTCTTTAGCGGCTTTCGCGAGCACGGTCGGCGTGATGTCGCCGCCGGGCGTATTCGCGAGCACGCGGCACGCATTCACTGCTTTTCCAATTTCTTGGCCTTTTTTGACGGCCTTTTCCGTCAGTGGAGAATACACAAGCACCTCCGCAACCTCCGTCCATCCTTCCTTGGGTTTCGTCTTGAATGTGTTGAATTCGAAATTTGCCATCTCGAAATTTTCAGCCGCGAGCTGCAGGATTGCGTCGGGAGCGATGCCGCGAAGATTCGTAAGAGGGCTCGGCGTGCGGTCGAACTGAACGGCGATTTTCTTGCATTTATGTTTCTTTGCGACGTTCACGATTGTCCGGCAAAGAATGCGAAATTTTCGAACGTTCATTTCTTCCGGCTTATTCGTTCCGATTTCCAGCGTCTCGACGCCGTTATCTTTGCCGAATCGCACCGTTCCCGTTTCAGCGTCGGTGAGAACGACGCGCACGTATCCTTTCGGCGCGTTTTCGAGGCCCCCTTTTTTGAGAGTGATTTTCATCGCATTACTTTTTGTCGACTTTCAGTCCGAGTTCTTTAAGCTGCTTTTCTACCAGCGGTTTCGGGGCTTTCATCACCGACGTTTGTCCGCCGCGCGTCATCGGAAATGCTTGCACTTCGCGGAGCATCGTCTCGCCCGTGAGGTTCATTATGTTGCGTTCGACTCCGAGTGCGATGCCGCCGTGCGGCGGTGTGCCATAGCGAAACGCTTTCAGCATATGTCCGACGCGCTCCTCCAGATCCTCGTTTGAGAAGCCCATCACGCGATACACCGCTTCCAGAATTTCCGGTTTGTGCGCGCGAATGGATCCGCCGCCGGACTCGAATCCATTGCATACGAGGTCGTATTGCGTCGTCAAAATGTCGCCGATATTCTCGCCTTTCAAAAGCCAGTCAAGATGTTCCGGAATCGGCATCGAGAAAGGATTGTGCGTAAACGTCCATCCGCCATCGTCTGTTTTCTCGAAAAACGGGAAATTCACGACCCATGCATACGCCAAAATTCCTTTCTCTTTGTCTTCGTCGGTGCGCATGTCAAACTTATCGGCGCCGTATTTTTCCATAGCGTCCTTGTACGAAATTCTCGGAAACGGCTTCTGCTTGATTTCGTATCCCATCGCTTCAACAACGGTTGTTATCATGTCTTCAACGGCAGCCATAACGTCTTCCATGGTGACGAATGACATCTCGATGTCGACTTGCGTATGCTCGAATCCGCGGTCGGCGCGCAAATCTTCGTCGCGTATGGCGCGTGCAATTTGGAAATATCGCTCGAATCCTGCCGTCATCAAGAGTTGTTTGTATTGTTGCGGCGACTGCGGAAGCGCATAGAACTTTCCAGGATTCAGTCGGGATGGCACAACAAAGTCCCGCGAACCTTCGGGCGTGGATTCGGTTAAAAGCGGCGTCTCGATTTCAGTAAAATCATGCGCAAACAAATATTCGCGGCAACGGCGAATGAATTCGCTTCGCACGCGCATATTTTTTTGCATGCGCTTCGAGCGCAGGTCGAGGTAGCGGTATTCGGCGCGGACGCTTTCGTCAATGCCGCTCGTGTCTCCCGAAATATCAAAGGGCATTGCGTCAGACGCGTTAAGGATTTCGATGGCTTTAATTTCCAGTTCAATATCGCCGTTTTGTTTATCCGCTTGGGCATTTTTGGGAGGACGCTTGTTGACAATGCCTTCGACGCGGACGACATATTCATTGCGGATGTCTCTTGCGGCATCCATGGCTGGACTTCCGGGGAGAACGACACCCTGCACGAGGCCGCTCCGGTCGCGGAAATCAAAAAAGACGATCTTGCCCTGATCGCGCCGAACATCGACCCAGCCAGAAATCGAGACCGTCTCGCCCGTGTGTTTCGCCAAATCGCCGATACGTGTTCGTTCCATACGAGTATTATGCTACGCCGATTGCTTTGCGGACAATCTCCATTTTTGCTTCGCTCACCGCTCTCGCTTCCGTCTTGCCTTTCGCAAGAACATCCTCGACGATTCCGGCATCATTTTTCAGTTCCTCGTATTTCGAACGAATCGGGGCAAAATATCGGTCAAGGTCTTCGATTAGCGCTTCCTTAAGCGCTTTGTATTTGCCCGCGTTACTACCATATATGGTAGTAAGTTCCTCCTCGCTTCGAACGAGCTTGTGAATATCAAAAACATTTTTTGGTCGATGAGATTGGTCCCTTCCCATCGCTTCCGCAAATGAGTCCGTGACAATGCTCATGACGCACTTGGCGAGTTCGTCGCGCGATGCAAAAAGCGGAATGACATTGTTGTAACTTTTGCTCATTTTTTGTCCATCGGTGCCCGGTACAACCGCAACCCCGGGCATAATGTACGGCTCCGGCAGCTTAAAAACGTCCTCTATGAACACGCGATTAAATTTTTCCGCGGTGTCGCGCGCGTACTCCACGTGCTGTTTTTGATCCTGCCCTACCGGAACGACGGCAGCATCGTACAGCAGAATGTCCGCCGCCATTAAGAGCGGATAGTTAAACGTGCCGACGCTGATTTCTTTGTTTTTCGCTTCGGCGTCTTTGAATGCGTGCGCGCGCATGAGATACGGCATCGTGGTGATGGAATCGAAAATCCAGCACAGTTCCGTATGCGCCGGGACATCCGATTGCTTAAACAGGACAATATCTTCAGGGTCGAGTCCGCATGCGAGGTATGCGAGCACCAACTCGCGGGTGCGCCTCTTCATCTCCTCCGCGTCCTGCATCGTGTTGAGGGCATGATAGTCGGCAACGAAAATGAACGGGCGATATTTTCCGCTCTTCGTAAGTTCGACCTGTTGGCGAATGGCGCCGAAATAGTTGCCGATGTGCAAATCGCCGGTCGGTTTTATTCCGGAAACGAGTATCGGTTTCGAGGATGTCATGAAGACATACTACCACAAGACATCGCCCGCACCGCGAAGATTCAGTGTTTTTTGGCTGCCTTTTTCGCCGCTTTCTTTACGGCTTTTTTCACCTCCTTCTTGACCGTCTTTGTGGCCTTTGCGCCCGCAAGTTTTGCCTCGCGCTGTACCTTGTCCCAATTCGCCTTCAGTTCCGCGGCAACGCGCTTAACATCTTCCGGCTTTACTGCGCGGGCTTCGCGATAGGTCTTCGATACCTGGTCAACGACTTTGCCGAAATCCTTTGCTCCTTCAACCCGAAGTTTCTTCGCTTCGCGAATCGCATCCTTCTTAAGGTCATTTGCCCACTTTGCCGCTACCTTGCGATTCTTCTTCGCATTTTTGTCCGCATAGAAATAATATCCCGCGGCGGCTGCGGTGCTAGCCGCAACAAGCCCTGCCGCTATTCCAGCCGCTGCACCCGCGCCCGTGGTTTTCTTTGCCATACCTGTAAATAAAATAATTAATTGTTAGATTTTTTTTGTTTTCCTTGCCGTCCTCTTGGCTGTCTTGCCGAAAAAGCCGAGCAATGATTTCAAGCGGCCGCGCCCCTGCCGAATATTTTCGCGCACACCGGCGAGGTCTTCGCGGACGCTGTCCGTCTCTTTCGAGACCTCTTCGGAAATGTGCTCGACATTTTTCAGCACGCGCTGAACCCGCCACAGGACGAACACCGCCAATATCGCGACCGCAACAACCGCAACGGTCGTTACGACGAAGAAAATGTCCATCTTCAGAAATTCGTCCATGTCGCAGTAAGTATACTACAGTCAAGGGCGCAATGCTTCGTACAGAAAGCCGCCGGTCGTAACCGGCGGCTGGGCGTAAGTGTGTAGACGCGCTATATCATGTCGGGCGGAATGACAAAGATGTCCGTGTCCGTGATTGCGGCATGCAGTCGTTCGAGTCCGAAACATCGCCGGATAATATTCGCCAAAGCAAGGGCTCTGCGCGGGTCCCGCTCGCCCGCATACGAAAGCGATGGCGGTTTGCCTCTGCGTTTTCGCCAGAGCGCATGCAGGACGACATACTCCGCGGCGTCCGGGCAATACCCGCTTAGTAAACTGCGTTTGCCTCGGCTCCTTCCCTGCAATCTCGACACCGCGTGTTGTTTCTTTCGTCTCCTGGACATTGCGCGTTTCCTCCATGCTCGTCCGTGCGGTATGCGTCATGCGCATCTGCGAGCATACTACGCGACCGACGTTAAGTCCCGATGAACGGCTTCGTTTGCAACGCATCGCGCAAGAGCCGCGATACCGAATGCAGTTCCGACTCCGGACTTTCGTTTCTGCTGCCGGGACGATACAAAAAACGCCGTGGCTCGTATTCGGTTATGCCGGTGTCGCCTTCTTTGCGAGGAAGCACGTGCAAGTGAAAATGCGGAACGGATTGCCCCGCTAGTTTGCCTTCGTTCCAAGCATAATTGAAACCTTCTGCGCCAAACGCAATTCGCAAAGCATCATGTATTTTTGACTGCAGGTCAAAGATTGCAATTCTTTCTTCGGGTGTGAGCTCTTCAAATGTTGCCACGCAACGGATGGGTGCGACGAGTGTGTGTCCCGGAACAATCGGAATGTTTGTAAGGAATGCCCATGCAAGTTCATTGCGACAAATTTCGCGCTTCCTAATTGCAGGAATCTCACAGAATGCGCAGCGTATATCCATGTTGAATGTTATGGCATGAGTATACCAAGAACGAGGGAAAATAAGTGCTCCGGGTTGGATTCGCTTCTCGCTCTGCTGAGCTCGAAACCTCCGCCCCCTCCTCGGGGGCTGCGGCCCGCGGTTCGAATCCTTCCCGTCCGTACATGAAGCACAGAAAAGGTCGGATAAAAAATCCGACCTTTTCTGGCTTAGTGCGCCGGGTTGGATTCGAACCAACGTAGGACTATGTCCGACAGGTTTACAGCCTGTTGTAATTGACCACTCTACCACCGACGCAATGCGTCCACTATAACGGATTTTCGCGTTATTTCAAAACCAGAATGAGTACGCCCTGTTTTCCTTTTCGGACAAGTGCGTATCCGCCGGAAAGGTCGCCAGAATATATTTTTTGGTCGGGACTTTCGATTGTCTGGCCGGAAAGAGTGATGCCCTTCCCTTCGATGAGGCGGCGAGCATCGGATTTTGACGACGCAAGGCCGCCCGCGACGAGCGCTTCAGCGAGCGAGTATCCGTCCTGGATATCGCTCCTCGTAATAGCGACTGTCGGCGCTTCCGCAAGAGTGACTGCGAGGGCGTCGCGCGACAGTTCGCTAAACGGAGTCGCGCCAAAAAGCGCATCCGTCGCGGCTGCGACTTGCGCCGTCGCGGCGGGACCGTGGATGATTTCCGTTGCAAGGCGCGCGAGCGTTTCCTGGGCCTGCCGTTCTCCCGGATTCCTGCGATGCAATTCCATAAGTGCATCGATTTCAACCGGCGGCAAGAACGTGTAGACGCGAAGATACTTCTCGATATTCGCATCGGGAAGATTAATCCAAAATTGATAGAACTGGAACGGCGATGTTTTTTTAGGATTCAGCCAAATGGCATTCCCTTCGCTCTTGCCGAATTTTTTGCCGGCAGAGTCGGTCACGAGCGGAATGGTAAAGGCGAACACGTCTTCACCGAGTTTTTTGTGAATGAGGTCGACGCCCGAAAGGATGTTTGTCCACTGATCGCTCGCGCCGATTTGCAGATCGCAGCCGAATTTTTGGTGGAGCGTGAGGTAGTCGAATCCCTGAAGCAAAGCGTAGGTGAATTCGGTATACGAAATGCTTTCATCCGGGGCGTCAAGCCGCTTTTTAATGATGTCGCGCTTTATCAAATCGTTCACCGTAAAATATTTTCCGATATCGCGTAAAAATAACAGCAACTGTACGTTCGACAGCCAGTCCGCGTTGTTGACCATTTTAAATGGCACGCCGCCGAGAATCTTTTTCAGTTCTGATTGCAGCGCGCGCGTATTTGCGGCAACGGTTTTTTCGTCCAGCAGGACCCGCTCGCCTTTTTCGCGCGGGTCGCCGATTTGTCCCGTCGCTCCGCCGACCAGAAAAACAAGCGTATGTCCCGCCTGCGCGAGCCGCTTCATGAGGAGGATGACGGCAAGGTTGCCGATTTGCATCGAATCGGCGGTGGGGTCAATGCCGAGATATACCGTTCGCGGTTTCTCGAGAATCTTCTCAATCGGCGCAGAGGTGTGCTCCAGCAATCCGCGCGCTTTTAATTCTTCGGCAAGCGTCATGGCAAAACTATACCATTATTCGTGCAAACCGATATGCAGTTCGTAGAAATGCCGATACACGCCGTCTTGAATCTTGACGAGTTCATCGTGGGTACCTTGTTCTGCAATCTCTCCCTGTTTCAGTACGATAATGCTGTCGGCTTTGCGCACCGTCGAAAGGCGGTGCGCGATAATAAAGGTCGTCCGTCCACGCATGAGCTCATCGAAAGATTTGCTCACGTACTTCTCGGTCTCCGCATCAAGGGCTGATGTGGGTTCATCAAGAATGAGAATGCGGGGGTTTCGCAATATGGCGCGCGCGATGGCCACCCTCTGTTTTTGACCCACTGAAAGCTTAATACCGCGCTCGCCGACTTCTTGTTCGTACTTTTTCGGAAACTGTTCAATAAAGATGTCCGCGTGTGCCTTCTTCGCCGCTTCTTCCACCTCGGCATCGGTTGCGCCGGGTTTTCCGTAGCGGATATTTTGCATTATGCTTGCGTTGAAGAGTACGACTTCCTGCGGAACGATGCCGATGCCGCGGCGCAAATCATTGAGATTGACCGTCTTCACGTCATGGCCGTCTATAAGCACTTCGCCTTGAGTCGGAAAATAGTAGCCCGAGATGAGTTCGGCGGTCGTAGATTTACCCACACCCGTTTCGCCGACAAGTGCCACGACTTCGCCGGCGCGGACGCGAAACGACACGCCTTTCAAAACCTCCGGTTGGCCCTCTTCATAGGAGAAATGCACGTCTTTGAATTCCACATTGCCCGCAAGCTCGGGCAAGCGCACGGCTTGTTCGGGTTCGTATGTCTCCGAAGGCGTCTCGAAAATAATTTCGCTGCGCACAAGCGATGTCAACCCGTTTTGAATAGTCTGCCACTGTCCGCCGAGCGACACGAATGGCCCCATTATCATTCCGGCGTACGCATTGAAAGCAATGAGCTCGCCAATGGTTATGCTGCCGTTTGACACGAGCGCCACCGAGTAAAATAAAATGATGCCCTGCGTAAGCGTGACAATGACGCGCTGGGAGAAGTTCATGGCGCTCCATGCGTATTCCATTTTCATCCATAGCGGCAGAGCATTCTTGAAAAACGCAGAATGTATTCGTTCGCTTTCGTATGTCTCGGCGCTCGCCTGTTTTACCGTTTGCACGTTCGTATATGCATCGGCGCCGTCGCCGTATGCGCGGTTCCAGATTTTGATGCCTTCTTCCTGATAGAAAGCGGTTTTAGGTAAAATGCGCACAAGCACCAGGAGATATATTGCGACTCCGGCCAGAAGAATTGCAGCCAGCGAAGGGCGCATTGAGAATGATATGGCAACACCGATAAAAATTGTAAGAAATTGCGGCGCAAGCGAAACAATCGTATCCGCGGTTCTTGCCAACTGCCATGCCGCTCTGGAAACCATTTCCGATATTTCGCCCGAACGATTTTTCTTATGAAAAGCAATCGGAAGCGTAAGCAGATGCGTGAACGCATTTGCTTGCACCGCAATTTCAAGTTCGGTCGTAAGAAGCCGGCTTTGTCGGTCGATTAACCAACTGACGCCGTTTGCGATAATCTGCGCGACGAACCAAGTGGCAAGAAGCACCGACCAGCCTTGATAAGAACCGAGCAGCGGAACTGCGATGATGTGCGGGTTAACAAGCGTATCGAAAAAGCGCCCGGTTATATACGGAATGACGCCGTTAGCGGCGGCGGAAAAAATGCCCGCAATCGAGAGCAACGTGAGCACGCCCTTGTATGGATTCAGCTGTCGCGAGAGCGCTTTGCGCTTTTGAGCCCACGTGAATTTTGGCCGTCTTTCATCGTCCATCGTTTAGTTATAACACTGAAAGCAAAATTTATTGAGCCAGAAAGAAAAGACCGGCCGCGGGAGCTATGAACCACCAGAAGAAGAATTGGTCAGGTGCGAACAGCAAAGAGATTTGCGACGGAAAGTTATACACGGAAGGAATCAGAAAGACATGGTACGCGAGCGCCATCAAAAATGCCGAGGCGAGAAACGGCAACACCAAAATTCCCAAAATGCCGACATGCACGAAGTCGGAGGCGGCGACGCGGCGTAACACCATATAGAAAATGAATGTTAGGACGACGTATAGTCCTACGTGCACGAGCAGCGCCGTGAGCTTCGGCGCCGTGGGCAAAAAAGACATATACGGAAACGCGAGGTAGACCGCGTACGCGCAATAAAACGCGAGCACTATCGATACGAACGGACCTCGCCCGATGTACTGCAGAAAGCAGTAAAAGAGAATAAACAGGATTATGAGCACCAAAAAATTGCTCGCAATGGCCCATGCGCTAAGCCCGTATTGCGATAACGTCGGAAGCGCCTGCACGATTGCGTCGGCATTCATACAAGACAGTATATACCGCCCAAACTAGAGCCCTTCGGTTTTCAACTCCTCGACTATTTTGCGGGCTTTGCCGGACAGCTTGTTTGGAAGCGTCGCTTCGAGGCGAATAATCAGGTCGCCGCGCGCGCCTTCCGTCGGGACTCCTTTGCCGGCAACGCGCAACAGCTCTTCGGCGCGTTTCATTGCGGGAATTTTTACCTCAAGTGTTTTTCCTTCGAGCGTCTCGATGGATACGGTTGTTCCGAGGAGCGCGTCGGTGAGTTTTACCGGAAGATTCATCACGAGGTTTGCACCTTCGCGGCGAAATATGCGGTGGGGCTGCACGTGCACCTTCACGTACAGGTCGCCCGCGACGCCCGCCTTAATCGCTTCGCCCTGCTGCGGAAGGCGAATCATTTCGCCATTGTCGATGCCGGACGGTATCGAGACCTTGATTTCCTCCTCTTTTCGCAGCACACCATGTCCTTTGCACTCGGGGCATTTCTCTTTTGGAATTTTACCGCTTCCATCGCAAGTCGTGCACGTGCGAACGCTGGTGAACTGGCCGAGAATGGAATTGCGCGTCTCGTGCACGCGGCCGCTTCCGTTGCAGGTTTTGCAGGTGTCGAGTTCCGTTCCCGCCTTTGCGCCCGAGCCATGGCATATGCTGCAGGTCGAGACCTTGGCGAGAAGCACCGTGCGCGTCGTGCCGAACACGGCATCTTTGAATGGAATTTCAAGGTCGATAGAAATGTCGCGCCCGCGCGGCGTTCTTGATTGGCTGTTTCGGCCGCCGAACATGTCGCCGAAAATATCGCCGAAGTCGAATTGCATGCCGTCCGCATCAAATCCCTGCTGGAATTGGCTGAAATCAAAGCCGCCGAAGCCGCCCGCGGCGGCGCCGCTTGAGCGTGAGCCGCCGCCGCCTTGAAACGCCTGTCCGTACGCGTCGTATTCGCGGCGCTTCTTATCATCACTAAGAACCGAATACGCTTCGGTAATCTCTTTAAACTTATCCGCATTGCCTCCTTTGTCGGGATGATATTTGTGCGCGAGCTTCCGAAATGCTTTTTTTATGTCGTCAGGCGTCGCTTTTCTATCGACGCCGAGTACGTTGTAGTAATCTTTTGGCATAGGGTGCCATCATTATACGCTCCTATTTTTTCAATGCAAAACAACAGGCGGCGCGGTAAACCGCGCCGCCTGTTGATAACGATTTCCGATTATGGTTTCTCTTTGAACTCTGCGTCGGTCGGACCGGCCGCGTCAGGAGGAGGTGTCTCTCCGCCGCCGTCTGACGGCGGCGGGGTTGCATTCTGTTGCTTCATCATCGCCTCGCCGATTTTTGAAAGCTCCGCCGTAAGCGCGTCGGTTGCTGTCTTAATGATTGCGGGGTCTTCGCTGTTGCGCGCCGTCTTAAGCGCATCGACTTTGTCCTGCACTTCTTTCACGACTTCGGCGCCGGCCTTTTCGCCGTGCTCCTTGATTGCTTTTTCCGCCGCGTATACGGCTTGGTCGGCCAAATTGCGCGACTCCACGAGCTGCTTGCGCTTCTCATCCTCTGCGGCATTCGCCTCGGCGTCGGCTTTCATTTTTTCGATGTCATCTTTTGAAAGTCCGGTCGAACCCTCGATGCGAATGCTCTGCTCTTTACCCGTTGTCTTTTCTTTTGCTTTAACCGTGAGAATCCCGGAAGCATCAACGTCAAAAGTCACTTCAACCTGCGGCATGCCGCGCGGTGCAGGTGGAATTCCGTCGAGCATAAACTTTCCAAGCGACTTGTTGTCGGCGCTCATTGCCCGTTCGCCCTGCGTAATATGAATTTCGACTGACGGCTGATTATCGGCCGCAGTGGAAAACGTTTGCGAGCGGCTCGTCGGAATTGCCGTGTTGCGCTCGATGAGTTTCGTCGCAACGCCGCCCATGGTTTCGATTGCAAGCGAAAGCGGAATGACGTCGACAAGAAGAATGTCCTTCACGTCGCCCTGCAAAATGCCGGCCTGAATTGCGGCGCCGATGGCAACCACTTCGTCCGGATTCACGCTCATGTTCGGCTTCTTGCCGAAGAATTTTTCAACTGCCGATTGAATCGCCGGCATGCGTGTCTGTCCGCCGACCAGAATCACTTCGTTGATGTCGGGAATCTTAAATGGCGACGCTTCCATAGCGCGCTTCGTGATTGCCATTGCGCGGTCTACGAATTCGCTCGAAAGCTCTTCAAGCTTTGCGCGTGTCATTTTTATTAGGAGGTGGCGCGGGCCACTTGCGTCGGAGGTGAGAAACGGAATGTTGACTTCCGTCTCCATCGCGCTTGAAAGCTCGATTTTCGCCTTTTCGGCTGCTTCGTCGAGGCGCTGTCGGGCAAGCGCGTCGCTTCGCACATCAATGCCGCTTTCCTTCTTAAACTCATCGGCGAGCCAGTTGATGATTTTCTGGTCGATGTCTTTTCCGCCCAAATGCGCGTCTCCGTCGGTGCTCTTCACCTCGATGACGTCTCCGCCGACTTCAAGGACGGATATGTCAAACGTTCCGCCGCCAAAGTCGAAAACCGCAATCTTCTCGTCTTTCTTTTTGTTAAATCCGTATGCGAGCGCGGCAGCGGTCGGCTCGTTGATGATGCGCTTTACGTCGAGTCCGGCAATTTGACCCGCGGCCTTTGTCGCGCTTCGCTGATCGTCGTTGAAGTACGCCGGCACGGTGATGACCGCTTCAGTGATTTTCTCGCCTAGTTTCGCCTCGGCATCCGCCTTCAACTTGCCGAGAATCATTGCGGAAATCTCTTCGGGGCGATACCACTTGTCGGTCATCTTCACTTCGATGCCGCCGGTCTCTCCTTTGCGCATTTCAAACGGCACAACCGCCTTGTCTTTTTGCACCTCCGGTTCGTCAAAAGAGTGGCCGATAAAACGCTTAATTTGGAAAATCGTGTTGAGCGGATTCGTAACTGACTGGCGTTTTGCGAGCGTGCCGACGATGCGCTCGCCGTTCTTCCCCACCGCGACGATGGAAGGAGTCGTGCGCGCGCCCTCGGCATTCTCCAAAACGCGCGGCTCGCCGCCTTCGACGATAGCCATCGCGGAGTTCGTGGTACCCAGATCAATGCCAAGTATTTTTGCCATATATTTTTATAAAGTTAGGTGTCTATTTTATACCTCTTATTTTTCGCTTGCAAAGTGCGCCACGCGGACTTTAGCGGCGCGAATGATATCTTCTCCAATCTTCCACCCTTTCTCAAGTATTGCCGTAATAGTATCATCTTTCGTCGCGTCGTTCGTTGCGTCTTGGCCGAATGCCTCGTGGAGCGCCGGATTGAAGGGTTCGCCGACAACGCCCACTTCCTCAAGACCGAGCGAAGCAAACGCACTTTCAAGCTGTTTTGCGATTGCCTGAAAACCCTCGGGAATTTCGCCGTGTTCTTTTGCGCGCTCAAGCGCGTCAAATGCGGGCAAAAGCGTCTCGACGGCTTTGACTTTGCCGCGAAACTCGGACACCTTCGACTCGTCGCCAAAACGCTTGAGCGCATTTACATAGTCGGCTTTGGCTCTCTGCCAACCGTCCATGTATTCCTGCTTTTCCTTTTTGCACGCTGACAGCTCCTCGCGCAATTTCGCCGCCTTCGACGATGCTGCATTCAGCGCGTCGTCGTCCGAACTTCCGAAGGAAGTTTTAGGATCGGCCTCAAACTCAACATCTTCTGGTTCATCCCTAAACTCCGCCGCATTGGCGGAGTCGGGCGAACTTTTTCCAAAAGTTATAGCCATATGCTAAATATGCCCGAAAAATGGTGCGATGTCAAAAAAGTTCTAAATCCGTTTATTATCTACCCTCACGAATTCCAAAAAGTTGTTAATGGCAACCATCCAGAAAACCAAAATCAATAAGGTCTGGACTATCCATGAAGAGAGATTCGGTGTTGCATAGACGCTTAACGATGACGCTTTCGGAAATTGGGGATGACTTGGGCAAACATCCTGGATTCCGACTCCCTTTTTGACAAAGCCGCAAGATGCAAGGAAACTGGTTTGTTCAACCGCGATTTGAAGTGGAATTTGCGATATTACATAAGACGAGTTCGGCATAATTTCATACGCGTCTGGGTTCTGCACTGAGCTTCCTGTAAAGCCGGTTGGAATACGGCCCGAAATGTAGGGCATTAATGGATCATCCTTAGGTACTGCCCATGAATATACCCAATCAAATGCCAAGGTGTGGTTTTCGATATGCAAATCATAATAGCCAATTGCCGGAAATAGACCCAAATACTTTGAGAAGATTGGTACCCATGGCGCGAATACTGGCACCATTGCAGGGAACATGATTGTACTGCTGGCCGAATTAATTATAGTGTTTGATGACAATTGGTAGCGTTGAAAAGGGTACGGCAATAGAATTGCGACGGTAAAAAGTGTTAGCAGTACAAAAATGATATACTTCATATCGAATAGAATATCGCATAATTTTCTAAAGTGTACAGTATCCGCAATTAAAAAACCGCTTGTGGCGGTCTTTTAATTTCTACTAACGTTTACTCCACTGTTTCGCTTTCCGCGCTTTAACAAGTCCCGGCTTTTTGCGCTCTTTGGCGCGCGGGTCGCGCTTCAAAAACTTTGCGGCCTTCAAGACCGTGCGGGTCTTCGGCTCTGCCTTTGTGATGGCGCGGGAGATTGCGTGGCGCACGGCATCTGCCTGTGCCGCGATGCCGCCGCCGGAAACATGCGCGACGACCGCGTAGTTCTCTGCGCTCTCTGCCGTCGCGAGTGCTTCCTCGGCGACTTTTGCGCGCTCGTTAGTTTTGAAATAGTCCTTCGGGCTCTTGCCGTTAATCACGACGCTGCTTTTTGCGGCCTTTGCTATGCGAACGCTCGCAATGGCGGTCTTTCTTCGTCCTACTGCGGTGATGAATTCTGTTGCCATAAAATTTATGCGTTCACGATAAGATTCTTCATGCGCGGTGCGCGAAGCTTGTTGCGCGGAATCATTCCGTCAACCGTTTTCCGTACGACATCCGCAATGCCCTTCTTCTCAATCATTTGCTCCATTGTCATTTCGCGAAGACCGCCCGGGTAGCCGGTGTAGTGCGTGTAGACCTTTCCTTTCGTGCGGCGCGCCGGCAGGTGGAGCTTGCTTGCGTTCTCGATGATGACGGTTGTCGGCACCGCGATGTTCTTTGCGAAAAGCGTTGAACGCTTTCCGAGAAGCGCATGAGCCGCCTCGCTCGCAACGCGTCCAAGCGTGCGATCGGTCGCATCGATAGTGTACGTCGTCGGCTGTGGCTTCGTGTTAGGAGTCATGATGCTGTTATAAATACTAGACAAATGCGATATACGCAAGCTTGCGCGCGTCATTTTTGCCGCGGGTTGTGCGCTTCACGACGCGGGTGTAGCCGCCCTCGCGTGTCGCGTAGCGAGGACCGATTGAGTCGAAAAGCTTTTTGACGGCTTCATCGTCGCCGAGGCGGGTCTTGGTGAGCCGGCGGCTTGCAAGCGTATTCTTCTTTGCGTAGGTCACGAGGCGCTCTACAAACGGGCGGAGGGCTTTCGCTTTTGCTTCGGTGGTCGAGATGCGCTCTTCAAGCACGAGCGAACGCGCCAGCGAGCGGATGAGCGCTCGCCGCTGGTTGCTCGGTCGAGCAAAGGTTCGTGCTTTTTTAGTAAATGCCATACCGGATTAATTATTCTCCCTTGAGGGTAAGCCCGAAGCCGGCGAGCGCCTCCGAAATTTCGCTCACGGCCTTGTCTCCGATGCCGTCGAGTTCTTTGAGCGCGCTCGGTGTCTTGCGAATGAGTCCGGCGGTCGTTTTGATGCCCGCATCGGCAAGAGCCGATACGATACGGGAAGAAATGCCGAGATCGGCAATTTTAACTTTTGTTGAATCCGCAAATCCTTCGGCCGCGGCGTTTTTACCGCCCTTTTTTTCCGGTGCGCCCTCCTCAGCTGCTGCCGGTGCGCTCTCCTGGAATCCGATAACGGCGCGAAGCTGATGAATCATCGTTTCAATCGACTGCTCGAGCGCCTCGCGAGGCGCGATAGTGCCGTTGGTCTCGATAAGAATGCGGAGGCGATTGAAATCCGTGCGGTCGCCGACGCGCATGTTTTCGACTTCATAGTTGACGCGGCGAATCGGCGTGAAGGTCGCATCGAGCGCGATAGTGCCGATGTCCACCTTGTCCTTCGTGAGGACTTCGCGCGAAACATAACCGAGGCCGCGCTCGATAGTCGCTTCGAGTTCGAGCGATGCCTTGCCCGAGAGGTCGGCGAGATGCTGGGTCGGATTCTTAATTTCAACTTGCGAGGGCAAATTGAAATTCTTTGCAGTGACTTCGCCCGTGCCTTTTGCGGTAAGGGAAATGGTCTGCGGCTCGTCGCCATGAAGCACGAAGTGAACGCGTTTCAAGTTGAGCAAAAGCTCCATGACGGTTTCGCGAACACCGTCGATAGTCGCAAACTCATGCGGAACGCCCTCGATTTTCACTTGTGTGATTGCCGCGCCCGAAAGAGAGGAAAGAATAATGCGGCGAAGCGAGTTGCCGAGCGTATGCCCGTAGCCCGGATAGAGCGAATCGATTTCATAAACGCCCTGCAGTCCTTCTTCGGAAACAATGCGAGGCTTACTCGGGAGTGTGATGTGGTATTCCATAACGCAATCGTAATTACCAATTATAAATTATCTCGTGTAGAACGAGAGCACGGCCGCCAAATCGCCCGCGACGTCCGCGGATGCGGCTGTCGGACGTTCGATGATGCTGCCCTCCATCGACTTCGCATTCCACGAAAGCCATGACGGAAGCGGGCGCTCCGCAAAGCGCTCGCCGAATCCAACAAGAGAACCGTGTTCCTTCGAACCCTCGCGAATCGCGATGTGCTCGCCAACGGAAAGCATGTGCGACGGCACGCGCACCTTCTTGCCTCCCACCAAAACGTGGCCGTGTGCCACCATTTGGCGCGCCGAGCGCCGCGTAGACGCCAAGCCGAGACGCCAAATGACATTGTCGAGGCGCATTTCGAGAAGCTCGTGGAGGCGTTCAATCGGCTTTATGTCGTGCGCATCGAGCGCCTTCGCGACGTAATTGCCGAACTGGCGCTCCGTCATGCCGTAGGTAACGCGCACCTTCTGCTTCTCGAGCATCTGCTTTCCGTATTCGCTCTGACGGCCGCGGCCGCGGCGCTTGTTTTTGGCGGAACGCTCCGCGGAGAGCGCAAACTTTTGTGTCTGCGCTTTTTCAAAGACGGTTGCGCCGAGGCGCTTCGCAATTTTGTATCGTGGACCGGTAATCATGGCATTAAAAATTACACGCGGCGCGGCTTCGGCGGGCGCGGACCGTTGTGCGGAATCGGCGTCACATCTTTGATGGCGCGGATTTGAATGCCCTTGCCCGAGAATGCGCGAAGCACCGACTCGCGTCCCGCGCCAACGCCGCGGATGACAACCGATGCTTCCTTGATGCCGATCATCGTTCCTTTCTCGCCGAGAAATTCGCCGACTTTCGCGGCGGCATACGGCGTGGATTTGCGGGCTCCGGAAAAACCGAGAGCGCCCGCGGAAGAAGACACAATCGCATTGCCCTTCTCGTCCGTAAGGATGGCCTTCGTATTGTTGAAAGTCGCCTCGATATGCAACACGCCTTTCTCGAGGTGGCGTTTCGTGGCCTTCGAAAGAGCGCGCTCTTTGCGCCCCTGATCCATGCCTTTGCCGCTCTTCTTGATGATGCGTTTTTTTCCCATAGATTAATTATGTTTTTTCAAGCGTACGGCGTCCCGAGGTCATCGTCTTCCTGACGTTGCCGCGGCGCGTGCGCGAGTTGGTCTTGGTGCGCTGGCCGCGAACCGGCAAACCTCGCGCATGGCGATCGCCGCGAATCGAACGGATGTCCTTCAGACGCTTTATGTTCTGGCCGATTTCTCGGCGAAGCTCACCCTCGATGGTAAAACCTTCCGCTAGCGTGCGGATTCTTACTTCCTCATCGGGCGTAAGGTCGCTGCCTTTCATTGTCGGAACGACGCCGACCTCTTTCAAAATCTCGCGGGCACGTGCCGGGCCGATGCCGAAAATAAGCGGCAGCGAGTACGCGAGTTGTTTGTTATCGGGAATGGTAACGCCTGCGATACGCATACGAAAATAATTTACCCCTGACGCGCCTTGCGTCGAGGATTCTTTTTATTAATACGATACAGACGCCCGCCGCGGCGGACGAGCTGATCTCCCGGTTGCTGAACTTTAATTGAAGCACGAACTTTCATCCTGTTAGAAATAGGACGCGGACATTTCTATCGCGCGAAACCCATGATTATTTTGAACATCTTATAATTTAGCCGATTTTAACAGTTTTTTATTCAGTCCGCTATTTCGAACGGGATTCATCGTAATGTCTGAAAATTATGTTAATCGGCGAACTATTCTCGCGCGGCCG
The DNA here is from genome assembly GCA_963699165.1 of Candidatus Kaiserbacteria bacterium. GTDB lineage: Bacteria > Patescibacteriota > Minisyncoccia > Phycocordibacterales > Phycocordibacteraceae > C7867-001. The sequence goes on from OY969413.1 coordinate 273,096, forward strand.
CCATACGGGTCGAGCACCATATCGACTTGGTCGCCGACCAAAACGCGAATGCGATGCAACCGCATCTTGCCCGAAAGATATGCAAGAACAATCGCTCCTTCTTCCGGCTCCGGCTTCACGCCGGCATCGTCTGAAGGTTCCTCTGCCGGCACAGACATGCGAACCCGAAAGAGTGAGTTTGGCAACACCTCTTCGACGGTGCCAACCGCCGTTTTTGTACTTTCGCCGTCATTCATGCAGAGCCATATCAATGTAGCAGGTGTCGCTAAAATCGTCAAATAGTTGTACGCGTCCAGTACTTTTGGCAGTCCCCGACGGTTAATGTACACACAATATACCGCAAGGGGGACACCATGCCGAGCGACTGGTGCGGGCGTTTGGTGTTGTACCAGATCAGCCAGTCGACAAGCTTCAGATTGAAGGAATGAATATCGTCCCGCAGCAGGCCCCGATTCAGCATGATGAAGTCCTCGGAGACGGTGCGATTGAATCGTTCGACGTGGGCATTCATCTTGGGAGTGCGGGGGCGGGTGTGAAAGTGCGTGAGCCCGAGTTCGGCACAGGCATCCTCGAAGTGTTTGGCGAACTCGCTCCCGTTGTCGGTCTGCAACTCGTCGATATCGAAGGGGCAAACCTCGATGACTCGGCGAAGGAAGTCGTCCGCGCTTCTCGACGAGTGGTTCGTATACGCGCCCGCAAAGGCGAACTTCCGCTCCACATCCACTGCCGTGAGGACGTACCGCTTCACGCCGTCGATGAAGCGGACGACGGTATCGAGCTCCATGCCGCGCTTGCCGGTGCGGCGAAGCTTGGTACGGCGTTTCTGCGGTGTTTCCGTGTGATTGCCCGTACGTGCGTGGAACGAGAGCCGGCTCTGCTGCGGGAGCAGACCGCGGTTCTTCAAATCCAGAATGACCCGCCCAACGTATGACTCCGACACGGAGTGCCCTTCTTCGCGCAGGAGAACGGCAAGCTTTGCTTTCCCAAGCCGGGGATGCGCCTGTCGTTCGCGGATGATGAAATCCTCGACCTCGGGCAGAACAGTCCTCCTTCGACGCGCCTTCGGCGCAGTGCTCTTCGGGTCAAGTGCATCAATGCGGCCCTCGTGGGCTTTGAGTTCCTCCTTCCAGCGATACAAGGTGCGCTCCGAGGTGCCAAAGGCGTCGTATGCGGCCTCCGTCCCGTGCATGTCCCAGAATCCCAATATCTTCACCCGTCTGTCGACTTCCTTTGGTTTCCGCATATGCCGCAATCGTATCGTCCTTTCCCACATGCTCAACCAGCCCTTCGTACCCCTGAAATTGCTTCTGATGCGCATATATCCTCGGTTATGAGGACTGCCAAATGTATCTGAACTTATGCAATAGTCCCTACGGATTGTCGACGGTTATAGTGATTTGGGAGGGGTCTTCGGGGAACGACCGGCGCCAAAACGGGCGCAGAGTGATAATCGCCCGCTTCACCTCGGGATAGTTGGTAAGCGCGACTTCGGCTTCCGAAATCGACTTGCCGCTAACGGCCGCGGCGATGCGCGTCGGGTCGACGGTGTAGAGAAGCGTGGCCGTGCCGGACAGCGAGAAGTTAAAAGGGGCCGTATCTACGGTGGGAATGATGTCTATCGGCGTGAGGGTCAGGTTGTTGCTCGGCGTAAACGTGAGGGGTTCGCCTTGATAGGTCGTGAGGCCGCTGATGGACAATGCAATCGTCTTTGCGAGCGCGGCGTTCGGGAAAACGACGGCCGTGATGGTTCCCTGTTCCCGAATCGTAACCATGCCGGTGCTCGAAGATGTCTGTGGTGCGAGCTCCTGGAATGTCGTAGTTGCTGCGCCGGGCAAAAGCGTATAGCCGGAAGGGATTTGCGACTTTAGCGACGAGTCGAGGTCCGGCGCGAGCGCGGTGATGAGCGTGCCGGTGGTTTGCGCCTCGGTATTCGGATCGGTTACGGGAACAGTTCCCGCTTGTCCACCGGAAAACGCGGCCGTCGAACGGGCGTACACTGCTGCCGCCTGCGGCGTTCCCGCCAATCCGGGAAGCGTGAATGCGGAAGGGCCGACGTTATACGTACTGCCGTTTTGGTCGGCATACACCGTCGCGGATACGCTGCCCGGTTTTGCGTTGCTACCGGCCGGAACTGTCACACCCGTATGAATGCGGAATATAAGTCCCGAAGCCGTCGCGAAGCGCGTCGTTGCGACAAGCCGCTGCACTTTTGCCTGCGTGTTGTAGATGGTGATGGTGCCGGACGCAAGCGAGTTTACGGTCTTGGTGCCCGTGCCCTTTACGTCTTGCGATGCTACTTTTTGAGCGGTGATTATCTGGTATGGAAGCGCGTTTGCGGTCTGTCCGGTCGTGCTTGCGGAAACGGGCGCATTGCTTGCGGTGAAAGAGTTCTGAACCGCGGCGTTGATGGTGTTTGGCGTTACTTCCACCCGCGCGGTTGAAAAATACATCAAAACACCCGCCGATGCCGCTACAATAATTACTACGGCGATAAGCGTTCCCCACGGAAAGCGATTCCGGCGCTGAGGCGAGCGTGAGAGCCGTTGCGGCGGACCGGATTGACTATCCGCAGGACCGGACGGTCCGACTTCCCTGCGCCGCGAGGGCGGAATTATGTCATTTAGTGTAGGCATTTTTGAAGTATATCAGTTTTCGGCAGCGGCAAATCGCACCGTCTGTGCATAGTACTATTTACGCTCATCCGAACGGTACGACAAGTACAAAGCCATGAGCAAAAGCGAGAGGTCGGGTGCCGGTGCGGCCGACTGCCGTACCAATCCGTTGAGGTGGCTAGGTAGCACGGTGACGATTTTCGGCGGATTGTTCGAGAGCCAGAGCTTCTCCAGTACGGTTGCGCTCAGTTCGCGTTTCATTTCGGCCGTTTCCGGTTCGCCGCCGAGCAGGAGAATCGTTCTCGGCAGCGGATAATTTTTGGCAAGTTCGGACAGCTCGCGTTCTACATCTTCCGTCCATGGATTCTCGCTGCCGTCCGGCACATCGACGATAACGGCCAAAATTCTGTTGCGAACTATGGCGATGGACGTTATCGGCCCGACCGCATCGATAATAAGCGCGTCGTTTTCGTGCGGAAATGCCCGCAACATGGTCTGAAAACGAAGCGAACCGCCGCCGATAGAAAGAATATTTCTCGTATGATAGGCGCTTCGCAACATGGCGTCGGTGTTTTTCACGACCGTCTCGTCGATTTTTGAGGAAAGAATGATGACCGTCGCGCGATGCGCGTTTTTGCCGTAAGGATTTCTTGCCACATAGCCGTTCAAAATTGTGCCGATGACACTTTCATCGACGATCAGTTTTTTGTCGGTTTTGACCTCATTCTTCTCCATTGCTTTTGTGACAAGCGCCTTCGTAAACAGAAACGGCGCGTCCCGTTCGATATGCTCGACGCGCACCGTCGTGTCCTGCCACGGCGAATCAATCGAAACTAGAATGGTGTCGGCTGTGCCGCTGCCGGTCGCGCGCGCAAGCGCCGGAGCCCCCTCGGTTACGAGCGAATTGACGAGAATCAGAAGCGCGCGGAGCATCGCCTCTTCGGCGGGTTCATTGGACTTTCGTTCAACGGGTAGGCGCCGCGCATACAAAACGGTCGGCAGTTCTCCGGGAACATAGTTCGCGTATGCGCCGCCGACGGAATGCACGCCGACATCAATGAGTACGGCCGAATGAGAATTTTTTTTTGTCGAATTCAAGAAGCCCATTTATCTATTCTAGCACCGCTTTGATGCGGCGAATGCCGGCCGACGACGCTTCTTCTTTTAGAATTTTAAATTTCTTGCCTCCTTCCGAAAGTTCCCGCGTATTTTGCACATGCGGTCCGCCGCAAAACTCGATTGAAAATGCCTCGACGAATTTCGGCTCGGCTTCAGTCGCGTCTTTCGGTCCAATCGAGTAGACGCTCACCTGATCGGGATACGTCGCGCCGAATTCGTGTTCCGCGCCGAGTTTGTCCGCCTCGTCTTTTGGCACCACGGAGCGTATCACCGGCAACTCCTCGGCTATTTTCTCATTTACGATACGCTCGACCTCGGCTTTTTGTTCCGGTGTCATTTTTTGTCCGTATGAAAAATCAATGCGCAAACGTTCGCTCGTGATGTTGCTACCGCGCTGATGCACATCATCGCCCAGCACTTTTTGAAGCGCCTTCAAAAGCAAGTGATGCGCAGTGTGATACCGCACGGTCTGTTCGGCATTGTCGGCAAGCCCTCCGGCAAACTTTTGCGCAGCACCTGCGCGCGAAAGCGCCTGGTGTTCTTCCATTTTCTTTTGCACTGCAGCCATATCGAGTGAAATTCCGTGTTCGCTCGCGATTTCTTGTGTCAGTTCAACTGGAAAACCATAAGTCGTAAACAATACGAACGCATCGATGATATACCCCATTTTCTCAAGTTCTTTCAAACCGTGCGCCAGCGTCTTTCGAAATTGCGTCTCTTCTTTTTCAAGCTCATCGCGAATCAACAGTGCCTGTTCCCGCACAAACGGATACGTAGCCGCATAAGCATCCCCAAAACTATGTGCGACCTCGGCAAGAACTGCATCTTTAATGCCAAGTTTGTCTGCCTCGCGAATCGCACGGCGAATCAGTCGCCGCAAAATATAGCCCTGTTCGGTGTTTGATGGACGAATGCCAGAAGCGATAAAGAAAGCCGCTGCATGGGTATGATCAAGAATAATTCTGAACGAACGTGTTGCGTGAGCGTCTTCACCATATTTCTTTCCCGACCGCTTCTCAAGGGCGTCTTTGCCATTATCAAATATATCCGCCGCAAAAACATCTTGGGCGTTTGGAACGGTTGCAGCCAGCATGCGTATCAGTCCTCCCCCAAAGTCGACATTTCGTTTCGGCAATTCTTTAAAGCTTCCATCGGTTTGCTTGATAAATTGCATAAAGACCGAGTTGCCGATTTCGATGAAGCGGCCGCAGTCGCAGTTTGGATGGCATTCCTCACCGAATTTTTTGTCGTGCGGAGTGCCGAAGTCATAAAACATTTCAGAATCGGGACCGCCGATTTCTCCCGCGGGCATTTTTGATGGGACTCCTGCTCGGCTCCACCAATTTTTTTTCGCGCCATACGAGAAAATGCGACCGCCTTGCATTCCGATTTCCGAACCGCGTTCCTCCGTTCCGACCGCAACAAATTTTGCATCAATTCCCTTTGCAGTGAAAAGTTCATTCCATATTGTGGCTGATTCTTGATCCGCCGTCATGCCCGATTCCTCATCCCCACCGAAAACCGTCACGTATAATTTTTCCGGATTCAGTCCGAGACCTTCATCAGCATTTGTAAGAAATTCGAAGTACCACGGAAGCTGTTCCTGTTTGAAATAATCGCCAAGTGACCAATTGCCAAGCATTTCAAAAAAAGTCGTGTGGCGATTGTCGCCGACTTCTTCGATATCTTCCGCGCGGAAAGACAGTTGCGAGTCGACGAGGCGATTCCCTTCCGGATGCGGCTGGCCGAGCAAATACGGCACCAAGGGTTGCATGCCGCTTGAAGTAAAAAGCGTCGTCGAATCATTTTCGGGCACAATCGGAGCCGACGGAATAATCTTATGTCCGCGTTTCTCAAAAAAGTCCAAATATCGTTTCCGTACTTCTTCAACGGTCATACGAAAAAAGATACCACTTTTTTATAATCTCTGCCTCGCGGATTCGAGTATGGCGTTTACGATTGTTTCATACGTACTGCAAGCACATTTTTTGCTGCAGCGTTCGGATACGCCCATGCCTGCTCGAATTTATTAAACGGTACCTCTCTATTCTCAACGGGCGGCACGTCGGGATCATGAAGAATAAAAGCATCGTTTGTGTAGCCCTTCAATACGACAGAATGTGAGGAGTATTCGCTTTCTCCGGCCAAACTTCCCGAGTCAATTGCACATATGCAGAGGAATCCCTGTTCGAGAAGTGACTTCAAATCATTCTCACCGGGCATTGATTGCGAATAGGAAATCTTCTTTATGAACTCCGCGCTCAAATCTCGTTCTTGTTCAATATCGCTGTTTCTAATCTGCGCCGCCGCGACCTCTTCACCGTACGTTTCCAAAAGATATTTCTCCCTTTCTTGCACAAATCGACCGTAATCAAACGTCTCAATATCTTTGATTTCAAATCCGTTCTCGACCAGCCAAAGCATCGCTGCAACGGGCCACGTCCACTTGCCTCGCGGCTTAGCGGTGATGCGCTCCAGTTCATCCCATGAAAAGTCCTTTTCGGGAAGAAAGTATTTCAGGGTATTAAGAACGAGTTGGCACAAGCGTTAATGATTTTAATAAGTAAGTGCGCGGATTTCCGAACAATTCCGGTGAGGAAAATCTGAAGCAGAATTCCCTCACGTATTGCTCGAGGTTCTCGCTCCAGTGATGATGATACATCCTCCGCACAAAGGTGCGGTATACGCCGAACACGCCTTCGATTTCGGAGGTATGTTCGAACTCGAATTTTGAATGAATGTCTCTGCTGTGGGAGACCGGCCATCGCTTGCCGACACCCCGGTATATCGAACCGCCATCGGTCCACAACTCGCTCCCCGGCTTCACTTTGGCAAAGAGAAAGTCCATCACGTCCGTCTTGTTCGGGAAGCGATTGTGCATGACGGTATAGGCAAGCTTTCTCGTTCCTTTCTGCTTGGCCATCACGAGAGCTGCGTTCTTGAAATATGCCTCGTCCATCTGCACGATACGCTCGAGAATATGCTCTTCTTGGGGCAAATGCTCACGAAAGGTGGCATACCAGCGGCGTATCGTTCGTTCAGGCAAATGCGTGAGCTCCATGGCCTGCAAGACGGGTTCTCGTATCGTCCAGCACCAGAGGAGCATCCACCACGTCTGGAGCGGAAGCTTGAGGTTTGAGAGCCAGGTATGCGAGAGGAGCGAGAACCTTCGGCGGCAGGCAACACACCGGTACCGGTCTTCGTACCGCACAATCCTGCGCGAGCGGCAGAGCGGGCAAAACACATTCTTTCCGAACAACGTTCGCCGCAAAAACTTTCTAATCTGCACTTCAGACGGAATTTGTTTGAGCGTGTACATAGCTTCCATGATACGGGAGCTGTGCCAACAGAGTCTGAATACCCGTATTTCAGTACCATTTTTATACTTGCTTGAAAGCAATGTGTGTCGTCGGCGTTATTTAAGAAAAATGGGACTTCGTAATTTACCATGCGTGCCTAAAATCCAAATATCGTTTCCGTACTTCTTCAACGGTCATACGAAAAAAGATACCATCTTTCTTCCTAAAATGAAGTGATATCTTGGGCTACTATTTGGCCTATGGAGAATCACGGACTATTGGATGGTATGATATATCATACCACCATGGCGCACGTATCCAGAAAGAAAATCAAAAAACAAATCGCGGCAGAACTCGCAGATCAGTTTCTGACATTTTTAACCGTAGCACGTACGAAAAAAGATGCGCACATATTCGCCGATGAACTTTTTTCGCAGACCGAACGCGTAATGCTTGCCAAGCGTCTCGCTATTGTCATACTGTTGGTGCGCGGATACTCCTTCACGCAAGTTGAAGAATCGCTTGGCGTTACGCGGCAGACGGTCGTGCGAATTTGGAAAGACATTCAGTCGGGCGGCTATCGTAAGATCGCGTCCTATGCACGCAAGCACACGAGACATTTTGAAGAGGAATCTGCTGTCGATGCTTTTATTCGCATTCTCCATCTGGGAATGCCTCCGCGAGCAGGAAAACGCTGGCAACAGCTCAACAAGCTTTTGGGTTTTGAAGGATAGCCGCCGGATAATCTAAGCATAAGTGAAAATGGATGGAAGGTATGATATATCATACCTATTGTCATATAAATGGCTCATTCGAACTGAAGTTCAGACCTTCCGAAGGCTTAACTTTTTTTGCGGCGGATCGGGATGGATTCCCAAACAATCAGAATAAGGCTTGCGACGGCAAAGATTTCTCCGGCGAGACGGGCGGCGTCCGCTCGGTAGAATGGGAATATATCTATAAATCCACCTGAGCTGCCGACGGGGGTAATTGCAATGAACAGAAGCGAGATTGGGAGAGCCCACTTTGCGAATTTAAGCCAAGAAGAAAATACACTATCGGAAACAATCAATAAACCGATGGCAATATATAGAAAGAAAATAGAAAAAACATACAATGGATTTATAACATCTACAAGAAAATATGCGTTTAAGAATGTTTGGTAGCATATACGACCAGTGTCAGTGCACCAAAGACTAAAAAATCTTGAGGCAATAACCAAGATAGCCAATATCAAAGGGAGAAATCGAAAAAAAACAATCTTCATTTTTAGAATAGTTTTCTCAGTATAACCAGAATTCCATACCAACCATTGTAAACTGCCGAGCCAAGATTTGTGAGCGCCGGCTGTTGAGAAGTTGCGTTGAGTGCGGCGGCGGATTGCGGGACGGGCTGAGTAGTTTTCTTTTGCGCGGCTGAGACTTTCAGTAGCTTTCGATGGATGATTATCGCCGTAGTCGTCGATACCTTGATTTGTTTGAGGGGTTGGACCAATGCTTGGATATGCCGTGTGCTTGATGCGGTTGTGTGTGCAGTGGACGTGGCGTAGACAGGTGAAAGTATGACCGGTATTGAAATTGCTCCCGCGCTTGCATGTGCGAAGATTGGAGTCGGTGCAGAAACCGGCGCAGATATGGATTGCGGCGGTATATAGTTCGATATTTTCCCGGGCACCGGTTGAATCGTGATAACGTCCTTTCCGTCGCTGTTCTCGTCGACGGTGAGTGTCGAAACGGTGCCGATACCGTTTGAAATGGTGAGATTTGCAGTTGTGCTTGCCGTCGTCGGTATATTTGCGATTGTGCTTGAAGCTGTAATGGTGTCGTCGGAGAACTCTTGCATATCGAGTGAGAAGGAACCGGTTGCTTGCCCGTGCATTGAAAGCTGATATTGCCCGCCTTCCGGAGCAATGATGTATTTCACATCGCCAAACTCGCCATAACTTGAATCGGGAATGTTTTCAGAAATCGAACCGTCTTGCGCAAGACCGGTCGTGTTGCCGGAAGAATCCGTAAGTTGAAGTGTGAGCGGCGAATGGAGAAAGAAGATGAGCTTTTTGCTGGGAGTGATTGGCGCTGGCGACGTTGAGGATATATATTCTGGATAGCTGGTCATTTGATTCTCAAGAATCTCCTTTATGAAATCTCTAAGAAACGGGACTTCAAATATGTCTTTGTGTGTACGTTCGACGTTTTCATTTTTTAGATATGAATGCAAATCGAGCCAGTATCTCTTCACGTTCGCATTCTCCGCCATCATTAGAGCGCTTGGCACAGGAACCGTATCATCCCCATCCTCGGTGAAAATCGGTCGATATTCTCGAACCGTTCCGGGTCCAACGCCGAAGGCCGAAAGAATATCCGTGGGTGCCGGCTGTGTGTAGAAATCAATTCCCGCGACGGTATCGATGCCCCATCCTGCGATTTGGTCAACCTCAATTCCGGCAGGAGGCGTCCAGGCATCGAGCACGGAGTGCTCTTTGTTTGCGTAATCAATGAGAGTCGGATTTAAAACTTCGGCGGTGCTCAAATCATCATCGGCCGGTTTTTGCCGGCCGCCGTCCTTGCCGAGCAGATAACTATCGAGGTCTGCAAGATTGCCGATGTTACTGCCATACGCGGCAATTTCTTTTGAATATCCATCGCCCTCAAAGGTGGCGACATGGTGAGCGGCATCCGGCGCGATACTCTCGAGATACTCTTCCGATGGAAGCAAGTGATATGCCATCGGCGAGTTTTGCGCGAGCGAACGGGCCGCTTCGTTGGATACAACGCTGTAAACTCCATACGCGTTAATACCCGCATCATAGCCGACGAGTGTCGAACCAATTGCCGCGGGCGCGCCGCTTTGCGGCACGGCGACCATGATTACTTTGTCGACCAGCTTCGCGGCGTCGGCGTCGCCAAGCTCATTCAAAAGCGCCTTTGCCACAAGGCCGCCGTTACTGTGCGCAACTATTGTCACCTTCCCCGTCTTAGATGTCGCGGCCAAAGCGCGAAGTGTTTGTAAAATGTATGGGGTGTCGGTTGCCAGTTCATAATAAATTTTCTCGTCCTGCTCGGTTCCGTTATTCAGCAAATCATCAAGCGAAAGCCGCCAATCATACGAAACGGGTTTCCAGTCGTTGATTGTCCCGCCGCTCTTCAATCCGTTCATTTCGTCGATGAACGATTTGTAGATATTGCCGCCCGCGGAATCAATGATGTCCCCGTCCTTTGTATAAATATCGCTGCAAACGCTTTCGCCGTTTGTATCGAGAGAAAGTTCCTTCACTTTTCCGTCCTGATTTCCTAAAAGAACATCGCCGATGCCATCTGCGGGCTCCCAAAGTTTCTCCTCTGCCGTTTTTCCGCATCCTGTTCCCTCGTACAGCCGGCTGCCCTCGATTCCGGGCAGGAACATTACATTTGAAACACATGAGTTTGTGGCGACGCATGGGTCGACCGGCGCCGGAGGCGCCGGTCTTGCGTGCGGATATTGGTCGACAACGTTATTGGTTGCATCGATGACGTAGGGGCCATCGCAAAAACCGTCGCCGTCGGCATCAATGCAACCCTCGCTCGATTCATCGTACGTGTCCCACGTATTTCCGCCGTCCGGCAGGTCTTTCCAAAATTGCACCGGAGACGAAGGACTTACAACAGCCGGTGTGGCATCGTTTTCAAAGTCGTTCCCAAAAATGTATGTTGTTGTATCCGATGAAGTGCCACCGCCCGAATCGGAGATATTCAGTGCGGCAAGGTTCGAGGCGAGCGGATGAGCAAGCGAAAACATCACACGGCCCGGGGTTAATACGGTAACGCCGATTGCCGAGTCCTCGAATGCATTTTTGTTAATCGTATTCTGCGTTGAACCCGACATATTTATATACAGAGCTTGCGTGGCGGCATTCGTAATCGTGTTTCCCAAAACTGCGAGCGTCTGAACGGAATTAAGACGGATTCCGGTAGATACGTCATCGATGTCATTATTTTGAATACTCGCTCCCGAAACATTCTCCGCGTTAATTCCGTTATTTACGCCGGAAATAGTGTTGTTATGTATTGCGGTGTCGTAGGAATATCCGGAAACATCGATGCCGCTTGCGCCATATCCATCGGGGCTTTCGCTTATGCTGTTGCCCGATGCTTCGCCGCCTACGGTATTGGAAAAATGAACGCCTATATTCGACCCAGCAACAGTATTGTTCAGCGCCTTGCCGTTGTTTGCACGATTGAAGTAGATGGCGATGTTCCCGCCCTTGATTGCAAGGTTTTCTATGGTTACTGCGGCTGCCCCATATATAAGAATTCCATTGGAATTGTATGGGCCATCGACGGTGAGCGTATGTCCCGCGCCATCAAGCGTGATAAATGAATCGTCTATTTCAATGTATCCGTCAACATCATCAGTTAATGTGCATGATTCTGTGTCTTGGTCCCACGTTCCGATTTGAGTGCACATGCCGCCCGAATCCGAATTTTGAATAATATAGAGTTGTCCATCCGCAAAAGCAATATGTGGAATAAGCAAAAATAAAAAAATCGATGAAGCGATGAGGAGTCCCGTGTGCGTTCGAACGCGCATTGCTACCAGATATATACCGAAATGATTCAGCGCGCAAGATAAGCAACTCCGGTGAAATTAGCGAAAGAAGTTGAGGTAGTTGGCCGAGCCGTGTACACTGCTCGTATGACTAAAAAAGGATGGGGATTTGATACGAAAAATATCGATGCAAGCGTGCGGCCGCAGGACGATTTTTATCATTACGCAAACGGAACGTGGCTGAAAAATAATCCGATTCCGGAAAATGAATCTCGCTGGGGCGCATTTCTCATTCTTCGGTATGACACGGAGAAAAAATTGCGCGCTCTTGTGACCAAGCTCCAAAATATGAAGCGGCTCGAAGCCGGTACGCCAGAGCAAATGATTCGCGATTTGTATTGCTCCGCATTCGACATGAAAAGACGGAATGCGCTCGGTATAGAGCCGGTTCGTCCGTGGCTCGATCGCATTCAAAACATTAAAAATGTCCGCCAGCTTGTTTTGATGCTCGCGCATCTCGAGAAAATCGGCGGCGCCGGCCCGTGGGGTCTCGGGGTCGAGCAGGATTTGAAAAACAGCGAGAAATATCTTCTCTACATCGGACAAAGCGGACTTTGCATGCCCGACCGCGACTATTATTTGAATGACGATGCCGAATCGGTTCGCGTGCGCACCGCGTACGTGAAGCATGTTGAAGCAATCTTTAAACTTATGGGCAAGACGAGCGCGGAGGCGAAGCGCGACCGCGCGACTGTCATGCGCATCGAAACGGCGCTCGCGAAGATTTCGATGACGAAGGAGGATTTGCGCGACGTCGATAAGATTTATTGCAAGATGCGGGCGTCGGCGCTTGGCCGCCTTGCGCCGAATATCGATTGGGACGCCTATCTGCGCATTTTGGGAACCGGAAAATTGAACGAAGTTGTCGTCATGCAACCGGAGTTTATGAAAGGCGCAAACGCGATGCTTGAGAAGGAGCCGATTGAGGATTGGAAAACCTACCTCTCGTGGCGCGTCGTTAACGGTACATCCGGCCTACTTTCGGAAAAATTCGTTAAGGAAAATTTTTCTTTTTACGGCACAACGCTTTCGGGTGTAAAAGTTATGAAGCCGTTGTGGCGCCGCGCGCTTGGAGCTGTCGAAGGAATGCTCGGCGAGCCGCTTGGCAAGCTGTATGTGCAGGCGTATTTCGGCCCGGATGCGAAAAAGAAAATCGTCGCGATTGTGGACGATTTGTTTGAGGCATACGAGGCGCGCATAAAAAATCTCGACTGGATGACTCCCGCTACAAAAAGGAAAGCGATTGAGAAGCTGCATAAAATCAATCGCAAACTCGGGTATCCGGATAAATGGAAAAGTTATCGCGGCCTCGTCATCAAGCCGGATGATTTTTTCGGAAATGCGATTCGTGCAACGCTTTTTCACCATGCCCGCGAAATACAACGATTGAAAAAACCGGTTGACCGGGTTGAGTGGCACATGACGCCGCAGACAGTAAACGCCTACTACAGCTTCACGTTAAATGACATTGTCTTCCCTGCCGCCATTTTGCAGGCACCGATTTTCTCGCCTGATGCCGATGATGCCGTAAACTACGGCGCAATCGGTTCGGTCATCGGCCACGAAATTACGCACGGCTTTGACGACCAGGGTGCAAAGTTCGATGGCAAGGGAAATCGGAAAACGTGGTGGAGAAAAGAAGACCGTGCGCGATTCGATAAAAAGGCGGAGGTTTTGAAAAAACAGTTCGATACCTACGCGGTTGCAGACGACGTAAAAGTGAACGGCCAGCTGACGCTCGGAGAAAATATCGCCGACCTCGGCGGTGCTTCGATCGCATTCGATGCGTATAAGCTCCGTCTTGCAAAAACGGGTAGAAAAGACATCGATGGATTTACGCCCGAACAGCGATTTTTCCTCGGGCTTGCGGTCTTCGATTCGGAAAACATGCGGCCGGAAGCGCAAAAAATGCGCGTGCTTACCGACCCGCACTCCCCCGGCATATTCCGCATAAACGGGCCGGCGTCAAACCTACCGGAGTTTTACGAAGCGTTCGGAGTTAAAAAGGGCGACAAGCTCTATCGCGACCCGAACGACCGTGCAAAGATTTGGTGACTTGAACTCACGAGAAGACCGCTTTTTCGGTTTAAAGAAAGAAATGGGAGGCTGAATTAAGCGCCATCCCGCAGTAATTTGGATATGACTTTGTACCGGCGGTCGCGCCGCAGACCGTGATGCACGCCTAGTTTCTTCTTTAGTGCAGAGAAGGAACCGTCGAGCGAATTGGTGGTGTTCGGTATGTGTAGTTCCGGATATTTTTGATACGTAAAAAGATTCGAGAGGTTCGTTGCAAGCGATCGGTATGCGGCGCGGACATTCTTGTGAGTGAAGTGCCACTTCGTCTTGCCGCTCTCGAAGGTTGAGACGGTCTTCTCGCTGATGAAATCCTTCCAGCGTTCGTACCACACAGTGAGCGCTGCAGAAAAGGTTGCCTCATCGGTTTTCGTGAGGGTGTGGACAAGTGCGAGGAGCTCCTTGCCTGCCTCGGTCTTGGGACGGCTCGTGAGATATCGCCCGACGATTTTGATTTGGTGGAACTGACAGATTTGCACCGGGATATCCTCAAATACCTTGAGAAATCCTCGTCGTCCGTCGACCACAGCTGCGGTGAAGACCCAGCCGCGTTCCTCAAGAATCTGCCGTGCGTATCGATAGTGGACCATGAGCTCGCTCGCGACTTCGTGCCACCAGATGTTCTTCGCGAGCGGCCAGGCGCGGAAGACGCAGACGCCATAATGGCGACCCCAGAAGGTGGTGTCGGCAATAACGACAGTTGTGTGCGGTTCGGTCTCGGCAATCGGTACACTGACCGTATCAAGTTGTTTGCGTACCCACACATGCGAACGGCCATGCTTTTTGGCGAGCTGTTTGAGCGTCTGCTTGCCCTCGATATATTCTTCCCAGAGTTCAGTACCGACTCCAGTGTCGCGCCGTGGTGATTGAAATTGAGATCCACAATTCAGGCATTTGTATCGTTGCAGAGTATTCCTCTTTCCATTCTTCTTGCTCCGTGCGTCACCGCATTCGGGACAGATTCGGCCACTTTTTTAAGACGCATGTTAAATATTTGTTGTTCTAGCTTGTATGTACGCCACCATATCACGAAATCAGCCTCCCAAAAGTTTCTTTAACCGGCTTTTTCGCGTGCGTGCACTTCTGCAAGACGCTTCGTGAGCCGGTGTTCCGGCAATCGTTTTTGCGCAATGCGCAGCGCTTCGCCGTGATACCACGCATAGTCGGCAGACGGCTGACGCCAGCGCGCGAGCAATGACTCGCCTTCCTTTGCATACGCCTCAATCTTGCTTTCGATGTTGTCGATTTTATCCGCAACGGCAATGAGCACCGCATCGTCGTTCGCCTCTTCAAGACGGCGCAGATAATCCTCTTTTCGCTCCCTCCAGCCAAGCTTCTTTCCGTCGATTTCTTTCAACTCGCTTACCGACTCCACAAGCGTTGCGACTCGTTCGTTAAAAACGGCGGCGATTTCCTCGCGCATCGTGCCGGTATCTTCAATCGTGTCGTGCAAAAGCGCGGCCGTCACAACATCGTCATCGGCGCCACTCTGCCCATCCGAATCCTCGGCGACAAGCAGCGCCACCGAAAAAAAATGTGTGATGTACGGCAACGGCTCCGCCTCGCGCCGCATCTGACCGTTATGTTTTTTCGCCGCAAATTGAATCGCTTTTTTGATTTGCGGCGTGTGGTTCATGAGTTCAGTATATCAAAGTGAAAACCGCGGCCACCGTTTACGGCGACCGCGGTTCTTGATATCCTCGCGATTAGGCAGCGAGGTCGTTCGACATCGTCGGGCAGTAACGATTCTTGTTGCCGGGACTTTCGAACCAGCGTATGTCGCAACTCCATGCGCCGTCCGTCCCGCAGCACAGAATAACGTGGTAACGCCCGCCGTCCGGACCGCGCAACTCAGTACCGAGAAATTCAATTTGCCGGATGGATGGGTGCATGACGTGCAACCATTCGAGCGTTCGCTGTCCTTCTTGAATCAGCAATGCCCTTGCGATTTGCGCATCAAGGCGGACGCATCCGATTTCTGCGAGCAGGCGAACTTTATCGTCCGCCGTTTTCGATGATGGATGCGAAACGAATTTCACTTTTGCGAAATCGATCTGCGTGAGCGCCAAGGAACGCGCGTCCTGCCGTTCCTCGCCGGTCAAGCCGTCCCCTTCGCGCGGACCTCGCCAGATGCCCCATCCTGGCTGCCTGACGAACTCCGACGGATGGAAAAGCCGCTTCCGATCTACGGTAAGCGGCGGACACGGAACGCGGAAATTTCCGCCGTTCGACACGATGATCTCGAATCGATTTGCGAAATCCTGCGCGGGCAACCCGAGGAGGGTTCCCAATCCGTTTCCCGAGACATTCCGCCAATCAATCCCTTGCAGCCGTCGGAAGAACTCGCGGACTTGTTCAGAGGATGGTGGTTCTTGCTGTGTCAATTCTGTCTCCAAAAAGAACGTGTTTCAGTTTCGAATCCTAGCGTGTTGCGGCGATTATGCAAACCGTTCGCGTATAAAACAACGACCCGCGGCTTCCTGCGAAGCTCGCGGGTCAGGGTCCGGATTCCAGCTTTAGTTCTTGGCGACATGAGTATTTGGCTGGACGTAGCCGCTCGTTGGGGTGTACTGCTGGTCGGCTATAGAGAAAGCAACTGCAATTATAAGCAGCGAGAGAACGGCTGTGGCAATGTATTGGCGCATTACTGGATGACTCCTGGGGTGACAAAGAGTGGTCTGAGTGAAGTATTCAGCATAAATCTGATTTGTCAATTTTGCCTGTACGTTAGTATCGGGTTGTTGACACTTTTCGCGTCGACGAGTTCATTGAAAGCGCAAAAGGCGCGGTACGATTTTGGTGTTCAGACCATTTAATCGTTAGCGCCTCTTGCATGCACAAGAATACCAAATTGTTGCCGTACCAACGGCGTGAGATGTTCCGCAGATGGGGTATGGGAGCTCAAGCGACCCATTTGGCCCGAGAATACAAAGTCTCCCGAGAAACCGTATACGAGACACTTAAAGATGCCCGACTGAACGTCTTCGAGAATCGTTCCTCGATGAATCACCGATATCGCACCATCCTGTACGGGTTCCAAAAGCTTGCTCGCACCGAAAAGCGCGTGGGAGAGAAGCTCGCCCGCAAAGCCCATCGATTGAACCGATACGAGAAATCGATACCGGGTGAAATGCTGCATCTCGATACCAAGCGCCTGCCGCTCCTGCGAGGAGAAGCCGCCGCGCAACCGAGAGAATACCTATTTGTCGCCATTGACGACTACTCTCGTACCGCCTTTGCCGATATCTTCCCCGACAAGACCGCATACTCGGCCGCCATGTTCCTCGCCGAGAGCAAGCGAGTATTGCCGTTCCCCGTGACCGGCATCTATTCCGACAACGGGAGCGAGTACCGGGGACGACCGGATCATCCGGTGGCGGCACTCTGCAGGGAAACGGGCATGAGCCAAGCGTTCACGAAAGTGAAGCATCCCTGGACCAATGGAAAAGCGGAGCGATTCATCAAAACCCTCATGACCGAATGGCACGGGAAGACACGTTCCAATCACATCTCTCGAGCCCATCGCCGACGCTATTTGTATGCGTTTGTGGACTGGTACAACCAGACCCGCATTCACCAATCGCTCGGAACAACTCCATTCGGAAGACTCGAGGCGTACCTAGAAAGTGTCAACAACGCGTTGACTTAGTACATTTTGCCGATGGATGCAAGCATGGCTCGCAGTCGAGATTTTCGACTGCGAGCCAGGTGGTGCGGGACTTTATCGGAGGATGCAGGATTCGGCGTCGGCAGCGTTGGGGTTGATCGGATGACCGATATAGACCGGACCCAGAGTCCATGTGCCTGCCATCGCGGTAGTCCGGTGTTCTTTTCCATTAGCATCCACCACGATGTAGATTCGTGGATGTTGATGCGTGAGGTCTTTTTGCCAAGCCACCTTTGTATCCACCGCCAGATACAACGTATTGGACGGCTGTTGCCGTGCTGTTCCGTAGCGCTTTAGCGTTCGGGAGTAAGCATTTGGCGAATAGCCATTGATGTCGATGGCGTCTGCAGTTAACGGACCGCCCTCGTTCGCTCCAAGGGCGATGACCGCGCTGTCGGCAGCATGAACACAGTGCGAGCTCAGCAGCGTAGCTACCAGATTTTTGCTGAAGGCAATCAGTTCAGCCGTCGATGCCGGACGAAGATCGTTGTTCTTCATTGTCGCCAGAACGGATTCCGCAGTGGCATTCCTCGGCGCTGACACGATTACCATTGGTGTCGACTCCGCTCGATGTACTTCTCGATCCGACGGCAGCAGCGATGGGTCAATGCCCCGGCTTTGGTCGTAGTATGAGAAGTCGTAGACGGGCGGCAGCAGCGCGGACAAGTCCGGCTGTGTTGCCTCAATGTGAGGATTTGTTTTGTCGATTGCATAATCTGCAAACGCATCACTGGGCATTTGAAACGCCAGCGCGATGACAGACGCCAATACCAGAATGAATTTCCGCATAATTTGCTCCTCAGACATGATATGTGGTGATGTGAAGGTTCTCTAGAAATATTATACTCAATAAACATGAAGATTGTCAATATTTTGTACGCGTCCAGTACTTTTGGCAGTCCCCGACGGTTAATGTACACACAATATACCGCAAGGGGGACACCATGCCGAGCGACTGGTGCGGGCGTTTGGTGTTGTACCAGATCAGCCAGTCGACAAGCTTCAGATTGAAGGAATGAATATCGTCCCGCAGCAGGCCCCGATTCAGCATGATGAAGTCCTCGGAGACGGTGCGATTGAATCGTTCGACGTGGGCATTCATCTTGGGAGTGCGGGGGCGGGTGTGAAAGTGCGTGAGCCCGAGTTCGGCACAGGCATCCTCGAAGTGTTTGGCGAACTCGCTCCCGTTGTCGGTCTGCAACTCGTCGATATCGAAGGGGCAAACCTCGATGACTCGGCGAAGGAAGTCGTCCGCGCTTCTCGACGAGTGGTTCGTATACGCGCCCGCAAAGGCGAACTTCCGCTCCACATCCACTGCCGTGAGGACGTACCGCTTCACGCCGTCGATGAAGCGGACGACGGTATCGAGCTCCATGCCGCGCTTGCCGGTGCGGCGAAGCTTGGTACGGCGTTTCTGCGGTGTTTCCGTGTGATTGCCCGTACGTGCGTGGAACGAGAGCCGGCTCTGCTGCGGGAGCAGACCGCGGTTCTTCAAATCCAGAATGACCCGCCCAACGTATGACTCCGACACGGAGTGCCCTTCTTCGCGCAGGAGAACGGCAAGCTTTGCTTTCCCAAGCCGGGGATGCGCCTGTCGTTCGCGGATGATGAAATCCTCGACCTCGGGCAGAACAGTCCTCCTTCGACGCGCCTTCGGCGCAGTGCTCTTCGGGTCAAGTGCATCAATGCGGCCCTCGTGGGCTTTGAGTTCCTCCTTCCAGCGATACAAGGTGCGCTCCGAGGTGCCAAAGGCGTCGTATGCGGCCTCCGTCCCGTGCATGTCCCAGAATCCCAATATCTTCACCCGTCTGTCGACTTCCTTTGGTTTCCGCATATGCCGCAATCGTATCGTCCTTTCCCACATGCTCAACCAGCCCTTCGTACCCCTGAAATTGCTTCTGATGTGCATATATCCTCGGTTATGAGGACTGCCAAATGTATCTGAACTTATGCATATTTTGCGTGCAGGCAGAGTCAGAGCCACCCTATTGGCTTCTCGGCATGCTCGATAAGATATGTATTCGTTTTACTAAAGGGCTTGCTTCCAAAAAAACCGTTTGAGGCGGAAAACGGCGACGGATGCGCGGATTCGAGAACCAGATGTTTGCTGCGGTCGATGTGCGCGCCTTTTGCTTTTGCATAGTTGCCCCACAGTATGAAAACCAAATGTTCGCGTTCTGCAGAAAGCGCGGCAATGACTGCATCGGTGAATTGTTCCCAGCCGCGCGATTGGTGCGAGCCGGCGGCGTGGGCGCGTACGGTGAGAGTCGCGTTTAGAAGCAAAACGCCCTGCTCTGCCCATCGTGAGAGGTCGCCGCTCGTATGCTCGAGCGGCGCGCTCAAGTCATCCTCGATTTCTTTAAAAATATTTTTGAGCGACGGCGGGAGCGTCTGATTTTCTTCGACCGCGAAGGCAAGACCGTTTGCCTGCCCGTCGCCATGATACGGGTCTTGGCCGAGAATGACGACTTTTACTTTTTCAAACGGGCAAAGGTCGAATGCGCGAAAAATGTTTTTCGGCGCAGGGTACACTGCGCCGGTTTTGTACTCGTTTTTTACGAACGCGGCGAGTTCGGAAAAATACTGTTTTGCAAATTCGCCCGCGAGCTGCTGTTGCCACGAGGGTTCGATTTTCACTTCCATGGGTTTACAAAGCTCCCTCGGCTTCGAGCAGTTCGCGCTTGCGCGCATCGCCGCGGTTGTAGCGGCCGAGCTCGCCGTTCGCGCGAATAACGCGATGGCATGGCACGGTCGGGTCGAAATTTTTTTTAATGACCGTGCCGACCGCGCGCTGCGCGCGCGGCCTGCCGACGGCTTTCGCGATGTCGCCGTAACTTCTTGTCTCCCCTTTCGGGATACGGCGTACGGCAGCCAGAACGCGCTTTGCAAACACGTCGGCAGCCCTCGCGGTTTTACTGCCATACATGGAAGCGTTTTCCCTCTCGGTTGAATTTGCCTGCATATTATTTCATCTTTTTCGCTATCGCGTGCAATTCCTGCAATTTCTTGCCTGCGTTTTCGCGATAGGGGCAATATTCGCACGATAGTCCCGTCTTCGGAATTTCGTCTGATTCCAAACATGCTCTCAATGCGACGAGCGTGCCGGGAATCCATGAATCGTCGCCATCGTAGGCCAAAATCGTAATGTCGAATTCGAGCTTTCCGTCGAACGATTTCTTGTCGTTCAGTCCGTTTGCATACACGAAATACGCCGTCGGGGACACGGAAAATCCGTTCTTGCGAAACAGCCATTGATACACTTCGACTTGCCGCTTGTATTGGATTTTCCATTCGTCTTCAAGCGTCACTTCTTTTTTCCCGGCCGTCGCTTTGTAATCAACCACATGCAACTCGCCCTTCGGATTGACCCACACATCGTCGATGCCGCCGCGCACAATCAAATTGTTTTCCGTATCGTGATATTTCACGCCGCGCCGAAGCGCATCGCGCCATTCTTCGAGTTTTTCATGCTTAAAGGGAATCGCATCTATGCCGTATTTTTCCATGAGCGGATGCGCCTCGCCTTTTGCGCGGCGGATGTCGAATTCTTTTTTGAAGAGCTCGTCAACCGCGTTGTTGAGCGTAAACGGCGGCGTGTCCGGTCGCCCGATGCCATACCGCGCTTCGAGCCAAAAACAGCGCGGGCATTCCAAAAAACGGTCGATTTTCGAACGCGATATCGTATACGGTTCGTCGGACGATGCATTAAATCGTCCTTTTTCCCATTTCAATTTGTATCCTGCAAACGGCATATCAGCGTGTCTCGGGAAGCGAGAATAGCCCATCGGCCTCGGCGAGAATTTCGCCGACGCGCGCGGGCGAGAGATGCAATACATCGAGCGTGCTTCGGTCGCGCGTGATTTCGTCCACCGCAATCACCTCGTGTTCGATGAGAAGTTTTTTTTCGGCCTGCGAGAGTTCGGTAAGCGCGGTAATCGGATACACCTTCGAACGAACCATGCGAACGTACAAATTGTCATTCTCGGGATAGCCCCACCCTAGCAACTCCACTCCGGAACACTCGGCATACGCAATGGCTTCCGTTGTAAATTTCGTGTTTGTAACCAAAATGCCGCGATCAATGGTACAGGTGCTCGATGCCGAATCGCAATTAAAAATGTCATCGAATCGGCTTTTTACATACAGTGCCGTCTTCAAATCGGTTTTGTAGCCCGGGTCATTGTGATATTTAAGTTCGGCGGCGAGGTATTCGTTATTGTCCGGATGCGATGCGTAAAAATCCACTTCGTGCCTTACGCATTTTCCCTGCATAATTTTCCGCGTTTCAACCTTCCATCCTTCGGCGGTATACAAATGCGATATGAAGTCCTCAAACGGATGACCGGTCGGGCCGAGATCGAGCATGGCTCGGCGAAGCGCATACCGCGCCGCAACCGGCCGCGCTTCTCTGCGCAGCATCGAGAATGCGCGCGAATAAATTTCCTTTGAAGATATTCCCGGCACAATCATCTGCGTGATGGATCCTGCGATGCGCTCGGCACTATGCGCGCCGGCGCCCGCGCGTTCAAGCGAATGCGCAAGCCGCACGGGGTCAAATGTCTCCGTTGTGCCGTCGGCTTTGGTGATGGTCGGCAACGTGCTCATGATGCGGTAGTTGTCGCGAGCGAGCCGTTTACGGTTGCGGTAATGGGCGTATGCGCGGGTGCGGCTATGGTCGTCGAAAAGGCGACCGTCGTAGGCGCCTGCAGACACAAGCCCGTATATTGCGGCATCAGAATTGCGATTTGAATCGTCTGCGTGCTTGAAGATGTGCCGACGAGCGAAGCATGTGCGGAAATGGACGTGCATGCATTCGGCGTTACGACGGAGCCGGACAGCGTGTGCGTTCCCCTTCGGAAAATATCATGGACGCTTATGTCAGGGATGGTTGCTTCCTGCGTCGCCCGTGCGGGCGGGTTCCCGGCATCATGCGTGTGCGGAACCGATAATATAAAACCCGCAACGATAATAATCGCCAAGATAAGGGCGCTAATCCATAGTCGCTTGGTATGTACGAGTGTCATGCGCGTATGATACCACCGCCGACGATTTTGTCGGCATGGTAGAAAACAATTGACTGGCCTGGTGCGGCAATTTCCGATAGTGCACTGGTTGAGAAAAATCTGTCGCCCTCGACACGGCCCGCGATGCGCGGGCCGCGATACCGGTATTGCGCCTCGGCCGTCTCACTTGGCTCAAGGAACCAGTTCGCGTCGGTAAACCGAATGCACTGCGGCGCATTCGCCGCTTCCGACAGGCGCCCCTTCCCCACCGTGAATTCGTTTTTCGAGACATCCTTTGCAAGAACAAACCATGGCCCCGACTCGCGCGCATTTTGGAGCGCGATTCGTTCTCCGATGGTGTGAAGCAAGACGCCATCGTGTTCGCCTACAACCATCCCTTTTTCATCGATTGCGCGACCGGTAACAAGCGCATCGCCGAATTCGGCCCGTAGAAATTCTTCAACGGAGACGCTTCCTAGGAAACACACACCCTGGCTGTCTTTCTTTTCAGCGACCGGCAGATTGAATTTCCTGGCAAGCGCGCGCACGGCGGTCTTCTCATAGTGCCCAACCGGAAAAATCGTTGACTCTAAAATATCTTTTGGCACGGCCCAGAGAAAATAGCTTTGGTCTTTCTCGCCGCTCCGGTAATGCCCGGTCGCGATGCAGTCCGCTCCGTTCGATTTCGCGAAACGGTAAAAAGCGCCGAACTTCAGCTCTTTATTGCACATGATGTCCGGGTTCGGCGTCCGTCCCGCACGATACTCGGCGAGCAGATAGTCGATGACTTCTTTCTTGTACTCCGCGCTTGCGTCTAGCGTAAGAAACGGGATGCGGAGCCGTGCCGCGACGCGCATCGCGTCGCGGCGATCTGCCGCCCACGTGCACGGCATCCCGGGCGGATACCAGCCCTTGATAAACACGCCCGTCACGTTCGCGCCCGCACGTAGAAGGAGCGCAGCCGAGACGGCAGAATCAACTCCGCCGGATAATCCAACAAATACGGTCTTTCCGCGTACATTCATATCCCCATTCTAATCCAAATACTTCTTTTCGTTTGCTTGGTGCTCGGCAAAGGTAGTCGCGTAATGCATAACGCCGTTTTTGTCGGTGAGGTAGTACAGATACTGCGATGGTGTCGGATTTGCAGCGGCTTCGAGCGAGTCGAGTCCGGGATTGTCAATCGGCCCCGGCGGGAGCCCCGTATGCGTGTACGTATTGTACGGCGAATCGACTTTCAAATCCGCAAGAGAGGGCGAATAGGTATCGCGATTAAAGATGTAACCGAACACGGCATCGACTTGGAGCGGCATATTTTTTGCGAGACGGTTGTACAAAATACCCGCGACCATTTTTCTGTCAGCGCTTGTCTTGGCCTCCTTCTCGACCAGCGATGCCATGATGACCGTGTCGGAAAACGCGCGGCCCGTCGGGCCGAGTTCGTTCCGAATCGACTGCGTCTTCGTATTGAAATTTCCTCGCATCAGCGCAATGACGGATGCCGCATCGGCCGTCGGTTGAAAAAAATACGTGTCGGGAAATAAATATCCTTCATACGGTATCGCTGATGCAAGAAAATCATCAGCCGGTATCATAGGAAGAGCATTCGTGATTTCGGCGGATTCTTCGCGCACCGTCATTCCTTCGGGAAACGTAAGTTTGACGAGCGGGAAACCGTAATCGCCGTCGACGAGCCGCTTCGCGATGGCAAATACATTCTGCGGTGATTTAAAAAGATATGCGCCGGCTTGCACGGCCGCGCTTTTCCCCGAAAGGCGAAGCAGTATTCGAAAAAGCGCCGGATGTTTGATGACATGGGCGTCGGCGAGCTCTTGCGCCGATGAAGATGCCGATGCGCCCTGACCGATAGTTACGATGCTGCCAGTCGGAAAGTCCGACGGCGGAGCGAAAAGAAGTTCATACCCAGCAAAAATGCCGAGCAGCAGTACAAGCGCAACAATCCACCAAAGATATCGCCTTAAAAAAACCATACTGCTAAAGCGGCAGATTCGCGGGCGCTTCGCCGGTCGCGGACGAAACGCGCTCGAGGCCCGGCGTATGTATACCGGCCGAAGGTATGTGATACAGAGTGGCGAGTTCTTCGGTGCTCAAAACCATAATATCATTTCTAGTCAGCCCTTCCGAAAACGGTTCATGGAAAAATTGGCGGCGTCGATATGCCTCGACCATTTTCACCGTATACCGCTTTTTTAACTTGCTCGAACCGATTTCCCACGGATAATCGTCGAATATCATCAGCCATGCGGTCGCCTTGATGCCATTCCACCCCTCAACGCTGAACGGTTTGAACAGGCCAATCATTTGCGCAATCATAGTCGGCTTGAAACTGTCGGGTTTCGCGAGATAAATACAGCGCGCGCCGACATCGAACCCGAGTTTCGATGTGTTGCGCTCGATTGCTGCCATCTTTTCCGACTCTCCTTTCGTCGGATTTGGGAATCCCGGCATCTCTTTGCCGGTCGTGGGATCGACATACGGCGTTCGGGTATCCTTGCGGATTTTTTCAACGATTTCCTTTCCTTCGTCCCGCCATGTGTACGGCTTATTATCCGCGTTGAGTTTATTGTATTTGTGTCCGCTGTGCACTTGGATGATGAATTGCAGCCAGACATATTCGCCCTTCCCGGCCGAACCGAGAAACTCAGTAATGCTGGCAAGCGGATCAATTTGTTCCGGTTCCTCTTGTACCTTGTCAAGACCGAACTCGATATAGGTTTTAATGGGCAGCGGATCTTTTTCGATTTTCCTGTAATCGCAACCCCAAATGCTCCACTCGCCCGGTACCGCCGAAATGCATCTCGTATAATCAAGTGCTTCGGTAATCTGCACGCCGGGATATTGCGCATACATTTGCGACTCGACAATTCTTCGAAAATTAGCGCGCGTCCACACGTAAAAGTGAACCCTCCCTTCGAACGACACCATTTCAAACGACCACCACGGACGCACGGCACCCTTTATCGAGCGGGCATACCAGGTCGATTCGCCCGGGGAGAGATGGATTGAGGAAAAAAACGCTTCCATGGCGAGCGGCGTCTTCACGAGATTTCTTGGTGGTTTGATTTCGAGAACGATATACGTCTGCGAATTTATGAATTCGCTCCGTTTGAGCGTAAGCCATAACGACAATGCTCCATCTGCGAGCAGAAACGGGAGCCAAACCGGAGCGAGATACAGCGCAAGCGAGACCGCGGTATCTACCTGATGAAACATGAACATCGTCGATATGAGCAGCAGGAGCATCCCTGCAAAGAAAATAGGCCACGGAGCAAATCGGAAGCCCGTGTTACCGGTTATTTTTTTGAAAAAAGCGTCGATTTCTTTCGCAAACGGAAGCATGTTTGGATAGTATATCAACAAAAAAACGCCCGTGCGGGCGTTTTTTTGTTGCGAACTGCGTTACGCCGCCGAGTATCGGCCGTCTTTAAGCCGAGTAAAGTACCGGGGATCGTTGAGGTTCACCAAAATCGTATTGTCTTTCACGAAACGCGCGCGCTTCACCTGCTTGATGATTTCTTCCTTTTTGAGCGGACCCGTTTTCTCGAGCGTCTCGCGAATCACATCACGTACGACTCCCGGTTTGTAGCCCCATTCGGTAAGCGCGTAGAGTCCGCGGCCGACAAGCACGAAGCGCGAATCTTTGATCAGCTCGTTGTGCGTAGTCGCGACGTGCGCCTTCTTTGAAAAAAGAGTGCCGATTGCCTTCGCGACTTCCGAGAAGTGCATCGGCGCGCCGTTTCGCTTCACCGCGAGATATGCGTAATCGCGAATGCCTTTGATGCGGATGGCGGCGGCGTTGGTCTTGCCCCATTCCGAAAGCGGATTGCTGCCGATGTGCTTCGAGAGAGAAAGCCAGCGCTTCAAAACCTCCTCGTTCTTGTAGGCGTCGTTCACCTCTTTCAGCTCTTCCAAAAATCGGTCGAGAAGCTCGCTTTCGGTTACAACCTCGTTGTCCGGCAACGTCGCGTACAGGCGGGAAAGCGCGTCGTGGATGTTTTTTGCCGTGCCGCGGTCAATGTGCCATCGGGCGACGAAATCATTTGTCTCGCGCTCGCGGAAAAACGCGGAACCGAGCATCAAAAAGAAGCGGAAGCGGTTGCGGGTCTTCTCATCCTTTCCCAGTGCGGAAAGAAGCGTGTCTTCGGGCACGATTGCGCCGAGCGAATCGATGTATGCCGCAATCTCGTCAAACGCCGAGCTCGCCTCCTTAAAGGCCTTGCTCGCGCGGATGGCGTCGAGGCCGGCGGCTTCAATTTGCCGGACGCGCTCGCGGGTAATCGACGAGCGGTCGCCGATTGCTTCGAGCGTCTCGCGTTCTGTTGCGGTGCCTAGACCGAAGCGTCGAACGAGCACCGTGCGGGCGCGTTCCGGTGCAGTTGCGAGAAGTCGCTTCGCGAGAGCCGAACTATCAAACGTAAACACGGCCGCCTTCAATTCGGCCTTTTGTTTCGCTGTTTTTTTGGCTTTGACCATGTGGTGTAATTTATAGCAAACGTCTTATAATGAGTCAATAGGCGCGATTATACCACAAGATTTATGATTCTGCCCGCTACATAAACCACCCGATTCGGCTCCTTTCCCGAAAGCGCCGAAATGACGGCCGGAAGGTCCTTTGCTGCGGCTACTGCATCCATTTCAGAAGCGTCCGGAGCAAGCCGAGCCGTCCCGCGACGTTTCCCGTTGACCTGAACCACAACTTCCATTTCTTCGGCAACAAGAAGAGACTCGTCGTGCACCGGCCACGAAGCGAGATGTATGGACAACGTCTCGCCCACAAGCTCCCAAAGTTCATCGGTGATGTGGGGGGCAAACGGCGCAAGCAATCGCAAGAATATTTTCCACTGTTCTTTGCCGATGCTTCCCTGCTTATCGATGGCATTCAGAAGAATCATCATCTGGCTCACCGCTGTGTTAAATTTAAATGCCTCTATATCGTTGCCGACTTTGCGAATCGTTTCGTGGAGAATCTGATTGAGCGCGGGAACGTCGTGTTCCGTAACTCGCTCCTGCGTCTGCCATACGCGTTCAACGAAGCGCGCCGTACCAGCGATGGATGCAGTACTCCACGAGGTCGTGTTCTCGAACGGGCCCATAAACATCTCATAAATGCGGAAAGCATCGGCCCCATACTCCGCAACCACGTCGTCAGGATTGATGACATTTCCGAACCGCTTGCTCATTTTGCGTCCGTCCTCGGCCAGAATAAATCCGAGGAACTCAAGTCGGGCAAACGGCTCGGGAGTGCTCACCACGCTAATGTCGTACAGGAATTTGTGCCAAAAACGCGCATAGATGAGATGTCGCACCGCGTGGTCGCCGCCGACATACACGTCAACCGGCGCCCAATATTTTTCTTTCTTCGCGGACACGAGTTGCTCCGCATTATGCGGATCCATAAAGCGCAGGTAATACCACGATGAGCCCGCCCATTGAGGCATCGTGTTGGTCTCGCGTTTTGCAGGACCGCCGCATTTGGGACAGGTCGTGTTGACCCAATCATCGATAGCCGCAAGCGGCGATTCTCCCGTGCCGGTCGGCTCATACGACTCGACTTCCGGCAGAAGGAGCGGTAAATCTTCGTACGGCACGGCAACAACCCCGTCGGTTGGACAATGTATAACCGGAATCGGTTCGCCCCAGTATCGCTGGCGCGAGAAAACCCAATCGCGCAATTTGTAGCGAACAACCCGCCGGCCGCCGACGGCTTCCGTAATGTCCCACTTAGCGCTTTCACTGTTGCGACCGTCGAAGGAACCCGAATGTATGAGATAGCCGTGACCGGTGAGCGATTCTTCCTTATGCAGCAGACGCCACATACCTTTCTGATGCGCGGGAGTTAGCTGCTCCTCCACGTCCTTTTCATCAACCCAATACAACGTGTGCTTTGCTTGCTCGTCGGCGGGAATGATTCCTTGCTGTGCAGTGCTGTCAATTTCGGCGAGCAATGCATGCGCGTGCGCGCAACGATTTTCTTTTTTGTGTGAAGCGCAATAGCGCGCCGCGGTAATCCAGCGGAGTTTGCGCACGATGCGAACGCCCTCAAGCGCCGCTTCTTCGCGTATTTCGGCAAGCGCCGCGTCTTCCGGTGTTTGTCCGGCCTCAATGCCGCCCATAATCGCGGTTGTTATTCCCTCAAGTGTGCCATGCCACTTCAAAAGAGCGTACTTCCCCGTTGAATTGTCGCGAAGGTGAACGACGACGGTATCGCGTTTCACCTCGGTGAACTCGGGCCGCGGCGGATTAAGAGTGTCACTCTCGCAAGGAACAACAACCTGCCGTATCGGGAGTTTAAACTTCTCGGCAAATTCAAAATCGCGCTCGTCATGCGCCGGTACGGCCATCACCGCGCCGGTGCCATATGAGGCCAGAACGTAATCGGCTATGTAAACCGGAATTCCCTCCTTAGTGGCAGGGTTGATGGCTGACACCCCTTCAAGAATTACTCCCGTTTTCTCTTTTCCTTCCGCACTGCGATCGATTTCCGTTTTAAGCGCCACGGACTTTGCGTATTCGCGTACCGCATCCTTGTTTTTTACCAAGCCGTATTCAATCAGTTTGCTGACGAGCGGATGCTCCGGCGCAAGAACAAGATATGTGGCGCCAAAAATCGTGTCGGGTCGCGTTGTGAAAACAGTGGCCTTGTCGGCTATATCTGTAAAAGCGAAATCGATTTCCGCGCCTTCAGAGCGGCCTATCCAATTCCGTTGGGCTTCCTTAATGTGTTCCGGCCAATCGAGCAAGTCGAGGTCGGCCAGCATCCTGTCTGCGTAATCGGTAATTTTTAGCACCCACTGCGGAAGATTCTTTTTGACGACCGGCGTTCCGCATCGCTCGCAAACGGCGCCGTCGAGGTCTTCGTTCGCAAGGCCGGTCATGCACGACGGACACCAGTTAATCGGCTCGTTGGATTGAAATGCGAGACCTTGCTCGAGCATTTTGAGGAAAATCCACTGCGTCCAGTGATAGTACGCCGGGTCAGTCGTATTGATTTCGCGCGACCAATCATAATCGAAGCCGATGTGCGCTAGCTGGGCTTTGAAGTTTGCGATGTTGTCCTCAACGGCTTTGCGCGGATGCGTCTTGTTTTTGAGAGCGTAATTTTCTGCGGGCAAACCGAAGGCATCCCATCCCATGGGATGCAGCACCGAAAAGCCGCGCATGCGCATGTGGCGCGAATAGATATCCGTCGCAATGTATCCTTTCGGATGTCCGACATGCAACCCTTCGCCGGACGGATATGGGAACATATCGAGCACGTATTTTTTTTCTTTGTCAGGGTCGTCAGACGTGCGGTAGGTATCATTTAGCTTCCAGCGCTCCTGCCATTTGCGCTCTATATCACCGTGCGAGAAAGGGTCTTTAGCCATGACACAGAGCGACTGTTAGTCGCGAAAACGGCGCCAGCCGGTGTAGAGAAGAATAATCAAACCGACGGTACTTATGAAGAGCCGCATCCAATTCCCCGCATCGCTCCAATACTGCGTCGAAGCGACAATGAAGGCGACAACGCCGCCATATGAAAGGCCTGCGGAGACAATTGAAGAACCGATTGGCACAAATCCAGCGAGTACCGAAAGAATGCCGAGACCGACCATAATTGTAAAGGCGTACAGTGAATGACGGTCAGACGCCGCCTGATAGAGCGGCTGGCATTTTGCAGTCATGTCGCAATACCCGGAACCAGTGGGAATCATCGGCTCTGCCTTTCCGTTAATCGGCGTGGGGGCCACGGCGGGATATTCGGTCCAAATGCCACCTTGAGAATCACAGGTTGCGGCATCGCTTGGATTTATGGCCGGCTGCACTTTGCAAAAATCATTGTAGACGGGCGCCGGATATGCGAGAGCGACGACCACATTGAAAAAAATGTTGAGTATGACCACGATTCCGACAAGGAGAGCCCAGCGCACAAATTTCGGATGATTCTGTTTTGTGTTTGGTTCCATAGGCGAGGATTATACCACGATATAATCAGAGCGGCTCCCTTTTCGGGGGAGCCGCAACCTTCATACTGGGAAGCCGTAATCCTTTTTTTCCTCGCATTCTATTGCGTCCATATGCTGATTCTCATCCGTTCCACCTTTCCGCGAGGATGTTCGCGCGACGGATTAGCTCACCTCCGGCTTCGCGAACTGCGAGTCCGATGAAGACCATTGATGCCGCTCCGAGGAGTCCCGCGATGACTCGGAACGGAACCGGATGCTTTTGAAATATAATTGGACCCCTCCAAAGGTCTGCGGGTAACATACCACGCGTGGGAAATTCGTCAATTTTTTCACCCGTGCAGGAACACCATTACGTCGCCGTCGGCAACGACGTATTCCTTCCCTTCCGTTCGCACTAACCCTTTCTCGCGGGCGGCCGCATACGAACCTGCCTCAAGAAGTTTTTTCCAGTCGATAACTTCGGCGCGGATGAATTTCGTTAGAAAGTCATTGTGAATGGCCGCGCCCGCTATCGGCGCAGTGCTTCCGCGCGTAATCGTCCATGCGCGCGTTTCGTCGGTGCCCGTCGTAAAAAATGAAATGAGTCCTAGCGTCTCGTATGCGCCGCGGATGAGCGACGCAAGCCCGTCTTCCGGTACCCCCAGTTCTTCGCGAAAACCGATACGGTCTTCATCCGCGACATCGTTTAACTCACGCTCCGTAGCAGCATCTACAAACACATAGCGTCCTCCGAGCTCCTCTATTAGCTTGTATGCGCGTTCCGCTCGTCCGTCTGCAAGTTCGTCCAAATTGTGCCCGTTGCTCTTCTTGTTGAGCGCGTACAGAATCGGCTTCATAGTCAGAAGGTCAAGATGCGCGACATTCTTTTTCTCTTCGGCGCTTAGGCCGGCATTAAGCGCGAGTTTCCCGAGAGAAAAGCCCTGAGCCAGTTTCGCGAGTGCAGCATCTTCAGCCACCGCTTCTTTTGAGCCGGTATGCATGTCTCGCACGAGCTTATCGCGACGCTTTCTGATTTGTTCGCCGTCGGAAAGCGCGAGCTCGAGATTTATGATTTCAATATCTTTATAGGGCTCAATGTCTTGGTCGACGTGAAGCACGTTCGGGTCGTCGAAAAAGCGCACGACTTCGAGAATCGCATCGGTCTCGCGGATGTTCGCGAGAAATTGATTCCCAAGCCCTTCGCCTTCGGCAGCGCCTTTCACGAGACCGGCGATGTCCACAAACTCGATTGCGGCCGGAATCACCTTTTCGCTTTTTGAAAATTCCGCGAGCGCGCCGATGCGGGCATCGGGAACGCCGACGACGCCGACTGACGGGTCGATAGTGCAAAATGGATAATTTTCCGCGGGCACGGAAGCTTTGGTGAGTGCATTAAAAAGCGTGGACTTCCCCACGTTCGGCAATCCAACGATTCCTATCTTAAGCATCTAGTAAACTTACACTGTTTTCGTAAAAGCGAAACCCGCATCTGTCATATTTCAGACAGATGCGGGTCGGTAGAACAATGACCGAAGGGCAATTTGACCCAAGGGTCAAAGTTCGGATTTCAACTTGCACGCACCGCCGCAGGGTCGTTGCCACGCCAGTCGTCGCCGAGCCAGTAGGCGCCCCAGTTCCACCTGCCGTCGCGCCAGTAGAGGTAGCGGACGTACAGGTTGCCAACGCGGTGGCGGTAGACGGTGCCCCAGAAGAAGATGTAGCGGGTATTCCCGTTTCCATCCGTCTTCCACTCATCGGGGATGAGTTCGGGGTGCGCGAGCAGGTAGTCGAGGACATTGGCGTTGAAGACGGACTTCTTCGCCAACTCCTTGCGGAGCTTGTTGCCTTCGATGACCTTGCCATCCTTCTGACCGCTGGTGAGGAAGAACTCGACCTGTTTGGGGTCGAACTTCCACTGGCCACCCTTCTGGTGCTCTTCGATGGTGAAGCCATCGCTCACCCACGGGTTGAAGGGGTTGGCATCGCAGTCGATGACGTGCTCGACCTGCGTGATGACCGCGTGGCCGAGCAGAACTTGGCGGAACTGACCGAGCTTGTCGCCTTCACAGGCCGCGTCAATCAGTTGCTCTGTCCAATCGTTCCGTGCGAACGCCACCTTGAGTTTGGCAGCGAGACCAACATCGAGCGTGAGATTGCTCATAGTTTTCTCCTTTGCGAATGAGCCCCTATTACGGGACAACAACGCGTTTGCCAGCGGGCTCCCTCGGTGAGGGTTTGCCATAGCAGGGAGAGGCCCGAAATGAGCCACTTTCTGCTATGGCAAACCGTGCAAGTTGAATGTATCAAAGACGGCGACTAGTCTTTTGAATTCGAACGTTTGATACATTGAGCGAATGAAAAAACCTCCGGCGGTGCGCACTTCACAAGGTCCGAACGAGACGAAATACAGATACTGTTAGCGAAGGGATACTCTTTGCAAGATGTCGGAGATGCACTCGACCGACCGAAGAGTGTCATATGGTACGAGACGCAAAAGAAGAGGAAGGGACGGCCGTATGATGCTGCATATGCGCATCACATTTCATACGTACGAAGGAAACACAGCCGAGCGGTCGGCAAGATGATTGCTCTCGACCCGAAGCTCCGGAAGTTCATCGAGGCGCATCTCTTCGACGATCAGTCGCCCGAAAACATCTCACTTCGATTGAAGCGGATCGAGAAGGATATCGGATATGCTTCATCCTCGGCTATACGCCGATATATCAAGAGCCCGTATGGCAGACGGATCGAGTCGCATCGAGCAAAGTTATTCAAGAAGAGGCGACGCTCTCGGCCATCGAAACCACACATTGCCGACAAGCGCCTGATCGACAAACGACCGAGCAAAATCAACAAGCGATGGGGATTGGGTCACATGGAGGGCGACTTCATCGTGTCGGGCAAGAGCGGTCAAGGCATCATTCTTGGTCTGCGGGATCGCAGGGTGCGCAAAAACCTGCTGGAGCGGATCCTGCCAGTGTCAGTGCGAAACGTGGAGCGAGCGCTTCGCAGAATGAAAAAGCGGTATCCCGAGATGCAGACCATCACATTCGACAACGATATTCTCTTTCTCGAACACAAACGGCTAGAGAAGGTGCTTGGGGTGAAGATATATTTCTGTCATGTGCATGCGCCATGGGAGAAGCCATCAATCGAGAATCTGAACAAGGACTTGCGGCGGTACATCCCGAAAAGCTCGGATATTTCAAAGTATTCAAAAAGATTTGTGCAGAAACTCGAAGCAAAGATGAATCGCCGCTTCATGGATGTGCTCGGTTCACTCACGCCAGATGAGGCGTATGCTGCGGAAAAGAAACAACGCGCTCAGAGGAGCGCAAAAAACCGTCGTTCGAATTGAGGGGTTTGGGTGCCGACCCATAGCTGTTAGCTATGATACACGAAATATCCTATTTGTCAAGCTCTGCTCGTGCGCCGAACAGTTCTGTAGTCGGGTGGCGGGAGCTTAATCGTGAAGACGAACTGCGGCATTGACGAAACCCCCGCATTTCTACGAGGGCGTTTTTTCGTCGGGAGACAGGCGCTGGATGACAATCGGCTACGGATCGGAGCGTTTCATTGCGCTGGAATCCGGATCTGCCCTCAGGTGTTGCTTTATGGCGTCAACAAACAGGTCAATTGCTTTATCCTTATTTGCAATGACCCATTGCTGTTCTTCTCCGGTGAGGCGCCCGAAAAGTTGCCAATATTCGGCAAACTCGGGCAGCTGAGACGTATAGCTTATCGAAATGCGGTCCGAATCCCCCGCATTTTTAACATCGACCGTACCTTCGGCCGTTTCAGAATTGTGCTTAACGCGTTTTGCCACGTTCTTCCTCTTTCTCGACTGCAATGTACTAAACGTACCGTACCCGATAGTACAGCGGTGCGAGTGTGTATTGGCTGAATTTATTTCGTCTTTGAGTCCGCCCTAAGCGTGTTAATGGCATCCTGCACGGTCGTCATGAATTGCGCCGGGAAAATGATGGTGGAGTTTTTCTCGGTAGAAATTTCGGACATTGTTTGGAGCGTGCGGAGCTGGAGCGCAACCGGATGCGCTGAAATAATGTCGGCGGCTTCGCCGAGTTTCTGCGCCGCTTGCATTTCGCCTTCCGCCGCGACGATTTTCGCGCGGCGCTCGCGTTCTGCTTCTGCCTCTTTCGCCATTGCTCTCTGCATATTGTCCGGAAGCGTGATGTCCTTGATTTCAACTGCGGTTACCTGCGCGCCCCACGGCTCGGTGTGCGTGTCGATGACGTCTTTGATTTGAGCGTTAATGGTATATGTTTTTGATAGCAACTGGTCGAGCGTGAACTGCCCGACTACGTTTCGCACCGTCGTCTGGCTGATTTGATTGACGGCGCTATATACATCTTCAATCGCGATGACTGACTTCAACGGGTCAACAACGTGGTAGTACGCGACTGCCGCAATATCGATTGAAACGTTGTCTTTCGTAATAATCTTTTGCGACGGAATGTTCATCGTTATGGTGCGAAGCGTCACACGGGTCATCTGCTCGAAAATCGGAATAAGTATGATAAGCCCCGGTCCGCGCACGCCCGTCACTTTGCCGAGGAAAAATACAACGCCGCGGTCGTATTCTTTAACGACGCGAAGCGAGAGCGCCAAAAGGATGATAACGATTGCGATGATTGTATAAATAATCACGCGTGTAGTATATCACTATGAATTGCGGCAGAATGAGTATGAATGAACATCGGAGCCCCGCGCCTAGGCGCGGGGCTGAACTGACTTGACCCTCATGCAATCGTCGCGTCACCAATTCGACGCACAACCAAGACGAACTTCGGTGTGGCATCGGGACTCATGAGCTGAATGTACGGGGGCTCTCCATTGTCTTTGTCTACGAATGCTATGGCACAGTATCCTTCAATGGATACCTCGGTGTTGAGCGCAATAATCGGGAAATGGCTCGACTGGTTGTCGCCTAGAGTGAG
This sequence comes from Candidatus Kaiserbacteria bacterium, assembly GCA_963699165.1. Lineage (GTDB taxonomy): Bacteria > Patescibacteriota > Minisyncoccia > Phycocordibacterales > Phycocordibacteraceae > C7867-001. The sequence continues at coordinate 308,357 of OY969413.1, forward strand.
CGCATATGACAATGCTTGCTCTATCGAGGCGTACTCCCAAAAGTTTCGAGCATCTCCACCAGCAAATCTAAGCCCAGTTTGCTTAAGGGTCTGATTATCCTCAGGAGCAATATAACGCGCCTCAAAATAAACGATACCCTTACCATTGCGTTGCGCCTGCTCGATGAACATCTCCAAAATGTTCTGATGTCGTTCATCATATGGATACATTCCTGCTTCTAACAGGCCTATAACATCATCATAGTCCACTCTGATAGTGCAGGTGTCATAGAGCAAGCTCCTGATTTCTAGCTTCTCCTTTAGGGAAAGCAATGTCGCTAGCTGCGGTTCGCGATTGTTTCGATGTGGCGCTGCGGGCCGCCTGTTTGCCCTTTTTTTGAATGCTGCCAAGTCGACGCATCCGCTCGACAAATCTTTTTTCATGTGTACTCTCCATAACCATGCGAACAATCGGCAAGGTGCGAGGTCTGAATTTAAGATAGAAGAATGGTGAGCATTGTCAATAAACTAAGCCGGCCCCCGCATGGTGCGGGGGCCGAGAGTGACTGATTACGGACTAGAGACGAATCATCAGCAGATGATCCGTTTCATGATCGGGTCTCACTAATCCGTCCAGATAAGTATGCCCAAAGACGTTCCGCGTAACACATGGAACGAGCATCTGTTCCACTATTTGAATCGGCGACCCTGTCGCCAGGATTGGCAAATGCGCATCAGCCGTTCCGGAACTAACGAGCGCATTGACTACTCCAATAGTCGGTCGCGCCCACACGCCGGTTCTTTCGATTTCTTCAAGTGCGACCTGTATGGAGCACATCGCGAAATCGAAGTAAGCCGCAGCAATTATGCTTCTGCCCCGTTCGCGCGGCATTTGCGATATGATGAATTGCGAGTAGCGATTGACTTCGTAACGCTCCTCATCGGTCAAGGAAGACGACAATCTTTCCAAAAGCAACCTAACGTCTTTGGCTGCCGTCGCGTACTCGACAACGATTTTGAATACCTCGCCTCGGATTGCCGACCTAATGACTTCGGACGGGGTTGATTCGCCTCGGCGAAATCTACCTTCCGCTTGAATAAGGTGACCCATTCGTCTCCGTTTCGTAAGTTAACGATGCCCACTGCGGACACGGCTGGGCGGAAACAGTGCGTTCGCCATAGCGCACAAAGGCCTTGGGCCACTCTGCGCTATGGCGAACATGTATGCGTATCACTGTGTACAAATACCAGTATAACAATACTGTATTTGAGATGTCTGTCAATTTTTTGGTATAGATAAACGCCCGCGCTTGCTAAGCGGGGCGTTTAGGCGGTGTTTTCGTATCGTTGCCACGAAATGGTACCGATTAAACCATCTTCGTCTGCAAAATACACCCCGTCTTCGCAGAGTACCCGTTGACGGACATTGCGTGCCGGCCACACAATAATCCAACCTTGACGAACGACCGGTTTCCGTTCCGGGCAGAGTTGCGGGATGTCAATCTTGCAGAAATACCAGAACACCCGCATTGCTTCCTCGTGTTTTTGAAGAAGTCGCACTGCCTTCTTGATCCGGTTTCGCGCCAATGCAACCCGTTTGGGGTCATCGCTATGACAGTTGCGCATCGAACGGCGCATGAGATTTTCAAACGTCCGCAAATTTTTCTCTGCGTAGGCAAAGAAACTTCTTGCGTAGTGTGGCACTAATGCCACAATCGTATCTTCGTCGAGACGTACTTCGTCCCGCGGTGCATACTTTTCAACGGCTATGTTTCGCACCCGCTTTGCGACTTCCGGATACAGAATCGCCATTTCTATATCCTCCTCTGTCTGGCCGACGAGTATAGGGTTCAACACAACTCACCTCCTTTTGAATCAATTGGCGCCATTAGCCCGCAAACCCGTAATAATGATGAGGCGCGCATACCAGATTGTCAAACCCGCGCACATGATATGTGCGCGGGTTTGACAAATCTAGCCCTTGAGGACGACGAGATGCGTGGGACGACTAAAATTAATTCCTGCCCGCAGTTTCAAGAGTATTGTCGCGCTGTTCCAACGTAAATTGTGCGGCAAATCCGAGTTCTTTTAATCTGTCTGACGCCGACTTCACTATCTCGATTTGTTTCGTTATCGAACCGACAGCGTCAGTAATCGCCTCCCTGACGATGTTCTCCGCTGTCGTTGCTGCAAACTTGTCATTTTCTGTAATATACTTCCGGGCACCCTTAATAATCGCCTTAAAACCGTTCTCATTGTTCGGAATCAGCGGCTTTTTGTCATTTTCCGAACTCAATAACTTGGCGATTTCTTCTTGACCGAAACCCGTATCCATAAGCATTTTGATTGCTCCGCTTTTCAAGCTTTCTAACGCTGACGCATCTATTTTTTTCTGTGTGCCTTCATCTGTAATCTTCGGCTGTGTTTCAAAATTTTCCATGCCGCCATCATAGCACACGGCAAAGCCGCGATTCAACCCCTGTGGAGAGCGAAATAGCGCAGTGTCTGAAGAAGGCCGTAAAAGACGGCGACGGCGACCACGAAAAACGCAAAGAGAGGGCCGAAAGAAAGTCCGGGCAGCAAGCCGAAGTTGAGGTACGTCAAAAACCACCAGCCCGTAAAAATAATGGCCGAACCGAACGCGAACGAGATGCGATTGCGCGAAAGCGCCCACGAGACGAGCGTTACGATGAGCGCAAGAGTAATCAGGAACCAGTAGCTCGTCGAAAGCGCCGGTTGCGGAACAAAACTCGCGGCATATGAAAGGATAACGAGGCACAACGATGAGAAAAGAATGGCAGTCATGCCGAAACGGAGTCCGTTCGCCAGGAGGTCGAGGTGCGCTCGTTCGGCGCGGTCTATTTTACCATCGCGCATTGCTTGGACGTATGCAATCTCGCCGCGAATCGCCAAAAATACGCCTGCGGCTGCTCCGAGTGCCTGACATAAAACAAGCAAGGAGACGATGTCCGCCATGGCTATTTCTTTTGCATGAGAACCGCAAGCTCGGCGCGGTATTTTTTCATAACTTCCATCGCCGCTTTTACTTCGCTCTCGCCGCCCTTTTTGCGCCGTTCGATTTCCTCGCCGATTTTTTTAAACAGCGCGGGGTCCTTCGAGACCAGCTCGGTCATCTGTTCGCGCTGCGCCTCCGGTATGTCCTTCAGCTTCCATTTCGCATACTGATTGAGAAGAAAACTTTGTATCGACATAACCAATAGAATAGCGCATTCGAAGAAAATGCGCGAGCCGCCCTTGGCGGCTCGCGCACCTCCGCAAACACGTCCGATTTCGCAAGATAAAGAGAAACCGCCCGCGAGAGCCAATTGCGTGGCGGCTCTCGTCGGGCGGCGGTTTAGTTCTGTTCTTGTTCCTCCGGAGATAGACCGCCCTCGGAGGGTTGCTTATCCGAAAAAAATGAACGAAACACCCCGTACTGGTCCTGGTGAATCGTCCCATCGGTAATTCGCTCCACGTCCGGCTGAATCTCGGCACTGTCCGACGGGCTCGGACTTGCACTATACGTGAGCTCTGGAATCTTTTGCTTGATACTAATCCAGAATGATTCAACGCAGCCGCCGACGCTTTCGGCCAATTGGTTCGCAGCGCCAAGCTTGCTAGGTGCGAATGAGCCAAAGTACTCATACGCGCCGAAAAGATATTCTTTAATCTCTGGCGGGAGCTTAGGGCGTAATACGTGCCCATTTGCGCCAAGCTTGTAATGGCAATTTTCATACCTGGGCAACGCCAGCCCTTCGATGGGACTGGTCGTTGCATCGGGACTCGGGGATGGTTGCGCCGCATCTGTGGCGACATTGTCGCCAGGAGTGGGGCTCGCCTCTGCGATAGGCGCAGAACTTGCCTCAATGGTCGGCGCCTCGGATATCATGGACGCCGGGGCCTGAGGGCGCTGTGTTTCGAGCAGCGAGTTGTCCCGGCAACCCGAAATGATTGCAATGGACACGGCGGCAATGGCCATCACTGCAAATCTGTTCATCGATTTTTGCACTCACTTTCCGTTAGCATTTGGAACAAAGCCGGTATTCTTTATGGCATATCCGAATGTTGTTGTCAATCGATTTGAAACAGAAGAACCGCCTCGCAGATGAAGCGTCGCGGGACGATTCATCTGCGGGCGGCCTTACTATTTGCTGCTGACGCTCAGACGGCCACCTCGGCTTCTCAAGAGCATTTCTTTGCTCACGGGGGCCGTCCAAACACTGTAGCCATCGTAAACTTTGGCCACAAGCACGTCTACGGGATGCGTCGGATCAAACTCCTCAATCGAGAACCCGAACGGCTCGACGCATCCCCCATAGATCCGGGCGAAGTCTACCGCAGCGCGGTACTCGCTTGCGCTTGGTTCGTATGACGCGAGAAACACGTGCCCGCGAAAATAGGCGGCAAGCGACACTCCCTCTGAAGCTCCGAACCTCCTGCCATGATTCTACTCGACTGTAGAAGCATTTTTCGCGGTTCTGCGCCGCGGAAGCAGCGAGCGGTACGATCGACAGAACCATGATGAACATGAGGGTTACGACTGGACGAATGAGACACATTTTTTTCTCCGCAGTTAGCGAGGTGCTCTTCCTGGTGTCGATTTGCGGCAAAGGAATCTACTTAGATTGTAGCATTTCAGGATTCGTCTGTCAAGCGCTCACTGTACGTTAGTATCGGGTTGTTGACACTTTTCGCGTCGACGAGTTCATTGAAAGCGCAAAAGGCGCGGTACGATTTTGGTGTTCAGACCATTTAATCGTTAGCGCCTCTTGCATGCACAAGAATACCAAATTGTTGCCGTACCAACGGCGTGAGATGTTCCGCAGGTGGGGTATGGGAGCTCAAGCGACCCATTTGGCCCGAGAATACAAAGTCTCCCGAGAAACCGTATACGAGACACTTAAAGATGCCCGACTGAACGTCTTCGAGAATCGTTCCTCGATGAATCACCGATATCGCACCATCCTGTACGGGTTCCAAAAGCTTGCTCGCACCGAAAAGCGCGTGGGAGAGAAGCTCGCCCGCAAAGCCCATCGATTGAACCGATACGAGAAATCGATACCGGGTGAAATGCTGCATCTCGATACCAAGCGCCTGCCGCTCCTGCGAGGAGAAGCCGCCGCGCAACCGAGAGAATACCTATTTGTCGCCATTGACGACTACTCTCGTACCGCCTTTGCCGATATCTTCCCCGACAAGACCGCATACTCGGCCGCCATGTTCCTCGCCGAGAGCAAGCGAGTATTGCCGTTCCCCGTGACCGGCATCTATTCCGACAACGGGAGCGAGTACCGGGGACGACCGGATCATCCGGTGGCGGCACTCTGCAGGGAAACGGGCATGAGCCAAGCGTTCACGAAAGTGAAGCATCCCTGGACCAATGGAAAAGCGGAGCGATTCATCAAAACCCTCATGACCGAATGGCACGGGAAGACACGTTCCAATCACATCTCTCGAGCCCATCGCCGACGCTATTTGTATGCGTTTGTGGACTGGTACAACCAGACCCGCATTCACCAATCGCTCGGAACAACTCCATTCGGAAGACTCGAGGCGTACCTAGAAAGTGTCAACAACGCGTTGACTTAGTACAGCGCTCACAACAAAATCGTTGCCTGATTATGCGAGACCTCGGCTACGCCCCCTTCCGCAATCGGAAAATGCAATGTTTTTTCATCCGTAGTTTTTATGTGCAAGTCGCCCGTTTTCAGTTCGGATACAAACGCCTCATGTCCTGCAAGAAGCTGGAAGACGCCTTCGGTTCCGGGCAGGGTCGCCGAAATCACATCGCCTTCAAAAAGGTTTTCTCCGATTTTCGAGACGGTGAGATGAAAGCTTCTTGCCATACGTATGTTAGACGACCTGGTCGATGCTTCCTTTCATGTAGAAGGCCTGCTCGGGTTTGTCATCATGCTTCCCTTCCACGATTTCCTTAAAGCCGCGCACTGTTTCTTCGCGCGACACATACTGGCCTTTGATGCCGGTAAACGGTTCGCCGACGAACATCGGCTGGGAGAGGAAGCGTTCGATTTTGCGGGCGCGCGCTACGGAAAGGCGGTCTTCTTCAGAAAGTTCCTCGATGCCGAGAATAGCAATGATGTCTTGCAAGTCCTTGTAGCGCTGAAGCACGAGCTTTACTTCGTTTGCGACGCGATAGTGTTCCTCGCCAACGACGTCCGGCGTAAGTGCGGCAGACGAGGAAAGAAGCGGGTCGATTGCGGGATAGATGCCGAGCGATGCGAGCGCGCGCGAAAGCACCACGGTGCCGTCGAGGTGAGCAAAGGTCGTTGCCGGCGCAGGGTCGGTAAGGTCGTCTGCAGGCACGTACACGGCCTGCACGCTGGTAATCGAACCCTTCTTCGTCGAAGTAATGCGCTCCTGAAGCTTGCCCATTTCTTCCGCGAGTGTCGGCTGATACCCCACGGCGCTCGGCACGCGTCCGAGAAGCGACGAGACCTCCGAACCCGCCTGAATGAAACGGAAGACGTTGTCCATGAAGAAGAGCACGTCTTTGCCGCCCTCATCGCGGAAATATTCTGCTTGCGTAAGTCCCGAAAGCGCAACGCGCGCGCGGGCTCCCGGCACTTCATTCATCTGCCCGAAGACAAGCGCAGTTTTTGCAAGCACGCCGGAATCATCCATTTCGTGATACAGGTCGTTGCCTTCACGCACGCGCTCGCCGACGCCTGCAAACACTGAATAGCCGCCGTGTTCGGTCGCGACGTTTCTAATGAGCTCCTGAATGAGAACGGTTTTGCCGACGCCTGCGCCGCCGAAAAGTCCGACCTTCCCGCCCTTAAGGAACGGAATGATGAGGTCGATGGCTTTGATGCCCGTTTCGAAAACTTCTGCTTTCGTTGTCTGTTCGTCAAAAGTAGGCGGCGCGCGATGAATCGGGAGACGCGGCACGCTTGCCGCAATCGCGCCCTTGCCGTCGACCGGTTCTCCGAGCACGTTGAAAAGACGTCCGAGCGTCGCTTCGCCGACCGGCACCGAAATCGGAGCGCCGGTAGCGGCAACTGACTCGCCGCGGGCAAGGCCTGCGGTCTCGTTCATTGAAATAGCGCGCACGCGGTCGAGTCCGAGGTGCGAAGATACTTCGAGCGTGATGCGTCCATGCGCTTCATTTTTCTCGATGATGAGCGCGTCGCCGATTGACGGGCGAGACACATGTCCGCCCTTAGTTCCTTCTTTTGCCGCGAAGTGCACGTCGACTACCGGCCCGATGATTTCTGTGATGATTCCATTCACCCCGTTAGAAACAGGACGCGGACGCTCTTCGGTTTTTATGACAGTTTCCATGGTTGATTTCATTAAGGTAATTGATTTCGAACTGCTGTGCAAAAGCGTCCGCGGTTTCTAACGGGGTTCATAATAAATAATTTAAGCTGCTAATGCTTCGCGGCCTCCGACGATTTCCGAGACCTCGCGCGTGATGCCTGCCTGACGAATCTTATTGAAGAGACGCGTGAGGTCATGCGTGACTTCTTCCGATTTATCCGAGGCGTTCTTCATCGCCACCATACGCGCCGAGTGCTCGGACGCTTTGGCCTCAAGCAGCATATGGTAGAGCGAGACGGCAATAAGGCGGGGAATGAGCACATCGAGCACTTCCGCCTCCGACGGCTCAATTTCGTATGCCGCCGGCGCTTCAAGCGGCGCCGCATGGCTCCACTTCCCTTTTGCGGGAACGATTCCATCGACGATGTCGCGAATCGCCGGGAGCGAAAGCGGCAGAATGCGGCGCATAGTCGGAATTTGCTCGAATGTCGATTTGAAATTGCTATATACGGTAATAACTTTGTCGTACTCGCCGCGCACAAATGCGTCCGAAATATCGCCCGCGAGCTTCTGCATTTCGGAAAGAGGCACTGTGTCGCCCTTGTTTTCAAACGCTTCTGCAATGCGGTAGCCGCGGCGGCGGAAAAATTCCTCTCCCTTTTTCCCATACGCGTAAATCGTCACATCTTCTACAGCGCGATTTTCAAGCGCTTCCGTTGCGCGCTTCAAAACACCGGCATTCAAACCTCCCGCAAGGCCCTTGTCGCTCGTGATGAGCACGACGGCTATTTTCTTGCCGTCGCTGTGCCGTGCGAGCGGATGGCGCTTCACGCCTTCCGTTCCTGCAAGACGCGTGAGGATAGAAAGTGCGGCGCGCGCATACGGCCGCCCCGCAAGCGCGGCGCTTTGCGTTTTGCGCATTTTCACCGCCGACACGGCTTCCATGGCGCGCGTCACTTTGTGCGTTCGCTCCGTGGCTTTGATTTTCGTTTTAATGTCTTTAAGAGCCATATTTAAATTTTGCTTCCTAGATTCGCATACGATAGTTTGTCATATTCGTGCGTATCGTAGGCGGTAATGCCTTCGTCATGCCAAAGTACGAACTCGCCAATGCCGACGTCAAGCGCCATGCGGCTGCACACGGTGCAGTATGGTTTACCCACCTTTGCGATATTGCCGCCGGCATCCACGCGCGCAAAATACAGCGTTGATTTGGCCAGTTGTGTCGGGTTTGATTTGAGTGCATCAATGATGGCTCGCCACTCCGCATGCATGCAGCAGGTTCTATCCGATTTCGGTTTGAATTCAAAGGAATGCACGGCAGTGCAGGTACGATTTTCCTCCACATCAAGCGGCGGTGCGTTATACCCGCGCCCGATGACGGCACCGTCCTTAACTATGACACTGCCGCATTTCGCGCGATGGCACAGGGATTTCTTTGCGGAGTTTGCCGCTTCATTCATCCACTTCTCTCCCTCCGTTTGATCCACCAATCGCATACTTACTTAGAGCGCGCGACAAATGCATCAAGCTTCTCGCGAAGCGTGCGCTCGGATTCTTCGCGGATTTCTTTTGATTCGCGAATCGCGATGAGTACGCCACCGGCTTCGCGCGTAAGGTATTCCTGCAATTTCTTTTCAGCCGCACCAACTTTTTCCGGCGGGAACGAATCCAAGTAGCCGTTTGTCGCGGCAAAGATAATTGCGGCTTCCATTTCAAACGGAAGCGGCACGCCGCGCCCCTGATTCAGGATTTCCGTCATGCGGCGGCCCGCATCAATGCGCTTCTTCGTATCTGCGTCGAGATCGGAAGAGAATTGCATGAATGCTTCGAGTTCCCGGAATTGTGCAAGTTCGAGCTTGATTTTGCCGGCAACTTTCTTCATGGCTTTCGTTTGTGCCGCGCTTCCGACGCGCGACACGGAGATGCCTACGTTGATGGCCGGACGCTGTCCCTTGTTGAACAGGTCTGCTTCAAGATAAATCTGTCCGTCGGTAATCGAGATGACGTTCGTAGGAATGTATGCCGAGACGTCGCCCTCCTGCGTTTCAATTATCGGAAGCGCCGTGAGCGAACCGCCGCCCTTCTCCTTTGAGAGTTTTGCGGCGCGCTCGAGCAAACGCGAGTGCAAGTAGAAAATGTCTCCCGGATACGCCTCGCGGCCCGGCGGACGGCGAAGAAGGAGCGACATTTGGCGATATGCGACTGCCTGTTTTGAAAGGTCGTCGTACACCACGAGCGCATCTTTGCCCTGTTCCATGAAATGCTCGCCGATAGCGGCACCGGCAAACGGCGCAAGGAATTGGAGAGCGGCCGGAGCAGACGCAGGAGCCGTTACGATAATCGAGTACTCCATCGCGCCGCGCTCTTCGAGTTCGGCGACGAGTTTTGCAGTTTTTGATTCCTTCTGGCCGATGGCGACGTAGATGCAAATGGGTCGAGTCGCCGCAGGCTCGTTCTTTTGGTTGATGATGGTGTCGATGGCAATGCTGGTCTTGCCGGTGCCGCGGTCGCCGATGATAAGCTCGCGCTGTCCCCGGCCAATCGGAATCATGGCGTCCACCGCCTTCACTCCCGTGTGGAGCGGCACGTTCACGCCCGCGCGATCGATAACGCCGTACGCTTCGCGCTCGATTGGCCGCATATGCTTTGCGCCCGTCGGGCCTTTCCCGTCGACCGGTTCTCCAAGCGGATTCACAACACGGCCCACAAGCGAGTCGCCGACGGCAATCGAAAGCAGTCGACCCAGTTTCTTTCCGTCTTCTGACGGCAACCGGCGCACAAGCATGCCTTCATACACTTTTGAAGCATCACCGAGAATCACTGCGCGCACGCCATCCTCTTCGAGGTTGAGCACGAGTCCGTAAATCGGCTGCGGGTCTTTGAGCGCTTCGGAGAGCGAACGGTCGAAGGTGCCGTCGAACAGCACCATTTCAGACATGGCGGCTTTCGTGAGTCCTCCGATTTCCGCAATGCCGTCGCCGGTTGCACGGACGATACCCGTCTCTTCTTGGCCGACTTCCGGCGTCCACGAAGCGATTTCTTTTTCAATTCGTTCAATAATGCTTTGCATATTAGGCAGTGATGTTCTGGTACATGTGTATGAGCGCACGCTTTGCGGAACGATCGACGAGCACGCCGTCTTTCTGCGCGCGCCAACCGTGGATAAGATCGGGGTTTACGCGCGCATGGCGCGCGGAGATGCCGGACTCCGCAGCGGCACGAAGCGCCGCTGCGGCTTCTTTCTCGCGCGCAACTTCCACCACCGGCTGGAGCGCCTCGCGCCGTGCGGCTATTTTGCGGAGTTCGCGGGCAATTTGAGGAAGCATTTTCATCCGACCCATGCTTTTCAAGTGCACGATGAGTTTCGTGACAGCAGCGTCTGAGGCCGCCTTGTCTTCAAGTTCGGCGGCGACTTCGAGCAGGCGCGTGTAATCGTCAATCATGGCGTTCTTTGAGCACTTTCTCCGCAGCAAGAATTGCGAGCCGCGCAACTTCTTTCTCGCTTTCGCGTTTTGCACGAGCGGCTGTCTCCGTCGCTTGCGCCTGCGCATCGGACGCGATGCGAGCCGCACGCTCTTCCGCCTCTTTGACAATTCGCGCACGCTCCTCTGTTCCGGCATGGCGGGCGTTTTCAACAATGCTGCCGGCTTCTTTGTCGGCTACGGTAAGACGCGCCGCCGCCTCGCCATCTGCCTGAGTAAGCTTCTTTGCCGCTTCTTCCGCATCGCTCACACCCTTTGCAATCACCTGTTCGCGCTCCTTTACCATGTTCAGCACCGGTTTGTACAAGAGCCACGTGAGTGCGACCGCAAGCACGCCAAAGTTAATACTCTGCACGAGCAGAAGGTGCCAGTCGATGCCGAATGTGGAGAGAAGCGCGTCCATGAACTAGGTGTATTTGATGATGAAGCCGATAACCAGCGCAAAGATGGCGAGCGCCTCGGTAAAGGCAATACCGATGAACATGTTCGTAATAATTTTGCCTGATGCTTCAGGATTGCGGCCCATCGCCTGAAGTGCGCCTGCGACTACAAGACCGATGCCGATGCCCGGACCGATAACGCCGAGACCGACTGCGAGACCCATACCGATTAATTTTGCTGATGCAATATCCATAGAACGAAATTATGTTGCTAAGCGCACAGACTCACCCTCTCCCGACGTATGCACGGGCGCATGTTCCTCGTCCTCGTGCATCTCGACTGCGATTTTTGTAAAGAAGAGCGTCAACATTGCGAAAATCGCCGCCTGAATGAATCCTACAAAAACCTCAAACCCGAGAAACGGCACCGGCAAAAGATATGGCACGAAAAGCATAATCACGAGCACCAGCACCTTCCCTGCGAAGATGTTGCCGAAAAGTCGGAACGAGAACGAGATGAGCCGAACGAGTTCGGAGATGAGCTCGATGATTCCCACCATAAACGCGAGCGGCGATGTAAATGTAATAAATTTCCTCGCGTATTTCAAGACGCCGAGCGTGGTGATGCCGGCAATTTCAATCGCAAAAAAGACGATGAGCGCGAGCGCGAGCGTAAAATTGAGGTCGGTTGCGCCGGGATAAAAAAACGGAACGAGCTCGGAAACACCGTTCACCGTTTTTTCAATGCCGATTGACGACACAAACGGCATAAGTCCGAACCAGTTGACGCACAACACAAACAAAAATACGGTCATGATGAGCGGATACACGCGCTCTGCGAGCGCGTCGTTCTCAAGCGTCTCGCGCACGAATGTGTACGGGAACGTCACCAGCAATTCGAGCACCGTCTGAAATTTCCCGGGCTTGAGCTTGAGTCCCCGGCCCGCAAAAAAAGCAAAAATGATGAGCAGAATTGAGACGGTAAATACCGTGACGAGCGTATTGGGTACAGGTATGCCCGCGATATGAAATAGCGCCAAAGGCGCCAGATGGATTGATATCCCTCCTGACATGGACGTATTGTAGCAAATGAATGGATAAAAAGGAAAACCGCGGCGCAAGCGCCGCGGCCTCAAGGCAGAATCCGAGCCTACACCGACAGAACTACACCAAGCACTGTTGAATTCGCCGATGCTCGAATTCGCTCTCCAAGATATTCGACCCGCGAGGGTTGAAGGAGTTTCCTCAAGAGAACGAATAGGTCTCGAGTTTTCTCGCTTGGTGGCTTGCGCGCGTCGCCGAGCCCGACTACGTAGCATGAGTGTATCGTGACCTCGATGCAGTGCGTATTTTCGGGCGATCCGTGAAGCGCAATGTGCGATTCCTCGAGCATTTCAAGGAAGCTCGCACCGCCTCCGGGGAAAGACCTGAATTGATAGGGCGGATCACATGCCGGCGTAAACCCGGACTCGAGCACCGCTTGGTGAAGCAGTTTGCCGAGATGAGGGCACGAAAGTACGTCGGGATTGCAACCATAGAAATCCCAGGCGCTATCGACGCTGTGATCGTGACGGACAGAACTAGTCATCGCGACCTCCATCGCAGAAGTGCGCCCGAGGGCGCTGTGGAATAGTGTTTAACGAACTGGACCTTCGGAAGTATAGGTCTTATAAACAAATATCGCAATACTTTCTTGACCATTAGGCAAAGTCCTGTGGATAAAAGATATATCGGACACGCCCTTTCGCTAACCACAGTGCGCCATAAGCGGCCAAGACAGCGAAGCGCTTATGATGTAGAATGCGCAGCGAGCACACTTAGCATTAAATAATCACATCATTCTATGGTTAGAAAGGCCAATCCAGCTTTATTGAAACCTTACACGCTATCGCCCGAACTTGAGGCGGTCGTCGGCAAGGGCCCCCTGCCTCGCGGACAGGTTGTGAAGAAGATTTGGGAATACATTAAGAAAAACGATCTTCAGAATCCGAAGAACAAGAGAAACATTTTTGCCGATGAAAAGCTGAAGGTCATTTTTGGCGGCAAGAGTGAAGTCACCATGTTTGAAATGACGAAACTCGTTTCGGCACACCTCTCGTAAGTTCAGTGGTACAAAAATACAGCGGGCTCGCCGAAAGGCGAGCCCGCTGTATTTTTGTTGAACAAATGTTATGCCTTTGGCTGCAACTGCGCGCAATGCGAGCATCGCTTTGCGTCAAGTGGAATCTCGCTCAGACATTCCGGGCATTTCTTTGTCGTCGGATCGGCGGGGGCTTCCTTGCGCGACTTTGCAATGAGAAAGTTCATCGGCTTAACCACGAAGAAAAACACCGCCGTTCCGATAAGCACGAAAGAAACAACGGCGTTTATGAAGCTTCCGTACATAAACTTGCTGCCGTTAATCGTAAACACCAAGCTGCTGAAATCCGGCTTGCCGAAAATGGCCGCGACGAGCGGCGTGATAAAGTCCGCGACGAGTCCGGTGACAACCGCGCCAAACGCGCCGCCGATTACGACGCCGACCGCCAAATCAACGACATTGCCGCGAAGCAGGAACTGTTTAAATTCTTGTAGCATGGGTACGGAATATTATGGTATGGAATAAGTATAGTATTGCTCTCGGTTTCGTTCAACTTGCTGTACGCGTCCAGTACTTTTGGCAGTCCCCGACGGTTAATGTACACACAATATACCGCAAGGGGGACACCATGCCGAGCGACTGGTGCGGGCGTTTGGTGTTGTACCAGATCAGCCAGTCGACAAGCTTCAGATTGAAGGAATGAATATCGTCCCGCAGCAGGCCCCGATTCAGCATGATGAAGTCCTCGGAGACGGTGCGATTGAATCGTTCGACGTGGGCATTCATCTTGGGAGTGCGGGGGCGGGTGTGAAAGTGCGTGAGCCCGAGTTCGGCACAGGCATCCTCGAAGTGTTTGGCGAACTCGCTCCCGTTGTCGGTCTGCAACTCGTCGATATCGAAGGGGCAAACCTCGATGACTCGGCGAAGGAAGTCGTCCGCGCTTCTCGACGAGTGGTTCGTATACGCGCCCGCAAAGGCGAACTTCCGCTCCACATCCACTGCCGTGAGGACGTACCGCTTCACGCCGTCGATGAAGCGGACGACGGTATCGAGCTCCATGCCGCGCTTGCCGGTGCGGCGAAGCTTGGTACGGCGTTTCTGCGGTGTTTCCGTGTGATTGCCCGTACGTGCGTGGAACGAGAGCCGGCTCTGCTGCGGGAGCAGACCGCGGTTCTTCAAATCCAGAATGACCCGCCCAACGTATGACTCCGACACGGAGTGCCCTTCTTCGCGCAGGAGAACGGCAAGCTTTGCTTTCCCAAGCCGGGGATGCGCCTGTCGTTCGCGGATGATGAAATCCTCGACCTCGGGCAGAACAGTCCTCCTTCGACGCGCCTTCGGCGCAGTGCTCTTCGGGTCAAGTGCATCAATGCGGCCCTCGTGGGCTTTGAGTTCCTCCTTCCAGCGATACAAGGTGCGCTCCGAGGTGCCAAAGGCGTCGTATGCGGCCTCCGTCCCGTGCATGTCCCAGAATCCCAATATCTTCACCCGTCTGTCGACTTCCTTTGGTTTCCGCATATGCCGCAATCGTATCGTCCTTTCCCACATGCTCAACCAGCCCTTCGTACCCCTGAAATTGCTTCTGATGCGCATATATCCTCGGTTATGAGGACTGCCAAATGTATCTGAACTTATGCACTTGCCATTTTTTTGTTTGACGGCTTGTACCGCCAGTTATCAAACAGATAAATCTTTCAAAATTCTTTCTAATCTTTCACTTAAAACTATGGCCTGAGGCGCATGAAAAACAGTTGTCCCTTGCTTTTCATTTACTGTTGTAACAGTACCCATCGGTACGACTCTAAGAACGCGAGGATTCCCTCCATATGAGCTAGCTGCGCGTTTAGCATAAATTTCCGCAGACTTAGGTTCTTTCGTAAAAAAAACTTTGTCTAAATTTTTCTTTCTCCCTCTTTCGCTAATTATTTGTGTTACATCCGGCGGTAAAACTTCTCTGGAAAGATTTGGGGAGGACGTTCCATGATACAAAACACCATACTCTCTATAGTTATCAAGCAATTTTAGTATATCTTCATAAGTTAAAACGATGTTTTCGATGACCTCTTCTGAATTATGATCTATTTCAGGAGTGGCTACCGTTCGATTTATTGAATATTTTTCCATAAATATTTAGTATATCAGGCGGCACTGCGATTGTACCGAGATTAGGACTGTTGATCACTTGCAGGTTAGCAGGTACCCAGATTGCTGAAAAGCGCTTTGTAGTCGGTGGCGGGATAAAGAGGTGTATTGCCCGTTGAAATATCATCGACCGGAACCCACTCGGCGTCAAATTCATATGTTTCCTCAACTACGTGAATCGGGTTCTGCGAGTAAAGCTCAGTGCGGGCCAGATCACCGACATAGAGGAAATCGACTTCGTCGCCCTTTTTGCCTTCCCATACGAAAAGGTTCTCGATGGTTTCCACTAATTGCAAATTTTCTATTTCGCTCGAAAGTTCTTCCTGGATTTTTCTGCGAACACCCGTCTTTATGGAAAAGACACATGGCTCTCAAACGAATTGTATTTTCGTGTGACGTACCAGCATTTTAGCAATGATTTCTGATTTGTGGGATTGCAATAGGAATTGCGGCATTCCCCCAAGGGGACTGCGATTTCCTATGCCTCGATTATTCGGCATGAAAATCGGGAGCCCTTGCAGGGTTGCAATTTGTCACCACATCGGAATGTGGACAAATTGGGAACCTACTAAAATATACGAATCAGCAGATTCGCCTACCTGGGTCGCCGATTACGGCTCGTTAATTTTGTGGGGCCGCAGATTACTGCGGCATCCTACAAAATTATAGTTGCGGAGTACCGCTCCTTAATTTTGTGGACCTACGGGGAGTCGAACCCCGACCTCGTCCATGCCATGGACGCGTTCTACCGCTGAACTATAGGCCCGAGGCGAAGGAGGGATGGTTTGTTGTTTACGCACCACCCTCCTTATCCGAGCAATTGGCGCCGATGTTTTCAGCGCCAATTTTGTCGCTCGGATTGGCATATCATACCAAACGCCCCTTGTTCGCCCAAATGGGCGAAGTTACGGAAGCACCGACTTGAAGGCCGCAAGCGATGCCGAGTCGGAATTGATGAGCCAATTCGTTCCCGTATCGTTTTCATCGAAGTACACCCAGCCCTTCACATTGGTGTATGACTTCACGTGCGTGCCGAGACCTTCGGTTATCCATGCCGCTTTCTGCGGGCCGGCAACCGAGCCCATCGAAGTTAGGTAGATGGGTTTGCCGTAGGTTTGCATTTGCGCCACGGGTCCGTCGAAGATTTGGTCGAACGATTCCCATGGATTCCCGAAGTTAAATCCGTCGATGCCGACGTAATCGACATACGCGCTGCCCGGATAATAATCCGAAAACTGATTGCCCGAAACGTTCGGAACCGAATCGGAATTCATAACCCAGGCGAACTTCACGTTGGTCGCATTCGCCGCAACGAAGATGTTGTGGATGTGCTGCCACGCGGCGATGAGTTTTGCGGGAGAATTGTTTCCGACGGTGCCGTCCCAATCATCCCAGTTTCCGTTCATTTCATGGAAGATGGAGAGAATAACCGGACACCCGCCGCTTGCCGCGCTTTGCGCGAACGAGCGAATGTACGAATCGTACGTTCCGGCGTTAATCGAATCGACGCTGTACCCGTAATTTTCCCAATACACAAGCAAGGTTTGATTGTTCGTGCACGTCGAGGAAAAGTTCGTCGGGAATGAGTCCGGCCAACCGACGAAGGTTGCTACGATGCTCGGCAACTTTCCGAGCGTCGAACTAAGCGTCGACATGGTCATCGAGCCGGTGCCTTCGAATACGCCCCACTGCAATGCGCTTGGCGCGGGAGTCGGAGCTGATACAGGCGGCGCCGGTGTCGGTGTCGGAGCGGGAGGCGGCAGAGAAACAACCGGTACTGATACTGGCGTCGATGTTGCCGTTACGGGCGCCGGATTGCCAGTAGTGGACGTGGCAGTCGTTGTTCCGCTTCCGCGATGCCTCGAACTTTTACCGGTTGATACCTTGGCATTTGCCGCTAGAGTGGTTGAAGTAACCGTATTAGTAGTAAGAGAACTCGGCGAGATTGCGGTCGATGATGCGGCCGCAACCGGTGCACCCGCGACGGTCGCAGTCGTGCCGCTTGACGCGACAGGCGGCGTTGACGACGCGGCGAGTTGATTAAGAAGAGCGCGCGTCTTCGGACCAACGGTTCCGACCGGGTCGAGACCGTATTTTGTTTGAAGAGCGATGACTGCGCTGCGAGTAAGCGAACCGAAATATCCAGTAATAGGTCCGGCGTACAGATTCTGCGCCGCAAGCGTTGTCTGCAAGGCGGATACGGAATTATTGTTTGCACCGGGCGAGAGCGTTTTTGTAAATGAAGCGAATGCTTCCGCGGGAACCGCACCGAACACGAACGCGAGAGTTATGATAATGGACGATATGAATATGGCTATGTTTTTTAATTTATTATTCATGAAACCTATCATCATTGCATATTCATCTACAGACGCGCAAGCAAGACCTGTGGATATCAGTTGGCGACAATGCCGACATCATCGAGCGTAAGCGAGCCGATACCCGTTATATAGTGGAATACTTGTGCGGAAACGACTCCTGCGGGCGCGGTAAACGTAACCGAAGATATTCCCCATGCAGGCGTCGACGCGGGGAAAATCGTATCGTCGGCAAACGTCGCGTTCCCCGAAGCGTCCAGGAATTCAACTTCCACATGCGATGAGACATCGGAGACGTATGAATCGGAATACGTGTACGCCGCACCGGCGCTTACCGGAACCTGATCCATAACCCATTTAGAGTCGCCGTCGGTGTAGGAAGTGATCTGCACTTTCGCGGCCGTGCCGTCCGTGTGTCCGGCGACCGGATAACTGAAGACCGCCGTATTAGTTCCCCATCCGCCTTGCGACCAGTTTTGCGGAAGAGTCGGGTCGGTGCTGTTCGCAATGGCGAATGTAGGGTTTGCAACGAGGTTTGTTGTTGACGGCGGCGGCGGAGAAGACGACCCGATTGAATCGGTCAAACTCGCATCGTCAATGGTGAGCGTTCCGATGCCCGCGATAAGGTGGAAGACGCGCACGGACGCCGTGCCTGCGGGCGCAGTAAATGTAACCGTTCCCGTTCCCCAACTTGATGCGGATGCAGGCAAAGCGGTGAATCCCGCATACGAATACACGCCGGTGGTGCTCAGATATTCGACGGCAAGCTGTGACGCGATATTTGATTCGTAAGAATCCGAATAGGTGTATGTATGGCCGGGAGTAACGGCGACCTTATCGAATACCCACTTTGCGTCGCCGCTCGCGTAGGAAGTTATCTGCACTTTTGCGGCCGTGCCGTCCGTGTGTCCGGCGACCGGATAACTGAAGACCGCCGTATTAGTTCCCCATCCGCCTTGCGACCAGTTTTGCGGAATACTCGAATTCGATGCGCTTGCGATCGCAAACGTCGGATTGAGAATGAGGTTCGGACCACTTGTCGCAACCGAAGAAGATACCGTGACTGTGTCGGTGGCAACGTTTGAATCAAACAGTCCGTTATTGGCTTTGAATGAGAAGGTATCGATGCCGGTGAATCCCGCAGCCGGCGTATATGTCTCCACCGAAGATGTTCCGGTGAGCGTGCCGTGCGAAGGCGGAGTCACAATCGAGTACGTGAGCGCATCGTTATTCGGATCCGCTGCCGATAGCATGACTTGCACGGCGGTATTTTGCGTGGTCGTCGCGGCGGAACCGCTCGCAGTCGGCGGATAATTCACTTTGAGGTCGTTGACCGTTATGACGCAGTTCGCCGTCACGCCCTGCAATTGCGAGCCAGCGCAATTGGTGGATGTCGCATAGGTATAGTTGCTCGGCACTGATTGCAGAGCGACTGAGTATTGCTGAAGCGGCTGAATGCTAACAACCGTCGTTGACGATGTTCCCTGGAACGAACTCGGCGACGCGCTCGCGCCGGTGACATTCACCGTGAAGTCGGCGGCCGTCGAAGTTGCGCCGTGCGTATTATTTACCACGACCGACACATCGAGTTTCGGCGCGCCCATGAGCGCGGCGCCCTGCGCCATCGTGAGCACCGGCACGTTATTTGCGGTCAAATAATTCACGATGCCTTGCAGCGTTTGCGGCGTTGCGCCATAAGGCTGATTGGACAGATCCGTCAAAATCGGATGGAAGACGAGTATGAGCCACTGCTTATTCGCTTTCGCCTGGTCTATCCAACTTTGAATTTGAGCTAGCGTGGTATCGGAATCGACCGACTGCGATAGAAGCGCATAGATGTCGGTGTTGCGTCCGTTAAAACCCGGGAGCACGGTGCGGGACGATATGTATCCCGCTTGCTGCGCTATCTGTTCGCTTGCGCTGTTGTATGCGCCATAGGGATACACGAACGTCAGCGCCGGAGTCACGCCGTAACTTAGCAAGTCCTGCCGCCCGCCGGCAATCTGCGTCGTCTGATCCGCATCGGAAAGCGTCGTGAGGTCCGGGTGGATTTGTGTGTGTCCGCCGATTTCCTGCCCTTCCGCCTGCATCTGCAATATTTCGGCCGGCGTCATATAGTCGAGATATGCGCCGAACGAGATATTGTCGACATCGAGATATCCGGCGCCGGTCAGCTGATGCAAAACGGTAATTGTTTTGATTGATGGCGGCACGTAAAAATTAAATGTGGACGGAATTGCAGACCATGCGCCGTTCGTCGAGGGCAATGTGAGCGCCGTAACTTTGCTTGGAACCATAGTGCCGGCCGAGTTAATGTATTCAGGTGTCCCGCTTGCGTCCGTCATTTGGATGATAACGTCGGAGGCCGCGCTGCTTCGATACGAATCGGCGTACGAATAGTTTTCGTCGCTGAAAACCGTAATCGGATTGAAATACCATGCGGCATTGCTGCCTGCCACCGTCGATGAGACCTCGACTGCCTTGCCGCTTTGTCCCGCAACCGGATACGTAAACTTGGCGTTGGTGCTTCCGGAAGTTAGCCATCCGAGCGGCTCGGTTGAACTTGCGGGGTTCGGCGTTTCAAGATTCGGATTGACTACCGCCATGCCCGAAAGATGCGAGATTATATAGAACGAACCGTTCATATGCGCGGCGCTCAGAATCGGATAGGCATTTTGATATTGGCTCAACAGCCCGTCATCGAATGAAAGCGTGACGAATCCCCGGTCGAATGAAATCGGCTGCGGAACCTCGGTCAAGCTCGCATTGTCGATTGAAAGCGAGCCGATCGAACTTATCGTGTGATATACCGTCACGGAAACGACGCCGGCCGGAACGGTAAAGTTGACCGCCGATTGCTCCCACGTGGTCGTCGCCGGAGATGCTGCAACGGGTGTAAAATCGGCAAACGTCACGCTATTGTCGGTATTCGTGTACGCCACGACGAGCTGGGTCGGGACATTCGAAAGATATACGTCATTGTAGAGATAGCTGTGGCCGGGAATGACCGTGACATTGTCGAACACCCACTTCGCGTCGCCATCCGCGTATGCTTTCATGCTGATTGTGCCAACCATGCCGCTCGGACTTATTTCATTATTTGTCGTACTTGCCGCGACGTAACTAAACTCGGGCGTGTTCGTGCCGTACGACGTCGGTGTCCAATGGAGCGGTTGATTTGCGATTGAAGGATCCGGCGTTTCAAGCCCGGGATTTTGAATAAGGTTCGGCGACGCCTGTCCGAGCGAAATCGGTTCGAGGTCGCTGAGCGTAATGGTGCACGTCGCCGAATCGCCGCCCGGAAGCTGTCCGGTGCAGTCGGGAGAATACGAAACATCGTAGTACAAACCCGGTTCGGTCGTAATTTGATATGCGGTATTCGCCGCAACCGCGACGTTTGTTCCCGAAGCGGCGCCGACAAAAAACGCAGGCGTCGAACTTGCGCCGTTTACCGTAACGTTAAAATCCGCGGGCGCATTCGTGCCGCCGTGCGTATTCACGACAGACGTAATGACTTTGACCGTCGCAGTCGAAACGACTGACGGGAAGACCGTTATCGAATATAGATTGGTAGCCGAAATAGCGCCGTTCGTGACCGACACGGCAAATGTGCCGGTGGATGTTGCCGTCGACGTGCCGGTGATAAATGCCGTCGCGCCCGTGGATGTCGAGAGCGCGAATCCGCTCGGCAACGAACCGGAACTGACGCTCCAACTGAACGGACCGGACGCCGTCGTCGACGCCGTCAGCGTCTGCGAATATGGGACGTTCACTGCGGCATTCTGCAATACCGTCGGCGCGATGGAGATGGTCGGACCGGGCGTGCTATCGACGATACTCGCGTTGTCAATCGTGAGCGTTCCGACGCTCAAGATAGAATGGTAGACGCGAACGGACACGATGTTCGCGGGAACGGCAAAGGAAACGGTCGATGTCGCCCACGCCGAAGCGCTTGCCGGAACAGTGGTGAAATTGCCATATGTGATGGTGCTGCTGGCGTCGGTGTATTCGACGACAAGCTGCGTCGACACGCCCGACATATACGCATCGGTATAGGAATAGGAGTGGCCGGCGGATACCGCAACGGGCGACATCAGCCACTTTGCGTCGCCGCTCGTGTACGCGCTCATCGTAATTTGAGCCGCCTTGCTGTTCCCGACGCCAGACGCCGGATACGTGAACGCTGCGGCATTCGTGCCATACCCGGCCGTTGTCCATCCCTGCGGAATGTTCGGATTGACGGTATCGGGCGTTTCAAAATTTCCGTTTGCAATCAGATTTGCGGAATTTGCGTGCGCAAACAGGGCCGGAAGTAGTGAGAGAGCAAGCACGAAAAAAATTCGGAGGGTGCGGACCTTCAGCGATTCGGTGGTGGATGACATACGCGAGATGACTAGATGCTAATAATTTCTTGAAACGCCGTGGCGGGCGGTTCGATTTTTACATCTGCCGCCGTTTCTTTACCGCATTTTCAGTAATCTTCATGACGTCGAGTGCCGCACATGATTACAAGCCGCAAACGTGCGCGTCCGCGGTGCTTCAATCGCTGAAATATTTTGCAGATTCGAGCGACATCATGAGACACGCGGCGTATGAAAAATGCAACTCAATTTTCCGAAATATACCCGAAGAAAATTCATGCGAATGACATTTCCATCTCGCTGCTGATTCCGTGTTACAACGAAGAAAAAGGAATCGAAGCGACCGTGCAATCCTGCCTGCGGCAGACGCGTCCGTTCGACCAACTCGTCATCGTGAACGACTGCTCGAAAGACCGGACGCTTGAAATATTACAGAGGTACAGCGACCGTATTACGGTCATTACAACGCCGAAAAATTCCGGCAACAAAAGCAGCGCGCAGGAATATGGACTACGCTTCGTGACGGGCGACGTTATGGTTACCACCGACGGCGACACGCTGCTTGATGCGCGCTTCGTCGAAGAAATTGAAAAGGATTTCCGAGACCCCTCGGTAACGGCAGTCGCGGGATACGTCAAAAGCATTCCGTACAACTGGCTCACTTTGTGCCGCGCGTTCTATTACATCGTCGGCCAAAATCTGCACAAAATCGCGCAAAATTATCTTAACTATATTTTCGTCATGCCGGGCGCCGCAAGCGCTTTCAAGACCGATACATTTCGGAAAGTGTGTACGTTTGACCACGACACCATCACCGAAGACCTCGATTTCACATACAAACTGCATCGGCACAATTTGCGCATTGTCTACAATCAAAATGCAATTTCGTACACGCAAGATCCTTCGACGTTGCACGACTATATGTATCAAATGCGGCGCTGGTACAGCGGCGGCTGGCAAAATCTCGGCAAGCATATTTCGGTAGTCCGCCATCCGATTCGCGCGATGGAATTGTCGCTGATTTACATCGAGGGGCTCGTATTTTCGACGCTGCTGCTCGTTACGCCGTTTGTCGACTTGTATTTGGCGCTCGTGATTCTCGCAGGGTATTTGTTCATTACCGCAATCTTCGCCGTGTGGGCGGCGTGGGTCGGCCGCCGCCCCGCAATACTGCTCGTCCTCTTGCCATATCTTCTATTACTGTATGTGAATGCGTATTTGTTCATGGAAACTTTCGTGACGGAAGTTATTGTACGTCGTAAGACACTGATTTGGTTTAAACCGGACCGAGTGGCGACGCCAATGCAACACCTATGACTAACCCATTCTTCTTCGGCCTTTCGATAATAATTCACATTCTGGTCATCATCTGGAATTCGGTGCTTGACTTCCTGTTTCCGAACCGCAGCAAGATGCTATTTGCGAAGCAGCGGATACACACGCTTATCGTGAGCGGGCTGCTTATCGGCGGAGTATTTTCGTTTGTCTCATTCTGCGGCGTCACCATCATGTATGCCGCCGTTATCGACAGCCATTCATCGGTAAATATCGCCGAACGGGTCGTGCCGCGTTTGCTGCATCCCTCGCTGCAAAATATAAGCGCGACCGCCGCAGCGTCGAACGCAATCGAGACCAATGAGGCGGAAATCTACGGTATTCTGTTTCTCGCGTTCTTCATATTCCTTTTCTCGGCGCTGCACGGCGAGCTGGTATCGTGCTGCGTCGACTGGATTGTGCGCGGATTTCCGTTTCGCGCTCTCTTCGTGAGCTTCGGCATACTCGTGCTGTGCGTAGGAACCGCGAGCGCATTCATTTACCTGACTCCCGTAACAAGCGCCGCATCACAGGTTCTCGCGCTATTAAAATACACCGAACCGTTCCCGCGCTAACGCTACTGCCCTTTCTTTAAATTTTCGACGTCGGCAAGAACTTTGCGCAAGTCGGTCATCAGTTCCTCAAGCATCGCCGTCTGCGGTTTTTCGACGTCCTCCTCCTCGGCCATATCTTCGATGTCCTCGCTGATTTCTTCCACGTCCTCCTGAATCTCGTCGATGTCCGCCTCGACCTCCTGCAAGCTTTCAGAATGCCGGTTGACTGTCATCTGAATAAAGATTGCCAAATAAATGGCTTCGAGCGAAAGAAGCGTAGTGAGCACAAGAAGCATGATGTCCCATCCGACGATGTGAAAAATTGAAAGCGCAAAAAAACAAAGGAAGACGGTGGTATGCAGCAAGAGCGACGGCACGGAGCCGATTGCGGTCGTGAGGCGTTCTATCGGATGCAGCGGCGCGCCGTTTTTCGTCATTGTCGAATTGTCGCATTATTCGATGCACAAACGCAAGTCAAAGCGAAAGGCCGCGCGCGCGGCCTTTCGCGGATACTGCACTATGTTCGTCACGGCAACTGCGGTGCAGGTAGATTGAGCGATGCGCAATAGAGATTATTTATCTCACGTTGCGTCGTTTTGTATACCAGCCCGGTCGGCGTATGGTCGGTTGGAAGTCCGAACGGCACCCACGGCTTGAGAACGTCGAAGTTATATTTCAACTGGAAATCTTTGACTGCTTTTTGCGTTTGCGGCCCGAATACGCCCGTAACGGGAAGATTGCCTCCCAGGTTTGAATTAAGAAATGTTTGCAGCTTCATCACCTCGTCGGAATCGTTATTTCTATTGCTGCCCAAAAACGTTTTGAGAAGAGGCCCGCAGCCCGGAACATTCACCGCTTCGGTCGAAGTGCCGAGCACTTGGCCGGTAATAATCGGTATGCTTATCGCGCCGTTTGACACAACAACCTGTGCGGGAGGAGCAGCCGGAGGCGCCGGCGGAGTACCTATTGAGCCGCCGCCTCGGGTATCGCCCGAACCCGTGTCTGTCGTGCTTGCCGATTGCGTTGTCGAAGCAGCGCCTCCCGAATCGGACGGCGCGGGCGGCGGAGCAATCAATTGATTCAGCACTATGAGCGTTTGATTCGGATTGGCCGGCGTAAGCTGGATGTATCCGTCCGAATTTAGATTGCGGCTCGCATCGTTTGAAGAATCCGAATCGAACAATTCCGGACTATACGCTGAAAAGTCGGCTGCGGAGCGAGCAAGCCCCGTCGCTTCGTCGTCATACTTGGGCGTTGCAAATCCGGTTGTGGTGCCAATTACTTCCTGTCCGTAATAGTAGCCGCCCGAGTCCGCAAAAAGACCGCTCTGTGTGACGCATTGGGCATCGTCGCCTGCGCTTGCATCAAAAATTTTATTTGAAAGCGATAGCGGCGTCGTAAACAAATACGGACTGAATTCGCCCGATATCGGCCCAAGCGAAGTATCGGGATCCGGCGCCAGACCGGGAATGGAAAACGTAATGCCTGCCGGAACAGAGCTTGTCGCTACAGTCCCATCTGCGTTCAATATGATATTGCAAACGGTTATGGAGCCGTACGCCGGAGGAACGTATGCGCCGCCGCCTCCGCCGCCCCAATCGTCATGTCCGCCACCGCCGTCATGATTGCCATCGTGATGGTCCGAGCCATGCCACGAATCGCTGTCTGAATCCGAATCACCGTCGTGCTGACCGCTATCTTCATCAGATTGAATGTCGCCGCCATCGCCGTGTCGCCCGCCGCTGTAATTGCCTTGACCGGCGCTGTCCTGCGCAAACACTATATGCGTCGGTATTACAAACAGAAGGAGCGCGAACGCCTGCACGACAATGGCGCCTGTAATCGTCGAACGAAGAAAACCTTTTGAATTAGTCATGGAATAAAAGGTAGGTAATAAGGTTAAGCCCTTATCCCTGCAGCCGTATTTCATGAGAAATGCTTACATGCGATGCTTTAAAACATACGAATAGGTAGATTCGCCTACTGGGTTATTCAGCAGGATCACCTACTTGGTTCGCTCGCAAATTTCCGCGACTCCTAAAGAACTGCGTTTTGTAAGCCACTCGCTTCGCTCGTGGACAAATTCGTTAAAACCTAAAAATCCGGTGCATACCGGATTTTTTAGCGTTTTGTGGACCATAGCGGAGTCGAACCGCTGACCTCGTCAATGCGAATGACGCGCTCTACCAGCTGAGCTAATGGCCCTTCATGACAACGGCACGCGCTAGTATCCTATCTTATTTCTTTGAATGCTTCCAGCGTCTGTCCTTCTCTTTCCGGTTGACGAACCAGGAATCGGCTTCGTCGAACCACCATGCATCGGGATGCATTTTGAGAAGTATTTTTAGGACTTTCTTCCCGGCATCGGTTTTAATCCGCTTCGCCGCGATTTTCGCCCACACATTGGCCTTCGTATTTCCTTTCACCTCTTCGGCCCGAAGCGACGCGACCCATTCAAGCTGGTCCGCGTCCTTCACGAGGCGCGCTTCAAGCGTTTTCCGCTCCTGCTCTTCGAGATACAACGCCTCGAAATCTTTTCCGAACGGTACAGCATTGGCGATATCAGCCAATGCATTCCGTTCCCCAAGTCGGCCGTAGCGTTGATGCGCGTAATTGAGATCCGAGGTTCGACCTTCGGCAATATCATGTGTAAGCGCCATGAGCACCGTTTTATTTTTATCCGCCTCCGGAGTCAGGTACGCAAGCGCATACGCTATATACGCCGTGCGAAAGAGATGTTCCGCCACGGACTGGTGCCCGCTTCCGAGGAGCCAGAAACCCGACCGCGGAGTATTCTGATGAGCACCCATTTCATAAACGAAACGGCCGATAGATTCAATTTCATGAGACGCCGACTTTTTCATGGAAATGATTGTATCAGATCTCGCGCATCGCTCAATCCGCAGAAAGCCGAACTTCGGCCCTCGACAGGGAGATGAAACGTCTTCCGGCCTTCGATTCCGGACAAACGCTTCGCGTTTTCACCCCTCACTTCGTTCGGGCCGCCGGGAATCGGTCACGGATAATTCTCTCGCCGACGCTCGAGAATTTCCGTGACCACGCCTCGCGGTTCGGCTTGCTAGCCGAACATCGCTCCGGCATTCGATTCCGGACAAACGCTTCGCGTTTTCACCCCTCACTACGTTCGGGCCGCCGGGAATCGGTCACGGATAATTCTCTCGCCGACGCTCGAGAATTTCCGTGACCACGCCTCGCGGTTCGGCTTGCTAGCCGAACATCGCTCCGGCATTCGATTCCGGACAAACGCTTCGCGTTTTCACCCCTCACTACGTTCGGGCCGCCGGGAATCGAACCCGGTCTACATCCACCCCATGGACGCGTACTACCGGCATACTCCGGCCCGCTCCGAGATGTTCCCTGTCGGGCCGCCGAGAATTGAACTCGGTCCTTACGAACCCGAATCGCATGTACTACCGGCATACTCCGGCCCGACATGGAACACCTCTATTTGGCGCGCATGCTTCTAAAAAATCGCGCGGTGGGCGGTACAGGAATCGAACCTGTGACCTTACGCGTGTGAAGCGTACGCTCTAACCGACTGAGCTAACCGCCCATACATTTAACAGGGTGCACGTACGCTCTAACCAACTGAGCTAACCGCCCGACTACAAACGGCGCGAACACGTTCCACCATACCAAATTTTGAATCAGATTCCTAGACCGCTAAGCGCATGCTCGACTTCGGAAATCGGAAGTGAAAAACCGATATTTTCCGAGCCCTGCACCATCGCGACGTTTACGCCGATCGCTTCGCCTGAAAGATTTACGAGCGGGCCGCCGGAATTCCCCGGATTAATTGCCGCATCGGTTTGGATTACGCCGTTCAAGGTCTCGCTCCCGCCTTGGTCATTGGAAGCCGTAATGCTTCTATTCAAGCCGGAAATGACGCCGACCGATACCGAGTTATTGTACTGGCCGAGCGCATTCCCCACGGCAAAAACGGATTGTGCAAGACGCAACGAAGACGAGTCGCCAAGCGACACGGTCGGATAGCCGCTTCCGGTAATTTTTACAACGGCCAAATCCTCCGTGCTTGAGCGCCACACAACCGTGCCTGTTTTCTTTGCCCCGCTTGCGAGCAGTACGGTGTAGGTCGCGTTTGCGTCAGGCACGACGTGCTTATTGGTCACAATATATCCGTTGCTGCGCACGATAAACCCCGTGCCTGCGGAAACTTGCTGGCTCGTGGTGCCGACTTGCTGATATACGGGTACTTGTATGCCGAATCCTTGAAACATCGGGTCATTGCCGAACGGATTTTCATACGTCACCTGAAGCTGCGGCACGACCTGGCTTTCGACGATGGAAACGACTGCCGGCGTGACTTTGGAGACGGCGTCTTCAAGCGAGGGCGTTTCCGATTTCTGAACGACCTGATCCCGGCGCGCAAGTTCCGCCGCATTCACAGCCGTGCTCGAGGCCGTTTGAATGACCGCGTTCGAAAGCTCGCTAATCGATGACTGCAACAATGCGACCGAGTTTGAAAGACGCTGCACTTGCTGATTCTCGTACATAAGGCCGCCGGCAACGGCAAGAGCCGCAATGAGCGCGGCGATTGAGAAAATGGTTGCTGAATTTTTCATACGGTTATTATACCGAATTTGAAGTGAAAAATGTTGCACAAAAGCGAAAGGGCCCCGCATCCGCGGAGCCCCGTACTCGCTCTTGCTAGTTGAGCCACGGCGGAGGGCTCCGCCTTTTGCATTCCCCTAAATCTTCCTTGATTTTTGCTAGCCAAACTCCGTAAGCGAAGCGCCACACCTTTTCCCTGTCTGTCATCCAGCGCGCGAGTTCTTCGGCAGACGGCATTACGCCGGAGATTGGTGTACCCGTGAGCTCGTTGTACATCTGAACGTGCGTTGCACGCACGCCGAAGTCGGGCATATAATCTTCCCGTTTCGGACACGTGCCCGCAAAATTTAGATAGTCGCTTTCCGACCCGCCGTTAGTAATCCACCCTATCAGATCGCAATCCCACGCACTCACTTCTTGCGGGAAACTGCCTTCCCGCAACGACCTGTATTCTCCGGACTCATCTTTAGGATGTTCCCAGCCCTCGGCGACCCTCCTTGTTTTTAACACCTTTTCACCCTCAATTTAGAATGATCTTATCCTGTTTAGGTCATACCACGAAATTCTATTGCAGTCATCAGTCAGCGCGCCAGTCTTCTGCGTTACTGCCTCTGCCAGATTTCAAATGCTTCGTCGAGCTCGATTTCGTTTTCGTCGGCGATTTCTTGGACTTCAAGCGCCTCGTCGTAGGTCAGTGCGTTGTCTTTTGCGAGTTCGTAGAGTTCTTGGTCCACATCATTTCATTTCAATATCCTGAGCTATAAATTGCCTGGATTGTCAGAAGTCGTTGTCGCGTTTTCGTACGCCGCAATCTTCCGAGCAAGGTCTTTATCGCTTTCGTACGGTTCTCCATGCTTGATCGTGTAGAGCCAGTCCATCAAATTGCCGGAGAAGGCATCATAGAAGTCATAATCATCCTCGTAAACGGTTAAGTCCTTCGGTGTTTGCATCAACACTTGTTCCTCCACAACCTTGATGCACGTATCGACTGAAGGGCTGTAGATGATCGCAGAGAGCTTCTGCTTATTGATGTAACTGCCCGCATCGAAAGTTGCCCCGCCAGCAGACCATGTTAGTTGCTGAGATTTGTTGTACCGGTCAATTTCCCGCTGGATACTTGTTTTCAAAGCCGCACACGAAGCCACCGATTCGCTCGGTGTCGTACTCGCTGGTTTATACACGAACGAAGCGGTGCTTGCAGTTTGTGTCTGTGGTGTGGGCGCATTGAGTCGGATGGCGGTCCACCCTATGGCCACAAGAATAACTACCAGGACGAGAGCGGACCGAAATAGGACATTTCCGAACCGCGGTATCCAATTCGATATTTTCTGCGAATTCATGGCTAGAGAGATAACTTTAACATCCAGGACTTAAATATGAACTCTGGGCGCGCTGAGGAGTTGGTAGTGCCAACCCTTCTCTTTTATCTGAGAGATAAAGTCGGAGTGGCCAATTTTCTCGTCGCCTACTGGGTTCGCTCGGAAATTTCCGCGACTCCTAAAGGACTGCGTTTTGTAAGGAGATTGACGCTCAACTAGACCTGTGTTAGTATGCGAAAGGGTGCGAAGAAATGTGGCTAACCAGTTCATATTTCTGTCTCGAAAGGAGACATCAGGTGCCGAAAAAAATTTTGCCAATCCGGCCAGACCAAATAGTGGCCGCAAAGCAAGCGACATTCCCTGATGCGGTCATTAAGGCATTCAATGAACTCATCACCCGAGACTACAACGGCCGTTCGGCAATCGTCTATCAAAGTGAAGTCGTAGCACTGATGGTCGAGAAAGGTCTCAGCCAAGTCGAAATCACCGCGAACGACTATCTTGATGTCGAAGACGTTTACAGGGCCTCCGGATGGAAGGTCGAATACGATGCGCCGGCCTACGGCGAAAACAGTTATCCGCCGTACTTTAAGTTCACCAAGAAATAAATCGCCAACCGCCCGCTACAGGACCGCTTCACGATCTTTTGGCGAGGCGGTTTCTGCATTCATGATTTTGAAGCGAACCTTTTAAAATTTGGTCAATGTATTGTCTGCTGGCTCTGCAGGGAGACGCTGCGTCTTGCGGCATCCACCAAACCAAAAATGACTGGTGCTGACCATTCTTTGTCTTTGTGGTCAGGAATAATTTGCTCGCCTCATTTAGCAAAATGACCTACTGGGTTCGCTCGCAAATTTTCACGACCCTGCCTCGCAGTCTCGCCTGCTGGCTCGACATAGCTCCGGCTTCCACAAAACCAGAAAAATCCGGTGCAGACCATGCAGAGTGTTCTGTGGTCACAAGTTGAGCATATTTCGCCAAATATGCTCACTAGCGACCCCGCCTCGCGGTTTGCTCTGCTGAGCAAACATCGCTGCGGCATCCACCAAACCAAAAATGACTGGTGCAGACCAGTCATTTTTGCGTTTGGTGGACCCGAGCGGACTCGAACCGCTTACCTCCTCATTGCAAATGAGGCGTTCTACCGGGTGAACTACGGGCCCGGAATGAGGCAGTAAACAGATGCGTCTTCACATATGTTTATTCGCCGAATGAAGGGTCCGTATCGGTGCAAGCAAACGATACGGGGACCATTCACACGAGATGGCACTTGCTATCTCGTATATTTATACTCTACCGCGACAACGCAAGGTCCACAAGATGCGAAAGGAAGTCGGGAAATGGAACGCCGACGGCAGCGAGGGACTTCGGCAGAAGCGATTCGGTTGTGAGGCCTGGAAGCGTATTGGTCTCGAGATAGTACGTTCCTTTCGGAGACACGATGAAATCGCTGCGGGAATAATGGCGAAGGCCCAAACCGCGATGCATCACGCGCGCGGCGCGCTGAAGGTCTTCGGTAATCATCCGTGAGAAATTGCCCGGACAAATTTCCCGCGTCTCGCCGGAATATTTCGCACCGTATGAAAAGAAATCGTTTGCAGGCGGAATGATTTCAATGGTCGGGAGCGCATACAGTTTTTCTCCGCGAAGGCCTTCCACGACGCCGATGGTCGCTTCCCTGCCGCGGACAAGTTCTTCAACGAGAACACTCGGCGCGCCTTCGGCAAAGAGCCGCTCAATGGCCGCAAGCACGGGCGCATACCCGCCGACGATTGAGACGCCGACGGAAGAACCCCATCCGACCGGCTTCACGACGACGGGCTGGTGGAATTCGCGAATGATGTCGCGCGCGGCTTCTTCGATTTGTTCCGCATTTTCAATGTAGCGATGCTCGGGCACAAGCAGGCCGACCTCTTTCGCGCGGACTTTCGACATAAGCTTGTGCATTGCGAGATGCGAGCCGAATGAGTCGGCGCCCGCGTATTTGACGCCGAAGCGTTCCAAAAGTTTTTGCACCTGGCCGTCTTCGCCGTATTCGCCGTGGAGTCCGAGAAGAACGACATCAACCTGCCTTAAAACGCGCTCGGGCCACACGGGCTTGCCGCGGTCATGCCACAGACCCGACCTGTCAATATAAATATCTCGCGCGATGAATCGGTCCTGCGGAAGATTGGCGAGAATTGCGGAACCCGATTTGAGCGATATTTCATGCTCGCGCGAAGGTCCGCCTCGCAACACCCCGACGATGGTTTGCATAGGGACAGTATATCAAACGCAAGAGAGCGAGCGGGATGTTTGGGAGAAGTGAGCCGAGTACGACGAAGGAGCGGAAACTGCAGGAAAAATGAGTCTCGCAGGCGATGCATCATCGCACTGTCGAGTGCCGACGAACCGAGAGGAGCGGATTTTTCAGCAGAAAAATACCGCGCTCATTTTGAGTGCAGTTTCCGCTCCTCGTTACCTCATCAACTTCGAACGAGCCCGGTGGTGGCGCGCGAGCGAAAAACGGTGCGCCTCGGCATTTGCAAGAACGGCGTCTGACTCGCTCACGCCTGCACGGCGCGCGCCGATGACTTCGCGCGGCCGATGCCGCTCGTCTTTCACCA
Source organism: Candidatus Kaiserbacteria bacterium (assembly GCA_963699165.1). Taxonomy (GTDB): domain Bacteria; phylum Patescibacteriota; class Minisyncoccia; order Phycocordibacterales; family Phycocordibacteraceae; genus C7867-001. Next base: position 340,769 of record OY969413.1, read on the forward strand.
CCGCCGCGACGGGAATCTGAACTCCCACAGTCGCAAGAACACTTTCTGCCGCTTTTTTCTGCGTTGTACCGCCGTCAACGACTATTGCAGTTGGAAATGTCCACTCGGGATGACCAAGCCGGCGCGAAAGAATTTCTTTCAGCGACGCGATGTCGTCATTTTTAGTCACGCCGCGAATGCGAAAGGTGCGGTACTCGCTCTTTACCGGAACACCGTCGACAACAACCGTCATCACGCCGATGGCGTTCGTTCCGGAAAGATGGGCTGTATCGTATGCCTCAATGCGCCCGCCGCTCCGCTTTTCGCGCGACTCTTCGAGATGCTCGTCTTTAATGAGCGACACGTCCTGAATGTGGTCGAGCGCAAAAAGCGCGCGCCTCGCTTCTGTCGCATCTTCAAACCGTTCGTCTTTGGCGGCGGCTTTCATTTCCTTTTGAAGCGTCACGCGCAGCTCTTTCCCGCGGCCGCTAAGAAAAAGCATCACGCGGCGGATTGTGCGGCGGTACTCCGCCGCATCAATCGCGCGCGGGTATTGCCGAATCTGCGTATTGAATTCGATATGCGCCTGCTGATGCTTGCTCTTTGTTCCGACCGGCTTCGGCGTATCAAAAAACGGAAAGATGCGCCGTATAAGCCGCAACCCTTCGCGCAATTGCGGGCCGGAGGGAAACGGACCGTAAATAGCGCGCAGTTTGAATTTTGTTGGAAACAGCATCTCTTTATTTTTAAAATCCATATCTTTCCCGCGAACGACAAGCACGCGCGGAATCTCTTCTTCAGTGATAACTGCATACAAAAATGACTTGTCGTCCTTGCCGTCGACGTTTGCGGCAGGCGCGTGCTTTTTGATGAGCGCGGCCTCGCGCACGAGCGCCTCGAGGACGGTCGGCGTCGCCTCATATCCGATGCGATCGGCTTTTGTCACCATATCGACAATGCGCGGACCGCGCGTCGCGATAAGGTCGTCATCGAAATACGAGCGCACGCGGTCGCGCAAGGAAGTCGCCTTGCCTACGTACAATATTTTCCTGCCTTGCTTAAAGAGATAAACACCCGGCACATCCGGCAGATTTGCTTTGCTAAACTCGCTTTTTTCCATAACCCTAGTGTGCATTATTTAGCGCTTTTTCAAAGGGATTGACGGCATAACGAAAATACTGTACTAAATATTTAGAGATACCTGGGCACCCAAACCCCTCAATTCGAACGACGGTTTTTTGCGCTCCTCTGAGCGCGTTGTTTCTTTTCCGCAGCATACGCCTCATCTGGCGTGAGTGAACCGAGCACATCCATGAAGCGGCGATTCATCTTTGCTTCGAGTTTCTGCACAAATCTTTTTGAATACTTTGAAATATCCGAGCTTTTCGGGATGTACCGCCGCAAGTCCTTGTTCAGATTCTCGATTGATGGCTTCTCCCATGGCGCATGCACATGACAGAAATATATCTTCACCCCAAGCACCTTCTCTAGCCGTTTGTGTTCGAGAAAGAGAATATCGTTGTCGAATGTGATGGTCTGCATCTCGGGATACCGCTTTTTCATTCTGCGAAGCGCTCGCTCCACGTTTCGCACTGACACTGGCAGGATCCGCTCCAGCAGGTTTTTGCGCACCCTGCGATCCCGCAGACCAAGAATGATGCCTTGACCGCTCTTGCCCGACACGATGAAGTCGCCCTCCATGTGACCCAATCCCCATCGCTTGTTGATTTTGCTCGGTCGTTTGTCGATCAGGCGCTTGTCGGCAATGTGTGGTTTCGATGGCCGAGAGCGTCGCCTCTTCTTGAATACCTTTGCTCGATGCGACTCGATCCGTCTGCCATACGGGCTCTTGATATATCGGCGTATAGCCGAGGATGAAGCATATCCGATATCCTTCTCGATCCGCTTCAATCGAAGTGAGATGTTTTCGGGCGACTGATCGTCGAAGAGATGCGCCTCGATGAACTTCCGGAGCTTCGGGTCGAGAGCAATCATCTTGCCGACCGCTCGGCTGTGTTTCCTTCGTACGTATGAAATGTGATGCGCATATGCAGCATCATACGGCCGTCCCTTCCTCTTCTTTTGCGTCTCGTACCATATGACACTCTTCGGTCGGTCGAGTGCATCTCCGACATCGTGCAAAGAGTATCCCTTCGCTAACAGTATCTGTATTTCGTCTCGTTCGGACCTTGTGAAGTGCGCACCGCCGGAGGTTTTTTCATTCGCTCAATGTATCAAACGTTCGAATTCAAAAGACTAGTCGCCCTGCGACCTGAAGGAGGTAACCAATGAGTTCCTTACCGAGCTTACCCGCAGGATTGCGTGCTCTCATATGGTACTTGGACGAGCATGGACAAGTCCGAGTACCCCAGACACGTTTTCCGCGAGCCGCTAGGGATTTCCTAAGGGAGGTCTTTCGTAAACACGAACGCAACTTCGATAATTTTGACGGCAAAATTGCGAAAACAAAAACAGATTACAGTAAAAACAAGAATTCAACGGAAGCAGTTGTTATTGAAGGGGATTTCTATTTCATCGATATTCTGTACGGCAACGGTGGGTGGTCAAGCAGAATCGTGTGGAAAGCGGAGGAGGACGACTAGGGCGTTATCGAGGTCTCCACATGGAGACCTCATCGCTTTTTATATGGGCGACGCAACGCCTTCTGCAAATATTCGCCCGTATACGAACCCTTTGTGTCCGCAACTTCTTCCGGAGTGCCTTTCGCGACTATTTTTCCGCCACCCGCGCCGCCCTCGGGACCGAAGTCGATGACGTAATCAGAACATTTAATGAGGTCGAGATTGTGTTCGATGACGACGACCGTGTTTCCGCGCGCAACAAGCTCCTGCAAAATCTCAATGAGCTTGCGCACGTCTTCGTAGTGAAGGCCGACGGTCGGCTCGTCGAGAAGATAGATCGTTTTCGCCGTCATCTTTCGATAGAGCTCGCTTGCGATTTTCACGCGCTGGGCTTCCCCGCCGGAAAGCGTCGTCGCGCTCTGCCCGAGCGTGAGGTATTCGAGGCCGGTCGCATTCAAACTCATAAGCCGATCTGAAATAGCGGGAATGTCGCTAAAAAACTTTTCGGCCTCTTCAACCGTCATCTGAAGCACATCGTAAATACTTTTCCCGCGATAGGTGATTTCGAGCGTCTCTTTCATAAAGCGCTTGCCTTCGCAGATGTCGCAGGTCACGTACACGGTCGGCAGGAAGTGCATTTCGACGGCGATTGAGCCGTTGCCCTGGCACGCTTCACAGCGTCCTCCCGGCACGTTGAAAGAAAATCGTCCCGGTTTCCAGCCGCGTGCGCGCGCCTCGGCCGTTGCGGCGAAAAGGTCTCGGATCGGCAGAAATGCGCCCGTATACGTCGCCGGATTGCTCCGCGGCGTGCGGCCGATTGGCGACTGGTCGATGAGGACGGCGCGCCCGATGTATTCGGTGCCGGTGAGGGACGAAACGTGCTCGAGTTTGGATTCGCGGCGAGCGGAGCGAGCCGCGATATTGCGATGCAGAATGTCGTACAAAAAAGTCGACTTCCCGCTTCCCGACACGCCGGTGATGCACACGAGCTTTCCGAGCGGCACGTCGATGTTTTGATTCTTCAGGTTGTGGAGCGTTGCTCCGCGAACTTTTATCCAGCCCTTTTCGCTTTCCCGGCGCTTTTCGGGAATCGCGATTTCTTTTTCTCCGCGCAAATATGAAAGCGTGAGCGAATTGCTTTCATTCGTTTTCGCGGTCAGAAGGTCGTCGAGCCAGCCGGATGCAACCACCTTTCCGCCGTGCACGCCCGCGCCCGGCCCAATGTCGACGATGTAATCGGACGAGTAAATCGTATCCTCGTCGTGCTCAACCACGATGATGGTATTACCGAGCTCTTTCAGAATCAAAAGCGTTTTAATGAGGCGGTCATTGTCGCGCTGATGCAGGCCGATTGTCGGCTCGTCGAGAACGTACAGCGCGCCCGTGAGTCCGCTGCCGAGCTGCGATGCAAGGCGAATACGCTGCGATTCCCCGCCGGAAAGCGTCGCTGCAGACCGATTGAGCGTCAGATAATCGAGACCGACGTTTAACATGAATGAAAGGCGGCTGTCGATTTCTTTCAAAATAGGCGCTGCGATGTCGATTTTCATTTCTGAAAGTTCGATGGTGTCGACAAAGTCCTTTGCTTCTTTAATCGACATGTTCGTAAAATCGACAATGCTCTTACCCAATGTTTTATCTTTTTTACTTTTCAGAAACACTCGAAGAGCTTCGGGTCGGAGACGTTTGCCCTCACAAACGGGACACGGCGCTTCGGAGAAGAGCGATTCCGTGCCGAGACCATGGCACTCGGGACACGCGCCGTAGGGCGAATTGAATGAAAATAAACGCGGCTCGACTTCGGGAAAGGAAGCGCCGTCTTCCGGACAGATAAATTTTGATGAAAGCGTTTCGACCGAACCGTCGGCATGCTGAATTTTCACCAAGCCGTCCGCCTGTTTGAGTGCAAGTTCGAGCGCTTCCGAAAGCCGCTCTCGCGCCGCCTGCGTCGAACGCGCAAATTCAGACACGTAAATCGAATCGACGACGGCATCGATGCTGTGCCGTTTATTTCGGTCGAGCACGATTTTCTCGCGAAGCGATTGCTGTTTGCCGTCAATAACGACTTTTTCATACCCCTTGCCGAGCAGGTCGTACAACAATTGATAGTATTCGCCCTTTCGGCCGACGACGACGGGCGCGAAAATAGTTACTGCGCTTTTATCCACGGCAACACCGAGCACACTGGTACTCGTGCCGGCGCGTTTCGCCTCGACGCGCGCAAATACCATTTTTATCATTTCTTCTTTCGAGAGCCGCACAATCGGCACGTCATGATGTATGCAGTACGGCTGGCCGGCGCGCGCGTACAGCACGCGGAGATAGTCGTAAATTTCAGTTACGGTCGCGACCGTAGAGCGCGGATTATTTGAACGGCTTTTTTGATCTATGGATATGGCCGGCGAAAGACCGACGATTTCGTCAACATCGGGCTTCGCCATCTGATTGAGAAATTGCCGCGCATATGCGGAAAGCGATTCGACATACCGGCGCTGGCCTTCCGCGAAAATAGTATCAAAGGCAAGCGATGACTTCCCGCTTCCGGAAAGCCCTGTGATGACGGTCATAGCGCCACGAGGCATCTCAACGGAAATGTTTTTCAGGTTGTGCGTGCGCGCCCCTTTGACCGCGAGCCAGTCGCTCCCGTGCTTGTGCGCATGTTCCTCTTTTGAGGTTTGTTTTTTCATTTTATTTAGGGAAATTGAGTCGATCCTACACCAATTGGGACGCGAAACCCTGCCCGTGGAGGGGCAGGTACGGTATGAGTATAGCATTTTGCTTCTTTCGAAGCGAATGATGTGATTAGCGTTAAATGTACGTTAGTATCGGGTTGTTGACACTTTTCGCGTCGACGAGTTCATTGAAAGCGCAAAAGGCGCGGTACGATTTTGGTGTTCAGACCATTTAATCGTTAGCGCCTCTTGCATGCACAAGAATACCAAATTGTTGCCGTACCAACGGCGTGAGATGTTCCGCAGATGGGGTATGGGAGCTCAAGCGACCCATTTGGCCCGAGAATACAAAGTCTCCCGAGAAACCGTATACGAGACACTTAAAGATGCCCGACTGAACGTCTTCGAGAATCGTTCCTCGATGAATCACCGATATCGCACCATCCTGTACGGGTTCCAAAAGCTTGCTCGCACCGAAAAGCGCGTGGGAGAGAAGCTCGCCCGCAAAGCCCATCGATTGAACCGATACGAGAAATCGATACCGGGTGAAATGCTGCATCTCGATACCAAGCGCCTGCCGCTCCTGCGAGGAGAAGCCGCCGCGCAACCGAGAGAATACCTATTTGTCGCCATTGACGACTACTCTCGTACCGCCTTTGCCGATATCTTCCCCGACAAGACCGCATACTCGGCCGCCATGTTCCTCGCCGAGAGCAAGCGAGTATTGCCGTTCCCCGTGACCGGCATCTATTCCGACAACGGGAGCGAGTACCGGGGACGACCGGATCATCCGGTGGCGGCACTCTGCAGGGAAACGGGCATGAGCCAAGCGTTCACGAAAGTGAAGCATCCCTGGACCAATGGAAAAGCGGAGCGATTCATCAAAACCCTCATGACCGAATGGCACGGGAAGACACGTTCCAATCACATCTCTCGAGCCCATCGCCGACTGACCTGACCCCCAAATTTCAGACCATGTTCTAGACGGGATTAACCGCTAGAATGACGTCATATGAAGCAATACCGCATCGCTCCTGAGGTGAAGGAACAAATCATTAATCGAATCAAGAACGATGGTGTCACTGTCGCCCAAGCGGCCAAAGAGCATGGTATCCACGAGACCACCATCTATGGCTGGCTTGGTGCGAAAGTGCAAGACGGTACCGCATCTGTTCTTGAGATTGCGAGACTTCGAAAAGAGAATGACGAACTCCTTCGTCTTGTTGGACTCATGACGCTCAAGCTGTCTGAAACCCAAAAAAAGAAGTGAGCAAAGAATCTCCGATTGGTACGCGCACAACAGCGCGTACTCTTGGTATAGCTCGTTCCACCTTCTGGTATCAAAAGAAGAAGCCTGACAAAGACTGGGCACTCAAATGCCGTATTGAAGAAGTCCTTCGAGAGTTTCCTTCGTATGGATACCGGAGAGTTGCCCTGTATCTCAAGGAGAACAAAAAGAAGGTTCAAAGAGTCATGCGACTCTTTGGTATCAAAGCATATCGAAGAAGAGGAAGACGGTGGAGGAAATCAAGGAAACAAGCCGTGGAGTATCCAAATCTCCTGATGCGGATTGTACCCGCCTATCCGCATCAAGCATGGGTCGCTGATTTCACTCATGTGTATTTCAAAGGGAAAGACATTCGTGTGGCAACCACCATGGACGTATACACTCGAAGTGTCGTTGGGCTCGCCATTGGTACGCGAGGTGGAACCGTACTTGTGACGCAGGCATTGTGCGCGGCACTTCTCAACCATCCTCGTCCCACCATCTTTCACAGCGACAACGGAGTGGAATACAATGCCGCATCCTTCCGAGAGATGCTCATCAATTTCGGCATCAGCATCTCTCGCTCAAAAAAGGGCTGTCCGTGGGAGAACGGGTACCAAGAATCGTTCTATGGAAAATTCAAAACTGATCTGGGCGATCCCAATCGCTTCGATACGCTTGGTGAACTTGTTGCTGAAATCTATCAGACAATTCACCGGTACAACACCGTGCGTATACACTCAACACTCAAGATGGCACCGAGAGAGTTTGCGAAATCGCACATCACCCGTACACTATCTTCACTCGTCTAGGAAGTGGTCTGAAGAATAGGGGTCGGTACACGTGGGTATTAAGAACGAGTTGGCACAAGCGTTAATGATTTTAATAAGTAAGTGCGCGGATTTCCGAACAATTCCGGTGAGGAAAATCTGAAGCAGAATTCCCTCACGTATTGCTCGAGGTTCTCGCTCCAGTGATGATGATACATCCTCCGCACAAAGGTGCGGTATACGCCGAACACGCCTTCGATTTCGGAGGTATGTTCGAACTCGAATTTTGAATGAATGTCTCTGCTGTGGGAGACCGGCCATCGCTTGCCGACACCCCGGTATATCGAACCGCCATCGGTCCACAACTCGCTCCCCGGCTTCACTTTGGCAAAGAGAAAGTCCATCACGTCCGTCTTGTTCGGGAAGCGATTGTGCATGACGGTATAGGCAAGCTTTCTCGTTCCTTTCTGCTTGGCCATCACGAGAGCTGCGTTCTTGAAATATGCCTCGTCCATCTGCACGATACGCTCGAGAATATGCTCTTCTTGGGGCAAATGCTCACGAAAGGTGGCATACCAGCGGCGTATCGTTCGTTCAGGCAAATGCGTGAGCTCCATGGCCTGCAAGACGGGTTCTCGTATCGTCCAGCACCAGAGGAGCATCCACCACGTCTGGAGCGGAAGCTTGAGGTTTGAGAGCCAGGTATGCGAGAGGAGCGAGAACCTTCGGCGGCAGGCAACACACCGGTACCGGTCTTCGTACCGCACAATCCTGCGCGAGCGGCAGAGCGGGCAAAACACATTCTTTCCGAACAACGTTCGCCGCAAAAACTTTCTAATCTGCACTTCAGACGGAATTTGTTTGAGCGTGTACATAGCTTCCATGATACGGGAGCTGTGCCAACAGAGTCTGAATACCCGTACACGTTAAATTGACAGATATTATATTCATATTATGATTAGAACAGACTGCAACGTCCATGGAGGTTCTTTCAATGCCGCGATTCCTAACCGCCGTCTTCGCAGCGCTTCTGATGTGCGGATTCGGCACCCCTGCGCTTGCGGATACGAAAGCGCAAAGCAACGATTCGACGACCGCGCAAAACCCCGACATTCGAACGGTGGTCGTCTGGTACAAAAACCGGACAGACGAAGATGTCTACTTTGACCTCGGCACGTATCAAGGCATCCGCATCGTCCACATGTTCGATCCCGGATCCTCGGGTTATATCCCTGTCTTCTTTATCGGACGGCAGACGACAGTGGTGATACCTATCGATGAGCATCCTGTTGACGACTATAACGAGGACAAATGGCGGAAGGCTGGGATACTCACCGTGACGAACCGCAAAGCGAAATTTCAATGGAACGGCAATGCGTCCGGAGATATCCATCACTGACTGACCTACTGGCACCCGCACGGGGAGTTGAGCATCGGCTCCTCTCCAAATGCCCGCAGACGTTGCGTCTGCGGGCATTCGCATTTATTTCTTGAACGCTCGACTACGAACCCGAAAGCGCTTTGCGTTTTCGGCCTTTCTTTTTCGGACCGTTGCCTTCCAATTTGTAGAGCTCGTCGCGAATGAGCGCAGCCGTCTCGAAATCAAGCTTTTCAACTGCATCGGCCATTTCATCGCGCTTCCGGTCGATGAATGCCTGCGGATCGTCTTTGTACGCAATTGTATCGAGAGCCAGAAGTTCATCAATGGTACGCTCGTGCTCCGTGCGCATCGACGCGGCGATGTCGTGAATTTCTTTTTTTATGGTCATCGGCGTAATGCCGTGTTTCTCGTTGTAGGCGAGTTGAATGGAGCGGCGTCGATTGGTCTCGCCGATGGCGCGGTCAAGCGAACCGGTCATCGTGTCTGCATACAGAATGACGCGGCCGAGCACGTTGCGCGCCGCACGGCCAATCGTTTGAATGAGCGACGTTTCGCTCCGCAGGAATCCCTCTTTATCGGCATCGAGAATCCCAACGAGTTCCACCTCCGGCAAGTCGAGTCCTTCGCGCAAAAGGTTGACGCCGACAAGCAAATCAAACTCGCCCTTGCGAAAATTGGTCAGAATATCGATGCGGTCGATGGTCTTCACATCGGAATGCAAATATTCCGCCTTGATACCACGGTCGCGCAAAAATGACGCAAGGTCCTCCGCCATTTTTTTTGTGAGCGTCGTTGCAAGCGCGCGTCCTCCGCGTTTGATCACCAATTCCGCCTCGTTAATAAAGTCGGCGATTTGCCCCGGATACTGTCCCGTATCGCTCACGCCGCGAACCGTGAGTTCCGGATCAATGAGGCCGGTCGGACGGATGATTTGCTCGACAACCTGCTCGGAGTGCTCGCGCTCATACGGCCCCGGCGTCGCGCTCGTGTACAGCACTTGTCCGATTCGCTGTTCAAATTCCTCAAACCGAAGCGGCCGGTTGTCGCGGGCAGACGGCAGGCGAAACCCGTACTCAACCAGCACATCCTTGCGTGATTTGTCGCCCGCATACATGCCGCCAATCTGCGGGACCGTTACGTGCGATTCGTCGATGACGGTGAGAAAATCCGCCGAACCGTCTTTTTTATGCGGGAAATACGAGAGCAAGGTATACGGCGGCTCTCCCGGTTTTCGCCCGTCGAAATGCCGAGAATAATTTTCAATGCCGTTCGTATATCCGAGCTCGCGAATGAGCGCAATGTCGTGCTGGGTGCGGCGCTTCAATCGCTCGTATTCAAGCGGCTTTTCTTCGCGCTTGAATTTCGCAAGCTGTTCTTCGAGCTCGAGCTTAATGTCTTCAATGGCGCGGTTGCGCTCTTCCTCGCTCGTGATGAAGTGTTTTGCCGGAAAAACGAAAACCGAGTTTGGCTCCGCAAGCCGTGCGCGAGACACCGGATCAAGCTGTTCAACGGCCGAAACGATTTCTCCTTCGAACACGATGCGGTAAATCGCGCGTTCGTTCACGGGCATGAATTCAAGCGAGTTTCCGATGGCTCGCAATTGCCCCGGATTCAAATCCGCCGTGGTGCGTTCAAAATAAATATGCACGAGCTTGCGAATGAGCGCCGCTCTGTCTTCCGTAGCTCCCTTCTCGATTTTTACGTGCACTTTTTCGTATTCTTCCGGCGAACCGAGGCCGTAAATAGCCGAAACCGATGCGACGATGATGACATCTTTTCTCGTGAGCAATGCTTGCGTCGCCGCGTGGCGCAAGCGGTCGATTTCGGCGTTAATCATTGCCTCCTTTTCAATGTAGGTATCCGAATGCGCGATGTACGCCTCCGGCTGATAATAGTCGTAATACGAAACGAAGTAATGCACGGCGTTCTCGGGGAAAAATTCTCGGTACTCCTGCGCAAGCTGGGCCGCAAGCGTTTTGTTGTGCGCGAGAACGAGCGTCGGCTTGTCATAGTTCGCGATGACATTTGCAACGGTAAATGTCTTTCCGCTTCCCGTCACGCCGAAAAGCGTCTGGTGATGCAGTCCATCCTTCAATCCGCTTGAAAGCTCCGCAATGGCGGTCGGCTGATCGCCCGCAGGCGCCCACGGCGTATGCAGTTTAAAGTTAGCCATGATAGTAGTTTCTCACAAAGTCTGCACGATACTCGTCGAATGTGCCATTAAGAAGCGCTTCGCGCGCACCGGTGACAAGCTTCAAAATGAAACCGACATTATGCGTCGACGCGATAATCGAGCCGAGCATTTCGCCGGAGCGCACCAGATGCGACACGTACGCACGCGTAAACGGCTCAGTTCCTTGCACGACGCACTCCGCATCGAGCGGCGAGTAGTCGTCGCGAAACTGGCCGTTTCTCAAATGAAGAATACCCCGCTTCGTATAGATTGAACCATGCCGCCCGATGCGCGTCGCCGCAACGCAATCGAAAAGGTCCATGCCGTTTGCAATGCCCTCAAGAATGTCTCCCGGCTCGCCGATGCCGAGAAAGTGTCGCGGCAATTCTTCAGGCAATGCATCGACCGCGGCGGAAAGCGCGCCGCGCATGTCTTCTTTTGAAAACGACCCGCCGATGCCGATACCATCGAAACCGAGCGACGCGATTTCTTTTGCGGATTCTCTGCGCAAGTCCTCGTGGCGCCCTCCCTGCACAATGCCGAAGATGGATTGTTTGTTTGCCGCGTCGAGATTTTGGCGATGCGCTTTGAGCGAACGGGCCGCCCACCGGTGCGTGCGGTCCATTGCTTCTTTTTGATATGCATAGGGCTCCGTCGGCGATGTGCATTCGTCAAATGCAAAGAAGATATCCGCTCCGAGCGCATGTTGGATTTCGACGGAGCGTTCCGGCGTGAAGCGATGAAGCGTGCCGTCGAGATGCGATGTGAAAGAAACGCCTTCGTCGTCGATGACGGCAAGCTGTCCGTGCTGGCTCGCGACGTCGGCATCGTACACTGCGACCGCTTCTTCCTGCGGCGCATCTTCTTTCGTAAACTTTGAAATCGTTTTTCCGAATGCGGCGCCAAGTGAAAATACTTGAAAACCGCCGGAATCGGTCATCGTCGGACCATCCCAGCCCATAAATTTTCCAAGACCGCCCGCATCTTTAACGATTTTCTCGCCGGGCTGCAGGTACAGATGGTACGTGTTTGCAAGCACGACTTCGGAGCCGAGCGCGCGAAGCGCGCTCGGCAAAATGCCCTTCACATTGGCTTTTGTGCCGACGGGAACAAACGCCGGCGTATTGATGATGCCGTGCGGCGTTGTTAGCACGCCGGCGCGGGCGCGGCCCTGCGGCGCCCGCTTTTGAATTTCAAATATTGTTGCACTCATAATATATATGTACCCTAACGCATCGGCACTCGATGAACAAATGCCAAAACGAAAGCGCGCGCCTTCGGTGCGCGCTTTCCGTTCGGTGTGAATCAGTTTAGTGATTCGTATATGGCGTATTCTTCTGGATTTTAACGACTTCGACTTCGAAAACAAGCGTGGCATTCGGCGGAATAACACCGCCGGCGCCTGCTGCCCCATATCCGAGTGATGGGGGTATTACCAGTTTTCGCTTGCCGCCGACTTTCATGCCGACAACCCCCTCATCCCAGCCCGCAATTACTTGGTGCGCGCCGAGCGGGAACGTGAATCCTTGTGAACCGTGATTTGCCGATGCGTCGAACACCGTGCCGTTGGTGAGCGAACCGACGTACTGCACCGTAACGGTATCGCCCGCCGCAGCAGCCGGACCCTGACCGACTGACTCGTCCGTTATCTGAAGCCCGTCTGCAGTTGTAATCGTTTGACTTGCCGAGGAACCAGTTCCGTTTTCAGTAGGCATAGAGAGTTGTCCGGTTGATGATGAGACCTGAGTAATTTGCGAATCTCCCGCCGCGGCCGCCTGCGTGTTGTCCTGCGGCGTTGTCGTAGCCGTCGCCGCGGTTGATTTCCACGGCGACAGGCCGGGGAAGATAAAAATGACTGCTACCACGGCGACCGCGAGAGCGGTTGCGATTCCCGTTTGCTTTGGATTCATTTTCGAATTATTTATTTCGTTATGCGCCATAGGATATCACAGGTTATTCTTGAATGGATTCGATTAGTTCGCGCAGCTTGGTGCGCAATTCATCGGGGGTGCATTCCCCAAGCCCCGACTGCAGTTCCTCGGAGTACTCTTCGGACATACGTTTATCGCGCGAGATAGCGTTCTCGAATCATGTTCTCGATTGTAGCACGGTCGCGGCCATAGGTAACGGATGACAAGAGGATAAGGTCGTCTATTTGCTCGGGATTTCCCGGCGGCAAATCCGGTGTGCGAATATCAAACGGTTTTTGCGGCATGCCGCCGGACAGAATTTTAACGTATGCGTTCCTGTTTTCAATATTGACGAAATCGGCCGTTTCGAAGACGGGGGCGAACTGTTTTGCAAAAAATTCCGCATCCTCTTCACCGACGCGAAACACTGCCATGTTGCCGACGTTGCCGAAAACGGCATTGCGCGTTTTTTCTTCGATTTGATTCAAGAATTGGTGCGCAACAGCGAGCGACAGTTTGTATTTTCGCGCTTCGGAAAGAATTCCCGGAATGGTATCGGTCGTGACGTTTTGAAATTCATCGATATACAGATAAAACGGCGGGAACTGCGCGCGCGGATTGTCGGCGCGCGAAAGCGCAGCCATGAAAAGTTTGCCGACGACAATGAGACCGAGTAGGTTTGCATTCCTTTCGCCGAGACGGCCTTTCGAAAGATTGATAAGCAAAATCTTTTTCGTATCCATCACTTCGCGAAATTTGAACGAAGATTCCTGTTGGCCCACAATCGGGCGAATGAAATCGTTCGCCGTAAAATCATCGAATTTGTTCGTGATATACGGCACAATGTTTTCGAGCGCGGCATCACCGCCCGCTTTTGTCGCTATCTCGGTCCAGAACTGGTTCACAATCGGATTCATGCTCTTTGCCAGCTTTTGTCTGCGGAATTCGCTGTTTGAAAGCACCCGCGCAATGTCGAGCATCGTTGAACCGCTCGACGGGTCTTCCATAACTAGCAACGTCGCATTTCTAAAATATTGTTCGAACGCCGGGCCCATGCTCTCCGGCACGTCGCCGTAGAGGCGATGGAAAATCGCGAGCAGCTCATTCACGATAAATGTTTTTTGTTCCGGGTGCGACAAATCGTACTCGAGGAAATTGAGACCGAGCGGCCGCGTGAGGTCGGCCGGGTCGAAATAAATCACATCGTTGTATCGCTCCGGTGGAACCGCCGCCAAAATGTCCAAAATATCCGAGCCGTGCGGATCGATAAAGCAACAGCCCTCGCCGTTTTGAATATCCTGAATAATCATCGACTTCATAAGTCCGGTTTTGCCGGTGCCGGTTTGACCGATGATATAGAGATGCCGCAGACGGTCTTCCGGATCGAGCCGCACTGACGTCTCCTCGCCGCGGTAGGTGTTTATGCCGAGCAGCGCGCCGGTTTGCGGAAGGGTCAGTGGCGCGGGCGCATGAGTAAAGCGCGCCTGCTTCAGGTGCGGCGACGAACCGATGCCGGACGGCGGGAAATGATACATCGTCGTCAATTCGCGAAGCGACAGCGGCAATTCGGAAGAATCCGGCAATCGAAAAGAAAATTGATCGAGGGCCTGCGCCGCGTCTCTGCCGCCCTGCCGCTTGAACTCGAGGCGGTTGCCCTGCGTATTCGTAAACTGATTGAATGCAGCTTCGAGCTCGCCGAGTATTTGTCCGGCCGCATGTTCGTTTTTTGATGACGCCACGAGCCGAACCGTTACACCGACGATGGGCGCCGCCATCTTTTTCTCGACTTGCTCGATGTATGTTTTGTTTTCTTCGATTTGCCGCGTCTCCGCTTCCTTTGCCTTCTGCTCGTCTTTCGGCTTGCTCGAGAAAAATGTCTTGCCCACTTCAAGCGCGAGTTCGCCAATCAGGGTCTCGGGCGTGTTAAAGGCGGTTGAACGTTTCTCGCCTTTTCGAAGCGCCTGCAAAATTTTCCGATAATGCTTTACATGCCGGTCGCCGCGCGGCTCGATGATGAACTGCAGCGCCGCGCCTTCACCGACGTGCTGTATTTTTGCGAACGCATTCGTAATCGCGTTCAGCGGGTCATAATCAAACTCGGTGTAGTCGGTGAGCGGAAGCGCCGGATTCGCGGCAAGATGCGCGACCGAGGCGAGCGCCGCGCCGCCCGGAGCGAAAATATTGTAATCGTACGGCTGCACCACGATGTGCGCATCCGGAAAAATAGCGAGCAGCTGTTTCTCGAAAAGATTGCGCTTCCCGTTCGGAACCGCGGCATAGAAACGAAGCTCCGGACTGTCGGCCGGCACGGCAAGCTCGACCGCGTAATAGTTCGGCTCGCCGGGGGTAGCGTCTTCGACGGACATGAGGCCCGCATAAAACTGTTCCATGCCGGAAATGAGTTCTTTGAGTGTTTTTACGCGCGCATTTTGCTCGACGCCTTTCGGCGCGGGGAGCGCAATTTCGTACAGAGTCATTTTAAGCGCCTTAAAATGCGGCGCCTTCTCATCCACGCCCGGCACAAACAATCCGGTCGCAACATAGCGGACGAGATAGCGGTGAAAATCGTCGCCAAGCCGCGGATTGCGCAGCTTGTCCAATACCGCGAGCGCATTTTTGATTCCTTTTTCCTCCATCGTCTCCTGCAAACTTTTAATCGCGCTCTCATTGTCGCCAAGATTAAGTTGCCCCATGATTTCTTCGGCAGCCGCATTTATTTCATTTTTGTCGGAACGATACCCGTCCGACAAAATCGCTTCCGGCGCGGCGTGATGCTCGTGAATTTGCTCCGACACGATGCGCGTGCGCTCAAGCGCGCCGGGCGCTCGTCCGGTCTGCGCGATTTCCGCTTCTTTGCGCATCACCTGCGAACGCAAATACGCGAGCTCCTCTTCGGGCGTAGACAACTTCGGGGACGATTCCATTCCATCTAGTATACTGCACGAACATGCTTCAATTTTTGCTTGCCTGTATACATCTCGACCCGATGGCGATGATTGAGGCCGGCGGGTACCTCGGCATATCTTTTTTGGTCTTTGCGGAAAGCGGACTTTTTTTCGGGGTCGTGCTTCCGGGCGATTCGCTTCTGTTTACCGCCGGCCTTCTTGCCGCAACCGGAATTCTTTCGGTCGTGCCGCTGATTATATGCGTTGTCGTGTCCGCCATCGTTGGCGATTCGACCGGATACTGGTTCGGCGCAAAGGCCGGCGGCAATCTTTTCAAACGCGAGGACTCGCGTTTTTTTAAACGTCAATATCTCACGCGAACGCAACGCTTTTTTGAAACCCACGGCGGCCGCGCCGTCGTCCTTGCCCGCTTCGTTCCCGTCGTGCGCACTATTGCGCCGATTCTTGCAGGCGCAGGCCGCATGCGGTACCGACGATTCTTGCCCTATAACGTATTCGGCGGATTGCTCTGGGGCACGGGCATGATTTTATTCGGCTATTTTCTCGGCACGCTGATTCCGAACAGCGAAAAATACGTATTGCCGCTTTCGCTCGCCATCGTCTTTCTGTCCCTCCTTCCACTCGGTCTGAATTTCATTCGGCGAAAACGCATGCCGTAATCGATTATACTTATCCCGTATGCGGCATTTATACAACACCGGTTTCAGCAAGAATCACGATATGCTTCTGCCGCAATTGCAGATGCGGGGAAACAAACTGTTCGGAACGGTCAATCACCCGGCGTACGGCACGCCGAAAAGTTCGCTCGCAATGCCCTGGTTCGAAATCAAGGGCGATAAGATTTTCACAACGCGGCACAACCCCCAAGGACACGATTTGCATCCGTGGTACGAAATACGCGGCAACGACGTGTATCAAACTATCAATCATCCGGACGGCTTGAGCCACATGCCGACATTCCGGATTAAATAAAAATATATCGTGTGTTGACCGATTAAAACCGTTCACGCGTGCTTCGGCTCGTCCCAAAAATCGAAAATCCAGTTGACGATGCCGAGCACCATGGAGAAAAGCAGTGCGGTCCAGAAATCGGAGACGAAAAACCCCGGTACGAGCAACGCCACGAGCATGACGAGCAGTGCATTCACGACAAGAGTAAAGAGGCCGAGTGTGAGAATGTTTATCGGGAGGGTAAGAACAAGAACTATCGGACGGATGAAGAGGTTGATTGCGCCGAACACGACTGCCGCGATGAGTGCGCCGACAATAGTCACATGAATCCCCGGAACGAGATACGCGGCGATGCCGATTGCAACCGAAGCTAACAGCCAGTGAAGAAATATTTTCATGCGAAAATTGTATCAGACGAATGCGAGCGGATTAAGCGCCGCCCGCCGCGCGTACGATGGCGTACAAAAGCGCGGCACCGAAAAGCGTCATCGCGGTCGTCAGCGCGCGCGGATGGCGGTGATGGCTCTCCGGAATCAGGTCGCTCGCGGAAAGATAAAGAAATGTCCCGACAAACACGGAAAGAACAAGCCCGATGACGGAGTTTGGAATGCGGAAGAAAAGCGTGGACGCGGCGCCGCAAAGCGGCGCCGCTGCATCCACGAGCAACCACCGGCACGCACGCTTCCATCCGCCGCCGTTGCGCAAAATGAGATTGACCGTGTTGATGCCGTCTGAAAAATCATGCGTGAGTACGGCCGTCGTCACAATCATGCCAACTGCCGCAGACGCCTGAAAACCGATGCCAATGGCAATGCCGTCAAGAAAACTGTGCGCGGAAAGCGTCAGCGCGCCGAAAAATCCGCGCGGGACATTTTCGGAGTCGCCGTCTTCTTCGTGTGTGTGCAAAAGAATCAATCGGTCGAGGACGAGATAACCGAAAAAACCGAGCGCAATGAAAAGCGCGAGCGTATCGGGCGTATGATATGCGGTGCCGAGTTGAATCGCTTCCGGCAGAAGATCAAACAGAGCGACGCCCGCAACGGCACCGGCCGAAAATCCGAGAATCAGATGCAGTTTGTCCCGGAATTTGAGCGCAAACGACCCGCCCACAAAGGTCGAAACGGAAGCGGTAAAGGCGAGCAATAAGACGTTCATGCCGGAATAATACACCACGAGCGCCGCAACGCGACTAGAGCCATCCGAAAGCCGCTAGAATGTACAGAACGGCGAGCGTTGCAAGCACGGTGACGCCCCATGCGACCGCGGCGAGATGCGTCAGATCAGCAATACGGTCCTCGACAACGCGCATTGAACGCCCGACCGTTACATATCCGACGCCGGTCGACGTATTGAAACGCACGAGTACGACCGCCTGCCGCACATCGGCGCGCGGTTGCCACGTTACGCGGGTTTCGGGTCCCGTCGGTGCGGAAAAATATTTTAGCGAACGCCACGAGTTCATATCGAACAGTCCCGCGGGAAGACGCGGCGGAGCGCCATCGAGAATTCCGGAGGATTCAAGCGGCGTGCCGGAAGAATCGTAAATCGCAGTCCACGAATCCAAGCTCGATGCAATGTCGATTGCCGGCGTTCCGGGCGCAATCACATTTGCCGGCGTATAGTCGCGCGCAAGCGAAACAGCCGCATCCTCCGCGATTTGAATTTGCGGGTCGTTTAGCAACTGCCGATAGTTTTGCTGAACGGCGAGATAAGAGAACCCGAAAATGCCCGTTATTGCGACAACAAACGGAACCCAGAGCACAAAGACCCGATGGAGATTTTTCATATAGCAGTGATAACGCGCTACCTGCTCCGCAGGTAGCGCGTTATCACTGCTTGCAAAAACTACTTCAGAAGCGCGTCGATTGCCGTTTTGAAATTCGCATACGGATACGCGCCTGCAATCATCTGAGTCCCGATCACGAACGACGGCGTCGCCGAGATGCCGAAATTCGCCGCCTCGTTTTTGTCTGCGTTAATCGCAGTATCGTATGCCGTCTGATTCGCAGCAACGGCTGCCTTCACTGCGCTCAAGCTGATTCCGCTTACCGAGCCCGTCACTTTGTTGACAAACGTGAGATTGTCGGCCGCGCTCAAACTGTTTTCCTGCGGTTCCTGACTGAAGAGCGCGGTGCGCCATGCGCCAAATTGTGCCGGATACAACGCCCACACCGCGCGCGCGTATTCGGCATCAACCATTGAATCGGGTCCGAGGAACGGAAAATCCTTGAAAACGATTTTCACTTTACCTGCCGCAACATAGTCCTGAACGATTTGCGGCAGTGTCGTGATTTCGAATTCTTTGCAGAACGGACACTGATAGTCGGACCATTCTGCGATGGTGACCGGCGCACTTGCCTGGCCGATGAACGGATTTCCGTCCGTCTTCACGTCTTTGATATTGACGGCGACGGTCGGCTGCGTGCCTTGCTGTGTGCCGCCCTGTGCCGCCGCGCCGGAACCCGACGAGTGCGAACCGTTCCAAAGCACGGCGCCCGCTATAAAAAGACAGCCGACGACGACTGCGATTGGTAAAAATTTGCCATTGCTTGAATCTGATGTTGTTTCGGTTGTCATATGCGGGAAATGATACCATATACTCGGGACGTACAAGGGGGACATCGCATGAAAAAGGCAACATTGGCACTGATTATTCGCATGACAGGCGGGATTCTGGAAATCCTGCTCGGACTGAAGCGCGGCGGTCCGGAAATCGGCGAGGGTATGTATAACGGCCCGGGAGGAAAGCTGAATGAGGGAGAAACCCTGCCCGATTGCCTCGCGCGCGAAGTGGAAGAAGAAGTGGGCATTCGGCTCGACGCGTCGAAAGCGGTGAAAGTCGCAATCATCACTTTTCATCGGGAAGAAAAGGATTTCGAGGTTCACATATACCGCGTCGACGTCTCTGAAGGAGAGCCGCGCGAGACCGATAGCATGATTCCCCGCTGGTTTCCCGTCGACAAGATCCCGTGGGATCGCATGCACGCTTCCGATCGCGCATGGATGCCCGGATTGCTCGCCGGCAAAAAGTTCAATGCGCATGTGTACTATCGCATCGAGCTCTATCACAAGGACGGGAAAGAGATCAAAAAAGAGAGATTTGACCGGATTGAAATCTTTCTGTTCGAGGACCACGAGTAAGCGGCCGCGCAAAACGCGGCCGCTTAACTATTGCACCCGCACGGCATTTACTGATACTGAATGTAAATCGGCGCAGGCGTAAGCCCTAAAATCTGCGCCATCGAAAGCATTCCGGTGGAAGGCGGCTTCACATCATTTTTGTAAAAAAGCTTCATGCCGGTAAATTGAACCGGCTCCGCGGCAATAACGTTTGTGTACGTTCCGATTTTCTTTGCTTGCGTTCCCCATCCGTCCTGATCCATGACAATCTGCACCTCCGGCAGCGGCTGAATTCTCCGGTAGTTCGTCACCATGTCTTCGGTAAACCGATGCACGATTAGAATTTTCGGCGGGAGATTATTTGCGCGCACAATCGCGGCCAAATGCTGCGCGGCGTAATTTATATCCGCGGCATCAAACGTGCCGATGACTCGGCCCGGCGGATTGCCGTATTTCATCGAAAATTCAGGGTCGATGGCGAGATGCACCTGCGGCATCTTCAAATAATTATCGAGCATCGGCAATTCGTGCTGGAGCGTGCTTTGTCCGACCTGCACGTCGAGTATTACGATGCCGTTTACCTGCGCCGCCATGTGTATCGCAAGATCGATTTGGTCGTCCGGCATGCGGAGAATATATTTACCCTCTTTACCCGGACTTCCTTGTGCGACGACCGCAATGTACTGAATGGCGGGTACAACCGGAGTCGAAGGGTCGGCCGCCGCCCAATCAGCAGATGCGTTCTTAAGCATTTGCAGCATTTGGTCCTGCGGATATTCGCCGAGCACGCCCATGCCTTTCGAATAAAAATTGCCGTAATACGCGACGACGCGCTTGAACGGCAAAATCGCTCCCGCATTCGGATACACCGTCTTCACCGGCCAACGGCGCAATGTCGTCGATGCAACCGCCCCGGTTGAAGTCGCCGCAGTCGTCCTGCTCAAATGCACATGCGCGAGCGCGAGCATCCGCGCGTCGTAATCGGCCGTATCGAGCGGTGGAACCGCGGAGGTCAGCATTTTCGGCGTGCTCGAAGCGGCCGCGTCGTATTCGCTCCGGCCAAGGTCCGAGAAACCGAACGTGTAGACAATCACCGCCGCAACAACGGCAAGACAGGCGACCCGAAGGTATTTGGCCATGATTGCGGTATATTCTAGCTGAAATTTGCCCGCAGCGCTAAACAATGAGCTTCAGCTTCTTTTCGCGCGTCAATCGTTTCAGAGCCGCCTCGCGAGCGCGAGCATCATGCAAGTTTGAAAATGTCTCCGAATACTTCAAAACGACCGGCCGGCGTATTTTCGTATAATGCGCTCCTTGTTTGGAATGATTGTGCTCCCTGACCCGCTTTTCGAGATTGTTTGTGCAGCCGACATACAGAGACCTGTCGGCGCATTCGAGTATGTACACAAAATGAGGCATCGCCTTAATTCTACATTGAGATATCCACTGATTTTTCATAAAGCGCATGGTACTGTCTTTTCATGAATATCAAAGACAAGGTCGCGGTCATCACGGGCGCGTCGAAAGGCATCGGACTTGCAACGGCAAAGGAGCTTGCAAAACGCGGTGCAAAGGTTGTACTCGCGGCGCGATCGACCGCGGTATTGAAAAAACTTTCGGCCGAAATCCCCGATTCCCTCGCAATCGCTACCGACGTGTGCAAACCGAAAGACATCCGCAACCTCGTTAGAAAAACACTCAAGACGTACGGTCGCATCGACATTTTCATAAACAACGCCGGACAGGGCTTGCGATCCCCGGTGGAATCAATCGACCTTGAAAACTACAAAGCCATCATGGAGCTCAATGTGTTTGCAGTCGTACGCACAATGGAGGAAGTGATTCCGATTATGCGCAAACAGGGCGGCGGCATGATTATAAACGTAAGCTCGATGGTCTCGAAAAATTATTATCCGGGACTTGCCGCGTACGCGTCCACCAAATACGCATTGAATGCCCTTTCATTTACCGCGCGCGTCGAACTCGCGAAAGACGACATCGTCGTCAGCGTTTTCCATCCGAAAATGACCGCGACCGACTTCGGCGCAAACTCTCTCGGCGAAAAATATGATTCGTCCTCGGGTCGTCCCGGCATGGAAGTCGATACGGCCGAAGAAGTAGCGGAAAAAATCGCGGACCTTATCGAATCGGAGGAACCGGAAGCGCAGATGTGAATCGGCGCAAGCGTTTTCCACAGCGCCGATAGCACCCAAAGAGATTCGCGTGGTAGCTTGTTTAGATACGGACTTGATGTTCGTATAAAAACGCATCGCACATAAACATAAGGAGAATGCATATGAAGTGCGCCTGCTGCAAGTGCTAGAACCCCGGACGTCCGCAAGGACGTCCGACTTATTTTTTATATCAATGCTTGAAATAGAAAGCGTGTGATGATAAGAAAGGAGTTTCGCCTTCCTCACCACAACGGGCGGCCTAATAAGCCGCCCGTTTTTCAATGGCTGCATAAGTTCAGATACATTTGGCAGTCCTCATAACCGAGGATATATGCGCATCAGAAGCAATTTCAGGGGTACGAAGGGCTGGTTGAGCATGTGGGAAAGGACGATACGATTGCGGCATATGCGGAAACCAAAGGAAGTCGACAGACGGGTGAAGATATTGGGATTCTGGGACATGCACGGGACGGAGGCCACATACGACGCCTTTGGCACCTCGGAGCGCACCTTGTATCGCTGGAAGGAGGAACTCAAAGCCCACGAGGGCCGCATTGATGCACTTGACCCGAAGAGCACTGCGCCGAAGGCGCGTCGAAGGAGGACTGTTCTGCCCGAGGTCGAGGATTTCATCATCCGCGAACGACAGGCGCATCCCCGGCTTGGGAAAGCAAAGCTTGCCGTTCTCCTGCGCGAAGAAGGGTACTCCGTGTCGGAGTCATACGTTGGGCGGGTCATTCTGGATTTGAAGAACCGCGGTCTGCTCCCGCAGCAGAGCCGGCTCTCGTTCCACGCACGTACGGGCAATCACACGGAAACACCGCAGAAACGCCGTACCAAGCTTCGCCGCACCGGCAAGCGCGGCATGGAGCTCGATACCGTCGTCCGCTTCATCGACGGCGTGAAGCGGTACGTCCTCACGGCAGTGGACGTGGAGCGGAAGTTCGCCTTTGCGGGCGCGTATACGAACCACTCGTCGAGAAGCGCGGACGACTTCCTTCGCCGAGTCATCGAGGTCTGTCCCTTCGATATCGACGAGTTGCAGACCGACAACGGGAGCGAGTTCGCCAAACACTTCGAGGATGCCTGTGCCGAACTCGGGCTCACGCACTTTCACACCCGCCCCCGCACTCCCAAGATGAATGCCCACGTCGAACGATTCAATCGCACCGTCTCCGAGGACTTCATCATGCTGAATCGGGGCCTGCTGCGGGACGATATTCATTCCTTCAATCTGAAGCTTGTCGACTGGCTGATCTGGTACAACACCAAACGCCCGCACCAGTCGCTCGGCATGGTGTCCCCCTTGCGGTATATTGTGTGTACATTAACCGTCGGGGACTGCCAAAAGTACTGGACGCGTACACACAATTGACGATAATGCGTACGTACGTTACTGTCCGGCGGAGCTTGCACGGCACCCAAACCCCTCAATTCGAACGACGGTTTTTTGCGCTCCTCTGAGCGCGTTGTTTCTTTTCCGCAGCATACGCCTCATCTGGCGTGAGTGAACCGAGCACATCCATGAAGCGGCGATTCATCTTTGCTTCGAGTTTCTGCACAAATCTTTTTGAATACTTTGAAATATCCGAGCTTTTCGGGATGTACCGCCGCAAGTCCTTGTTCAGATTCTCGATTGATGGCTTCTCCCATGGCGCATGCACATGACAGAAATATATCTTCACCCCAAGCACCTTCTCTAGCCGTTTGTGTTCGAGAAAGAGAATATCGTTGTCGAATGTGATGGTCTGCATCTCGGGATACCGCTTTTTCATTCTGCGAAGCGCTCGCTCCACGTTTCGCACTGACACTGGCAGGATCCGCTCCAGCAGGTTTTTGCGCACCCTGCGATCCCGCAGACCAAGAATGATGCCTTGACCGCTCTTGCCCGACACGATGAAGTCGCCCTCCATGTGACCCAATCCCCATCGCTTGTTGATTTTGCTCGGTCGTTTGTCGATCAGGCGCTTGTCGGCAATGTGTGGTTTCGATGGCCGAGAGCGTCGCCTCTTCTTGAATAACTTTGCTCGATGCGACTCGATCCGTCTGCCATACGGGCTCTTGATATATCGGCGTATAGCCGAGGATGAAGCATATCCGATATCCTTCTCGATCCGCTTCAATCGAAGTGAGATGTTTTCGGGCGACTGATCGTCGAAGAGATGCGCCTCGATGAACTTCCGGAGCTTCGGGTCGAGAGCAATCATCTTGCCGACCGCTCGGCTGTATTTCCTTCGTACGTATGAAATGTGATGCGCATATGCAGCATCATACGGCCGTCCCTTCCTCTTCTTTTGCGTCTCGTACCATATGACACTCTTCGGTCGGTCGAGTGCATCTCCGACATCTTGCAAAGAGTATCCCTTCGCTAACAGTATCTGTATTTCGTCTCGTTCGGACCTTGTGAAGTGCGCACCGCCGGAGGTTTTTTCATTCGCTCAATGTATCAAACGTTCGAATTCAAAAGACTAGTCGCCGAGCCACCCGAATATCGATTCGGGGCATCCGCTCCGGGCTCAGGGCACTCATTGTCGCTCATTACAAGTCGGCGTTGACCGGCGATGGTCTACGCCAAGGAGGAACGCCAGTGGGAACGAATCACAGTCCCCCGGGCACCGCGCCCCACTTGATGCAATATGATGCAATCACCGCCGGAGCGCAAGAGCGCGCGACGACGGTCACCGACGCGATCGCCGACAACTAGACCGGCGCCGAGCAGCGAACCGGTTAGGCCCAGAGGAGGGGCCAGATGTGACCCGATGTTGTAGTTAACATTTTACGGCGGGCGCTCCGAGATTCTCGGGCGCCCGCCCCCCGAACCTTCCCCGAAATCTCACTCTAGGCGTCGCTCACTGCGGCGCCTGTTTCTATTTATACTCGGACTTTCGCGTCAGATTTTTAATACAACCTCCCGCCAAGTTGCGGGTTTCCTTTATCGGGGACAATCAAAATCACTTTCCCATTTTCGTCAGGTACGCCAAGCGTGAGTACTTCCGATTCAAAGGGGCCAATCCTTCGCGGCGGGAAATTCACGACGCCGAGCATAAGCTTTCCGACCAATTCGTCTTTGGTGTATAAATCGACAATTTGCGCAGAGGAATATTTGATTCCGAGTTCTTCCCCGAAATCGATTTTGAGTTTATATGCGGGCTTTCGCGCTTCCGGAAAATCATTTACTTCGACTATCTTTCCGACGCGTATATCCAGTTTCTGAAAATCTTCGACCGTAGCCATAGTTCAAATTGTCTGCGCAAAATAATCCGAAACGGCGACAGGTATCTCGTTTGGCGCTTCCACCAAACGGAACGGCTTGCCCTCCCGAAGGGTGTCCGGCGTCTGGAATCCCCACGTCACGGCAATTGAGTCCACATCCGCCCCTCGCGCTTCGCGAATATCGCCAAGCGTATCGGTGATGAAAATGCATTCGTCGTGCGTGACGCCGTATTTCTCGAAAACCATTTTTATTTTTTGCGTTTTGTTCCAATGCACATCCGAGCCCATAATCCATTCAAAGTATCCCGCCAAATCGTGTGCGGCCAAAAACTCCGAAATGGCGTGCGAAAGCGTTGAAGAAATCACGGCGAGCGAATAATCTTTCTCAAGCGAAATTATGACTTCGCGCATCCCGGGCACGATGTGCACCGCGCCTTTCATTCTTGCGGAATACTCCGAAATCGAATCGACCCCTTCCCGTTTTTTCGCGTTTCGCTTTGCCATCGCCTCTTTCCAATCATGGATATTGCCGTCAAATGCTTCGCGAAACTCGGCAATGGTCAAATCGGGATAGACCGACTTATATACGTTAAAACCTACCTGAAAAGAATTTGCTATGACTCCGTCAAAATCAAAGAGTACGAATTTTTTTACCATGAATGAAGTATACCCGATGCTCTTTTACTTGGAAGCTTCGCTTCCAAGTAAATAAATATCACTTGCTAAGAGACGTCACGATAACGAGGGCTATCGTCGCCAACGCAAGCACCCCTGTGGCCGTAGCTAAAATCCAAGTTGCACGAGTCAGAGCTTCTGCATGTTTATCTGCTGAATTCGATGCCTTATCAATTGCAGCAGACATTTCTTTTGTCGCTTCCTGTAGTGTCGCTTTGGCGTGATTTAAGGCCGTCGATGTTTTAGAGCCAGAATTGAATATAGCTACCGTAAGCTTATGGATGGCGCGGTTGATGCCAGTGCCGACAGTGCCACCGTTGGTATTTATATTTTCCCAATCATCGAGTTCCCAGTTATCAGACATGGCCTCAAATTATTTTGCCGAGTTGCCTGTACACAAGTTCATATCGGACTCGTAAGTTTTGTAAAGCAACGCGAAATCTCCGGTTGGATTTGTTCCTAATTGAAGCATTCCGAACCCTGACGCGCTGGCGAAATCCGTAGTATCGCAAGAAGGTGACGGCTGTTCTTTTTTACAGAGAGTTATAAAATCTCGGAGATACACATTCTGTGCGAGTTGCAAGCAAGTCTGTGCCTCAGCTTCGTACATCTTTTCCTTGCTTTGGATGAGCGATTGTACATTGCTTGTATTCGACGAACTTGAGGCCAAGAGAAAATGTCCGCCCAAAAAGCCGATGACCAAGGCGGCTATTCCCACGGCAGTAATTTTCATATTCATGAGTTTATTGTATCGCTTTCACCCGCCTTGTAAACGACGTGTCTCGTGCGGGATAACCCACCTCAAACTGGCTGGGAGACAAGGACCGCGATTACGCTTATCGCTCCTTACAGGAGCAGTACACCTTAGGGAACGTCGTCGGTTTTACTTGGATAAAGCAAAACCGACGCGAATTCAAGCAAAAGAAAAGCTGCCCGTGCGGACAGCTTTTCTTGCAGTAATTCATCGTCGAAATCTGCTGATTTCGACGCGATTTTTACGCTTAAAAATCGGCTGGGGAGCTAGGGAACGATCCTAGAGTCTCCTGCTCCAAAGGCAGGCGTGTTACCAGTTACACCACTCCCCAATGACGCTACGATACCATATACCCAACCGTTGATTTTTCGATTCAGAATCGTGCTTGAATTCACTTTAATCCTTATGAGACCGTGATACAAGTCGGCTATATTTTTTCGATTCGTTTTTGGATTTCCCTTTTTGAAGTAGACTCTCTCGAGTTTGCCGTTGGGTATCGCTAACTCACGAGTCCACCAGCGCACAAAGGCAGGAGCATCGGTCTTCCTCGTCTCATGTACATATAACTCCAAATAGATTTCAGATTGCGGAACCTTCATTTGCTCGAGCCATCGTAAAAACACCCGAATCATGCGCACGTCAGAATTGGCAAACATGATGCCCGTGCTTGGGGAATGCTCATATTGTTTCGAACCCTCTGCCCAATACAGCGCAATTCCGATTAACCAAAGTTCACGCTCTGAAAGATTGCCAATATCAACGACACCGACTTGCTCAAACGAATGCGTTTCCAAAACTCGTGCGTCGTGCCGCGATTGCGCGCCTCGTAATCGCGCCGCAATACGCTTCTGCGTTATGCGTTGCTTTTGCGGCTTTGCGAGATGTACAGACTTTAACCATTCCGAGAGCGTCGACTTTGCAACGGGAATTTCTGACAAAATTTCAGAATACGTCCGTCCTAATTTTCGCAAAGCAATTGCTTTTTCTTTTTGTTTACTTTTCACACAGGTAGTATACCAGTACCAGTGCCGCTATTGATATTACTGATTGTGGAAAATCCTATCCCCCGCACACGGCTTTGAGTGCCGCGAGGTCGTCGGCGGTTGGCACGAGATTTCCGCTTTCGTTTTGCGCGTACATTATTGATTTCGGATTGGTGTTATGGCCAAGGCCGATGGCATGGCCGAATTCGTGCGCGAGAACGCGCTCAAGCTGGGTATTGCCGACAAATTCAAAGACGCTGATTCGCTTTCCGGAATCATCCTGCACGTACTCGCCTTCTTCAAACGTGTGGCCCGCCGTCTGGTCATACTGTTCTACTTCAGCGTTCAGCGATGCAATGCTCGCATTGTATCGTTCGACTTCTGCATTGATAGAATCCGCCGTTTGTTTGAGTGCATCGCGTTCAAGGTTTAATGCGGCCGCTTCGCTCGGTGTGGCGCCGCCATGCGCGTTTACCTCGCTCACTTTTTGATTATACGACTGCTGGTCGGCGATAAATTGCGCCTGCGCTACATCGAGCGCTGTGCGGGCTGTGTCGGCATTTGCTTGGGCGCTTGCAATCGCGGTGCCGATTTTCGCATTCGCCTGCCGCTCGTCGTAAATCAAGCTGATTTTAAGCGCGGCGGTCGGGTCGTATTTGAGAATCGTCTTTCCTTCCGCCTGGTTCCAAATATCCGCAGCGGCTTCCGCTTCATTCAAAACCGCCGTGCTTGAAATTCCAAAACGCGGGTCAACGGCGCCGACGGAATACGGAATCGGCTCGGCGCACGGCCGCGTCTGTTGGTAATCGGCATACATGCCAGCTCCCGCAATCGCGACGACAAAACACAACACCCACCATCGAATTGCATCTCCGCTCATTCGGGAAAGAGTTCCAAAACGGCAAGCTCAAGCGGAAGCGACTTAATGGGCGCGTAGCGTATGCGGTCTGCCGCAGTGAGAAATGCGAGTATCGTTGTATGCGTAATGCCTTCTTTGGGCGACCCGGCTTTGCCGGGTTTAGCCTCGGCCGCGAATTTTTCAAGAGCGGAGAATTCGTCCGCGCCGAGCTCGTCAGCGAGCGAGGCGCGGAGTTCTGGGGCATAGCGCAGCAAAAGCGTCGAGCGCAGCGTTTCGAGCACAAGCTGCAGAAATATTTTCATATCGGCGTCCGACTTCACCGCCTGCTCGATTGCAGTGAGCGCGCCTGCGCGCTCGCCTTTGGCGAGCGCGCGTACGAGCGCATGCACCTGTTCCCTCTTCGGCGCGCCCGTTGCCGCTTCAACCGACTCGCGCGAAAGCGTTTTCCCTTCCGTCGCCGCCAAAACTTTTTGAAGCACCGAAAGCGCATCGCGATACGAACCTTCCGCAAGCATCGCGATGAGTTCGCCCGCGTCCGGCGCAAGCGAGTACCCTTCTTTCTTTGCTACCGCCGCAGTCATTTTCGCTAAAATCGCACGCGTCGGTTTTTTAAATTCAAACACCTGGCAGCGCGACTGCACGGTTTCCGGCACTTTCTCCAATTCCGTCGTCGCCAAAATAAAAACCGCATGCGCGGGCGGCTCTTCAAGCGTCTTCAAAAAAGCGTTCCACGCGCTTTTTGAAAGCATGTGGACTTCGTCCAATATATACACTTTGTACGGCGACTGAAACGGCAGCGTGTACACGCCTTCGGTCAGAGCCCGGATGTCTTCGACGGTGTTGTTGCTCGCGGCATCTATTTCATATAAATCGTTTTCCGTGCAACCGATTGCGTTTGCAAAAATGCGCGCAACCGACGTTTTCCCGAGGCCTCGCGAACCTGAAAAAAGATATGCATGTCCGATTTTCTTCGACTTCACTTCTTCCTCGAGCGGCTTGGTAACCTGCTCTTGTCCGACCACGTCGGCAAATGTCGCGGGACGATACGTGCGGTAAAGTGACTGATGCGCCATACGGGCAGTATAACCCAAAAACGAAAGCGGTCTCAAAAGAGAGACCGCTTCCCGAACGCAGCATCCGAGCTTCACTCGTAATGCCAGTCGACGGGCATCCGTACTACACCCTCCCCCTTGGCAACGATTCGATTGTCAGCCAAGTCGATAACGTCGACCGAAACCCGTGCGAGCCTCGCGTTTCCTTTGCCGCTAATCACGATGTTGATGCGGGGTACTGAGCCAACGTGCAAATCGCCCCTGAAGCTGATTTGCATGGCGGAGAACACTACGCACGATATTTTGGCGGAAACCATTGCAGCCGCCCACGTGATGAGAGCCGTACCGGGCAGAATCATTCCGGATGCAAAGTTCTGGCGTGCTGCCTCCAGATCATCGCGATGCAGAGGATTGACGTCCTTGCTGTCTCCATCGATGCCATCTGCCATGCCGATGATTTTCTCGATGGTGAGGGGCGCGAATATCTTGCTGATTTCGACTTGCCAGAGAGCTCGGTTTGCAGTTCCAACTGCGTGAGCTCCAAGTGCTGACTTAGACATTCCAGACACGGGTCACTCCTTCATTGGCGAGTTGCTTCTAACCTCTAGAATGCCCTATTTCGCGAAAAAATCAAGCAGCCCGTAATGGTTCAATAGCTTGGACGCGATATCATCGCGTCATGGCATACACACAAAACCCGCACATGCCCAAGGTCAGAAGGGATGCTGCAGACATGGTGAGGAGAGGATATACGCCCACCGAGGTTGGCCGTCGGTTCGGCGTCGGGTCGAGTACGGTATGCAAATGGGTGAAGAAGGCGAAGATATACGGGTATCATCCGATTCCGACGCTCTCATCAAAACCGAGGAATCATCCAAACGAGCTGCCGTCGAAGATTGTGAACAAGATTGTCGAGAAGCGTCTCGTACTCAAACGCTCGGCCGAGGTCGTACACCGGGCGCTCGAAGACGAGGGTGTCTCGGTGTCGCTCTCGTCGGTGAAGCGGACGCTCGGTCGTTTCGGCCTCATCAAAAAGCGGAGCCCGTGGAAACGGTACCACCCGCACTCGGAACGTCCGGAAGCCGCATATCCGGGCGCTCTTGTGGAGGTGGACACCATCCATCTGGCACTCCACGGCAAAACGGTTCTGTACGTGTATACACTAATCGATGTATACAGCCGTTGGGCGTACGCCTGGGCGACCCCGCGCATCAACTGCCGCGTCTCTCTCCTCTTCGTGAAGCGGGCACAGGTTGCGGCACCATTCCTGTTCGAGTGCGTGCAGACCGACAATGGCCCCGAGTTCTCCATGCACTTCACCGAACGCCTCTCGATACGCCATCGACACACGAGAGTCAGGCAGAGCAACGACAATGCGCACGTCGAGCGATTCAATCGCACACTGCGTGAAGAGTGTCTTGATGCTCTTTCGATTGAGATACGGGCAATCAATGCGATTCTGCCGACCTATCTGAGCGGGTACAACACCACCCGCCACCACTTCGGGCTCGACCTCAAAACGCCGCTCGCCATATTAACAGAATGCGTCCAAGCTATTGATTAGAAAACGGCAGCCGGTCGGATAAACCGCCGGCTGTTGGATTTAGGTTGCGACCCGTTTCGTTTTGAAGTCAATTTCATCCGGGAGCGGCAAGAAATCCTCGCCACACGGTTCGAAAGTCGGCAAAATGCTTTCGGTCCCGGAAATTTCCTCCGGAGGCGTCACCGCAATGAAATGATTGCCTGCCGTGAACATCCGCATATGAGAAAGGCAGCCCGTCGTATCTTTCCACCACCCATCTCCTTTATCGGGTACTCTTGAAACTCTAAAGTGCTCGTTTTCTGCTCCGTTCCTATCTTGTGCCTCACAAGAACGAAACAAGAATGTTCCATTTGTCTCCCGGTGAAAGTACAAGATGAATCGAGGAAGATTGGATTGTTGAGTGGAAAACTCCACCAAAGTCAATCTTTCGCCCGGCCTCATCACCCTGTCGCCAATCAGCCGAGCAAACAATTTCCGTGATTGTGTTGTCATTTCAACTCACCCTTTCGTCAATGCGAGGTCGCCCGCCGTCGTTGTTTCTTCCGTCGAATCAAGCATGAAGGGCGGCGGGTTAACTTTCTTCCATGCACCCACCTCCCAATCAGCCGTGTCGTTTTCGGCGTCCGATGCGCTAACGAGCCAACGGACGTCGTCACTCCAGCGACCGTTGTACTCATCCAGCGGTTGTTTATCCGCCAAATGAGTACATATCGTTACAAACCTCTCGTGAGCGTCTTGCTCCGTTTCCGATTCCGAATTCAACCGTAAAACGCGTTTTGCCAGAAGACGATTGGAACTTCCGCGCTTCAGACCGCACGGTACCGTCTTGACGTAGTACACGATGAACTCCTCCGCCGGAGGCATACTGCGATCGCCGCACCCATACTTGCATGCGAACAGAATAAGAGAGACGCTCCCCAATCTGTACTCTGCAATCTTTTGTACAGCAGAGCTTTTGACCATGAAAGAACTCCTGTCTCCCTTTCTCGGGCGACGATAGCAACTTTTTTGAGTTTACGCGCTTCGCACGTATTTATCAATAACTCGCGCGAGGTCGGCGGCGGATTCCGTCTGCATCAGCCGCAAGCGAAGCTCGGCCGCGCCGTCAAAGCCGGTGACAAATGCCTTGATGTGTTTTTTGAGAACCGCGAAATTCTTTGGCGGCGTGATTTTTTCGAAATTTTCGGCAAGCGAGGAGAGCGCCGCGAGCTTCTCGGCGAGCGGCGTGTCTTCTGTTTTTCGTCCGGCGAAGACCCACGGATTGCCGAACATCGCGCGGCCGAGCATTGCGCCGTCGCACCCCGCTTCCGCGACTTTTGCTTTTCCATCCTCAAGATTTTGGACATCGCCGTTGCCGATGAGGAGCACCTTCGGATTGATGCGATTGCGAATCTCGACCGCTTTTTTCATAAGTTCCCAATCTGCGGGAACAAGCGACATTTCTTTCCGCGTGCGCAGGTGAAGCGTGATGGCGGCCGGCTCGGCTTCGAGAAGCGCCGTGAGCCACTCGTCGAGCGACTCTTTGTTGTAGCCGATTCTTGTTTTCACCGATACCGGCAAATCGCTCGCCTCCTTTGCTGCGCGAATAAGCTCGACCGCAAGTTTAGGGTTTTTTACGAGCGCAGCTCCCGCTCCCTGCTTTTCGATTGCGCGGTCCGGACAGCCCATGTTTAGGTCGACGCCATCGAAGCCGAGTTCGGCCACAAGTTTCGCCGCATACGATATCATGTCCGGCTTCGATGAAAAAATTTGCGCGACTATCGGACGCTCGTGTTCTGTGAATGCCAAGTCGCGCAGAAGCGGATTTTCTTCGTCGCTCATTTTTTTTATTTCTCTTGTCACGTTAGAGACGCCCGGCGAAGCCGAGCCAGGTTCCTGTGGAACCTTGTCTCTAACGTGACGCGTATGGTACAAGCCGTCCGCCGAGACGAATTCCGTCCAGAAGACATCCGGCGCTCCGCTGTTGGCGACCAACGCGCGGAACGCAACATCGGTCACATCCGCCATCGGCGCCATAACGAAAAACGGTTTATGCAGTTTTTCCCAAAACATATCCGCACACTAGCACTATTTCTTTTTCAGATACACCTTGCCGTCAAAGCGCAAATCCACGTATTCAATCGAGCCGTCGGCCAGATTGAGATTGCCGGACGCGGATGTGAGCGCCGTAAACGCGTTCTGCTCGTTACCGAGAACATAGGTAATGCGAGTCCCGCTTTTTAAGTAATCATCAATTTCGTCCGCGCGGAAAACGATAGTCATGACGGGCGAACCGAACGTGCCAAGCTGCCGCGCAAAATCGAACGCCGCCGGAAGTTTCCCGACGTTCGGCAGAGTAACGCCGAGCGGCGAACTTGATGCAGTGCGTCCCGACAGCGGTTCATATACCGAAAAAGCATTTATCGGTTGAATCGCATCGCTTGCCGTTGCATACACGAAGCCGCTTGCATCAAACAGGTAGCAGGCGGGTGTCGGCGGCTCCGCGGGAGTAGTGCTTGCGTTTTCTGCCGCGGCGGGCGCAAAACCGCACCAGCGCGCAATCGGCACCCGAGTGTCCACTTTAATCGAGACGCTCGAGAGTCCGGTTCGAAAAATAGAAACTGCGGCAATGTCCGAGTCGGCCGCAAAGAGTGCCGCGCGAATGTCGGATTCCGGTAAGAAGAAAGTCGAATTGCGCGGAACCACACCGAAATAACTTCCGCGCATTTGCGATATGGCAACGTCCGCAAGGGATTGGTCGGCTCCGAAAATCTGCACGCGCGATATGCGTACGGCGTTCTGGTTGAGTTCGTAAACGATTCCGACGCACGCAAACAGAAGGATAATTAAAAAAACGATGAAGGCGCGGCGGCGGCGCAGCCGCCGCCGCGCCGCAAGTCCTTTGCTATCCCGCTTTGCCGATGATTGTCTTTCCGACATACGGCACAAGAGCATCAGGCACCTTAATCGTTCCATCGGCCTGCTGATAATTTTCTACGATGGAAACAAGAATGCGCGGCGTCGGAATGGCGGTCGAATTAAGCGAATGAGGAAAGCGCATATTCCCGTCCGCATCGCGGTAACGGATATTCAAACGGCGTGTCTGGAAATCATGGAAGTACGAAGCCGAGCTGATTTCCCGATACGTCTTTTCTCCCGGCACCCACAATTCGATATCGTATTTTTTTACCTGTCCGAGACCCAAATCCCCGCCGCAGTTTACAACGGTGTGATACGGGATGTTCAACAGCTCGATAAATTCTTCGGTATTGTGATTCAGCCATTCGTGCAAACGAACAGATTCGTCGTGTTCGGCCTTGCACAAAACAACCTGTTCCCATTTGAAAAACTCATGCACACGGATGAGCCCGCGTACATCCTTGCCGTGCGCACCCGCTTCACGGCGAAAGCACGGTGAGAACGCGAGAAATTGCACTGGGAAATCATCACTGCTAAGCGTCTCGTTCATGTAATAGCTCATCGTCGCAACCTCAGCGGTTCCCGCGAGATAGTCGCCATCTTGCGTTTTATACAAATCTTCCTCGCCTTGCGGCAAATAACCGGTGCCGAGGAATGCTTCGCGCCGCACCAAGCTCGGCGCGCTAAGCGGCACCAATCCTTTTGCAGCGAAATGTTTCAGCGCTAATTGCCAAACGGCATTAGCAAGCAAAACGCCGTCTCCTTTTAAGAAGTAGCCGCGGAAACCCGCCACTTTGCTTCCCCGCTCAAAATCCGCGATGTCGAGCGCCGTCATGAGCTCGACATGGTCTTTCGGCGTGAACGCAAACTCGGTCGGCGTTCCCCATTTTTTCACCTCGAGATTATCGGCATCGCTTTCGCCGTCCGGCACCGACATATCCGGAATGTTCGGGACGGTCAGCATCAACTTCTGCCACTCGACCATTACTTCTTTCAATTTCTCTTCGCTTTCGACCATGCCGTTTTTGAGCTGGCGCATCGCCTCAAGCAGTTTTTCTTTTTCGAATCCTTCGGCGCGCTGAATTTCATTGCTTCGGCGATTCTGCTCAGCGCGCTTCGTATCGAGCTCCAGGCGAAGTTTTTTCCGCTCATCGTCAACGGCAATCAGTCGGTCGATATCAACTTCCATGCGTTTTTTCGCCGCGCCCGCTTTGATAATATCCGCGTTTTCCCGAATGAAATGTATATCCAACATGGTGTCTCCTAGTATACTGCACCTATGGACATTCGCGAAATGAAAGACACGGAGCGGCCTGCAAAACTTTCAGAGATTCCGCAGCCGCCGGAACGGTTGTGGATTTCCGGGTCGATGCCGCCCGCCGGAACAAAACTGCTTGCCGTTGTCGGCTCGCGCGCCTTAACGCGCTATGGGCAGGAAGCGTGCGAAAAATTGATTTCGGGACTTGCAGGATATCCGATTTCAATCGTAAGCGGACTCGCGCTCGGCGGCGACACATGCGCCCACCGCGCCGCGCTTCGCGCCGGACTGCACACCGTCGCCATTCCGGGTTCCGGTCTTGATGAGGAATTTTTATATCCGCGCGCGAACCTCGGACTTGCTAAAGAAATTCTGGCTGCGGGCGGTGCGCTTGTGAGCGAGCATGAGCCGCAGTACACGGCGCGCGCGTATGACTTTCCCTCGAGAAATCGGATCGTTGTCGGCATGAGCGATGCGGTGCTTATTATCGAGGCAGGTGAAAATTCCGGCACACTTATTACCGCGCGGCTTGCGAGCGAATACAATCGCGAACTGCTCTGTATTCCCCACCGCATCGGCGACCCGCACTCATTCGGCTCGCATCTGTTCATCCGACTTGGAGCGGCGCTCACGAGCGACCCCCTGCACATTCTCGAAGCACTCGGCATCGCCCCGCGCATGGAGAGCGCTGATTCCGCTCCAGTTGAACTTGATGGCGCGGAACTTGAAATCTGGGGTATGCTGGACGAGCCGAAGACGCGGGATGAAATTTTGCGAAGCACTGAAAGCGCAACGGGCGAAGTGCTCACGGCACTCGTCGCGCTTGAACTGCGCGGTCTCGCAAAAGAAGAATTCGGCCAATGGCACCGAGTATGAAAATCTATTCTTGGAACATGCTGTATCGGAACGCGGAACTCGACCGCGCTTTCGCGTTTATCCGGGAAAGCGATTTCGATATTTTTTGCCTTCAGGAAGTGCCGGAGAATTTTTTGGAGCGGCTGCAAACGCTGGATTGCAATATCGCCTACCGCACCGATGCGGAACGAGTATCAGCCGACGGGAGCGTGCGTATATTCACCGTTATTCTGACGAAATATCCTATTGCCGGACAGGGTGAAATATCTTATGACGAGTATTGGCCGGATTACCCGCTACGCGCCCGCATTTTTACCCGGCTTATGAAGCCGTTTCATTTTGCGAAAATCGTGAACCGACACGCAGTGTTTGCCGATATCGTTCTTCCGAATATGCCGAGTCCGGTGCGCGTGTTCTGCATCCATCTTTCCTTAACGCACCCAGTACGGCGCCTTTCGGAATTCGAAGAGGTCATGACGTATTGCGACGATACCCGTCCAATGATTGTCTGCGGCGATTTCAATATTCTTGAAGCGCCGCACATCACGATTTTGAATTGGATTTTCGGCGGCCGCCTGAGCGATTTCTTTCTCTACCGGCGAGAACGCGCGAACATCGAGCGCGTCTTTGCGAAATACAAATTGAAGAATGCGCTTCGCGGTAAAATCACGCATCCCCTCTCGCGCTCGCAGCTCGACCACATTCTTGTCTCGGATGCATTTTCCGCGGCAAAAGCCGAGGTCATTCCCGACCGAATCGGCTCCGACCATCATCCGATTTTTGCCGAAATCGTCTTTCCACAACTTGACCATATATAGGTGTCCGCGTTATGAGTGATGCATGGACAAACGATTGCTTATCGTCGAATCGCCGACCAAGGCGCGTACTATCGGCCAATATCTGGGCAAGGACTATACGGTTCTCGCTTCGGTCGGCCATGTGCGCGACTTGCCGAAATCAAACAAAGACGCCGTCGATATCGAGGGCGGTTTCGTGCCGCGCTACGTCATTTCCGCAGACAAGCGCGAGGTGATTGAAAAAATCGAGCACGCGGCCGCAAAAGTCGCGCCGAGCGAAATCTATCTCGCGACCGACCCCGACCGCGAAGGCGAAGCGATTGCGTGGCACATCCAGCAAGTCGCGAAACTCAAAAAACCAAAGCGCGTGGTCTTCCACGAAATCACGAAGGCGGCCATCGAAGAGGCGCTCGCGCATCCGCGCATGATTGATGAAAATTTGCGCCGCGCGCAAGAGGCGCGCCGCGTTCTCGACCGCATCGTGGGCTACGACCTCTCCGGACTTATCTGGAAAAAGGTGCGCTACGGACTCTCCGCCGGCCGCGTGCAATCCCCCGCGCTTCGCATACTAGCCGAACGCGAGCGCGAAATTAAGTCCTTCATTCCCGTTACCTATTTTGTTTTGAAGGCGCTTTTTCGTGCGAAGGACGACGCATCAAACAAAATGGAGTTGCTGACTACGTGCGTAGAACAGCCCGCTTCAAGAGAAGAAGCCGAACGAATTGCGCGAATGGGCAAAAGCGCAACGTGGAGCATCGCCGACATCGGCGAACGGGCCGAGGAGCGAAATCCGCGCGCGCCGTTCACGACGTCAACACTGCAACAAACCGCCTCGACGCGCCTCGGCTTCGCCCCGTCGCGCACAATGCGCGCCGCGCAAAAACTGTACGAAGCGGGCCATATCACCTACATGCGCACCGACTCCGTCAATCTCGCGAAAGAAGCGGTTGCAAAAATGGCAGCGGTCGTCGAAAAGGACTTCGGGAAAGAATATCTAAAAATCCGCGCATACAAAACGACAAGCAAAAATGCCCAGGAAGCGCACGAGGCAATCCGTCCGACCGACCCGCTTCGCGAACATGCCGGCGCGACAGCCGACGAAGTCGAGCTCTATCAACTCATCCGCATACGCGCACTCGCGTCGCAAATGGCGGCCGCGCAAATCATGCGCACAACAGTCACCGCAAAAGCCGACGCGGCTAAAGCTGCCGAAGGCAGCTCGCCCGACGCATCCTCGAGTGATGCGCCTAGGGATATTCCGCCTTTCACCGCAAGCGGCTCACGCACGCTCTTCCCCGGATGGCTCGCGCTCGATACGCGCGCGCGCGGCGAAGATGTCGAACTTCCAAAACTTGCCGTCAACTCTGCGCTTGAATTGCTGTCGCTTGATACGGAAGAGAAGCAAACCGAGCCGCCGAATAGATATACCGAAGCCGGCCTCATCAAAGAACTCGAGAAACGCGGCATCGGCCGTCCTTCCACGTACGCCTCTATTATGAAAACCATCGGGGATCGCGGCTACGTGGAAAAGCTCGGGCGCGCTTTAAAGCCGACCGCGACCGGCATGGTTGTCTCCGGCTGGCTTGAGGAAAACTTTCCCGAATACGTGAGTGACACATTTACCGCCGAAATGGAAAACGAGCTTGACGAAATCGCGCGCGGCGAGCGCGGCTATACGGAAACGCTTTCCGAATTTTACGGGCCGTTTGAGAAAGCCGTGCAGGCAAAGGACAAACTGCCGAAGGCGACATCGCTCGGCGATGCCGGAAAAGAATTCCCCTGTCCCCTCTGCGGGAGCCCGATGGAATTTAAACTTGGCCGCGGCGGCATTTTCATGAGCTGCAAGCGGTATCCCGATTGCACCGGGGTGCGAACCGAAGAAGGCACCGAGTTGAAGAGCGATGAGCCGCTCGGCATTCATCCGGAAACCGGAGCTCCGATATATTTAAAAAACGGACGTTTCGGACCGTATGTTGAAATGCCCTTGCCGGAACCGGCACCCGAAACGAAAGTCGAGGCCGCTCCCGTAAAAGGCAAAAGAAAAAGCCGCGCAAAGAAAGTGCGCGTGAATGCAAAACGCGCAACGGTGCCGCCCGGCACCGACCTCGCGAAAATCACGCTCGCCGATGCGGTCAAATATCTGGCCCTTCCACGCGAGCTTGGCATGCATCCCGTCACCGGCAAACCGGTATTCGCTTCAACGGGACGCTTTGGACCGTATGTCGGCAGCGATGGCGAATTTCGTTCGCTTAAGGCCGCCATTGCCGATCCATACACCGTGACGTTCGAGCAGGCCCTTGCGATTCTCGCCGAACCGAAACGCCCGCCGAAAGGCGTCGAAATCGTGCGGGAAATAGGCAAACATCCGAAGACCGGAAAATCGCTCGTGCTCTACAAATCAAAGCAGGGTCTGTTCCTCAAAAAGGGATTGCGCCGCATCTATCTGCCCGAAACGGTAAAAGCCGACTCGCTCACGCCGGAAGAAGTCGCCGAATACCTAAAATAGCAAGCGGGTGTATAGTGTCCCCATGACGACCGCCAAAGAAATCATTGGCGCAATGGCGCATCCTTCGCCGGAGGATGTCGCTCTCGTTGAAAAGGCCTACGAATACTCGAAAAAAGCGCACGAGGGACAGACGCGCTATTCGGGCGAGCCGTATTTCATCCATCCGGCCGCTACCGCCAAAATCCTCGCCGAATACGGGATGGACGCAACGACCATCGCGGCAGGCCTTCTGCACGATGCGGTTGAAGACGCGCGCGTCTCGCGCGAAGACCTCGAAAAAGAATTCGGGTCCGAATTGCTTTTCATCATCGACGGGGTAACGAAACTCGGCACGCACAAATACCGCGGCGCGGAACGCCACGCGGAGAGTTTGCGGCGGCTGTTGGTCGCGACCGCAAGCGACATTCGCGTGCTCATCGTGAAGCTCGCCGACCGTTACCACAACATGCAGACGCTTGAGCATGTGCCGGAACATAAACGCCGCCGCATCGCGCTCGAAACGCTTGAGATTTACGCGCCGATAGCCGACCGGCTCGGCATGGGCAGGATGAAAAACGGTCTCGAGGACCTTGCATTCCCTTTTATCGACTCCGATGCGAGCAGCCATGTGTCCGAGGTTCGGAAATTAAAAAAACAGGAAACGGAAACCGGCCTTGCGAAAGTGCAAAAGGAAATCGGACGCGAGCTTGCGAAAAAAGGAATGCGCTCTTTCCATACCGACATCCGCATGAAAGGACTATGGAGTTTGCATAAAAAACTGGAGCGCAAACATGACGACATCAGCTTGATTCACGACATTGCGGCGCTCCGCATCATCGTGCCGAGCATCGAGGATTGCTATGCGACCCTCGGCGTCGTGCACGCGCTCTACAAACCGCTGCCCGGAGAGTTTAAGGACTACATCGCTTTTCCGAAACCGAACGGCTACCAGTCGCTTCACACGACCGTCGTCACGCCGGAGACCGGCATCGTCGAAATACAAATCCGCACGGAAGACATGCACCGCGACGCGCAGTTCGGCATCGCTTCGCACATGTCATACAAGCAATTGGGGAAAGACATCGGGAAGCTGGATAAGGAAGTCCAAAAAAATAAATTTTCTTCTCTGTCGTTTCCGTGGGTCCGTTCGCTCATTCCTTCCCTTATGCGCATGTCGCAAAAAGAGATCGGTGAAAAAGAACCGATGAAGATTCCGTTATGGCTCGCCGACCTCGCGAAAGCGCATGCGGAAATCGCCGGCTCGCAAGAATTCGTCGAAGGACTCAAGGAGGATTTTTTTTCGCACCGCGTGTTCGTGTTTACGCCGCGCGGCGACGTCATCGACTTGCCGTCGCAATCGACGCCGATTGATTTTGCGTATGCGATACACAGCGATCTCGGCGACCATTTGCAGGGCGCGAAAGTGAACGGGAAAATGGTCTCGTTTGATACGATATTGAACAACGGCGATGTCGTTGAAATCATCCGGCGCGATGCCGCACATCCGTCGCCGAAATGGCTCGAAACCGCGCGCACGTCGCTTGCGCGAAGGCACATCAAAAATACGCTCGGCATCGTCACGAAGGCGACCCGGGCTTCCCGTCCGCCGCGCAACAAACGCGGAGACAAATCGGTTAAACCGTAAATCCGGTTATTGAATACAAGCCATCGTCGTCCGCGGCTTCCTCGGGCGCTGCCGGCGCAATCGGATCTTCGTGTGATAGTTGCGTTGTATTTGGGAAAACGGGCGGCGCATCCGTTTGCTCCGTTTGCGCAACCGCTTCGGCGTTGGACGCATGCGGCGCCGAAATTTTCTGCTCCGCGGCAAGCGCACTGACCAGCTGATTCAAATCGTCGGGTGAGAAAAACTCAATCATGAGTCGGCCGCCTTCCGCGTTCGTTTCAATGATGACGCGCGTGCCAAGGGTTTCGGTGAGCGATTTTTCCATCTCAAGCATCTCCGGCGACTTGCGATGATGCGGCCGAACGCGCTCCTGCGCAATCGAACGGGCAATGCGCTCAGCAGTTCGCACGGGCAATTTCTTCAAAATGATTTCCTTGAAAAGCGTTTCCTGCTCTTCGGGCCGGCTTGTAAGCGCGAGCAGGGGGCGCGCGTGGCCTTCGTTTATTTCGCGCGCCACGATTGCATTTTGCATATGTTCGGGGAGCGTCAGGAGGCGCAAGCTGTTGGAAACGTATTCGCGGCTCTTGCCGATTTTTGCCGCGGTCTCCGCGTGCGAGATGCCGAATTCATCGATAAGTTTTTGCAATGCCTTTGCCCGGTCAATCGCATTCAAATCCTCGCGTTGAAGATTCTCGATAATGGCGAGTTCGAGTTTCGTGAGATTGCTTTCGCCGTGGCGGATTACGACCGGCAGCTGCTTGAGTCCGGCAATCTTGCTCGCGCGAAGTCGACGCTCGCCGGCGATGAGCTCGTACACGCTCTCGAGGCCGCCCTCCGGCTTTTCCTTTTCCGTGCGGCTGACCACCAAGGGTTGCAGCACGCCGTATTGGCGAATGCTCTCCGCGAGCGATGAAAGTCCCGCCTCGCTGAACTCTTTGCGCGGCTGATACGGATTGGGCACAATCCTGTCGATATCAATCCAAAAAACCGAGTCGTATTTTGTCGGCACGTATCCCGCATCTTCGCTCATATGAAAAATATATTAGCATAGGTTACTACTGAGTTCTCAAGATTTGAATAACCTCCTCAAGTGAAGAACCTTGCCGTGACCTGATCAATGAGAGAATATCTTCTCGGGCAAATCCCGCAACGTGCATGTCATCAGCCGCTCGTATGGCTTCTCCAAATAGCGGGCCGGGCTTAAATCCTAACGCGATAAGATCCCTTCCAAATAAGACCGGCGCCGGTTTGTTTTCATAAATGCCAAGTTCGGCGGCTTTTTGCAACAGCCACTTGCCGGCAGGATAGTCTATTGGCATGAATGACTTTTCTGGTTCGTCTGGATCAACGAAAGGTCCGCGACCGCGATGATCTGCTTCAGCAACGCAGACCAAATGTCTGAGTGTTGCAGGACTGATTCTTGTTGCCAATCGTTTAATCGCCCCATCGCTAATCCGTATCCCTCCGTGCACCTCCTCAAGATAAAATATGGTAGGCCGTAAATGCTCGACTACTACATGTGCAATCGGAATGCGCAACGAGGCCTCAATGCCGATTTCGTGGAGAAACCGTAACGCTGGCTCAGCGCCGGCTTCTTCGTGACCTATCGATCTGACGCGGCCGTCTGTTTCTTCCGTGGTCAGCGGCTTACCAAAATCATGACAAAATGCTCCCAGCATGACAAGAAGTGCGTCGTCTCCTTTCAACTGTTCTCGTTCAATAATTTTAGCCGCCTCATCTACAACCATTAGCGTGTGCATCCATACATCGCCTTCGGGATGCCATTCCGGCTCTTGGGGTGTA
Organism: Candidatus Kaiserbacteria bacterium; assembly: GCA_963699165.1. Taxonomy (GTDB): domain Bacteria; phylum Patescibacteriota; class Minisyncoccia; order Phycocordibacterales; family Phycocordibacteraceae; genus C7867-001. Next base: position 383,453 of record OY969413.1, read on the forward strand.
TTTTGCAATTCAATGAGTTCGGGGTGCATTTCATGAAAAATGCCCCACTCCATTGCCGTTTGGAGGCCGAGCGACGGCTTTCTGGATTTTAGAAATAACTTTATCCATTCTTCCCGCAAGCGCTCTTTTGGCAAATGCTTTAACTCGCCGCGCATTTCCCGCATAATCCTTGCCGTCGTGTCGTCAACCGTTAGACCAAATCGACCTACGAATTGCACGCCGCGCAAAACCCTTAACGGGTCATCTCGAAACCGTTCCTCATCCGTAACCCGTAAAATCCTATGTTGAATATCATGTATACCGCCGAAATAATCGTATATTTCTCCGGTCAAGATATCTTTCGCCAAGGAATTCATTGTGAAGTCGCGTCTACGGGCCGCCTCTTTAATGCTCATAGTTGGATCGGCGCTTATAGAGAAGTCCTTATGTCCTTTGCCGGTTTTTGACTCCCGGCGAGGCAGAGATACGTCGATATCAATATTTCCGATCCTGACTTTTAGAATTCCGAACGCGGCTCCAACTTCATTAACATCCCCGAAGGCCTTCGCGAGTTCCCTAAGTTGATCCGGCGCAACGCCGTACACTTCGACATCGAAGTCCTTTGGGGGCATGCCGAGCAACTCATCGCGAACGGCCCCTCCAACCAAACAAGCCCTTCCTCCGATTGCTTCAACCGCTTTTGCAAACTCAACGAGCTTTGCGAAAGCGTCGGCTTCTTCGATGAAGCCGCCATCAAGAAATCGTTCTCTTTCCTTCACCGCATCGGCTCTGTGAAGAATCTTTGCTTCCCAATACTCCGGGGTTTCTTGCGCGGCATGCAATAGGTGACGGCGCCTCTCCTTCACCGGCTCGGCTTGTATCTCCGCGGCAAGTGCATTGCGATATTTCACGTGTTTTTGATTTTCAATACCCATATTCCAACTGCGCCACCCCGTGTCCAGCGTCGCCGCTCATATGTATGATATTTTATCATAGCGAGGTCCTTCAAATTCTCAAAGCAACCGCCGAAATGGTGATACTTGACATATCTATAAGTATGGTATAGCGTAATAATTCCGGCGATTTGCTGGCGCTTAAATGAGGACCTCTGATGTTGAATGCTGTTCGGGCGTGGTTAGCCCGTCCTCTTCTATGCAAGTTCGGCTTACACGGACAAATGGAGTCCGTCGTTGGGTCTAGGTTCCTAGACCCGTGCAGGAAGGAGTGGTGGGGGCCGTGTGAACGGTGCCACGTCACGATCTTCGAAATCTGAGCGTCCTCCCCCTGGATTGGTAGGCGCGAGGCGTTTCGTGTGACGCCATAGACACAATGCAGAAGTGACACGACACTTCTGCTCCGTCTCGAGATGTGTGTCCCGACTGATGAGCTCGAAAGAGCGAAACGGAATGAAATACGCGTAGTGATATGCTACTCTGCAATCCAGAGCCGGGATGGCGGAATTGGTAGACGCAACGGATTCAAAACCCGTCGACGCAAGTCATGAGAGTTCGATTCTCTCTCCCGGCACAACAGCGAGCGAAGCGAGGCGTTGTGCCGAGAAGCACGGCATCTGCATGCCGTGCGCGAGAGAATCGAATGGCTCGGCCATGTCCGAGGATCTGCGAGGACGGCGAGCCGGGGTCGAGAGCGCTTAGCGAATTGCGAATGCCTGGAGCAATCCGCTTAGCGACTCGCGGCCGATTCTCTCTCCCGGCACAACAGCGAGCGAAGCGAGGCGTTGTGCCGAGAAGCACGGCATCTGCATGCCGTGCGCGAGAGAATCGAATGGCTCGGCCATGTCCGAGGATCTGCGAGGACGGCGAGCCGGGGTCGAGAGCGCTTAGCGAATTGCGAATGCCTGGAGCAATCCGCTTAGCGACTCGCGGCCGATTCTCTCTCCCGGCACAACAGCGAGCGAAGCGAGGCGTTGTGCCGAGAAGCACGGCATCTGCATGCCGTGCGCGAGAGAATCGAATGGCTCGGCCATGTCCGAGGATCTGCGAGGACGGCGAGCCGGGGTCGAGAGCGCTTAGCGAATTGCGAATGCCTGGAGCAATCCGCTTAGCGACTCGCGGCCGATTCTCTCTCCCGGCACAACAGCGAGCGAAGCGATGCGTTGTGCCGAGAAGCACGGCATCTGCATGCCGTGCGCGAGAGAATCGAATGGCTCGGCCATGTCCGAGGATCTGCGAGGACGGCGAGAAGGGCTCCCGGTTTGTCCAAGAGCGAAGCGATTGGTATCAAACCGCAGTCCTGTGAGGAGCGGAGAGCGCTTAGCGAAATGCGAGTCGCCGAAGGGCGCGACGCATTTCGGTTAACGACTCATACTACAGCTTTCCCACCAAGTCGAGGCCGGGCTCAAGCGTGTCGCCGCCCGGCTCCCACGATGCCGGACAAACCTTGCCTTTGTGCGTCTCCACATACTGCGCTGCCTGCAGTTTTCGCAACGTCTCGCTGGCTTTTCGCCCGATTGAATTGTCATTTACTTCCATCGTGCGAAGCGTTCCCGACGGGTCAATGATGAACGTGCCGCGAAGCGCGAGTCCTTCGTCCGGCGTGAGGGCCGCCTCGCCTCCTTCGATAAGCACGCCGAAGGCATAGGAGAGTTTTCCGGAAGGATCGGCCGCCATTGGATATGTGATTTTCTTTATTCCCGCAGACGTGTCATGCCACGCCTTATGGGTGTAAACCGTGTCCGACGATACGGAAATTATTTCGGCGTTCAGCGCTTGGAATTTCGGATAGAGCGCGGCAAGCTCTTCGAGCTCGGTCGGACAGATGAACGTGAAGTCGGCCGGATAAAACGCAAGCACGACCCACTTGCCGCGGAGTTTTGACAAGCTCATCGTCTTGATTTCGTCCTCATGATAGACCTCAAATTCGAAGTCCGGCACCGTCTCGCCCACTTTCACCTGAAGCGTAAAGTCGCGAACCTGGTCGTGGAACTCGCCGCAATGCTCGCAATAATTGCTTTTTGTTTCTTTCATAGGTGTTCGTATTATGGTGCGGCCATGATACCATCCCGCCTGATGGCTGCCAAAATACTTTGCATCGCCGGGCCAACTGCCTCGGGAAAATCCGTGCGCGGAATCGAGGAAGCGCTTTCGCGCTGCGGTGAAATCATCTCCGTCGACAGCCGCCAAGTGTATCGCGGGCTTGATATCGGCACTGAGAAACTTACCGCGGCAGAGATGCACGGCGTTCCGCATTATCTCATCGATATACGAAATCCCGATGAACGATATTCAGCGGGAGATTTTGCGTCCGATGCAGCTCGATTGATTGGAGAAATATCAAGCCGAGGAAAACTGCCGATACTTGTAGGCGGGACGCACTTTTATTTTGATGCATTGCTGCATGGATTGCCCGCAGCAGTCGACGCAAACCTGAAACTGCGCGATGCACTTGAAACATTGCCGACAGAGGAGCTTTACTCGCGCGTCCGCTCCGCGGACGCGCGACGGTCTGCCGAACTTGACCCGAAAAATCGCCGACGGCTCGTTCGCGCGCTTGAAATCGCCGCGGCAAACGGAACGATTCCGGCGCGGACGAAGTCCGCGCCGGCCTATGAGTGCGAATGGATTGTCATCGACCCGCCGCGCGATGAACTGCGCGCGCGCATCGGCGCGCGGCTCGCGGGCGCCTTTGAGCGCGGATTGACTGCGGAGGTTGCGCGAATCCGCAACTCCGTTGCGGATTCGCGCTTAAATGAATTCGGCCTCGAATACAAAATCGTCGGCGAATATCTCCGCGGCGAGCGCACCGAGGAATCCCTCATGCCGGCGTTATCGGCAAAATTATGGCACTATGCCCGCCGCCAAAAAGCATGGCTGCGGAAACTACATGACGAAGGCACTATGGGAGCGACACTGCATTAGGACAGAATGAGAGACCGAATTCTTCACCTGCTAATTGTGGATTTATGTCCGCGGTAGTCGTGACAGAAACATGCAATGTACACAGCACTGTATTTGATAGACCGGTCATCGAACGCAACGCATTCTCTGCCTTAAGTCGCGTTGCACCAAGCGGCTCGGCTTCAAGAATAATTTGAAACGATGAATCAGCAGGCGTGAATTGAATGCCGTATGGACTGCCTGTATTCGAGTTAACAATGTCATACACATTGCCAATCGGCAGGCCTGTTGGGATTGGAGTCACGCCGATAGTAAAGTCTTTCGAATATACAACCGCACCAGCTGTGGTTGAAAGTGGTAACGCACCAGTACTCCCCGTAACGTTAGTAGGGGTGGATGTCGTCGCTGGTGTACCAAAGGGATTTTGGTTTTGATTTTGTCCTGATCCACTTCCAGAACCCGGGGAAGGACGCAGGTACTGGACAAACAGAAAACCTGCCCATGCTCCAAGTCCCACAAGAATGAGCGCCCCACAAACGATGATGCTGTTGCGAATGTTCATGGTGAGGTTGAATTAGTGAACAGTGTACCTCTATCGCACAAAAGAGCGAGCATTGATTTCTCCTCACCCGCGAATGAAAGACCGCATTCCCGTGCGGTTGACCACGCGCTCCAATTCCAGCTCGAGTTGTATGTTGCTACTGCCTCGGCAATGTTGTTGCTAGCAATCTCTGCCGCAGCAACGCACTGAGCGTACAAAGATTCATTTATTACTCTTGCGCCGTAGTCGGTTCCCGAGAAAGCGCTCGGGCAATTGAGTCCTGCCATGGAATGCACCGTAAGATTAATTTGAAATAGCCCCCATGAGAAAACACGGCCGTCATAACTCATTTTGTCGGTCGCACTCGCCTTGTCAGTCACACCGCCGCTCTCAGCCGTGCAGATTTCCGCAGCTTGAGAAGAAGCGTTCCCAAATGCGCTGAGGTTTGAAGGGCTGCAAGGACCGGATGTTGGTACGGTACACGAACCCGCTCCGCCTCCGCCGCCAGTTGTCGTGACGGGCGTCGTCGGCGTACTTCCCGTAATCGAACCCACATAGCCCGAACCTTCTTTGAACTGACCGAGAGAACCTTCTTGAATGAGGCATGGATTAATACCCCCCGACGTAATGAGTGACGACCAGGTACCCCACGTGGAGTCGCTTGGATGATAGAGCACTGCCATAACGGCATCCACGATGAGCCAACCCGCAAGAGCTACAACAATGCCGATGACGATATTGAGCAATATTTTTCTCGCCGTACTTTGCGCGCCCGGATTAAACGGATTGACTACGAGCAGAAAGCCCGCATACGCAATCATGATGGGCGCCACGAAGACGACGGCGATGGTGATAAGGAAACTGATGAGGTTATTGATGACGTCGATGACCATGCCCCAGCTTGCGGGGCAGAGATTGATGGCCGAGGGAATGATGGGGTCGAAAAACGGTATTGCGGCGTGGGTTGCCGAAGGCAGCGCGAAAGTACCGGCGAGCGCCGAAACGAGAAGGAGTGCGGAGCGAAATCGCATATTCATATCATACCGCCGCACGCAGCGAACGGACGCGGCTTTCCCCACCGAACACTCGTCTGCGCGGTGCATCACGGAAGCGCGGTTGCTCCACGACAAAAGCTGAATTTCAAATTCGTATGCAAATAAGCGTCCGCAACGCCGGGCATCGTCACTACAAACGCATCAAGCCGGCACATGTCTTGCGCGGAAATGCCCAGTTTCTGCTCGAGTTCTTGCTGCGCCTGTAAACGGTATTGATCGACGGGATTCTTATACAACAGGATATAGAACGTCTGCGTATCGCCGTCGTATCCGATTTGGTATGGTGAGCCGGTCTGCGACGGGTCTAGTCCGCCCGAAAGTGCGTAATACGTCTCGTCCCCTTCGTCTTTGGCGACCGAGGAGTCGCTCAAAAAATTGCGTGTCGGAATTATTTTGCCGTCGGTACTCGGTACCGAAAATGCGTACGCGCTTGTTGTAGTCGCGACGACGGTGTTTTGCGCAATCGGCAATGTCGTCGTTGTTGTCGACGTCGGCACGAATGCCAGTTGTCTTTGCGATTCAAATATGCGAACCGCAATGAAAAAACTGCCGAGCAGAAGAAGCATTGCACCGAATATCCATGCTGCTGTTTTCATATATGTATCAATTACAACCGCACGATGCGCCGACGCTGACGTGCAAGTGGTCTGCCTCGGGACCTTGCCATGTCGAGCCGCAAGCGGTTGCGGCGCTTTCTATTGCGGCATTTTGCGCTGACGTTCCCCACGCTATGTCCACGGCATACGACTTCCCGACGCAGCTTACTCCCCCGTAATGGCAAGAGTGAACGGTATGCGCGCAGCCGACCGATTGTCCGCCCACGTCACACTCTTGAAATGTTTTCAAATGCTCCGGTGTAATCACGTGATCGGAAATCGACGTGACATCGAACCCCGTCTTCGTTCCCATGCATTGGATGAGTTGAGACAGGAGCGGAGAAGCGTCGCCCATTTCCGCTTGCGCATCCGGTTCGTAGGTAACCGATCCGCCGAGTGTCAATGTCGAGCCGCCCGTTGTAGTCGTTTCAACGGGATTGCTCCCAGAAATCGAGCCCACATACCCATTGCCTTCGTTCAACTGATACAGCGAACCGGCCTGTGGCAAGCACGGAGGAATCCCGCCCGACGTAATGAGTGACGACCAGGTACCCCACGTGGAGTCGCTTGGATGATAAAGCACTGCCATAACGGCATCCACGATGAGCCAACCCGCAAGAGCTACAACAATGCCGATGACGATATTGAGCAATATTTTTCTCGCCGTACTTTGCGCGCCCGGATTAAACGGATTGACTACGAGCAGAAAGCCCGCATACGCAATCATGATGGGCGCCACGAAGACGACGGCGATGGTGATAAGGAAACTGATGATGTTATTGATGACGTCGATGACCATGCCCCAGCTTGCGGGGCAGAGATTGATGGCCGAGGGAATGATGGGGTCGAAAAACGGTATTGCGGCGTGGGTTGCCGAAGGCAGCGCGAAAGTACCGGCGAGCGCCGAAACGAGAAGGAGTGCGGAGCGAAATCGCATATTCATATCATACCGCCGCACGCAGCGAACGGACGCGGCTTTCCCCACTGTCGTTCGTCTGATATCTTTTAGTCACGGCGCAACATCCTCCTCATCTTGCGCCTAATTTGGCATCGATTCGGGCCTATAGTTTAGAGGTAAAACAGTGGTCTCCAAAACCACCGTCCCAGGTTCGAGTCCTGGTGGGCCCGCAAATCAAAAAACTGCCTTTAGGGCGGTTTTTTGATTTGCGGGCCCAAGCACGCGCGGGGCGCGTGCGTCCAGAACTCGAAAACCTTGCGAGCATATTTTGCGATTTCCTGAAGCAAAATATCCGCAAGGTGTACTGACCCTGTAAGGGCCGAGAAGCGTAATCGCGGTCCTGGTGTCCCGCCAACAAGAAAAACCTGGACTGCTCCAGGTTTTTCTTGTTGGCGAGTGCGGGAGATCTATCGAGCCAGCGGGCGACGCATCGTCGTGCTGTCGAGTGCGAGATGGCGAGGCGGGCTCCCGTTTTGTCCACGAGCGAAGCGATTGGTTTACAAACCGCAGTCCTTTAGGAGTCGCGAAAATTTTCGATCGACCCAAGAAGGTGATTCTGCTGAATCACCCAGATAGGTGATTCTGCTGAATCAGGCGAGGAAAGTATTTGTGAACGCAAAATACAATCCTTGATATATTTCCCATTACAGTTTATACAAAAGCCAGGTACGGCTTTCGTCCGTACAGTTTGAGAGGTTTTTATGTTCCGTAGTATCGCGCTCAAAGTCGCCACCGTTGACGGTGGAAGGCAAGTGTGCGCCATCGGACTTTCAGAACGGCAAATTAGCGAGCTGAAAGCGAGTCCACATCAACAGCTATTCCTGTCATTCGGCGACAACTCGTGCGGGGCCGAAATTTGGGTCGCGTTTGGACCGGGCGCAACGCCGGAAGGTTCTTGCCGAATCAGCGAACAAGCTGCTGCAGTGCTTAATCTCACGGCCGGCCTGAGCATCAGGGTATCAAATCCCTCGCTTCAATTCCTGTAAGAGCCGCACGGGGGAGACGCACCCCCGACGTGCGGCTCTTCCCTTTTATTTACTTGTCCCACACAAAACCGTTCCCGAAATGGCCGTACTTTGACGTCTCGCGAAATTGCGGTTTTCGGAGTTTCAGCAGTTTGATGATGGCATGCGGTCGCAAATCGTATCCTTTGATTTCCTCTTGTTTGCCGTCAATCGTAACAACGGCCATAAGCGGCTCGGCAACGCCAATAGCGTAGGCGATGTGCGCATACACTTCTTTCGCTTTTCGTTTCTTCAGATAGGCAACCGCGATTTTTCGCGCGATGTATGCCCCGCTTCGGTCCACTTTCGTCGCGTCTTTTCCGGAAAAACAGCCGCCGCCAAGAGGAACATTTGGGCCGTAGTTATCGACGGCGAGTTTTCTTCCCGTGAGTCCCGTGTCCGCATTGAACCCGCCGACGAGCCACTCGCCATTCGGATTTTTCAGCCATACTTTCTCAAGCTTCAAACCTTTCGCGAGCAATGGCTCGATTTCTTTTTTGACGACTTTTACAAGCGGCGAATTTTTACCGTAGTCGGCCTTGCACACCGAAGTCAAAATCGAAATCACGTTGCCGTTATCGACCGTCACTTGCGCTTTGCCGTCGGTTGCTCCCATCGCCTTGGTGAGTTTCCGCGCAAGCACGACTTCAAGCGGCAAAAGCTCCGGCGTTTCGCTCGTCGCATACCCGACCATAATTCCCTGGTCGCCCGCGCCGTCATTATCGACGCCATGCTGGATTTCGGGACTTTGTTCGACGACATTCACCGTAATGCCGATGCCTTCGTTGTAGCCGCACTCTTTGTACACCTGCTCTGCTATTTTTCTGATGTTGATGCGCGCCTTCGTCGTAAGCTCGCCGGTAACCGTGATGATGCCGTGGCCGCCGAGCACTTCAATCGCCGAACGCGTATACGGGTCCTGTGCAAGACATGCGTCGAGAATTGCGTCTGAAATCTGGTCGCACACTTTATCGGGGTGGCCAATTGAAACCGATTCTGCCGTCCTAATCATGTTGGTGAATTGCTAGATAATAAAAACTCCTTCCGTTTAGGAAAGTGTCTTTATGTAGGAGACATTATCTTTCCCTTTCGGGATTGGATGGAGCACCTTCTTTAATTTCTTAAAGGGTTGCCGGGAGATTGTCGAGCCAATACTCTACCTCCGCTCTTGATAACGTATGGAGTTGTCTTTGCATCATATAGTCACGAGACGCATTGCGCAAATTGCGCTGTGGAAATCGCCGCGGATTGAGAAATTTTTTAATCGGCGCTGATTTTCTGATAGACCAGTTTGGATATTTGCGCAATGACGGCGTCGAGCGCCGTGGGATTTTTCCCTTCGGTCATTGCGCACAAAAAGTACGGACGCGGAGTGTAGTATACGATTCCGCAATCGCTCAATTCGACGTCATTGACGACGTTATTCGAGCCGTCGACGTGTTCTCCGTACTTGTGCGCTACCGTAATGCCGCTCGGTATACCCGCCGCAAGTCCCTCCGTATACGTTGACTGGCTCAAGTCCTCGAGAATTTGCTCCGAATCCGCCCAATTCAAGCTAAGCGTCCCGTTGTACAAAATTCGAAAGAATCTCGAATATTCACGAGGCGAAATTTTGTATCCTACCGAACTCGTCGCACTCGGAGATGGTATGGAAAGATCGCCGTACACGGCATCGAGCACTTGCTGATTTATCGAGTTGAGCAGCGTGTAGACGGCGCCATTATCCGAATCGGTCAGCTCCTTCTCGACTAGCGCGGGCACCGTGTACGATTGCCCTACCTGAAGATCCGACGGCAGTGCGAAAGCAAGCTGTGCATTTATTTGCGCGAGCGCGGGTGTGTAGGTAAGCGGCGTTGAAAGAAACTCGGGCTGCTGTTCCGCCTGCCGATAGGCGGCAATCGCCACCACGACCTTCAGCATGCTGGCCGGATCATACAAATCGTTCTCGTTTATTCCCTCCCACTTGCCGCTGTTGAGGTCGCGCAAATACACGGCATATCGCGTAACCGTGCCGGCAGGAAGAGCGGAAACCGACGATTGTATTTCGCTCCGCACATCCGGAAAACCGTTGCCGAATTGGTCGCCCGGAAGCGAAATGCCGATGATGGGATGCAGAAGTTTGTACGGAGAAGACGGCACGAAAATCGGATGCGCTAGCGCGAGAAGATTTTCATAATATATTTTCGTCGCGAAATACGTTCCGGTGCCGACCATAAGTATGGCCGCAACCACTCCGCCCACAGCAAGCGCGAGCGTTCGGGCGAATCTGCCCGATTGTTTCCGCGAAATTTCGTCTTTACTCTTTGCCACCTACAACAGTATAGCAAAACGAACGCCCGTGAAAAACACGAGGCACGCAATGCATTCACGGCTTCATGTCAACGCCGACGTCGACGGTTGCTGTCTTCGGTCGTGTGGAAGAATCCGATCCAATTAAGAAATTCGCGGAATCGAGGCGGGAGCGGGTCTCTTCTTAACACAGGGAGTTTCCAATGTTCCTGCGCCTCGTTCGGCAAGGGTGCATGTTCGGGTTCGGAACCTGCTTCGTTCGGAGCGGTTTCTCTGTTTCGCCCATTCGCATTCGCAAAGAAACGAGGGTCGAATGCTGTTGGAATTTCCGGTCGCGGACTCTTTTCAGATATCTCGGCGGGTGTTTCAATTTTTCCTTTTAGTTCTTGCTTTTCCTCCGGTCCTTTCGGTCCAATGTCAGGTTCCGGCGCGGCGATTTCCGGCGCCGCTTGGTTCTGTCGTGTCTCCGATCGGTTACTTTCCGCGGCGGTAACCGCTCCCGCCTCTATCCACGACCCGACCTTCTCCCGCAATCTGAACACCGGCGGAAGTTTCTCGAGTATCGTCACATCTTTTGCTTCCATCGCCGCATTGATGATTTCTTTGATTCTGCGCGGCGGATACATCTGCCCTTTGAATTGCATATTCCCTACTCTGTCGAGCGACTTGTATAATTCTTCGATCGTAGTTGCTTCTTCAACTCGGCGGTGGCGCTCGACTTTTGGAACGACAGCCACTTCAGGCATTTTCTTCGTCGATGAAGCCGCATCGGGCCCGGCCTTTTCGGCGGACGGCGGTTCGGCAGAATTCTCGGCTGAAGTTTTAGCGGGAGTGTTTTCGGACGACGGAACCGGCGTCGATTCTTGCACCGGAATATCGTTCGGATTCAGTATTGAGGCGGCCGTTTCCCGAAATCCGCCGATTTCCGGAATGAGTCGAATGCTTTTCTCTTTCCTTTTAATTTGACGAAGTAACGCATTCAAATATTCCCTAACTTCCTGAGGACTTTGGTGTCGCAAATGGACATTGTTATCTTTCGCAAGCTCGTCGAGCTCCTTTTCGTTTAAATTATCGATGGCGATATGCAGCGCCTCAAGCGAATGCGCATTTTTTATTCCGTCGAAAAGTTCGTGTGCCGGTGCGGATTCAGTCGGAGCTGCTGCTGCGGGTTTGCTTTCGAGAGACATAGCGGTTATATTAATTTTCGTACGTTCAGTATAGCAGGACTTTTTTCACCCGATCGGGCATGCAGCCGGTGAATTCCCGAATGCGGAAACCGCACTGCATTTCATCTTGAAACTTCTGCGATACTTCCTCGGTTCTAGTCGATGAAAGCACCTTACGGCGGGAAAGATGCAACCGAGACGCGCCATTTGTCTCGCCGATTCGTTTACTCGAACCGGCTTACCAATCAGTTTATTCCCATGGGAATTTTCCGCGCCATCGGTTCGGGCATGTTTCTTGCCATCATCGCTCTTATGATGCCGACTGTTTTCTCGGAACTTACCAAAACGCTTATTGTGTTTCTGCGGAGTTCTCAAGAAGCGCTCACGGCAGCCGGAATTCTTGCGTCGTATGCCGGACAGATTGCTCCGGTCCATTAAATTCTCAACCGCCTATCTTCGGAAGGTGGTTGTTTGATTACTGATGCCGACAAAATAAACGGTATCTAGCCAAATGAAGCCGTGCCGCGCGATTTTTGGCGGACAGCGCACCGTTCCGGCATGTAATGGTTGCAACTCGACTTCGGCCATAGGTGCAGCAGGAGGAACTGCAGCGCATCGCGATGCGCAAGCTGTTTTATACACATAACCAACACTTCATGAAAAATCTTAACGTGCTTGATTGGATAGCGTTCGTGCTGCTCGTCATCGGCGGATTGAACTGGGGCCTTATCGGCTTCTTCAATTTCGACCTCGTGGCCGCTGCGTTCGGCGTACTGTCGGTCGCGAGCCGCGTTGTGTATTCCATAGTCGGTCTCTCGGCAATATACGTGATTTTCGTCCTCCTCGCGAAATCCTAGAGCCGATTCAATTGCGGAACCTCACGCCGCCGATGCAGCGAAGCTGCGTCGGCGGCGTTGCGCGCTATACTGTCAGCACATGAGCGATGAGTTGCAAGAAAAAACCGATGAGGAGCTCGCCGCGCTTGTTCAAGGAAATAATGAGGCGGCATTCGGTGTACTTATGAGTAGGTATCAGCCGAAGATGCTTCGGTACGGCAGAAAGTTTCTATCGGAAAATGCTCCCATCGAGGACGTCGTGCAGGAAGTATTTATCAAGACGTATCAAAACATTCGAAGCTTCGATGCCTCGCGGCCGTTCTCGCCGTGGATATACCGCATCGCGCATAACATGTTCGCAAACACGCTTCGCACCGACAGCCGCCGGCCCTTCGTCACGGTCAACCTCGACCTGTTTTCGGCGCACACGGCGTATGAAATCGACCCGGCGGGCGACGAAGAGCGCGAGGAAATGCGTGCGCTCGTGGAAAGCGGCCTTGCGTCGCTTGCCCCGATGTATCGGGAAATCCTCGTGCTGTATTATCTGGAACAATTGGGCTATCGGGAAATCGCCGACGTGCTTCGCGTGCCGGTCGGAACGGTCGGCATCCGCCTGCGACGAGCGCGCGAGGCATTGAAAAAATATGTTGAACGAAACTGATATCCAAGAAAGTGTGCTCGATAAAATCCGTTCCGGCGGCGCGCCGATGCATTCGCGGCGGTATTTCGTGCTGCGCGCGCTCCTCACGGGCGCCGTTGCCACCTTTATTCTCGCATGCGCGCTTTTCGTGCTCAGTTTTGCCGCATGGAGCTCGGCCGCAAGCGGCAAACAGTTCCTGCTCGAATTTGGCGAGCGCGGCGTCTTTGCATTTCTCGCGCTGTTCCCGTGGCAATTTGTCATTTTTTCTTTCGCACTCTTGGCCGTGCTTGAGCTTTTTATGCGCGAATATACGCCCATATACCGATTTCCGCTGCTGCGGGTCTTTGCGTGGATTGTCGGCATCGGCATCGTCGGAAGCGCCTTGCTCGCGCTCACGCCGCTCCATTCGTTTTTGCTTTCGGAAGCCGACCGCGATCGCCTCCCGATTATCGGCGGCGTATATGAGCAAATTCACGATTCGCACGAGGAACAGGGTGTGTATCGCGGAGACGTCACCGCATTTACCGCAACCGGCTTCGTCATTTCCCATAATGACAATGACCGCGACTCCGATGATGGAACGTGGACCGTTGTGCCGCCCGCCGGATTTAATGCGCACACGCTTTCCGTCGGGGAGAAAGTGTATGTTGCCGGACCGCTCGTGGACGGAATCGTGCACGCCTACGGCGTTCATCCGCTTCCAAACGGCGAGTGAAATAATTATGAGCCGCCGGTGTATCAACTAGGTAATGACTACTCCAAAACTTATCGCATTCGTTCGCGGGCAGCTCGCCGCAGGCGTACCTGCTGCCGCCCTTCGGCAAACGCTTATTGCAAACGGCTGGACGGAAAACGACATTTCCGAGGTATTTTCGGTTGTTGCGGGAGGAACGCCGGCGAAGACCGCGGCTGATGTCAGACCGGCTCAGCGAACCGCGCTCCCGGGCGGCAAAATCGCGCTTTCGGCAGGCACCATCGTTGTGTCGATCGGGTACGCGTTGTGGGTCAATCTCGGCGGCGTGCAATCCGTAACGTCGGCGCCCGCATCTTTGCCGAGTCAGGACTTGCAGACACCTATAACTATTTCCACGGTTGCACCATCGCCTTCCGCGCCATCACCGGCGAGCGCGAATACGGCGCAAATCGCAACGGCTCCAAAGTCGCCTCCGTCGGCCAAAGCAACGGCACCGGCGCGTACGATCCCCGTGGCAACCGAGACGGCTCCTGCCGCACCGGCACCTGCCCCCGCCGCTCCGCCGAAACCCGCGGGCGCATATGCCGACGGCTCGTATACCGGCACGGCTGAAAACGCGTATTATGGAACCGTGCAGGTGAAGGCGGTTATTTCCGGCGGCAAGATTTCGGATGTGCAGTTTCTCCAATATCCGAATGACCGTTCGAACTCGAGATTCATCAACGGCCGGGCCATGCCGCTGCTTACGCAGGAAGCAATCTCGGCGCAAAATGCCAATGTCGACGGCGTCTCGGGCGCGACATTCACCAGCCAGGCCTTTCAGCAATCGCTCGCATCGGCACTTGCGCTCGCAAAAAACTAAATGAAATTTGTCGACGGTTTTCTGAATAAAATCACGATGTACCGCCTTGTGCTGTACTATCTCGTCGCGCTGCTCGGCATTGCGGCCGTTTTTGGCCTGTTCGGCGTTCTTCCGTACAATCCCGCAAATATCGCCTTCTCGGCGGCAATCATCCTCGCGGTCTGCCGGGCGGCAAACACGATCTTCGCAAAAGCGTTCGGCGCAACAACCAACGTCGAATCGGTCTACATCACGGCCCTCATTTTGGCGCTCATCATCACGCCGGTTGCCCCGACCGACCCTGCGGGCATCGGATTTCTCATTTTCGCATCGGCATGGGCGATGGCATCGAAATACATTTTCGCAATCGGCAAGAAGCATATTTTCAATCCGGCCGCGTTCGGCGTCGCGCTTTCGGCGATTGCCATAAATCAGTCGGCAACCTGGTGGGTCGCAGGAAATATTCCGCTTCTGCCGTTCGTCCTTGTGGGCGGACTACTTATCGTCCGCAAAATCCGCCGCGAGGATTTGGTCGTTGCGTTTGCCATCGTCGCTCTTGTGACTATAGCGCTCACGGGCGGCGGCGATTATCTAAAGTCGATTTCGCAAACGCTTCTGCACTCGTCATTCTTCTTCCTCGGACTCGTCATGCTTACCGAGCCGCTTACCATGCCGCCGAATCGGTTTCTGCGCATTGTGTACGCATCAATCGTCGGATTTTTGTTTGCGCCTAACATTCATCTCGGTTCGCTTTATCTTTCGCCCGAGCTTGCGCTTCTCGTCGGAAATATATTCGTCTACATTGTCAGCCCTAAAGGACGCTTTATGCTGTCGCTCGTCGAGAAAAACAAGCTCGCCGACGGCACGTACGAATTCGTGTTCGCTCCCGACCGCGCATTCGAGTCCTTCAATCCGGGCCAATATCTCGAATGGACGCTCGGACACCGTTTTGCCGATAATCGCGGCAACCGCCGGTATTTCACCATTGCATCGTCGCCGACCGAAAATTCCGTGCATCTCGGCGTAAAGTTTTACGAACCGAAAAGCACATTCAAACGGGCGCTGGATGCGATGCGGCCGGGCGATGTCATATCGGTCTCGAATCTTGCGGGCGATTTTACGCTTCCGAAAAACAAAAAGAAGAAATTGGTATTTATTGCGGGCGGCATCGGCGTCACGCCGTTTCGCAGCATGGTGCAGTATCTTGTCGATACGAGCGACACACGGCCGGTAACACTGCTCTTTTCAAACAAAACCGCGTCCGAAATCGCATACAAGGATGTCTTTGATGCGGCCGCAGTGAAAATCGGTCTCAAAACCGTGTATGCGCTGACAAACGAACCGGCGCCCGTTCCCGGCACCTATGCGGGTATGATTGACCGCGCGCTCATTGAACGCGAAATTCCCGACTTCGCCGAGCGCACGTTTTATATTTCCGGCACACACGGCATGGTTGAAGCATTCAAGAAGACGCTGCGCGGCATGGGCGTGTCGCCATTCCGCATTAAGACCGACTACTTCCCCGGTTTCGCATAAAAAACCGACCTGCGCTGAGGTCGGTAGGGTGCACGAGATGAAAAGAAGAAAGAAGAAGGAATGAGGATGAAGAACGGGAAGATGGGATGAGAGAGAGAAAGAGCAGAATGATTGTGCGCGGGTGCGGGATTGTTAATAATTAACCCCGCGAAGAAAGAGCGAAAGGAGCTTGAAATGTATATAGAGATGATGTAGAGAACCGGAAAAGGGGAAATCCGAGTGACGAGCGTAAAGCCGTACTCGAAAAGTTCCGCGCAAGTCCGGATTTCTACAGTCGATTTCAAGCTCCCTCCGATTAGTACAACGCACGGCGTCGAAAAAAAGTTACGCGGAATGCGCGGCGGCTCCTCTCGAAACCGCATATTGCATGGGAAACATTTTCAAAATGGTCTTGCGAAGCGCGACGGCATCGGTCAGCACCTGATCCGATTCTGAAATCATCGCAAGCGGCACGGAAACGATTCTCGGGTCGCGCGGGTTTTTAAACGAATCGAGTTCGACTTTTTGTTCGAGCGAATATTTAAGCAGGATATCTTCGGGAATCGCAGCGCTGTTGCAAATGATAGAGTCGGCTTCCCTGCCGAGGTATGTTTCAATCTTCTCGACGAAGTCGCTCGCGGTATAGTTATCCGTCTCGCCCTTTTTCGTCATGATGTTGAGTATCAAAATGATTTTCGCATGCGAGGCCCGCAGGGATTCTTCCATGCCGCGCGGAAGCAAAATCGGAATGATGCTGGAATATAAATCGCCCGGACAAACGACGATGTAATCGGCATCCTTGATTGCGTCCGTCACGCATTCCGATGCGGAAACTTCGGGTTTCAGATAAATTTCCGCAATGGAATGCACCTCGGGATTCCAGAGCGGATTCTTCGCAATAGTATCGATGTTGGTTTCGCCGAAAATGGTGTTGCCCATGCGGAGCGAGGCGCACAATTCCGTTTTCTCGTTCGTGACCGGAAGCACGCGATGCGCGCCCAGTCCGGCAATCCGCCACATCGTCTCGAGCGCATCCTCCGTGCCGCCGACTTTCTCAAGCGCATGGAAAAGAAGATTTTTCACCGAGTGGGAGTGCAAAGCGCCGCCTTCGTAGCGGTACATGAGAGCTTTCGAAAGCGCTTCGTCGTCGCAGAGCGCGGCAATGCATTTTGTCACGTCGCCCGTATATCCGGCGCCGTTGTATTCCCGCTGAAGCACGCCGGTCGAGCCGCCCGAATCGGTGCTCGGACAGATGCCGGTAATTTGGATGTCCGAAATGCCTTTGAGCGCAGCAAGCACCTGCGAATGTCCGGTCCCGCCGCCTATGGTGACAAATTTTCTCATGGATGGTCTATGCATATGCAGACGGCGTTGGTATCAAAATATAACACGGCTCTTCGGGGTATAGTTTCAATTCGCTCCTCAAAAACCGCCTTTCGGCGGTTTTCGGCTTGCCCTACTTCTTCGCTTCCTTGAAAACCACGCGCTTTCTAAGTGTCGGGTCAAACTTGGTGACTTCGATTTTGCGGGCAACGGATTTCTTGTTCTTGCGCGTCCAAATAACGTGCGGCGACTTGGTCGAACGAAGCTTGATGAGGCGGTCTTGTGACATGTGAAGAAATCTAACAGAATATGCGGTTTTCTGCAATGGAGCCAGTCGTATCCGCTAGCGATTTGTGATAGCATGATTCCAATGGCAAACCACGGAGAACTGCCGCGATTCCCCACTTCCACGGAAGGCATAGTTGACAGCGCATACTCAATCTTAGCCAATGAGGAATGCACGGGCAGGACATTTCGAAAGCGCGTTGATGCTCTAATTCCTCTCGAAGAGCGGGATTTCCACGAGGACGAATCAATTCCGGCAAAGGATATTCAAGAAGTTTTTTCGGCCGCAGAGTATCATTTGATTCACGAAGAGGCCATGAAAGCTCTTCTTGAGCGCGGGTTTGAACCTGTGACCATCAACGGCACAATAGATCCGGACGCCGAACTAAATGACCTTTTGAAACCAATCGTTATGAAATATTGGGAGAATAACGTGGACGTCCGGGAATACGAACAAAACATTCGGGAGTACGAGTTGCATGGCGAACACGATGTACGAAATTGGATTGCGGAATCGATTGGTGAAACTCCTGATGTCGTTTCCTTCGGGGATAGAATCAAGATACAGAGTAGAGTCATTGCGAAGTATCGTGAAAATCCTTCAGTGAGTTTGAAAGAGCTTACGCCCGATTGCGCGAGGGAGTACTTTAAAGAGAAAACTATTTCTAGTTTTGAGAATATGTCTCTAGATGTTTTCCGAAAAAAAGTAGCTGACGTAGAGCCGAAAAAAGGCAAGCCATTAAGCAAGGCCGACCTCGAAATAATGCAAGCTGCAGTAGTCAGTAGATTGCGCGAGAGCGACTTCGGCAAAATGTCGACTGTTGTTCAGCGTGCTATCTCAACCGTATATCTGGGCCGCATGGAAGCAAAAGAGGCGCTGGGGTTGAGTACGAACGACGTGTAGTGGTAACGCGCCAGAATTTCTCCCTAGTTACGCGAGTGAGGTATATAAACCGTCAGGCAACCGACGCTTCGATTCGATTCTTTCGTGAGCGTGTCTTTTTCTCGACATCGAAGTATGGTTCGTTGTTTTTTATGGACACCGTCACTGTTCCACCTTCCATGACGCCGTGGTCAACCATCATCGACGCGAGCGGCGTCAATATTTTATCCTGGATGGCGCGGCGAAGCGGACGCGCGCCATATTGCGAGCTAAAGCCCTTCTCCGCGAGCCACTGCCGCACTTCCGGCTCGACGCGTAGCACGATGCGCTTTTGCGCGAGCCGCGTCATCACTTCTTCGACTTGCGTGTCGACGATTTTCGCAAGCGCTTCTTTCGAGAGAACGTCGAAGATGATGATGTCGTCGAGACGATTCAAAAATTCCGGACGGAAATGTTCGCGAAGCGCATCCATGACTTTCTCTTTCGTCTCTTCGTAGCGGGTGACGTCGGTTGCACCCGCGGTGCCGAAACCGATATGCGCGAGCCGGTCGATGAATTCACCGCCGATGTTGCTCGTAAGAACGATGATGGTGTTTTTGAAATTCACCTTGCGGCCTTTTCCATCCGTCAAATGGCCGGAGTCGAGCACCTGGAGCAAAATGTTGAACACTTCGGGATGCGCTTTCTCGATTTCGTCGAACAAAACGACCGCGTACGGGCGATGGCGGATGCGCTCGGTGAGCGTGCCGGATTCTTCGTAGCCGACATAGCCCGGCGGCGCGCCGATGAGTTTTGCGACCGAATGCTTTTCCATAAATTCGCTCATGTCCACGCGCACGAGCGCATCGGGGTCGTTAAACATGAATTCCGCGAGCCGCTTCGAAAGTTCTGTCTTGCCGACGCCCGTCGGCCCGAGGAACAGGAACGAACCGATTGGCCGGTTCGGGTCGCTGATGCCGACGCGCGAGCGCTTCACCGCATCGGTCACCTTCTTTACGGCGATATCCTGTCCGATGATGTTCTTCTTGAGCGATTCTTCCATGCGGCTCAATTTCGCCGCTTCTTCTTCGAGCATGCGCGCGACCGGAATGCCGGTCCAGCGGGAGACGACCGCAGCAATGTCTTGCTCTGTGACCTCTTCGTTCAGCACGCGCCGCGATTTTTGGAGCGTCTTCAATCGCTTGAGTTTTATCTCGAGATCCTTCTGCAAATGCGGGATGCGGCCGTAACGAATTTCGGCGACAGTGCCGAGGTCGGCGGCTATTTCGGCGTTGTCCGCCTGCACCTTAA
The DNA here is from genome assembly GCA_963699165.1 of Candidatus Kaiserbacteria bacterium. Taxonomy (GTDB): domain Bacteria; phylum Patescibacteriota; class Minisyncoccia; order Phycocordibacterales; family Phycocordibacteraceae; genus C7867-001. The sequence continues at coordinate 403,205 of OY969413.1, forward strand.
GTTTTTCGATTTCCGTTTTATTGGAGCGAATTCCAACCAAGACCTCTTTTTCATTTTTCCATTTAAGCTCGAGTTCGCTTGTCTTCTCTTTCAAATCCGCAATTTCTTCGTCGATTACTTTGAGCCGGCTTTTAATTTCCTTGGAGTCCTCGCTGTTTAAGTCCTTCTGAAGCGCCTGCCGTTCGATTTCGAGGCGGCGGATTTTGCGGTCGGTTTCTTCCAAAAGCGGCGGCTTGTTTTCAAGCGCGATGCGAAGGCCGGACGCGGCCTCGTCGATAAGGTCGATGGCTTTGTCGGGCAAGAAACGGTCGCTGATATAGCGCGACGAAAGTTCGACTGCTGCGACGATTGCGCCATCGGTGATGCGTACGCCGTGGAAGAGTTCGTATTTATCGCGCAGGCCGCGCAAAATGGCGATGCCGTCTTCAATGGATGGCTCTTGTACGAACACGGACTGGAACCGGCGCGTGAGCGCGGCGTCCTTTTCGATGTATTTTTGATATTCCTTCAGCGTCGTCGCACCGATGACGCGAATCTCGCCGCGCGAAAGCGCGGGCTTCAGCATGTTCGATGCGTCAAGCGAACCCTCCGCGCCGCCGGCGCCCACGAGCGTGTGCAGTTCGTCTACGAAAAGAACGACTTTCCCTTCCGCGCGTTCGACTTCTTTCATTACGTTTTTCATCCGCTCTTCGAATTCGCCGCGATATTTTGTGCCCGCAATCATAAGACCGAGGTCGAGCGAGAGAAGCTCTTTCCCTTTGAGCGATTCCGGTACGTCGCCGGTCGCCATTCGCGCGGCAAGCCCTTCGGCAATCGCCGTCTTCCCGACGCCCGCTTCGCCGATGAGGACCGGGTTGTTTTTCGTGCGGCGCGCGAGAATCTGGATGACGCGGTTGATTTCGATGTCGCGGCCGATGACCGGATCGAGTTTGTTTTCCGCGGCAAGCTTCGTCAGGTTGCGTGCATATTTCGCGAGCGCGCGAAAACGTTTCGGCTCCGCCGGCTGGCCGTCTTTTGAATTTTTAATCTCTTTAAGAACGGCGAGCGCGCCGTCGCGGGTGATGGAAAAGCGCGTCAAAATGTCGGCTGCGGCGCCCGGATGTTCGATGACGGCAAGAAAAAGATGTTCCGTGCCGACAAAGGCATCGTTCATGCGCGCGGCGATTTTTCCTGCTTCCTCGAGCGCCTGTGCGAGATCCGGCGTCAGGTAAATCTGGTACGAGGGCGAAAGCACCGACGCGGTCTCGGGCGACTCCAAATGTTCCAGCACGGCATCGGCGAGCATAATGGTGTCGACTTCCATGCGGTCCAAGATGGAAAACACGAGCGATTCTTCCTGCAGCACGAGCGCGGCAAGCAGATGAAGCGGCGAGACGTGATTTTGTCCGCGCTCAATCGCAAGTTCGTGCGCGCGCCGCACGGCTTCTTTTGCTTTGGTGGTGAAATTGTTAAAAGGAGGCATATAGGGATATTACTTGGCGGAAGCGCTCGAGGTTGCGGTCGTTGTGGTTGCCGTCAAAAGGTCGGTGATAACGTTTGCGCCGATTAAAAGACCCGCCTGGCCGCCCGCGCTGATGCCGATGAGATTGCCCGAAAGGTCGACCGCCGCGCTTCCGGTGCCTATATCGGGAAGCGTGGTGTACACGCCCTTGCTGCTCACGCGCGACACAATACCGGTTGCCGCGGAGCCGTCCACACCGAGCGCGAGAACCGTCTCGCCCAATTTCAAACTGCCGTCATCAAGCAATACCGGCGAAGAAATTTTCGGCAATGCCGTGGCGTCCGCAAAACCGTACACCGTTATACCATTTCCTTCATGTGAAATTGATGCGGGAATGTGGGAACCGTCGGGAAATTCGATAATCGCTTCTTTCGGCAGCGCATCTTGGGACGCGGTTGCGACCGCGCGCGACTTTGAAAGATAGGTGCCGTACGAAACCGCCGGTGTCGTCGTACCGTCTTTTTCGGAGTAAATGGCAACCATGCGCGCCTCGTCGGCGCTGATTGCCGCCGTCACCAAATCCTGATTCGATGGCGCAGGCGACTGAATAATGGGAGCCGGGACCGCAGAGGCGACGGTCTCGATTGTGTGCTCGACGACGCGGTTGACGGTTTGCGTCACAACCGCCGGAGCATGGTCAAGCAGCGACACCGTTAAAATCGCGGTGGCGATGGACGTCACGAAGTTAACGAGAATCGTAAGCAGTATCAGTTGGGATTTTGAGAGTCCTTCAATATCATTCATATGTCTATGATGCTACCTGTTGCCGGGTGTGTCAATGAATGCAATCGCCCGTATAATTGCTTCGGCAAGGCGAACAAACATTTGATGAGAACGATTCTCGCTTCGCCACGAAATCCGCAGCGTTGAGCGCGCTTTTACTGCGTCCCCAGTGAGTGCAAACACGGCGCGCGAACCGTCCACCGAGTCGGTTTCGCACGCGCTTCGCGTCGCCACCGCAAAACCGGCTTCGTCGAGAAGCGCGACTAAATAATCGGTGTCGCGGCCGGGAAGCGATACATTCAAAATATTCGGCGCCTGCGAGCGGCCTTCCTGAATATGCGCGTTCGGAATATTTTTCAATTCATCGACGAGGTACGCGCGTTCGCGCAATGCGGATGCCGCAAAGGCCTCGCGGTTATGCACGCATTCGGACAGCGCGCGCGCGAAAGCGCGCGCGAGTTCGGGCGCTTCGCTTCCCGGTCGAAGTCCGCGCTCCTGTCCTCCGCCCGCATACAATGGTGCAAGCGGTATCGTGCGATGAGCGATTAACGCCCCGATGCCGCGAACCGCGCCGACCTTTGAGGCGTCAAACGTGACCATGTCCGCATCAAAATGCGCGCGCGTAATTTTTTCCGTAAGCGGCGCCTGGCTGGCGTCGACATGCAGGAGGATGCGCGCGCCACCTGCGGTGGCGCGCGCATTCCGCAGCGTGTGCGCCACCTCATGTGTATTCCACACCACACCCGTTTCGCCGCAAACCGCTTCCATTGCGACGAGCACGGTTTCATTCCGAATCAATTTCGCAAGCGCATCGGTGTGGACGCGATAATCCTTGACGGGAAGCGGCTCGACCGCAACACCTTCATCGGCGAGCAACTTCGCATTTTCGACCAGAGACGCGTGCGCTGTCGGGAGATACAGCATATGCAAATCGTTTCTGCCGTTTTTTTTGAGCGCCCGAACATGTCCGAGAATCGCGAGTGCATTGCTCTCGGTTGCTCCGCTCGTAAATAGCACATCGTCGGACTGCACTTCAACGAGCCGTGCAATAGCTGTCCGCGCGTCCTCAAGCATTGTCTTTGCGCGCCGACCCTCCTCGTGCGGCGATGAAGGATTTCCGCTTATGCCCGCGGCGGCATCAAGATAATTTCGTTTCTTCGAGAACATCTCTGCAATTCTACACGAAACCGAATGCGCCCGCTTAACAAAACAGACGTCTTCGCATACCATTCGCTTCGGAACGTTTGCATTTGCAAAACGTAAAAGCGCCCTGAAAGGACTACTGCATGACCGACAATGTAATCTACACAATGCTTGTTGTCTCGTTGGTGACATGGTTCGCTTGCTGGATTCTGGGCGTATTTATATTCCCAAGGGGAAACAACGTCGGCGAAAATTTATTCATTGCCTCCGCCTGCGCAGCAACGTTGGCGGGATGCATCACAATTCTTTTTCGAAATGAAGGATTGTCCGCAGGCGACATCGTCTTTCGATTCATTCTGGATGTTGTCATGATTTTATTCCCGCTGTACTTATCGAAGCCGCGCACTGTGACTTGACAATGATGCATGAATGGTGTACTATCGCTTGCAGTTAACGCCGACATAGCCGTGTCGGCGAGTTCCCCCAACGTGGAGAAAGGTCTTTGAATGTTCGGTATCGCCGTGCTCGCCACGGTGATCCTGCTCGCCGCCTGGATGTCGGGCGACAAGCGGCTTCACTGGATTGGCGGATCCACAGCCGCCTTAATGGTGGCAACAGCTACCGGCTTGGCCGGCGGTTCCGTTGCCGCGACGCCGCTCGAAATGGGCGGCACGTTCCTGGCGCTGACGGCCGCATTGGCCGTGTCCTGCAGTCCTCGGCGGGCGGAGTAGACGTGTTTACTTTGTCGCGCGCATCGCCGTCAACCTCCGGTTGGCGGCGATTTCCATTTATGGGGAGGTCGTGATTGCGAATAAGCCATTTTTGTGATGAAATGGAGGCATTATGGCACGGGAAGCTCGACCACCCGTCATCGCGGTGATGGGCCACATAGACCACGGCAAATCGTCCCTCTTGGATTACATCCGGAAGGCCAATATTGTCGCGGGAGAAGCCGGCGGCATCACCCAGCACGTTGCCGCATATATTGCCGTGCACAACGGCCGCTCGATGACGTTTCTCGACACACCGGGACACGAAGCATTTAAAGCATTGCGGCAGCGCGGCGCACTCGCGGCCGATATCGCGATTCTTGTCGTCGCGGCCGACGAAGGCGTGATGCCGCAGACACTCGACGCTCTTGCCGCGATACGGGAGTCCGGCATTCCGTTTATCGTCGCCATCACGAAGATTGATAAAAACAACGCGGACATCGAGCATGCAAAAAATTCCCTGCTAGAGCACGAAGTGTTTATCGAGGGCATGGGCGGCGACGTCGCCTACGCGCTTATTTCTTCAAAAACCGGCGAAGGCATTCCCGATTTGCTCGACCTTGTCTTGCTCACGGCCGACATCGGCGATATCACGGCCGACCCGGAAGCAACCGCAAGCGGCTTCGTTCTCGAGTCGACGCAGGACCCTAAGCATGGCGTCTCGGCGACGCTCATCATCAAAGACGGCACGCTCACGCAAGGCGGTTTCGTGGTCGCCGGCGATGCGTTTGCGCCGATTCGTTTTATCGAGGATTTCCGCGGCAAGCGCATCGAACAAGCCGGACCGTCTGCGCCGGTGCGTATTTCCGGATTTAATAAATTGCCGGCTGCCGGTTCCCTTTTCAGCATCGCGGCGAATAAAAAAGAGGCCGAAGCGTTTGCCGTTGCGCACGCAAGGTCATCGGCGACTCCCGAGCGCAGCGCACTCGCGGAAGGCATCGCCGAACTTCCCATCATCATCAAAGCGGATGTCGCCGGTTCAATCGATGCAATCGCGCACGAACTCAAAAAGAGCACTCATGAACGCGCCGTGATTCGCGTCGTTGCGACCGGCGTCGGCAGCGTTTCGGAGACCGATGTAAAAACGGCGCACGCGTCGAATGCGGTCATCATCGCGTTCAATGTTTCGACCGATTCGATTGCGAACGAGCTTGCGCTTCGCGACAACATTCAGATTCTGTCCTTCTCGATAATTTACGAACTTGCCGATGCAGTGAAAGAACTGTTTGCCGAGCGCGTGCCGTCAATCGAAGTGGAAAAAGAAACCGGCCGCGCGATGGTGCTCAAAGCATTTTCGTCGACCGCCAAAAAGCAGGTGCTCGGCGCGCGGTACGTGTCCGGCACGCTTGCGGTCGGCAACCGCGTCAAATTGCTCCGCAAAGACGTCGAAGTATCGCGCGGCAGCATCGTCAATCTGCAGCAGGCGCGCGCCGATGTGAAAGAGATTAAAACCGATGGGGATTTCGGTACGGAAATCGAGGCGCGCGAGCAAGCGATTTACGGCGATGAAATCGTCGCGTTTGTCGTACTGAAAACATGAGCGCGCCCGGAGCAAGCAGAAAAAACGACCGCGCGGCGGAAATCGTCGCTCGCGAAGCCGCGCTGTTTATTGCGCGCGAAGCCGGAACCGAATCGCTCATCACGGTTGTCCGCACCGAGAGCCGTGCGCACGGCGAGCACATTCTGGTATTTGTGAGCGTCTTCCCCATCGAGAAAGCGCGCGCGGCCGTTGCGTTTCTCGAACATCACCGCCATGAATTTTCCGACTATCTAAAAAGCCGCGTGCATATGCGAATCCCTCGCGTCGATTTTCTGCTTGATAACGGCGAATCGGTAGGCGAAACGCCGAAAAGTTAGTAATATAGGAAAACGGCCCGGTGGTGAAGTGGTAACACAGGGGACTGCAAATCCTCGATGCGCGGGTTCAATTCCCGCCCGGGCCTCATGACATACGCGAAGCGGATGGCGGCGGGAATTGAATGCCGTAGCGATGTTCGGTGAGCTGACCGAACCGCGAGGCGGGGCCGAGAAAATGCTCGAGCGGCGGCGGGAGCATTATTCGTGGCCAATCCCGCCCGGGCCTCATGACATACGCGAGGCAGATGGTTGTCCGCATGTATGCGGTTTAAAAATGGTAGACGCAAATATGGTATAGTGACTCTGTGAGGACCATATCGAAACATTGGGAGGAAAAGTCCTTGCGGAAGACCATTGCTTCATCGCAAAGTGTTCGTGAAGCCTTGCGGAAAATGGGGTTGCGCGGGGCGGGAGGAAACTACCGCTACTTTGAAATGTTTGTTGAAAAGTATCATATCGATACCGGCCATTTCCTAGGAAAGGGTTGGAGCAAAAACAAAAGCATTTCGAAAGAACCTGTTCGCAGTCTTGAGGAAATACTTGTTCCAAACAGTTATTTTTCGATTCACCAACTGAAGAAAAGACTGTTCAAGGCCGGGCTTAAAATTCCAAAATGCGAGGAGTGCGGTTGGGCGAAAAGGAGTGCGGACGGCCGAATCCCCATCGAGATTGATCATGTGAATGGAGATCATTCGGATAATCGAATCGAGAATCTTCGCATACTTTGCCCCAACTGTCACAGTATGAAGCCCACTCATCGTGGTAAAAATAAAAAAGCTCGCCAAGGTGGCGGAATGGTAGACGCACCGCTCTTAAAATGCGGAGAGGAAATAAAAACCCTCATGTGAGTTCAAGTCTCACCCTTGGTACTGAAATGGTTAATAAGCGCATCGGCATTTTTGATTCCGGCTTCGGCGGGCTGCATGTCATGCGCGCCATCGTTCGCGCACTTCCGCAGTATGACTACGTCTATTTGGGCGATGCGGCGCGTGCTCCTTACGGCGACCGGCAGCAAAAGGAGATTTACAAGTTCACAAAACAGGCAGTCGAATTTCTTTTCGCGCACGATTGCGAGCTTGTCATTCTTGCGTGCAATACCGCGTCAAGCGAAGCGCTGCGCAATATTCAGAAATTATTCGTGCCAAAGTACGCGCCAGAAAAGAAAGTACTTGGCGTGCTCATCCCCGCAGCAGAAGAGGCATCACGGCGAAGCCGTGGAAAACAAATCGGTGTGCTCGCGACGCGCGGAACGGTTGAATCGCAATCGTTTGTGCGCGAACTCGCGAAGCTCGACCCTGATATTCGAGTTTTCCAAAAGGAGTGTCCTCTATTGGTGCCGCTCATCGAAGCCGGCAAACAGAACTCACCGAAAACCCGAGCCGTGCTTGAAAGGTATCTCCATCCGCTTCTGCGGAAAAATATTGACACGCTCATCCTCGGTTGTACGCATTACGGGATTTTGGAGAAGCAAATCAGAAACATTATCGGACGGGACATCGTCATCATTTCCGAAGCGCGCGCCGTGCCGAAAAAACTGAAAGCGTATTTGGAAAAGCATTCCGATATCGAAGCTAAACTTTCGAAAAAAGGAACGGTGCACTTTTTTTCTACCGGCGATACTGGGACATTCGCGTTCATCGGCCGCAAATTTTTCGGAATGAAAATCCAGGTAGAAAAAGCGTCACTTCGATAAGTTGTGCCGGGAAGAGGACTCGCCTCTCATTTGGCAAAATGATCTACTGGGTCGCGCTGCTACACTCGAGACCTACGGCACCTCGTCGGTGCCGGCGGCCCGCGGTTCGAGTCCTCCTCCACCATGCACATATGCTTACTCGGAAAAGACCGGGCGAGTTATCCGATTTTTCCTGTCCCGGTGCTGGGAAGAGGACTCGAACCTCCATGGGTTGCCCCGTCTGCTCCTAAGGCAGGTGCGTCTACCAATTTCGCCATCCCAGCGCTTTGAAACTATACTATCATTTGCTATATTCTAATAATGCGCCTGTATCTTCGCGGATTCGATACAAGCGCTCGTTCGGCGAACAAGAATCCGAGGACGCGTTCTTGTTTCCTCACTTCGCGCCTGTAGCTCAGTTGGTAGAGCAGCTCCCTCTTAAGGAGACGGTCCCTGGTTCGAGCCCAGGTAGGCGCACAAAAACGGCGGCTTGACAGGCACGCTATAATATGTATATAATGCATTCGGACTGATGAAAGGAGTTCACATATGGCAGGCACGCCCCCACCGACACCGCCGGCCGGAACGCCGCCGACACACCCCGGCATTGGGGTCCTTGAACGCCGTCTCGGAGTCAAGATGCCCGATTTTTTGTATCGCGCGTCTTCGTCGAAAGTCGGGTGTTTCTTGCTGTGGGCATTTTTTGCAATAGAGCTGTTTTACGTTGTGCAAGACATCGCCGGCGTAATCGGCAGAACATTGCATCACATCCGCAACCCAGGCGCGACCCCGGAAGCGCACGAGGCCCACGGACGGCTGTGGAAGATTTCGTCGTGGGTCGTGGTCGGGGCCGCAATCTTTGCGTGGTTGATGCTGCGACCAGCGCTCGACGCGCATCCCTCTGGCGGGACGGTCGCAAATTGGTACGCGACCAACCCGCTCGTCGTTTCGCTTTTTTTCTTGCCGTTACTAGCAACAATGCTGCTAACGACACGGAAGCTGTGGACCTCCGTTGGAGTGGCAGCATTGTTTACACTCCTGCCACTGCTGTTCGCCTTAATCGCGGCGCCGTTTGCTCCGGAGAGAGCGCCGAGTCCGGAGACCACAACTGCGCCGACCGATCATGCCAACGCGGCCCCATTTGCTCCGGAGAGAGCGCCGAGCCCGGAGACCACAGCTGCGCCGACCGATCATGCCAGCAGTGCCAAAAAAACTTGCACCATCGCGACCCCGTGTACCGTAGATGTACCGGTTACCGGGGAGTCGAAACCCATCGTTCCCGTACCGGTCGGTTACCATCCATACTATCTGGCTCCAGCATCGAGCTACATGGAGCACAGAACGTATGATAAGGAGTCAGGCATGCCGGACTGCAAGGGAACGTGTCCTCCGGGTCCAGGGGGACAGACAACCTTGTTAAACAAGACAGCAGAGCCCCTGAAAATGGGGTACTACTTCTTGCCGAACTAATCTTTCTTGAGCCGGGGCGCGTGAACACCGCTCCGGCTCAATTTTTTAGTACAGCCTGCGCATGTATCTGTTTCTTGGCTACTGTGAATTCGAGAGCGGAGCAATCGGCGGTAAACCGAATGAATTGAGCGCGACGTTAATGATGCCGTACGCGCCGAAGATGATGACCAATCCGACAAGTCCCCACAAGATTGCCGAGCGGCCCTCGAGGCGACCTTTTTCATCGCCCGATTTGCGAATGAATTCAAACACGCCCCAAATGAAGACCACGAAAGCGACCGCGGACAGGAGCAGGATAATCGGGTCGATAACCTGCGTCACTACTTTCGCGAGAAACGCTCTTAGAACGGTCATTAGCTGCCGACCTGAACGCCCGCCTTCGGCAGACCGGTTGACGGCCCAGTATTATTCCCGAAAGAAATAGTGCCCGTGAGAATGTTCACGAGACCCCAGATGGAGACCATGACGAAGAACCCGATAAGGCCCCAGAGCATGAGATTCTTCCCCTCCTCGCGCTTATCTTCTTTGCCGGCTCCCAAAATGAACGTCACGAAGACGCCCCAAAGGAAGACAATGAACGCAATCGCAAAGATAACCGGAACGATTATGTTATTGATGGTATTGATAATGAACGAGCCGACATCGGACACGTTGTTAATCTGGGCAAACGAGACGAGCGGCAATGCAAACAACGCGAGCGTACCTGAAGTAAGAGCAAGTGCTTTTTTCATAATGAAGATAAGTGGGTAACGGGATAATTGTAACGTCTTTGAAACGTCGGTCAATACACCGACGCACAATATGTGGATATGCTACAAAGTCGGCGGCTTTGGAGCGGTGGTGTTGGCGCTTGATGGAATCAGCGTGCTTTGAGCCATGTTCACCAACCCCCATACGGAAATCATGATAACAAAACCGATTATGCCCCAGAGAGCGAATTGATGTCCTTCTTTTCTTTTCGACTCGTCGCCGCCCGAGAAAATATAGGCGCGAGCGATTCCGAACAAAAACATGAGGAATGCAATCGCGATTATGAGCGGAACAAGGTATGAATTGATGATTGTGATAACGCCGGAAGGACCGGTCGTATAGGATTGAATGAAAGAGAGGTTCATGGGGATTGAAATGCTATTGGCACGCGTACATCGGATTCCCGTTTGCGTCGGAGCCGGTTCGCACGCACGAGCCGGTGGCACAGCCGCCGCCGCATCCGGCACCGACGCCGGAACTGCTTACGGGACTAAGCGGCAAGGTTACCGACTGTCCCTGCAATCCGAACGTATTCGCGATTACATTCACAAGGCCCCAGAGTGAAATCATAACTGCAAAACCGACTATTCCCCACAAAACGAGCCGATGCCCTTCTTCGATTTTTCCGGAATCGCCGCGGGAGAAGATGTATGCCTCCGCGATTCCGTACAGAAATACCAGGAACGCCGCAGCAAAAATGAGCGGCACTAGTACATAATTAATAATCCAAATAAACTGTTGCGCGATGCAGGCGATACCGACGGACGAGCTGCAAGTTGGCATGGGCTCAGTATATCAAGCTATTGCGCCGGGGCGATGCCGAGTGTGGATAAAAGCATATTAACCAATCCCCATACCGAGAGAAGAACGACGAGGCCGAGAATGCCCCATAGCGCGAATTGTCTGCCGCTCGCCCGCGCCTTTTCATCATTTCCATGAAGGAAAAAGTAATCCTGAAGACCCCAGATAAATGCGGCAAATGCCAACGCAAAAATGACCGGCACGACGACGGTGCTTAAGACGCTCACGACGCTGGTCACAAATTGGGCGAACGTCATGTTAACTGCCCGTCGATAGCGCCTGCGCGGTCGCCTGGATGCCAAGGGCTATTCCCTGCGCGCCAAGCAAAATGAGCGCGCCGATGACCGTCCAGAGAAGCGCGTTTCTTGCTTGAGACAGCTTTGAGTCATTCCCTTGCGCCGTGACAAAGAGAAAACCGACATACACGAGCATCAAAACGACGATTATTGAACCGATTTGCACGACAAAACCGAGAATGCTGGTCAATAACGAATTGAGGGTCGTGCCTGTCCCGAGCGGATTGGTGAGGGTGACAGTCGGAGCGGTATATCCTGATCCGCCTGAACCACCCGTGTTGCCTGATCCGCTTGAACCACCCGTGTTGCCTGATCCGCTTGAACCACCCGTACCGGATTGCCCACCGGAACCCCCCGTTCCTTGCGATGCGCAAATCCCATTTGTGCAAACGCCGGATTCGCAATCAGATCCGAGAGTACACGTTGAACCGTCAGGCGAACCGAACCCTCCGCCCGTTTGTGCAAACACAACCGCGGGTACCGTATTACCGACGATTGCGAGATTCAAAAGAAAAAAAGATAGGACGACTATTTTTAATTTCATTGTTGCAGAAGAGAGTTCAACGCGCTCTCGGCGTTTGCGAGCGCGGCTTGTAATGTTAAGCGTCCGCTTATCACATTTCCAATCATACCCGAGAAAACGGTGTCTATGTCGGTCGGCGCTGGGGACAGCCAGCCCTTCGCGTAAAGCGCCTCTGTGTATGCGACCGCCGCAGTCGGGTCGGAAGGAGCGGTTGAGAGCTGCGACAACGTGGCTGGCGCAAGACCGGTCGCGCCCGCTGCCGCGCTTTGTTCGGCCGAATTCGTGAATAGCACGGCGGCTTGATATGCGCCGGAAGCGTTTTTCGCGCCGCGCGGAATCATAAAGGCATACAATAGGCCATAAGTGCTCTTTCCCGTCGCGGTCGCGGGCTGCGGCAACGGCGAGACCTGGAAATCAAGATTCGGATTTGCGGCGGCAAAGTACTGCGCTTCGGAGGCATATCCGATATAGAGCGCGAGGTCGCCGTTAAGAAATGCCTGCTGCGAATCGGGCAGCGAAGAATTCCAAGTGTATGAGACCTTTGACGGATCGGCGAATTGCGTGTAAAAACCGACGACCGCCTGCCCGGGTGAATTTGCATCGTTTGACGAAATGCCGAGGTCCGCGGAAAGCGCGCCGCCGGAAGAGTATGCGGTTACCGGAACGCTCGTCTGCAAAAAGAGCGCCGACAGTATTCCGCGCGCGTCATGCACGTTGTCATAGGTGCCAAGAGCGATAAGCCCGCGCGTAATCTGGTGCGACGACGTTAACACCGCAATGGAAGGCACGAGTCCGGTCAGCGATTCCCATGTCGAAGGCGGCGTTGCGATGCCGTTGCTCGAAAGCACGGAACGGTTCGAAAAGAGCTCAAGCGGATCGACGAGAAACGGAACGCCGTAATAGCCGGCGCCTCCCGGCACTGCGAACAGATTTCCTTCTTCGATAAACGTGTTCGTAAAGGCCCGCGCGGGAAGCGTCGCCGTCGGTATCGGCGAAATAAATTTCTCGAGCGGACGCAGCTCCTCCTGCGAGGCGAGTACGAGGTCGGGAGCATCGCCGGTCGCAATGGCCGCGGCAAGGTCGGCTTGAAGCGTGGCGGGATTTTTCTGCACATAGCTCACGGTTTTTAGGCCTGCTTCGGTCTGCCCGATGGTAACGAGAGCGCGCTGAATATCCGTGCTCGGCAGAGTTCCCCATATGAGAACGCTGCCTACGGTGGACGTTCCGGATGTGCTTTTATGCGTTGCGAACACAAAAAGGCCGATGAGCGCGGCAACGCCGAACACGCTGAACAACATTATCTGGAAAATGGAAAGTTTCATGGCGAAGTGAAAATGAGGCCGTAATGGTGCGGACCGGCTCGAAAGGAGCGAACTTTATGGAAACCGCCGTTGATGAAAAACTCCTCCGCTTCGTGCTCGGGAACAACGCGTTTTTGTTCGGGACCCATGCCTTTGTAACTTCCCGCCCAGTCGACAACCATGAGTTTCCCGCCCGGTTTCAAGACGCGCTTGATTTCGGCGAGCGTGCCGAAACGATTCTCGACCTGGAAAAGCGTGTTGGCGAGAATGACCGCATCGAGAGACGCATCGCGCAAATGCGTACCGCCCGCCTTCTCGATATCCCCCCAGCGCACGTCGATGATGCGTTGATGATGCTCCTGCGTGCCGAGCTTTTGATGTTTTAGTATATCCTCCTGTATGTCGATGGCATACACTTTTCCGCTGGGTCCGACGATGCCGGCCGCCGCGCGCGCATAATGGCCCGTACCGGCGCCGAAATCGCCGACTTTCATGCCTTCGCGCAAACCGAGTTGCAGGACGTTTTCCTGCGGATTACTAAAGGATGCGGACATGCGTATAAAATAGCATGTGCGGCCCGCTGCGGGCCGCACAATCAACACCGACACGGCTAACGTGAGTTGGCGCTTAAGCTGACGGAATCCACCAGAGCGACGACCGACTGACTCGCTTCCCGCGAACATGCCCTCTTAAAGAAAGCGCGAACAGTAACCAATACACCTCATTGCTGTTCCGACCCAACTGCTTGGCTATTTCCCGGGTCGTAGCGAAGCCGTCTAGATCCGTCAGCGCATCCATGACATCCTTTTTGCAAGAAATACTCTTTATGATTCTTGTTATGATTCTTGGCACGTCTGTGTCCCCTCCTCGCGATGACCGTTTGTCCGCGACCCCTCAATCAAAAAGACGCGGCATTTCGAATCGAGCCGGTCTACGCCAATCCAATTGGAATTTATCACAACGCCACCATCGACGCAATCGAATCGCCCTCGCGCATTTTCATAATGCGCACGCCCTGCGTCACGCGGGACAGCGAAGGGATTTCCGCGACCGAAGTGCGAATGACCTGCCCTTTTTTCGAGACGACCACGAGTTCCTCCTCTTTAAGATCGCCCACGACGACCTTTGCTCCGATGATTTCTCCCGTTTTCGGCGTCACTGCGGCGGTCTTCATGCCGGAGCCGCCGCGCCCTTGAATCTTGTACTCGGACAATTCTGTGCGTTTGCCGTACCCCTTGCTCATGATGATGAGGAGCGAAGCGTCTTTCGCGTGAATCGCCGGAATCACTTCCGCCGAAACGACGCCGTCGCCTTTCTTGACGCTGATGCCGCGCACGCCGCCTGCGGTGCGGCCCATCTCGCGAACATCTTCCGCCTCAAAACGAATCGACTGGCCCTTCGAGGTGACGATGGAAACCGTATCGCCTTCCGCGGCAAGATTTGCCGAAACGAGGCGGTCTCCCTTTTTCAGATTGATGGCTATGATGCCGGAACGGCGGACATCGGCAAATGCTTTTGCAGCCACGCGCTTCGTCGCACCTTCCTGGGTCACAAAGACGATTGAGGAGGCATCGAGCGCCGCGCCCTTCGGCACCGCCAAAATCGATGTGACTTTCTCTTCGCCTGCAAGCGAGAGGAAATTCATGATGCTCTTGCCCTTGGTTGCACGCCGTCCTTCAGGAATCTCGTACATTTTGAGCTGGTACGCTTTGCCGAAATCGGTAAAGAACAGCAGGTCGCTGTGCGCGCTCGTCACAAGGAAATGCGTGACGATATCTTCTTCTTTCGTCGCGATATCGACCACTCCCACCCCGCCGCGCTTTTGCACTTTGTATTCGTTTGGGTTGGTGCGCTTCACGTAGCCGCCCTGCGTGAGAAGCAGCATCGACTCCTCGTCCGGCACAAGGTCTTCGACGGAAATGTTTTGCACGCCGCCGCGGACGATTTTCGTGCGGCGGTCGTCGCCGTATTTCTCTGCGTATTCCTCAAGCTCTTTCTTTACGACCGCCAAAATCTTTTTCGCGGATGAAAGAATGTCCTTCAATTTTTTGATGAGCGCCTGTACTTCGGTGAGTTCATCTTCGAGCTTTTTGCGCTCAAGACCGGCGAGTTTGGAGAGGCGCATCTCGAGAATGGCCGAGGCCTGCAATTCCGAAAAGCCGAATTTCTTCTGGAGCGCCAAACTGGCGGACGGAATGTCTGCGGCTTTTTTGATAATCGCGATAACTTCGTCGATGTGATCGAGCGCTTTGCAAAGCCCGAGCAAAATGTGTTCGCGCGCTTCCGCCTGCCGCAAATCGTATTCGGTACGTCGCTTCACGACTTCCTGACGGTGCTTGATGAAATGCTGCAGCATTCCCTGAAGCGAGAGCATTTCCGGCACGCCGTCGACGAGCGCGAGCATGTTGTAATGGAACGAACTTTCGAGCTCGGTGTGCTTGTAGAGCGCGTTCAAAACGGCCTGCGGGTGCGCCGTGCCTTTGAGTTCGACGACGATGCGAATGTCCGGACGGCCGTTTGCGTCGCCCGCCGACTCGTCGCGCAAATCGCGGATGCCTTCGAGTTTCTTTTCCTGCACCAGTTCGGCCATGCGAATGATGAGGTCGCTCTTATTTACGCGGTACGGAATCGACGTGATAATGATCCGCGAATCCTTCTTCCCGTCGTCTACGATTTCCGCCTCGCCGCGCACGACGACCGGACCCTTGCCGGAACTGTATGCATGCGCAATGTCGCTTCTATTAAATGCAATGCCGCCCATCGGAAAATCGGGGCCTTTCACAAACTCGAGCAAGTCCGCCGTCGTCGCGTTTGGATTTTCAATAAGATGCACGGTTGCGGCCACGATTTCTCGGAGATTGTGCGGCGGCACGTTGGTCGCCATGCCGACTGCGATGCCGAGCGTCCCGTTCAACAAAAGGTTCGGAAGCGCGGAAGGAAGCACGTTCGGCTCTTCGCGCGTTCCGTCGTAGTTTGGATTCCATGCGACCGTCTCCTTTTCGAGGTCGGCAAGCAGTGCCTCGGCGATGCGCGACAATTTCGCTTCGGTATAACGATAGGCGGCCGGCGAGTCGCCGTCGATGGAACCGAAGTTTCCCTGTCCAAGCACGAGCGGATAGCGGGTGGAAAATTCCTGCGCCATTTTTGTCATCGAATCGTACACGGCCGTGTCGCCATGCGGATGGTACTTGCCGAGCACATCGCCGACCACCGTTGCGCTTTTGCGGAATTTTCCGCCGGGCACCAGCCCCGCCTCTTTCATGGTGTACAAAATGCGTCGATGCACCGGCTTCAGACCGTCGCGGACATCCGGCAACGCCCGGCCCGTAATAACGGTCATTGCGTAGTCGATGTACGACTGCCGCATCTCCGAGACAATCGGCTGGTCGATAATATTCGCGGCTACCGGCGGCACGTCGTGCTTTTTGTCTTTCGAAGGCATGGTGGTTAGTTTTTGTTAGCGAGCCCCTGCGAGCTTAGAAAAACTTCCACTCTGTTAAATCCCGCAAAGCGGGACATTTGCGTATCAAATTCATTTAACGGGGTTTTGGATTTCATAATCGCTTCGCTCATTGAAATCCTAAAACGGTATCGTCGTTTGTTCCTGCTGCGTTTTGGTCGAAGACGAGGATGTGTCAACGATTTGAATCTGCGCCGGCGCGCTTGCGCTCGGAACCACCGCTGCCGCGCCCGCGAGGTTGGAAGAATCGGTCTCGGAACTCGTTGTCACGACTGCCGAACCCTCCTGTCCGGTGCTTTCCGCAAAATTGCTGCTCTTGATTGCAAAACCTCCGAGCGCGAGATTCGTGCCGGCCCAGACAAGCGCAATCAGCGCCGTGACGACGGTCGCGGTGCCGAACGCCACACCTTTGCGAACGTGATGCGGCTGCTCTCGTATCGTCTCAATATGTTGCGAAATGGTTTTCATAGCAATTAGGGTGTTATGACCAGTATACTCCCATCACGGCCAATCAAGTCCTTTTTCTTCAGCGTGAATTTATCGACTTTTTCGCTCCCGTTTCCGGCGCTTTTCAAAAACGCTTCGAGCGATTTCGGCTCGCCGACGCCGCTCCAGTGCATCGGCACGATGATTTTCGGTTCGAGCGACACCGCGAGCTTGTGAGCATCTTCGGGAGATAGCACGCCATCGCCTCCAACCGGCACGAAGAGCACGTCGATTTCCCCGAGTCCCTCACGAGCTTCTTTTGAAAGTTCTTTGTCGGACAGCGCGCCCAAATGCACGAGCGTCATGTCTTCAAGCACGACCGAGTAGACCGTATTCACGGCATCCGTTTTGCCCTTTGGAAGTCCGTATTCGCTTTTCGAAAGAAATCCCTGCACGACCACGCCCTGCCGCTCGTATTCGCCGGGGCCGGTAATCGCAAACGGAACCTTGTCGCCGAATGTAACTTCCGCGACACCGTTCATGTCGGGATGGTCGCGCGAAACGAGTGCAATGTCGGCTCCAAAACGAACCGACGGCAAGGTCGCGCCTTTTGCGATTGGGTCGAAAACGAGCGTCAAGTCGCCGAATGTCACTTTGAAACACTGTCCGCCGTGATGCGTAATAACCATATTGTGCATTCATTTTAGCACAAAAGTCGGGCAAGCGATAGCGAATGCGAGGCGCGTTTTTTGGGGCTAAGCTACGAAGCTTGACATTAGTTCTGTATATGCTAATGTTTACAGCGGAACGATGTTCCACCTCATTTGATGAGGCACTTTGCGGAATGACGCGATGCGTTCATTCCCGTTCTTGGTGATGCCAGGAGAAGTTACATGTCGAAAATCAGCGCTGGAAATGGTTGCGCCAGCTTCGATCTCCGTGCATATAATAAAATCGAATTCCTAGGTGCTACGGGTGAAGGAACCTTTCCGCCGACTGCTGTAGGATATGACCGGTTCTGTTTCACTGCACCCGAGGGAGCCGGTGGTACTATCTTTTTCAGATTGAATTATACCGAGGAGAGAAAAGGGAGCCAATACGTCGTGTACCGTGTGTACGCGTATCGGTGGCAGTCCGGAAAGCTTCTCGTCGAGTATGATGCGGTCGACTCCGTGCGTCCTTTTTCCATCTCCAAAGAGCTCGGCATCGTGGTCGGACCCTTCAATGGACGGTACTACTCAACGGAGGCGTCCGAGACGGGCAACCACTACTCCCAGAAGGTGGACTGCGTCACGATGATTGCGTTCCTCGGAGGTAAGATCGGTCCAACGGAATTGGAAAATGCTGCGAGGCACGTAGACCTAGTTCGAAACGTGGACGCGGGTGAACGGGTACGTATCTTGCTCCGCTTGAAAAACCAACGTGCGGAGATCTTCGCGAACCCGCTCGCCGCGCTCTTTTGCGGGCGCGCGCTTCGGGAACTCTCAGGTTTGATTGCCGAGTTCGAATAGCAACGAGTCGGCGCAAAATCGAACGGGGGCGGGTACACCAACGGTGTACCCGCCCATTCCCTTTTTATACCCAATCTGCTATAATGCCTCCCGTTGCGTGCGAAGAAGTAGAGAGGCGTTAACCCTGTTTCGCGAAAGCGGCCAGCACCCTTTTCGAAAATCCGCACCGCTTATATATATGTCTGACGAAAAGTCAGCCGCTCCGGCGAAAGCCGTAGTAGCAAACGTTCACTTGCCCGAAGGCCATCCGATGGCCGCGCTTTTTGATTCCATCCCGACACCGCCTTCGACCGGCGACATTGTGGAGGGTTCGATTATCGCGATTGTCCGCGGCCGCGTGTACATCGACCTCTCGCCGTTTGGCACCGGTCTTATTTACGGCCGTGAGTACCTCAACGCGGCCGACGTGCTTCGCAAGGCGAATCCGGGCGACATCATCAGCGCCAAAGTCGTCGACCCGGCCGGTCGCGAGGGCTACATCGAACTTTCTCTTCGCGAGGCGCGCCAGGCCGCTATTTGGGGCGAGGCCGAGCAGGCAATTCTTTCAGAGACGCCGTACTCGCTCGTCGTCGAGGAAGCAAACAAGGGCGGACTCATTCTCTCGTGGCAAGGCATCGCAGGATTCCTTCCCGCGTCGCAACTTTCAAAGGACCACTACCCGCGCGTTCCGGAAGGCGACAAGGAGAAAATTCTCGGCGAACTTATGCAGCTTGTCGGACATCCGCTTTCGGTGCGCATCATCACGGCGGACGCGAAGGAAGGCAAACTTATTTTCTCGGAGCGCACCGGCAACGAGGCCGAAGAGAAAGCATCTCTCATCGATAAGTATCAAGTCGGCGACAGCGCAGAGGGCGAGGTGACGGGCATCGTCGACTTTGGCGTCTTCGTGAAGCTGGAGCCGGGACTCGAAGGACTTGTGCACATCAGCGAACTCGATTGGGGTCTCGTTGAGGACCCGCATGCGCTCTTCAAAGTCGGCGACAAGGTGCGCGTGAAGGTTATTGAAATCAAAGACGGAAAGATTTCGCTTTCCATCAAGGCGCTCAAGGAAAATCCGTGGCACACCGCCGCAGACCGCTACACGAAAGGCCAGGAGGTCATGGGCGTTGTCATCAAGTACAACAAGCACGGCGCGCTCGCCTCAATCGAGGAAGGCGTTGCGGGGCTTGTGCATGTAAGCGAATTCGCCACTCCGGCAGAACTGCGCGAGACGCTTGAGCTCGGCAAGAAGTATCCGTTTACGATTTCCCTCTTTGAACCGAAGGAACAGCGGATGACGCTGACGTACGCGGGAAAGAAGAAGTAGGGCTTCGGCGAGCGTAATTTCGGAGTACGCATCGGCCTCCCCAGCGGGAGGCCGTGCTCGCTCTCGGCATCGCGAATCTTGGCGCAAACCCCTGCGGCGCCAAGATTACCCTGCCGCTCCGCCTCCGAGATCCTCCGAAATTACGCTCGACCTCCGCAGAGAAAAAAGACGCGGAAATGCGCCGGCTCCGAGGTCTCCGAAACAGGACTCTCGCTCCGCAGGGGTGGAATAAAAGATGTGTAGAAAGCTCCGCCTCCGAGATCCTCCGAAATTACGCTCGACCTTCGCGAGGAAGAATGAAAAACAACATACGCGGCGCCGAAGGCGCCGCGTATGTTGTTATGAAATGAAAAGAGCCCCTGCCTTGTTTTTCGGCGGGGCTCGTAGCAGACTTTTACCGACCGTCTGCAGGTCTAAGTTAAGCGCATGAAGATTCTCCTTTCTTGTTCATGCGATCGTACCATTTTTGAGCTCGTCCTATTTGAACGAACTCAGCAGAATTTACCGGCCCTCTGCAAGGCCTTCATTCGCCGCATGGATGAACCTCCTTGCGTGCTCGTATATGCTAGCATGAACTCGTATTTCTGTCAAGCAAAAAACCCACTTGCGGATACCCTGCCGGCGCCTATCGAGCGATGTCCACCGCTGTCACGGGGAAAGTGTTCAGATTTGCCGCATCTGCGGGAGCGTACGCATGTATCGTATCACCGACCTTGATTGCCGAAAGTGTCGTTTCCGTGATCGAAAACGGCAGAATCGGCGGATCAGACGGTTTTGCAGTAGCGCGTTCTTTTTGGAGCGTGACCGAACCTTTCGCAACGTCCACCCGGATAAGCGTACTTGAGCTTACAAGCAGAGTGACACTGCTCTGAAGCGGCACCGCGGAGCCGGTACCGTTTGAGGTTTCAAGCAGCGTGATTTTGCCGCCCGAGATGCCTTGAACTGTTCCGGTCAGCGAATGTACTTGAGGAGGGACGAGTTGTTCATGAATGGTTTGCGGGGTCTGCGAAAGCGGCATCGGAAAGTAAATCTCATATGCCATAGCTCCCACAAGGGCAAAGATGAGCACAATTGACACACTGAGTCCGATGACGAGCGCTTTTTTGTTGGTGATTTGAATCATATACATATATGTGTATCGCCGCATTAAAATTCCGAAAAACCTGTCGTCGAGACATTCACCACGAGCGGTACGTTGATAGTGTTGTTGAGAATGTCGGTGCACTTAAACAGGAATGCCGTTTGCGAGACGAGGCCATTCACCGCATAGGTACCCGATGTCGCGGAACCGCTCACGACTGGTGCCAAGACCGCGGTTCCATTTTTGTAAAGTGTGCAGCTTTGAACCAACGTGGCCGCATACGAGAGCGTCGTATTGCCCCCGAGCGGCACGCGGGTATTCGTCGCGGTGAGTGAAATGGTCGGCTGGATAACGGTGATTGTCGGGAACGGCGGTATGGGGAAGGTATCGCAGGTCAGCCCGAAAGAATACGTTCCGGCCGTACC
Source organism: Candidatus Kaiserbacteria bacterium (assembly GCA_963699165.1). Taxonomy (GTDB): domain Bacteria; phylum Patescibacteriota; class Minisyncoccia; order Phycocordibacterales; family Phycocordibacteraceae; genus C7867-001. The sequence goes on from OY969413.1 coordinate 424,221, forward strand.
AAAGGGCCCGACCGTAGTATCGGAGCCGCTTGTTTGCCCCCCGGTCGAAAATCCATAGGAATTTGAGGTCTGGGTGCAGGAACTGGCGTTGCTGCATGTCCAGGTGAGCGTATCCGTATCGCCGACCTTGATACTCGATTTGCTCACGGAAATTGTGCAAGCCGGGGCGGGAGCGCAGCTATTTGTGACCGGATTAAACACGAGCGACGACGTGCATTTGTTGCAGCCGCTTGTCGGATTGGTCGCGCCGTTTGAACATTCGGAACAGGAGGCAGAGCTTCCGCCGCCGCTTCCGGCACAAGTCCATGTATAGAGCGGGGGTACGAACTGATTTGCACCTGATGTACCGGGTGCGCAGTTGTAGTGAGTGGAGGCACAGACGCCGTTAACTGCGGCAGCGCATTTATTCCCGTCCCAGCTGCTACCCGAGGCGCAGTTGCCCGAAATGAGTACGCTGCCGAGCACGTTGCCACCGCTGTCTTTGAGAACAAGCGTTACGGGACTATAGACGCCGGTATCCGTCTGCGAGCCGTTTATTCCGGTCCACAGTGTTCCACCGCCCTGCTGAACAACGGACGCACTCGGCGTGTTTGACGTATTCCATGAGACGGTTACCGGACACCCGCTTTGTCCCGCTGCGACAGTGCAAGGATTCGGGGATGCCGTGATGATGCCGGTGGGTGCGGCAGGCGGGCCGTTCACCGTAAAGCTGCTAACTGTCCATGCCGGCTGGTACGACATTGCCGAATTAGCGCAAAGTGATCGTATGTTGTGCACACCGGGAGACAAACCGGTCACGTTCCACGTTCCGGAGGTGAAATATCCGGGACTGGTAGGACCGCCGTATCCCGAAATGTCTACAAAACCGTTGCCGTCATTTTTGTCGATGTTGACGTTGCAGTAGTATGCTGCGGCCGAGGAAGTGAGTTTAATCGTAGCAGTTCCTGTTGTCCCGCCTCCCGTGTTGTATAGGACGGGGTTTGGGGACTCTGTAACCGAAGATGTCGGAAGCGGGCAGCTCGAATCCGAAGGCGTGCTCGCGGAACACGTTCCATCGCACTGAACAGTGCCCGTATTCGTTTGTCCGCAGGCGTTGGCGGCGGAGGTGCAGGCATTTCCGTAGCCGGAAGGATTGGCGGGCGTGCTCGCGGAACATGCGCCATTACACTGAATGGTGCCCGAGTTCGTTTGGCCGCAGGAATTTGCGGCAGAGGTGCAGGCATTTCCGTAGCCGGAAGGATTGGCGGGCGTGCTCGCGGAACATGCGCCATTACACTGAATGGTGCCCGAGTTCGTTTGTCCGCAGGCGTTGGCGGCGGAGGTGCAGGCATTTCCGTAGCCGGAAGGATTGGCGGGCGTGCTCGCGGAACACGTTCCATCGCACTGAACAGTGCCCGTATTCGTTTGGCCGCAGGAATTTGCGGCAGAGGTGCAGGCATTTCCGTAGCCGGAAGGATTGGCGGGCGTGCTCGCGGAACACGTTCCATCGCACTGAACAGTGCCCGTATTCGTTTGGCCGCAGGAATTTGCGGCAGAGGTGCAGGTGCTGCCGTTGCCGGCAGCGCATGCCACGGTGATATTTGCAGAGCAGACGGCCCGCTGTTGCTGAGATAGTCCCGTAATTGTCACCCATGGACCCGTATACGTTACTGTACCCGTTTGAGTCGGACACGCTATTCCTGTGGCGCCAAAGTCATAGTTTGCACACAGATTCCCTATGGTAAAAGTGGTCCATGTACCTCCTGTGTATTGACCGGTGCCGCTGACTTTCACGGAAATCGATTGCCCATAGCTCACGGTCTGTGAAGGTGAAACGGTAATGGAACAGAAAGGTAATATACATGGTTGCAGCCCGCAATTACTATAGGCCACTGCACGATTTGCACCAACCGCTAAAGAAGAAAAAGCGAATAAAACAGAAAGGAGAACGATAAGGTTCCCTCGAGACCGCATACTCTGATTCATTATTTTAAGTATACTAAAAAAAAAGCACCTGAACCGATACCGCGAGATTAGTGTGGACAACTTTGTCCGCTCGGGTCGGGGTTTTCGGTGCGCGGTGGCAATTAGTCGTATGAAATAGGAAAACCGGCTCGCTTGTGGCGAGCCGGCGTTCTTGGTGGTCACGGTGACCTGAGGCGGTCTACTGCGACCGCGGGTACAGGACGACCACCGCGGGCTCGTCCTTCAGCACCGTGCTCGGCACCTGATCGAGCTCGTATCTGCTGACCGAGAACAGCCGCGGCACACCGGTCGGCGCGCCGACGCTGTCGAACGCGAGAACGCGGGCCCGGCCGTCGGTGGCCGGGATGACGATGTAGTACCCCTGAAGCGGCTGCCCGCCCCAGGCGGTCTCGAAATCGACGGACCCCGGCGACTTCGAAAAGAATCGGGTGCCGTACTGCAACCCGCCCGGGTTCGTGTTGGCGTATGCGCTCGAAAGCGCGTCCGCCTGCTGGGGCGTGAACTCGTCAGCGGCGCTCACGGGTCCGAGGCGAACGCCTTGGCCCGTCGAGAGGATGTCGAACGATCCGACCACCGCGGTCGGGTCGATCGCGTCGGCGCTCGCGAACGAGGGCGCTCCGACGAACGCGGCCAAGGCGAATGCTGCCGCCAGGATTCCGTTGAACCTGATGATCATGTCTGTGGCCTCCTTTTGAAATTGAAAGATCGGGTCTGCTTCCGCAGCTATCCCAAGTATACTGCACAGGTATGTTATTTGTCAAGCCCGTGTACGCGTCCAGTACTTTTGGCAGTCCCCGACGGTTAATGTACACACAATATACCGCAAGGGGGACACCATGCCGAGCGACTGGTGCGGGCGTTTGGTGTTGTACCAAATCAGCCAGTCGACAAGCTTCAGATTGAAGGAATGAATATCGTCCCGCAGCAGGCCCCGATTCAGCATGATGAAGTCCTCGGAGACGGTGCGATTGAATCGTTCGACGTGGGCATTCATCTTGGGAGTGCGGGGGCGGGTGTGAAAGTGCGTGAGCCCGAGTTCGGCACAGGCATCCTCGAAGTGTTTGGCGAACTCGCTCCCGTTGTCGGTCTGCAACTCGTCGATATCGAAGGGGCAAACCTCGATGACTCGGCGAAGGAAGTCGTCCGCGCTTCTCGACGAGTGGTTCGTATACGCGCCCGCAAAGGCGAACTTCCGCTCCACGTCCACTGCCGTGAGGACGTACCGCTTCACGCCGTCGATGAAGCGGACGACGGTATCGAGCTCCATGCCGCGCTTGCCGGTGCGGCGAAGCTTGGTACGGCGTTTCTGCGGTGTTTCCGTGTGATTGCCCGTACGTGCGTGGAACGAGAGCCGGCTCTGCTGCGGGAGCAGACCGCGGTTCTTCAAATCCAGAATGACCCGCCCAACGTATGACTCCGACACGGAGTACCCTTCTTCGCGCAGGAGAACGGCAAGCTTTGCTTTCCCAAGCCGGGGATGCGCCTGTCGTTCGCGGATGATGAAATCCTCGACCTCGGGCAGAACAGTCCTCCTTCGACGCGCCTTCGGCGCAGTGCTCTTCGGGTCAAGTGCATCAATGCGGCCCTCGTGGGCTTTGAGTTCCTCCTTCCAGCGATACAAGGTGCGCTCCGAGGTGCCAAAGGCGTCGTATGCGGCCTCCGTCCCGTGCATGTCCCAGAATCCCAATATCTTCACCCGTCTGTCGACTTCCTTTGGTTTCCGCATATGCCGCAATCGTATCGTCCTTTCCCACATGCTCAACCAGCCCTTCGTACCCCTGAAATTGCTTCTGATGTGCATATATCCTCGGTTATGAGGACTGCCAAATGTATCTGAACTTATGCAGCCCGTGTACGCGATCGGGACATTTAGCAGCCCGCGACGGACGTAATGCCGATAGAGCTCGCCAGGAGTTTCGCGCCGGCACTTGGGAAGGTCTGACCTTCCCAAGTGCCGGCGCTTTTTCAAAATCTAGCTTTCGGCCGTGATACCATGTCGCCATGACTTTTTTGCAGAGTTTTCTGCTCGGTATCGTCGAGGGTGCGACCGAGTTTCTGCCGGTATCTTCGACCGGACACCTCATCTTGGCCTCTACCCTGCTCGGCGTTGTCCAAAGCGACTTTGCAAAGACATTTGAGATTGTCATTCAACTTGGCGCGATACTTGCCGTCGTCGTGCTATATTGGCGCTCATTTTTCAATCTCGAACTCTTGAAGAAACTTGTCGTGGCATTTATTCCGACCGGCATTATCGGGCTCGCCGCATACCACTTCTTGCAAACCTATCTGCTTGGCAATGACTGGGTCGTGATTGTCTCGCTCTTCCTCGGCGGCATCGTCCTCATCGCGTTTGAAAAATGGCACGGGAAAATCGAGGACGCCGCGCCGGGGACGTCAATCACCTACCGGCAAGCGGCGGCCATCGGACTCTTTCAGGCGATTTCGATTATTCCGGGCGTCTCTCGAAGCGGCGCGACTATCGTGGGCGGCATGTATCTCGGCATCAAGCGCGCAACCATCGTCGAATTTTCATTTCTGCTTGCCGTACCGACCATGTTCGCGGCGACCGGCTTGAGTTTATTTAAAACGAATTTCGCGCTTTCGCAAAATGAATGGCTGGTCCTCGGCATCGGTTTCTTAACCGCCTTCGTCGTGGCGCTCGCGAGCATCCACTGGCTCTTGGGCTACGTGCGAAAACATTCTTTCACCGGCTTCGGCATCTACCGCATTGCGCTTTCAGTCGCATTCGCCGTCTATCTTTTCCTTCAACTCTAGCCGGCCGGGATAATCGAGCCGATAAGCACGCCCATGATGATTGCGGCGCCGCCCAAGAGCGCCATTCGGATGCCGCGCGAGAAGACGGGCAGGCGCGAAAGACGGGCGCTCACCGTTCCAACCAAAAACAGCACCGCGATTGAGAGCAAAATAGACGTCGCGAGCGCCATCCACGCCGTCAAAAAAAGATACGGCGCGAGAGGAATGAAGGCGGCAAGGACAAAGGAGAAAAACATGATAGCTCCGGCAAATACGGACGGCGCGTCCGCTACATCCGACCTATTTTCATATTCCTCGGCCGATTTCTCCGAAAGGAAATTGCCGACGGCCATTGAAAACGCCTCCACAAACGCGTACACGACACCGGTGAGCGCAAGCGTCTTGTGCGACGCGCCGGCAACGTCGAGCCCCGCAAGCAATCCGACCGTCGAAACCAAGCTGTCGGTGATGCCGAAAATGACGGCTCGCAAATTCAGCGGTGATATTTTCATATTGAAATGGTAGCACGACAAACTTATGAACAGTTTTGCACCTTTTGCGTTATAAAACGCGGCGTGCCGGTGTTATTCTAAAGGAGTACTTTTGAAATCTTTTCTATGGCATGACTTTTGATCTTGCGGTAAATATTCTTGCACTTCTTTTCACGTTCTTCATTGCGGGAACGTTGCTCGGCGCCCTGTTCTTTAAACCGGTCCGCGAAAAGCTGGCGCGGATTTTTCGCATAAAAAAACGCCTCGCTCTTTCGCGAAGCACGCACAATCCGATTTTGAAACCCGACGCCGTCAGTCCTTGGAAAGCCGAATCCGTGATGAATCCGGCCGCAATTGTGCTGAAAGGCCGAACACATCTTATTTTCCGCGCGGTCGGCTCGGACGGCGTTTCGCGGCTCGGTTATGCGAGCAGTCCGGACGGTTTTATTTTTGACGAACAACTTCCCTACCCAATCTACGCGGCACGAACCCCGGGCGGCACGCCGACGCGTGAGCGGCGCTACTCGCCGGTGCTCTACCCATCGGGCGGCAGCTGGGGCGGGTGCGAAGACCCGCGGATGGTCGCCATCGACGGCCGCGTATATGTGACATTCAACACGTTCATGAACTGGAACATGAGCGTCAGCGTGATTTGGTTTAGCGAAGAAGATTTCCTCGCGAAACAATTCCATAAATTGGAAGGACCGTATGTTATCGCGAACTCTCCGCGCGAGAAGAACTGGATGCTATTCCCGGAAAAGATTAATGGTCACGTCGCCGTTTTAATCGGCATCATAGACGAAGATGAGTCCCGCGTGCGTGTGGAATATACCGATGACTTGACCACCCTCTCGCGGGCGACTTTCAAAACCATTGACCCGCAGAAAGTGCCGGATAGGCCCATCGCCTGGCATGTGCATGTGCGGAGCGCCGGGCCACCGCCAATCAAGACCGACCGCGGTTGGCTCGTTTTCTATCATGCACACGATGCGGCAGAACCAAGTCGCTATAAACTCGGCGCAATGCTGCTCGACCTCAACGACCCATCAAAAGTTCTTCATCGAAGCATTTGTCCCGTCCTTTCTCCGGACGAGTCATACGAAAATGACGGGAAACCGGGCATCGTGTACGCATGCGGTGCCACCGTCCAAAATGGGACACTCTATGTGTACTACGGCGGCGCGGACAAGGTTGCATGCGTCGCGACCGCGCCTCTGGATGATTTTCTCGACGCACTTATCTCCGGCACCGAAATCGCGCTTGAATCGGAACCGTTACATGCCCCGTAATTACAAACATGGATTCTCAATCAACCCCCAGTCCCGAGCCGATCGACGAAGTTATCGCGCCGTCGCAATTTGAATTTTTAGCATCGAAACCGAGCGTTGCCGCATACCGCCAGCACGAGGGCAGAGTCATCGGAGGCGACGCCCGCTTCAAGTATTTCATGGCGGTGACGCTCGACCCGCGAACGAACAATCGAAGCGGCATTGTCCGCTGTATTATGAGCCGCGACGGCGATGTCGCGGTCGAGGGATACGTTGACAGGAGCGAATTGCATCGCATCGACGGCGAGTCGCTCGAGCAGTTCGCCGTCGGCGATGAAATCGTCATCCGAAACAGCTCGGAAATCATCTTCGGTCTCACCAAAGGAGACGAGGCGTGGGATTTCCTCGGTTTTGAAGACCCGGACATTTGGATAGACCCCGACACGCAGCTGCTGCATCTGTATTTTACGATTCCTTTCAAACATCGGAATTCCGAGTTCGCGATTTGTCTCGGACACGCCGTGGGTCAGGATGTGGACTCGCTCGTCATGACGCAGCCGGCGCTGCTTCCGAAACAACTCGGCGGCCGCGGCAACGGCGCGAAAGAAGTGTCCATTGCTCCGAAGAATTCGCGCGGAGTGCATCTGAATCTTATCGAGTCGGCTGCCGGAGGGTTTGAGGGCGATTCGGCATCGGTTGCGCAAATCGCCGCCGCGAACGACATGGGCGGCGTGTGGGAATACGGAGACGTCGTTTTCAACCCGCTTGCGGAACGCATTGCGTGGATTGCGGGACACGCATCGCCCGGACCGCTGCTTCCCCGCTCGTTTATCGACATCGGCGAAGGAAAAGCGGTCGGCATCATGAACGGCCGCGAGGCAAATCGCCGCGAAGGCGAATCGGTTTTGTACGGAACGTTTTCCGTAGGGCTCTTTATATACGATTACGAGAACGGAGCCATCGACTGGGTTTCGCCGGAGCCGCTCATTCGCGACAGCGAGGCGCGAACGATAACCTTTGCGAGCCAGTTCGTCGAGGCCGTTCCGGGCCAAGAAGGCATTCTCTATGCACACGTCGACGACTCGTTCGTGCGCGCGTACACGCTGTATGCCGAAGGCATTCGCTCGCTTCTACCATAACTGCCATGTTTGTCATTCGCCGAGAACCCCATAATCCAATCCTCACGCCGCGCCGCGAGCATTTGTGGGAATCGCTTTCCACTTTTAATCCGTCCGTGGTGCGCACCAAAGAAGGCGTGCGCCTGTACTATCGCGCCTTTGGAAATCAAAATGCGCTCCATACGCCGATTGAAGGCCTTTCGAGCATCGGCACCGCTTTTTCCGAAGACGGCGTGTTTTTTCATTCGCGAAAACAAGTTGTCGCGCCGCAGGAATCGTGGGACGCGTTCGGATGCGAAGACCCGCGCGTCACCTTCTTCGAAGGCCGTTGGTACTGTTTTTACACCGCGCTCGGCGGCTACCCGTTCGGTCCCGAAAACATCAAAGTCGCCCTTGCCATCGGCAACGAACCGGAAAATCTCACCGAGCGGCATCTCATAACGCCGTTTAATGCGAAAGCGGCGACATTGTTCCCCGAGCGCATCGATGGCGACATCGTGATGCTGCTTACAGCGCATACCGATTGGACGAGCGAACATCCGCGGCCGACGATTGCGCTCGCGCGGGCGAAACACATCGAGGACTTTTTCGATCCCGGCTTTTGGCAGGAGTGGCACGACCACCTTCCCGACCACGCGCTTTCGGAATTGCGCCGAAACGACGCCGACCATATCGAGGTGGGCGCATCGCCGCTTTTGACCGACAAAGGATGGCTGCTCGTCTATTCGTACATTCAAAATTATTATGACGAGCATAAACGCACATTCTCGGTCGAAGCGGCGCTGCTTGATGAAAAAGATCCGAGAAAGCTCACTTCGCGCACCGAGTCGATGTTTGTGCCGGAAGAAATTTACGAAGAATACGGTCTCGTGCCGCACATCGTCTTCCCGACGAGCATTTCGCTCGACGAAAACGGAATGCTGGATATTTGGTATGGCGCAGCCGACACCGTATGCGCGAAAGCCAGCGTGCGTCTCGCCGACCTATTGCGCTCGCTGAACCCGGAAAAACCCGCGCGCACGTTCATCCGGGCCGCGCAAAATCCGATTTTAGCTCCGCAAGGCAGCGGATTTGAAAGCCGCGACGTCTTTAATCCGGCAGCCGTTGACGTGGACGGCAAGGTGCACATTTTGTACCGGGCGATGGATGCGGCAAACACTTCGACCATCGGTCTGGCGATTTCGAAAGACGGGGTAACAATCGACGAACGTCTGCCGGAACCCGTGTACGTGCCGCGCGCCGACTTCGAGATGAAGCTCGGAAATCCGACCGGAAATTCCGGTTGCGAAGACCCGCGCATCGTCCGCATCGGCGATACGCTTTACATGACCTACACCGCTTACGATGGCGTACATGCGCCTGCGGGAGCCGTTTCTTCGATTTCAGTTGACGATTTTCTCGCCCGCCGGTTTGAAAAATGGAGCAAGCCGTTTTTGATTACTCCCGAGGGCATCGATGATAAGGACCTTACGTTTTTCCCGGAAAAAATAAATGGGAATTTTCTGCTCTATCATCGCATAAGCAATCAGATTTGCGCCGACCCCTTCGCCGAGCTTGCTCCCGGCATTCGCGCTAAGCGCTGCATCGATGTGATGGGGCCTCGCCACGGCATGTGGGACGGTACGAAAGTCGGCAGCGCGGCGCCGCCGATTAAAGTCGGCGAAAACTGGCTTGTGATTTATCACGGCGTCTCGCGCCACGCGACCTACCGCCTCGGCGCCGCGCTGCTCGACCCGTCCGGCCTTTCGGTACTCGCGCGCACGGCCGATGCCATTTTTGAACCGCTAGAATCGTATGAAAAAGTTGGCGAGGTGCCGAATGTCGTCTTTGCATGCGGCGCCGTTGTCCGCGATGACACGCTCTTCCTCTACTACGGCGGCGCGGACAAAGTCATCGGTGTCGCGACGGGCTCGGTCGCGCACATTATCGATGCGCTTACGTCGTCCGGCAACCGAGATTCGGCAAGTTTGAGACCGTCGGAGCCGGTGCGGCAGGACTTTGCCGCGTTTGCGACACACTGATGCGCCTGTCATGCCCAAGCTGATTTTTTTCGACCTCGACGGTACGCTTGCCGAAAGTAAGCAGCCGCTCGACGATGAGATGTCGGCACTGCTTGCAAAGCTTCTGACCCGCACGGATGCGGCGGTTATTTCCGGCGGACTCCTTTCGCAATTTCTCAAGCAGGTTGTCGGGCGGCTGCCGATTGAAGCCGATTTCGGGCGCTTGCATCTGCTGCCGACATCCGGCGCGGCACTTTATGAGTGGCACAATGACGAGTGGAAAAAAATATACGAGGAGCGCTTGTCGGACAAAGACGCATTCCACATTCAGGACGTGATGCAGTCGGCTGCGGAAGAAACCGGCATTATTGATTTTGCACAGCCGTCTTGGGGCGAGCGCATAGAAAACCGCGGGAGCCAAGTCACGCTTTCGGCGCTTGGCCAGCTCGCGCCGATTGCCGAGAAAAAGAAGTGGGACCCTGACCACGCAAAACGGCGAATACTGCTGGAGAAAATGGCGGCTCTCTTGCCCGATTTTTTGGTAAGCATCGGCGGCTCGACGAGCATCGACATCACAAAGCGCGGCATCGACAAAGCATACGGCGTCCACAAACTCTGCGACCGGCTCGGCGTGAAAGAGCAGGATGCGCTCTACGTCGGCGACGAACTGCAGTCGGGCGGCAATGACGAGGCGGTATACAAGACCGACATTCAAACAAAACCCGTAAAAAATCCGCAGGATACGAAACGAATTATCGAGAAACTGCTCGCGTGAACGAAGTGGTTTCCTCTCTTTGCATACTGCTCGGAATTTTTTTCAGCATGGCGGGTGATATTTTCTTGAAGCGAAGCGGCTTTCGGTAATTTTGGACTGCTTGGTCTCCGTGTGGTGTTTTATGCGCTTGGCGCCCTCCCTGTCGCGTTTGCGTTCAAAAAATTGCAGTTTGGGACGGTCTTTCTCATATGGGAAGCTTTCTCGGTCATAATTGCTCTCATTTTGGCGGGCTTTCTTTTCCACGAACCGCTGACCGCTTACAAAATAATTGCGCTCCTTCTTGCAATTGGAGCGCTGTGTTTCAGCTATATGTAGTCCCCCTTTACTTCGGAGGAAAATAGAATATGCTTCCCGAGGATATTAGTTAGTATGACGCTTTAGTAGGGAGTTTGGGAAAAATGCCGACAGAAGCAAAAGATCGTCGAGTAATCGACGTGCTTTTGAGCCATCAAATTCTTCGGGATTTCAATCTGGGAGAATTGCCCGATGAAGGATACGTAGTCGCCGCTTGCGGAGATAAGGACCGTTTTATCCACGGTACGCTTGACCATTTGCTGCAGCTGCGCAAGCCAGGTGGTGCTATGCCCCATCTGGTCTGTTTCAACGGAGGGCCATTGGTAATTCCGCTCTGTTCTCCACTCAACGCCGAAAACGACGGGAAATCTATGCTGAGGCAGATTTACGGAGCGGTAAGAATCAAGAACCTTAGGGCTGTCTGTACGATTGTGCATGCTCCATGCGGCGCGGGAGGTGATGCCAACCTCAACATGCTCGAATCCCTTCTTCTGCATGCGTTGGTACCGGCGGCCATGCGTGATTTCGGAAAAAAACGAGATTTGCCGATGCTAGACGTGATTCCGCTTTTCAACGTGGAGTATCCGGGCGCGGACGGCGAGTTTTTCAGAACCTATCGTTTCGAACACGAACTCTTTCAGACGTTTATGACCACCCCGAAAGCGCGTCAGCTCGAAGAGCTCTATGGGCGCGCGGTCGCCGTGTAAGGAATGAGGACGAGACGCGGGCTGTAAGGCTCGCGTTTTCTCTTTGTCTCAGACCCGAATAATGCGCCGCATTGTACGGATTTGCGTTTTGGTATACATTCCAAGCAGAACAGCACGCCAACGAAGGAGTTCGAATGGCCGCCTTTTTATTAATTGCCCGGGAATCGCCCGACAGAATCGGCGCACTGGCATTTGCGGATTTGGTTTGGGCGAAAACCGATAATTCCGCAAGGACGAAGTTGAGGAAGGCGCTCAAATCGCTGTCGCCGGAGATTTCCGATTGGAGATTCTGGACAGAGCGGTTATCGGACGACCTTTTAACCTACCTGCGCACGAATGCCGATGTATGCGCAAGAATCTTCCTGGTGACAGGCCGACAGTTGCCGGAGCAAATCAATAGAATCATAGATGTGACGTTCGTATTCCCGAAAATGGGCGAAGAGGACAAATGCGAGGCGATTCGCACTGATGCGCTTCGTGCGAAATATCCGCACATTTCGGAGTGGACGATAATCGTCCAAGAATTGACACTCAATCAACTTCTCCCGTGAATTTTGCACAGCAAAAAATGCATAAGTTCAGATACATTTGGCAGTCCTCATAACCGAGGATATATGCGCATCAGAAGCAATTTCAGGGGTACGAAGGGCTGGTTGAGCATGTGGGAAAGGACGATACGATTGCGGCATATGCGGAAACCAAAGGAAGTCGACAGACGGGTGAAGATATTGGGATTCTGGGACATGCACGGGACGGAGGCCGCATACGACGCCTTTGGCACCTCGGAGCGCACCTTGTATCGCTGGAAGGAGGAACTCAAAGCCCACGAGGGCCGCATTGATGCACTTGACCCGAAGAGCACTGCGCCGAAGGCGCGTCGAAGGAGGACTGTTCTGCCCGAGGTCGAGGATTTCATCATCCGCGAACGACAGGCGCATCCCCGGCTTGGGAAAGCAAAGCTTGCCGTTCTCCTGCGCGAAGAAGGGTACTCCGTGTCGGAGTCATACGTTGGGCGGGTCATTCTGGATTTGAAGAACCGCGGTCTGCTCCCGCAGCAGAGCCGGCTCTCGTTCCACGCACGTACGGGCAATCACACGGAAACACCGCAGAAACGCCGTACCAAGCTTCGCCGCACCGGCAAGCGCGGCATGGAGCTCGATACCGTCGTCCGCTTCATCGACGGCGTGAAGCGGTACGTCCTCACGGCAGTGGACGTGGAGCGGAAGTTCGCCTTTGCGGGCGCGTATACGAACCACTCGTCGAGAAGCGCGGACGACTTCCTTCGCCGAGTCATCGAGGTTTGCCCCTTCGATATCGACGAGTTGCAGACCGACAACGGGAGCGAGTTCGCCAAACACTTCGAGGATGCCTGTGCCGAACTCGGGCTCACGCACTTTCACACCCGCCCCCGCACTCCCAAGATGAATGCCCACGTCGAACGATTCAATCGCACCGTCTCCGAGGACTTCATCATGCTGAATCGGGGCCTGCTGCGGGACGATATTCATTCCTTCAATCTGAAGCTTGTCGACTGGCTGATCTGGTACAACACCAAACGCCCGCACCAGTCGCTCGGCATGGTGTCCCCCTTGCGGTATATTGTGTGTACATTAACCGTCGGGGACTGCCAAAAGTACTGGACGCGTACAAAAAATTGACTGCTGCAGTTGCATATGATTTTATCAAAAAGGAGGATTAACATGGAGTTCTACGAAGAGTATGTCGCACCACTTCCAGCGGTAAACGCCCGACAATTCGAGGGCATACCACCACAACATAGTAACCGGTTCACCGCCATTACCATCGACCCAGACAAAACCGACGAGGGACCGCTGCTTCTTTCCAGCAACTAAAAGCCCGACGAGCCCACCTCGTTGGGCTCGTTAATTTTATTCAATGCGGTTATGAATTTAGCTCGAGCGCATGAGACGTGCGAGACGGATGATTTCAAATGAATACCTGCCACGAAGTGCAAGAAAGACCGGCGAGAGGCGGCCGCTCGTTTCGGCGGCGAGCGCTTCGTGAATTTCATCAAGCTGGCCGAGCGGGACCAGATGCGCGAAGTCGGCGCGCGTCAGCTTCCCGATTTCCGCAAGCTCTTCCAAATGCTTCACGATGGTCGATGCCGTGAGCCCGCGCGACTTCGCGGCGGATTGGAGCGTCTTTGAATCGCGTACTGCCTGCAGCGTCTCGGCGAGACGGCCGGGCATGCCTTTTTGGGGCGCGGCGCTTCGCGCCGCGCCCTTGCCTTTCGCATTTGCATTTTCAATCCACGCGCCCCCCATGGCTTTGACGAACTTCTTCTGCAGGTCAAGCCGCTCGGTTTCCGGCATTTCGGCAAACGCGTCCCGCGCCGCCTCCGAGGCGGCGCGAAAATCCCGGTCTTTTTGCAAAATCTCCGGATGCACTTCGAGCGCGCGCTGGTTCAAACCCGTCAAATACACCCCTGAGAGCCGCCGCACGCGCGAAAGCGCGACATATCCCTGCCCGTACTCAAAGGCCCGTGAGAGGTCAATAATGGCCGCATCCATGCTCATTCCCTGGCTTTTGTGCACGGTCATTGCATATGCCAGCCGAAGCGGTATTTGAGCCACGCTGGCCCGAACCTTGCCCTGCTCTTCAAGCTGCCATTCCATCGGCTCGGTGGTGATTTTCAAACCGTCTTTCGTCGCGACAATCGGCTGCCCCATCGCGTCCCAGCCGATAACCGTGCCGAGCGTTCCATTCACAAATTTTCCCTGCGGCGAATTTTTCGTAAACATTACGGCCGCGCCCTCCTTTAATTCGAGCACTTCCGGCGATAGGCATCCCCGCTTCAGCCCTTCAATCATCGAATCTTTGCCTTTCGCGCTCATATGGAATTTCTTCGACGGAGTTTTAAGTTTCGCAAGCTCCGCGGCATTGATGCGGTCGACATCCGCATTGTGCGAGAAAAGTTTTGGCGCATCCGCGGGAAGCTCTGACTCGCCGCAATGCCGCGACATCAGCTCTTCGTAGTGCAGCTCCTCGACGTTTCCCTCGCGTATCGCCGAAAGCACGCTTAAAAATCCGCTATCGTCCTGCCGATACTGCTCCGTGAGGTAGCACGTAATCAAATTCAGGTCGCGCCACAGAGTCGAGGTGTACGCAAACCGCGCGTCATGGGCGCGGGATACCGGCGGCAATTGAAAAAAGTCGCCAACCAAAATAACGGTGAGTCCGCCAAACGGCTTGTCCACACGCCGCACCTCTCTGCAAATGGCATCCGCCATTTCAAATGTCGCCGCCGAGAGCATCGAGATTTCCTCGATAATAAGCACCTTCGCTTTTTGAATGCGCTTGGCGATGTGCTCCTTGCCCGCGATGCGGTCGACATCGGCTTTCGACAGCGATTCGCTCACGCCGATGCCGCTCCACGAATGCAGCGTCATGCCGCTCACGTGCGTCGCGGCGATTCCGGTCGCGGCCGTTACCGACGGCTCGATTCCGCACGCACGCAACCACGATAAAAATTCGTTTACCGTATGCGTCTTGCCGCTTCCCGGTTCGCCGGTGAGAAAAACATTCGCGCCCGTCTTCAAAATGGTCAGCGCCTCGCCTTGCGTCATGTTGACACTGTATCAGAGCCGATACATCACGCTCTACCGACCCACCGGCGCCCCAAGAATCGATGTTTGAACATACACGTACTCGTAATATATGCCGAGTTTGAACGCGATGCCGAAGGTCGCCAAAAAAACGACGACAGCGGCAAGCTTGGAATACCACGTAACCTTGTTCCATTCTATTTTAATCATGATTTTGCATCGTTATCTTTGGAAAAACCCCACTGCCATCCCGGCTTTTCGCCTTTCCAAAAGCAGACGACAATGAGAATTACTGCAGCGAGAAAAATCTTCGCCAAAAACAATTCGACGTTTTGGTTGATTTGCTCGCTCGACACCGTGTTCGAACCGATTGCGGTCGATTGCCAAAAAAGATATCCGATGAATATGACGAGCACAGCCCAGCCCTCCCGCCGCGCCGGCACCCAGCCCCAGCCGTACAATTTGCGCTTAAACCAATACCCTTCGGGATTGACTTTCAGATATTCGGAATATTTTCTGATGGAGTTCATGCGCGGTTTTGCTTTTTCCAGCGCGGCGCAAACCGTATGAGATAGGCGAATAGCTTTGCCTGCAATGTATTCATGCCTTTCGCGACCATCGCATCGTACGAGGCCTTTTGAAATTCTTTTACGTCACTCCCTTCGTACGCAAGCTTCCCGTTTTTAAAACAGTAACTGCAATACTTCTCCGACTCGCGTGGTCCAGGGTCTTGCACAAACGGCATCATGCAACTTTCGCAATTTTTGTTCGACATATGTTGGTAAGTATACGCGATTATTTTCCGATTATTTCCTCGGCTCGTATTCCGGGTAATATTCAATCTTTATGTCATCAACCCATTCGATACCCGGAATGACGCTCAAGACCTTGCCGAAAATCTTCGAGTCCTCTTGCCCAACCACAATCGGATGATATGCGCCGCTTTTGTTTTCGGGATTGAGGAACACAACGCCGTCAGTTTTGACATACCGCTTGATGACGGCCATGTGTCCGACGATAGCGACGACGCGGTCGCCATTATGAACCTGCTCGGTAACCTCGACGATGACATAATCGCCGTTTTTGATGCCCGCATCTTCCATGCTGTCGCCGACGGCTTTAATCGCCGCGATGTTCGTATGCACGTTGATGAGATTTTTATCGACGAGAATGTATTCGCCGAATTCGTCCTGCGCGTACACTTCCATCGCATCGCATCCGGCCGATGCGATGACCGGCACTTGAATCGTCCCTGAAGAAATACCCGAACCGTCGCCTTTCAAAATCTGAATGCTGCGGTGCTGAAATCGGTCGCGTTTGATGAACCCCTTCTTTTCGAGACCTTCGAGCCGTTGCGTCACGCTTCGAAGCGAGCGCAAATTGAATTCTTTCCGCAACTCGACCATCGTCGGCGCTTCGCCGTGCTTCGCGATGTACCGTTTCAAAAACGAAAGCGTTTTTTCTTGCACCGGAGTGAAGGTTATCTGCCGCATACTCATACAATATCATCCGAACGGATTTGAAAACGCGTTATCCACAACTATGGACACAATATACACAACTTTGCAAGCTTAAAAAAGAACGGACCCGCTTCATGGCGGGTCACGTTTGCTGTGAGGGATGAGATTTGCAGTAAACCTTCAGGAGCTCGCTTATCTCCTTCGAATCTATGGCAACCGGATACACATACACCTTCTGAATTGCGCGCCGATTACCGCATTCAATCATGGCTTTTATGTTTCTAAATGTCGAATGTCCGAGCGCTCGCCCGAACAGAACCGCGCCGATGGTCCCGCCGAATAGGTACCAGTGATTTATACGGCAGGACTCCGACTGGGAATAAAATCGAACGATTCGCCTCGGAAGTTCCCGCGTGAACGCATCGTAGAAATCGGAACGCCACCCGACCACAAGAATATGCTGATGCCGCTCAAGCCGTTCCAGAACGCGCTTAGGCTCTTCGGCGTATTCAGCTTCCAACAAGACCATTCTCCTTTCTCCCGCCGCAGTGAACGGGCACATCCGTACCGAGGGTAGCACGGAAATCGAACTTGTACATACACATTCTTCTTAGAGTGTGCTTAATGCCTGGGATAAAATCTGCACCTGCGGAGCGGTTTGCGTGTTGAAAAATATGCAGCCCATAACGATGAGAAGCAAGAGCAACCCCCCGCCGATGACTTCCACGTATTGCACGCGCGCTTTTACGACAATCGCGACGATGAGCAAAACGGCAATGATGACGGCGAGCGCGGAAAGGATACAGGTTATCGTGAGCGTCGGCGACGTGATAACGAGTGTTAAGAAATTTTTCAGTCGCGATGAACTTTCGACCGGCATCTGAGCGGGTGCCTGCGCACCGAGAACTTTCACAACCGCTGCAGTCGTGGTCGCCTTCACCACGACGGTTGTTGTAGCGACTTTCGTCGATGGCTTTTTCAAAGCGTTCGTAACGACAACGGACTTTTGCGCCTGCGCTTCCGGAAGGGCAAGTTCGGGCGTCCCGAAATATTGCACAACAAATGTCGTTTCTTGACCGTTGTAAACGCCGTTTGCAACGCCGATGCCGATTTGCGTATATTGCGGCTTTACGATATTTGCGTGATGCGACGGCGATGCCATCCATGCGCTTTCAACGGCCGACGAGTCGGTGAAGTTTACGGCAAGATTTTGGCCGGCATATCGATAGTCGTAACCGACCAAACTCAGCCAATACCAGGGGTCTTTGCCGTCCGGACTCACATGAGAAAAATATCCCTTCGCCGCCATATCGTTCGCCGCGTCCTGCGCCGCCTGCGCAAGCAGCGCGTTATGGGTAAGCGGCGCATCCCCGTTTGCGATTCGATCGTCATTGGTGAGAATCGTAAGCGCCGCCGGAAGAACCGAGGCGAGAAAATCGGTATCCGGCAGAACGAATTTGATTTGCGCGAGATAGACCCCTTGAATCGCGACGATTCCGGCGATGATGAGCGCAATCGACGCTGCGCGGAAAATGTGCGGTTTGTAGCCGTTTCGCTTGTGCGGGAGAAAATGGTCATGCACGCGATGCAGAAGCGGCTTTTTAGTCGAGGCCATGTGTAAATAATAATAAAACGAAAATATAAAAAAGGGAATCCCGCGGGCGGCTTTGCCGCCCGCGGGATTTCTGGTATCCTGCCGATATGAAACGCGCATTTTCAATCGTTATCGTCGCACTGTTGGCGGTCGGCATGATTGCGATGTTCTTCCCGGCCCTTGCCTCGCTGACCAAATAGCACTTGTCCCCAGTCGGACTTGTGCAATCAACGGATTTCTGGCATACTGGAAATACTCGCAGAGTATTAGAGCTTCGCTCGGTCTTCGGACCGAAATGTTCAGTTTCGGCGAGATTAACCAGTAGTTGCAACTCATGGCGGATAATCAGCAGTCAGTTCAGGGAAACAAGCTTTATGTCGGCGGTATTCCCTATCGCTCAACGGAAGACGACCTCAAAAAGGCCTTTGGTGAGGCCGGAAATGTCGTTTCCGCAAGCATTATCAGCGACAGAATGACGGGCCGCTCGCGCGGTTTCGGCTTCGTTGAAATGGCGTCCGAAGCGGAGGCCCAAGCGGCTATCGACCGTTGGGACGGCAAGGAACTTGACGGGCGCACGCTCTCGGTTTCTTTTGCACGCCCGCAAGGTGATCGTCCTCCTCGCCGCGAAAACGGCGGCGGCGGTTACGGTGGCGGCGACCGGGGCGGTTTTGGCGGTGGAAACGGCGGCTATGGCCGCGGCGGATACTAATTTCCCTTACCGAATGAAAGAAGGCGCGTCGCGAAAGCGACGCGCCTTCTTTCATTTCATCTTAACGATTGTCCATGCTACTCTCTTTGCGGAGGGCGTTCATTGATGAGGAATGAATACATATGGGCCGTAACGGATGCGGCGGAATTGCTCAAAAGAGTGCGTGGATATGTCTCCCATCATATCAAAGATGTTGTCGGCGCGAAACCGCGTGCGCAGCGGGAAATCGAACTTAGCTGCCACAAACTAACCGACGGCACACCGGTTGGATTCTGTGTAGCGATGTACCAACCGGAACCCACGGGAAGAAAGCCCTGGCGGAAACAGGAGCTCCTTGTGATTTTCCATCCCACGGTGCTTACGCCCGAAAAACTGCCGAGCACAACGCAGACGGTTATGGACGCGCTTCGGAAAGCGTTTCAAAAAAGGCAAGACGGACAGCATTTCGCGATTGTCTTTCGCGAATAGAAATGAGCGCCGCTTTAAACAGCGGCGCTACATCTATTTTATGCGCCGATATCTATCGTGTGGTACTTTCTTTAATATGAACCGCGATGAGCAGTGGCTGCTGGATGAAAAATATGGTGGAAAAGAAACCGCGGCATATGAGGAAGATAAGAAGCGGCTCGCCGAAGGCGAGCCGCTTGCATACGTGATTGGCTCACAGCCCTTTCTCGGTTTGAAAATCTATCTCGATTCAAAGCCGCTCATCCCCCGTCCCGAAACGGAGTGGTGGACGGAGCGTCTCGTCGCGAATGTTAAAAACAGTATGAGAAAATTCTGGCCGAGTGCAACTCGGAGAACCGAGGAATTTTCGAGGACTGTTTTTAACATCCGCGCGCTCGATTTATGCGCCGGCTCGGGCGCCATCGGCTGCGCATTTCTCAAGTTACTGCCGGATGTCCAAGTATTTTTCGGCGAGATTGACCCCGCGCATGAAATGACAATCCAAAAAAATATCCATGAAAATCAATTGAACGAATCGCGCTCAACAATCGGCATCGGCGACCTTTTTGAACCGTTTGGCGAAACCCGCTTCGACATCATCGCGGCAAATCCTCCGTACATTCCGAGCGGCCGGAAGCTCCAGGAGAGCGTAGCCGATTACGAGCCGTCGCGGGCCCTTTTTTCGGGCGCAGACGGCCTCGACATCATCCGCCGCATCGCCGAACAGTTGCCGGGGCATCTCGCGCCGGATGGCATCGCATGGATTGAATGCGACGAAAACGCCGCGGAGGCAAGTTGCGCACTTTTCGAGTCCCACGGCCTTGCGGCCGAAATACGCACCGACCAGTATGACAAACCGCGCTTTATTGTAGTATCATTTCCGCAATGAATAGCCAGCCGCTTCAGCCCTTCGGGACGCCGAATGCCGCGTTTTCACAGTTGCATATTTCGAGCGGTTCAATCGTGACATGGTTGTTCTATCTGGTTTTCGCTTACTGGGCGATTTATACGATTGTGGCGATTTACCACTGGATTCGATATTCGCGCGCCTCGCACATCGCGGTGCCCGCGATTGTCGTGCATATCCTGGTTTCACTCGCGCTCCTCGGATACATTGTCTCGGGCTCGGCTTCCGCCGCTGCACTGCCATGAACGAATTCCAGCTTGAACCGGACGAAAAAATAATCGTGCAGGCGCGAAAGAGCTGGCTGCTTTTTCTCATCGAGCTGCTGCCCTACGCAATCATTGCGATAATTCCTTTTGTATTTGCATACATGCTCGCGGCAACGCCATCAGCACCGACCATCAATTTCGGCGCACCGATTACGCGCGCGATTCTCGGCATTTGGCTTCTCATAACCTGGACGAGCGCGTGGGGCATCTATACCCGCTATTTTCTGAACGCCTGGGTGCTCACCAATCAGCGCGTCGTCGACATCAAGCAACGCGCATTCTTCAACCGCGAGGTTTCGAGTTTGTTCCTTTCGCGCGTCCAAGACGTAACGAGCGATATGGACGGTTTTCTGTTTTCCATTTGTAACGTCGGCAACATAAACGTTCAGAGCGCCGGCGAGGAAGAACGCTTTTCAATGCACGGCATTCCGCATCCCGACCAGATGCGCGACCTCATTCTCAAGTACATTTCTACGGATTCAAAACCGGGAAGCGGGGTTGAATAAATGGGAAAGGGGCAAGCGACATCCGTGTCGCTCACCCCTTTCTAGCAACCGCGGCGACATGACGGCGGCATTGCGCCGTGCGGCGGTGTCGTGATCACCTCCCTTCGACTTCTGTTACCTGGGGTTACAAAAGCCGAAGAGAGGATGCAAGGTTGCCATGATGCCTCCTAGCGCGAGATGTGCAGATTGGCGACTAGTCTTTTGAATTCGAACGTTTGATACATTGAGCGAATGAAAAAACCTCCGGCGGTGCGCACTTCACAAGGTCCGAACGAGACGAAATACAGATACTGTTAGCGAAGGGATACTCTTTGCAAGATGTCGGAGATGCACTCGACCGACCGAAGAGTGTCATATGGTACGAGACGCAAAAGAAGAGGAAGGGACGGCCGTATGATGCTGCATATGCGCATCACATTTCATACGTACGAAGGAAATACAGCCGAGCGGTCGGCAAGATGATTGCTCTCGACCCGAAGCTCCGGAAGTTCATCGAGGCGGGTATTCAGACTCTGTTGGCACAGCTCCCGTATCATGGAAGCTATGTACACGCTCAAACAAATTCCGTCTGAAGTGCAGATTAGAAAGTTTTTGCGGCGAACGTTGTTCGGAAAGAATGTGTTTTGCCCGCTCTGCCGCTCGCGCAGGATTGTGCGGTACGAAGACCGGTACCGGTGTGTTGCCTGCCGCCGAAGGTTCTCGCTCCTCTCGCATACCTGGCTCTCAAACCTCAAGCTTCCGCTCCAGACGTGGTGGATGCTCCTCTGGTGCTGGACGATACGAGAACCCGTCTTGCAGGCCATGGAGCTCACGCATTTGCCTGAACGAACGATACGCCGCTGGTATGCCACCTTTCGTGA
This sequence comes from Candidatus Kaiserbacteria bacterium, assembly GCA_963699165.1. Lineage (GTDB taxonomy): Bacteria > Patescibacteriota > Minisyncoccia > Phycocordibacterales > Phycocordibacteraceae > C7867-001. The sequence continues at coordinate 445,908 of OY969413.1, forward strand.
GCATTTGCCCCAAGAAGAGCATATTCTCGAGCGTATCGTGCAGATGGACGAGGCATATTTCAAGAACGCAGCTCTCGTGATGGCCAAGCAGAAAGGAACGAGAAAGCTTGCCTATACCGTCATGCACAATCGCTTCCCGAACAAGACGGACGTGATGGACTTTCTCTTTGCCAAAGTGAAGCCGGGGAGCGAGTTGTGGACCGATGGCGGTTCGATATACCGGGGTGTCGGCAAGCGATGGCCGGTCTCCCACAGCAGAGACATTCATTCAAAATTCGAGTTCGAACATACCTCCGAAATCGAAGGCGTGTTCGGCGTATACCGCACCTTTGTGCGGAGGATGTATCATCATCACTGGAGCGAGAACCTCGAGCAATACGTGAGGGAATTCTGCTTCAGATTTTCCTCACCGGAATTGTTCGGAAATCCGCGCACTTACTTATTAAAATCATTAACGCTTGTGCCAACTCGTTCTTAATACCCATCGAGGCGCATCTCTTCGACGATCAGTCGCCCGAAAACATCTCACTTCGATTGAAGCGGATCGAGAAGGATATCGGATATGCTTCATCCTCGGCTATACGCCGATATATCAAGAGCCCGTATGGCAGACGGATCGAGTCGCATCGAGCAAAGGTATTCAAGAAGAGGCGACGCTCTCGGCCATCGAAACCACACATTGCCGACAAGCGCCTGATCGACAAACGACCGAGCAAAATCAACAAGCGATGGGGATTGGGTCACATGGAGGGCGACTTCATCGTGTCGGGCAAGAGCGGTCAAGGCATCATTCTTGGTCTGCGGGATCGCAGGGTGCGCAAAAACCTGCTGGAGCGGATCCTGCCAGTGTCAGTGCGAAACGTGGAGCGAGCGCTTCGCAGAATGAAAAAGCGGTATCCCGAGATGCAGACCATCACATTCGACAACGATATTCTCTTTCTCGAACACAAACGGCTAGAGAAGGTGCTTGGGGTGAAGATATATTTCTGTCATGTGCATGCGCCATGGGAGAAGCCATCAATCGAGAATCTGAACAAGGACTTGCGGCGGTACATCCCGAAAAGCTCGGATATTTCAAAGTATTCAAAAAGATTTGTGCAGAAACTCGAAGCAAAGATGAATCGCCGCTTCATGGATGTGCTCGGTTCACTCACGCCAGATGAGGCGTATGCTGCGGAAAAGAAACAACGCGCTCAGAGGAGCGCAAAAAACCGTCGTTCGAATTGAGGGGTTTGGGTGCCATTGGTTTCCCATTAAGATACTCGTATATGAAGGATTGTTTGTCAATTCATTGTACGCGTCCAGTACTTTTGGCAGTCCCCGACGGTTAATGTACACACAATATACCGCAAGGGGGACACCATGCCGAGCGACTGGTGCGGGCGTTTGGTGTTGTACCAGATCAGCCAGTCGACAAGCTTCAGATTGAAGGAATGAATATCGTCCCGCAGCAGGCCCCGATTCAGCATGATGAAGTCCTCGGAGACGGTGCGATTGAATCGTTCGACGTGGGCATTCATCTTGGGAGTGCGGGGGCGGGTGTGAAAGTGCGTGAGCCCGAGTTCGGCACAGGCATCCTCGAAGTGTTTGGCGAACTCGCTCCCGTTGTCGGTCTGCAACTCGTCGATATCGAAGGGGCAAACCTCGATGACTCGGCGAAGGAAGTCGTCCGCGCTTCTCGACGAGTGGTTCGTATACGCGCCCGCAAAGGCGAACTTCCGCTCCACATCCACTGCCGTGAGGACGTACCGCTTCACGCCGTCGATGAAGCGGACGACGGTATCGAGCTCCATGCCGCGCTTGCCGGTGCGGCGAAGCTTGGTACGGCGTTTCTGCGGTGTTTCCGTGTGATTGCCCGTACGTGCGTGGAACGAGAGCCGGCTCTGCTGCGGGAGCAGACCGCGGTTCTTCAAATCCAGAATGACCCGCCCAACGTATGACTCCGACACGGAGTGCCCTTCTTCGCGCAGGAGAACGGCAAGCTTTGCTTTCCCAAGCCGGGGATGCGCCTGTCGTTCGCGGATGATGAAATCCTCGACCTCGGGCAGAACAGTCCTCCTTCGACGCGCCTTCGGCGCAGTGCTCTTCGGGTCAAGTGCATCAATGCGGCCCTCGTGGGCTTTGAGTTCCTCCTTCCAGCGATACAAGGTGCGCTCCGAGGTGCCAAAGGCGTCGTATGCGGCCTCCGTCCCGTGCATGTCCCAGAATCCCAATATCTTCACCCGTCTGTCGACTTCCTTTGGTTTCCGCATATGCCGCAATCGTATCGTCCTTTCCCACATGCTCAACCAGCCCTTCGTACCCCTGAAATTGCTTCTGATGCGCATATATCCTCGGTTATGAGGACTGCCAAATGTATCTGAACTTATGCATTCATCCGGCGTGCAGGCTGTGATAAACTTTGAGAATGTCCGAAATGCTTTCGACCGACCCCTATAAAGGCGTGCGCGATTTTTATCCGGCCGACTGGGCGGTCCTGCAGGCGCTTTTGGGAAGTGCGCGCGAGACGCTTTTGAAATGGGGATACGAAGAATACAATGCTTCCCCGCTTGAGCGCGCGGAGCTCTATGAAGCAAAGACGTCCGAAGAAATCGTAAACGAGCAGACCTATACATTCACCGACCGCGGCGACCGGCGCGTCACGCTCCGGCCCGAAATGACGCCGACCTTGGCGCGCATGGTTGCCGCAAAGCGCCGCGAGCTCGCCTTTCCTTTGCGCTGGTTTTCCATCGGCAACCGTTTCCGCTACGAGCGTCCCCAAAAAGGCCGCCTGCGGGAGTTTTATCAGGCAGACGTCGACTTGGTCGGCCTTCCCGAAGGCGAGGCGGATATCGAGATTGTTACGCTTGCCTCGCGCATTTTGCGCGACCTGGGTGCCGATGAAAGCGAGTTCTCGATACGATTAAATTCGCGCCCGCTTTTAAATGCGGCGTGCAAAGCCGCCGGTCTTGAGGACGAGAAAGCCCGAACATATGTTCGCCTGCTGGATAAAAAATCGAAAATGACCGACGAAGAATTCGCTGCCGCATCGAGCGAGATTTCGGCAAAGGACCCGCTTTCGTTTATCGAGAACGCGGGCGAAGCGCCGGAAGTTTCCGAAGAGAAAAAGAAACTTCTCGACCGCATCGAGACGCTCAAAGCCCGCGGCGTGGCTAACGCCGTCTTTAATCCGGCCGTCACCCGGGGTTTCGATTATTACACCGGCATGGTATTCGAAATTTTCGATACGAATCCGGAAAACTCGCGTTCCATTTTCGGCGGCGGCCGCTACGACCGGCTCGTCGCGCTTTTTGGCGGCGATCCTATTCCGGCGGTCGGCTTTGCCATCGGCGATGTGACGCTTGCGGATTTTGCGCAAACACATGGGCTCGCTCAAAAGGCAGCGACGGACAAACCGCAGTTGTATCTCGGCACGCCGGGCGCAGGCGACATTCCCGCCGCACAGGCATTTGCCGACACGCTCCGCGCGCAAGGTTGCCGCATTTTTGTGAACCTCACCGAACGCGGACTCGGCGACCAAATAAAGGATGCAGTGAAGCACGGCATACCCTTCTTTGCCGCATACGGCGCGAATGAGGTCGAACGCGGCGCCCTACGGCTGAAAACGCTGGCAACCGGCAAGGAAAGCGAGCTTCCCGCCTCCGAAATTCCTTCGCGTCTTCGGATGGACAACTGACCGTATGCGCGTCATCACGCTCGATATCGAATCGATTTCAAACTCCGCGGTTCGCGGCCACGTCGATGTAAACGAACAGGAAATCACGGTCGTCGCGATTCATGATTCGGAAACGGACACTTATGCCGCTTATTTTAAAGAGGATTTGCCGAAGCTTTGGCCGGTTCTTGAACGCACGGGCATGCTTGTCGGTTTTAACTCTGATTCGTTCGATATTCCGCTCCTCAATCGTTATTACCCCGGAGACCTTTCGCACGTTCTTTCTCTCGACCTGCTGACCGAAGTTCAGAAAGTGCTCGGCAGGCGCATTCGGCTGCAATCGCTTGCGGAAGCAACCTTGGGCAAAGGAAAAAAAGGCGACGGCCTCAAAGCCGGCGAATGGTGGAGAAACGGAGAGAAACAAAAAGTCGCGGAGTATTGCATCGAAGATGTCCGCCTTACGAGAGAACTGTACGATTACGCGCTTGCGCATAACGCGGTTAGGTACAAGGATTTGCGCGACGTGCGCGACATAAAACTCGATACGAAACACTGGGGCGAGAGAACGCACGCGGCGCCCGCAATGACCCACGCACTGCCGCTATGAAATCCTCGCTTAGTATTCCCTTTGCAATCCTCGCCGCAGGCATTATCGTCGCGCTCGCGGTGTATTTTAGCGTTGCAAAGCCCGCGCCGGGAAAATTAAGCGCCGGAGATTCTGCGCTCGTGCGTCCGGTAAGCACAAATGACCACATTCTTGGAAATCCCGCCGCGTCGGTTTTCATCGTCGAATACGCGGATTTCGATTGCACCTATTGCAAACAATTTAATGACACGTTGGACCAAGTCATCGCAAACGACGGCGCGACCGGCAAGGTGGCGCTCGTGTTTCGCGAATTTCCGCTCACCGAATTGCATCCGAATGCGCTTCTGCACGCCGAAGCCGCCGAGTGCGTCGCGAATGTCGGGGGCAACGACGCGTTTTGGAAATTTGCCGATTTGCTTTTTGCAAACCAGCCGGTCGACCCGACGCGGTACGGAGAATACGCGGCGTCGGCCGGAGTCGCGAGCAATGATGCGTTCGCTTCGTGTTTTGCGAACGCATCGAGCACCGTTGGAGGGCGCATAAACGCCGACAGACAAAATGCCCTTTCAATCGGCGCACAGGGAACGCCGTATTCGCTCATTCTTGTTTCGGGCCAAGCGCCGGTCGTGCTTGATGGCGCATCGTCATACGACGCGGTCAAAGAGCTTGTGGATAAAGCGCTGGGCGAGGCGCAGTAACTATTCGGCGAGCAGGAATCCGACGAGGTCGCAGAAATCACATGTCTCGGAGTCGCATGAGGTTGTAAACGCCGAGCCATCGGCAATCGCTTTCGCTGCTTCGACGAGTTCCTTTTCGAGAGCCGCGACTTCCGAATCGGTAATCGCGAAGCGGCGAATCACGCATTTCCCTTTTGAGTCCGGTGCGACGAAATGCAGCCCGGCTTCGCGCATGGAATAGCGGCCGTCCATTTTCAAAAGCAATTTGTAAAACACCAGCTGGCGATAGTAATGTCCATCGGCGGATTTCGTGAGCCCCCGGATTTCATTTTCGCTTTTTACGGGACCGGTTTTGTAATCGATGACTTCCGCGGTCCCGTCTCCTTTAATGTCGAGCCGGTCGAGCTTGCCCGTAATCGGCACGTCGCCGACACCCGGCACGGAAAGCGAGCCGCTCAAGGAAATTTCCGATTCGGACATCGCATTCAACGAACTGCCTTCCTGCGCTACATATGCGCGAAGCGCCGCCTCGCCCGTTTTCGCGAGCTCTTTCCGGTCGAGCGGCGTAAGCGGCAAACGGCCAAGCTCGCGTTCGCATGCCACGATTGCGTCTTCAAGTGACGCCATTCCTTTTTTTGCGCCGTCGGCATATGCTTTGAGTCCGGCGTGCACGGCCGTGCCGAACATCATCGGAATCGACTGCGCGCTCGGCAGCATGAGCAGCGAGCGGAAATAATATTGCCACGGAGAATCGACATAATTATTGAATGCGGTCGGCGAAAATCCTCGGACAAGCAGGCGCTCTTTCAAAAACGCCGTATCGAGAATGGCGCGCCTCTCGTACGAGCTCGCACGCGGCGGTTCCGGTGTGAATTCTTTCGGAGCAACGTATGCGGCGATGTCCGACAAAAATCGAAGCGGTGTCTGCACGCGATTTTCCTCCGTCATGTCCGAACGCGTAATCAGGACGCCGTCGCGGGCGCGCGTAAGCGCCACATACAACAACCGCCGCACATCATGTTCGTCGTCGTCTTTTTCAAGCAACAGCGAAAATTCATCCGTTCGTCCGCGTATCCATTTTTCGTCGGTCGCGTTCGCAATGATGACCTGCGGAAATTCGAGTCCTTTTGCCGCGTGCGCCGTCATGAGCCGCACGCCCGCGTGCCTCGTGCGGGCCCGTTTGACTTTTAATTCATGCATCTCGATGAGCGCGATGCGGCGCAGGAAATCGCCCGCAGTCGCACTCGGATTTTCTTTGGCGAGCAGCGCCGCCTCGTCCATGAATCCCTGATACGCCTCGTAGGCGTCCTCGCTCTCGCCGAGCGCAAGAATACCGGCAAGAAATCCGCTTTCGCCCGCAAGCCGCGCAAGCCACTCCACGACCGGCGTTGCCGGCATTTCTTTCGATGCTTTTTCCATGCAGCGAGCCCATGCGCGCAATTCCGGCGACCCGTGCGCTTTTATGTATTCAAATAGCGGCGCTCCCTCGCGCGACACAGAAAGCAACCGCAGACGCTCGGCAAGCGCTCCGGGCAGCCCGGGCATAAAGAGCGCGCGGGAGAGCGGCGCGTCTTGCGAAAGGTCGGCAAGCGCGCGAATAAGCGAGAGGAAAAGCTGAACTGCCGGATGCGCAAGCGCACTCATCTCCGCGGCGACATGGTCTTCCGGAATGCCGGCGACGCGCAGACATTCGGCGAGCGATAGCACATCGGCATTTTTCTTTGTGATTATCGCAATGTCTTCATACGGCACGCCGGACATACGCAAGGCGCGTATGTGCGCGGCAATGGCGTCGCATTCCTCTCGCGGCGTGCCGCATACGGCTTCTTCAATCGCACCTCCTTTGCCGCGAACGGCTTTAAGGACCGGACGAAGCGTCGCATCGGGAACCGGCGCGGGCGCAATGAGATCATGAGCGGTATTCAGAATGTGCGCCTTTGAACGGTAATTTTCGTCGAGCGAAATGACGCGCGCATCCGGATATTTTTCCTTAAAATAGAAGAAAGATGCGAGCGATGCTCCTTGGAAACGGTAAATCGCCTGCTTTTCATCGCCCACGATGAAAAGGTTCGGCGCGCCGTCGAAATCCGTCACCAGTTCAAGCAATCGATTTTGCGCCGGATTCGCATCCTGATGTTCATCGGCCAGAACGAATTGCGACCGCTCGCCGACTTCTGCGCGAAATCCTTCGTCCGATTCGAGCCCCCGCACCGCCTCGCTGATGAGATCTTCGTAATCGTATAGGGACTTTTTTTCAAGCGCCTCGCAGTACGCAGCGAAAAGATGCGCCGCTTCGATGTGCTTCTCGAGGCGCTCGCGCCGATGAATATACTCGCCCTTTTCGCGCCCTTTGTATGCGCCGCGCGCGTGCACGCGTTCCGGATCGGCCAGCAATTGCGAATGCGAAGCCGTCAATTCCGCAAGATAGCTCTCGGGCGTGTAGTGCTCCTGTTTCAATTTTTTCATGAACTCGAGAAGCTGTTTTGCCGCGCGGTGCGGGAATTTCGGGTTGCGTATTTTCGCGTACTCCCCCGCATCAAGCAGTTCCTCCATGAGCGTCATGCCGGCAATTTCGGAAAGCGGCGTGCCAAGCGCGATTCTCGGAAAAAGGTCGGGGCGCAATTCCAAAATCGAACGCGCAAAACCGTGAAAGGTATGGATGCGGACGCGATACGCGGCGGCGCCGATAAAACCCGCAAGCCGCGTGCGCAGCGCCGCTACCGCGCTTTCCGTAAACGTGAGCGCAAGAATGTCGTCCGGTTTTGTTCCGGTCGCCTTCTGCAGAATATTTCCGATGCGAAGCGCGAGCATCTGCGTTTTGCCGGTGCCCGGTCCGGCAATGACGATGACCGGGCCGTAAATTGCGTCGACGGCTTCTTTTTGCTTCGTATTCAGTTTTGCGTACGCTTCTTCGAATGCCTGCGTGGTCGCCATATGTTCCAGTGTACCGCGCATCGGCATTTTTCCGAAAAATTGACATCGCTTTCGGGAATGTTATATTGCACACATTCCTATTTGGGAATCCTTTCACGAGGTTTTCGTGAGAATAGTAACGGGAGTGGATTATGCAGAAGTTAAGTGACCACGGCCGTCGTGCGCTTGCACTTGGCGCTTATTTAAGCGCTCGCCAGGCCGCAAAGAAACCGCCTCTCACCGAAGTGGAACGGCGGTATGTCCTGGATGCCGCGGAAAAAGAAAATGTTCTGCCCGAAGACGTGGCTGCCTTTGCCGAAAAGATTCTAATGCTGGCGGAGAAAGCCGCATAAGGAGGGCTCGTTGCCACTCATCGAGGTGTTGGGGGTACCGATGGGTACTCCCGACGAAGTATTGAACGGTCTTGAAGCGGCTCTGGTAACGGAGGTGCTCAAAATTCGCGAGCTTGCCCTACAAAGTCCGCGGGATGTGACCTGTTATTTCGGCCGCGACACTAGAGACGTTAGGCCGCGCGGGACAGAGATTGTAAATCGGGTCACTGTCGACGAACGCCCGGAACGTACGCATGCCGTGCTTGAGTGGCTCGCGGGAGTCATCTCGGCGCAAGTCGGGTTTGTTTTCCTGGACGCCACATTGAATGAATGTATGGTCATCACCTTCAATCGTCAAAAAGGTGGCTATGCCTGCCTGAAAAAACAAACGTAAAAAAACCCGAGCCGCCCTTACAGGCGGCTCAAATCTTTTTAATACGACTTCAGATGCCGCGCTTTTTCGTGCGTGCGGATTCGCTCGAGCGCCTTTGCTTCGATTTGGCGGATGCGCTCGCGCGTAACGCCGAACTCCTTCCCCACTTCTTCAAGGGTGTGGTAGACGCCGTCGGTGAGGCCGTGGCGCAATTCGAGAATCTTGCGTTCCTTCGGCAACAGGTCGCTCAAAATCGCCCGCACTTGCTCGTGCAATATGCGCTCGGATGACTCCTGGACCGGCGATGGGATCTTGTCGTCCGGAATAAAATCGCCGAGGGTCGATTTATCATCGTCGTCGGAACCGATTGGATTTTCGAGCGAAAGCGTATCCTGATTGATTTTCTCAATTTGATACACCTTTTCCGGCTCGATGCCCATTTCAATCGCGATTTCCTCGGGCTGCGGGTCGCGACCGAGTGCTTGTGCGAGGCGGCGCGACACTTGTTTATATTTCGCGATTGTCTCCACCATGTGCACCGGAATGCGGATAGTGCGCGACTGGTCGGCGAGCGCGCGCGTTATCGCCTGGCGAATCCACCAAGTGGCATACGTCGAAAACTTGTATCCTTTTTTCCAATCAAACTTGTCGACGGCGCGGAACAAACCCAAGTTCCCTTCCTGAATCAAATCGAGCAAGGTGAGGTCCGGGCTGCGGCCGACGTATTTCTTCGCGATGGATACGACAAGGCGCAGGTTGCTGCGCGCGAGAATGTTGCGGGCCTCCGAATCGCCTTTCTCGATGCGTTTTGCAAGTTCGCGTTCTTCGGCCGCCGTCAAAAGCGGATACTGGCCGATTTCCCGCAGATAAATCTGAATCGAATCGTAGCTCGTCGAATGGCGGTCTTTAATATTGCGCGTGGCCAAGTATTCGTCCGCGGCTTCTTCGAGCATGCCACCTTCAAGCACGTCAACGCCCGCGATTGCAAAACGCTCGTAGAGCGACTCGAGAAAATTCACGTCGTCTTCGACGTGCGGAAAGGATTTGAGAATTTCATTGTACGTGACGTACCCGCGCTCCTTGCCTTTTTCGATAAGCTGTTCGGCGGAGAGCGCTTTTGCGGAGTCCGCCTTAGCTTTGGCTCCGCGGGCCGCGGCGCGCACAACATCCTTTTTGGACCGCAACGCTTTCTTAACCGCCTTCTTTTTTGCGGTCTTATTTTTTGCGGCCACGCGCTTAGCCGGCCGCTTCACGGTGCGCGCATGCGCGGTCTTTTTCTTTTTTGCACTGGAGGATTTTTTTGCCATGTGAATATAAAATGAATCAGGCACCAAATGCGGCGAGTCGCGCAGACACTTGTGCGCACACGTTCTGCGCTTTTTCAATCACGGAAACATCGCCCGACGCCTCGGCTCTTCGTAAATCTGCAACGGCTTCCCGATACGCCTCGCGGATAACCGCTTCTTCAAAGGCGTGGAGCAACTCGTCTGCCGCCCGTTCTTCCGGCTGTTCACCAAACGTCTGTTCAGCCAGAAACAAAGACGATTCCGGAAGCACAACGGACGGAAGCACTTCTGCCCCGGTAATTCGACAATACTCCGTTTCGACGCGCCGTGCAAGGGCCGTACCGGTATATACGTGGAAAACGGCTAAAAGTTGCTCCCCGCGCGTCTCTTGAGGCGAGCGCGGAGCCGAGCGTGGAACTGCACCTGTAGTTATGCCGTTCGACCCTGTGGAAAGTTTCGGCAGGCGCGCCAGCGATTCGCGTACCGCCTCGGTCGAAAGTCCCAGCGTCCGCGCTGCCGACTGCACGAAATGCTCGCGTTCCATCGGACTCGGTATTGCGGCGATAATCGGCAGCACGATGGCTTCCGCCGAACGCAAAAGACGATGCGGGTCGCTTTCTTTGTCCGCCAGCTCTCCGAGAAAAAATTCGGCGACGGGTTTGGCGGCGGCGATGCGTTTTGAAAATTCTTGCGGGTCCTCGCTGATGAGGTCGGCAGGGTCTTTGCCGGTCGGGAGCCGCGCGGCTTTGACGCGCAATCCGGCTTGCAGCGCGAGTATAGCCGAACGCGCCGTCGCCTTCAAACCGGCGGCGTCCGCGTCAAGCACAAGCATCAGGTTTTCGCTGTAGCGCTTCATGAGCGAAAGATGCCGCTCTGAAAGCGCCGTGCCGGAAAGAGCGATTGCGTTTGTAAATCCCGCTTGATGCGCATGCAGCACATCCATTTGCCCTTCGACCAGCATAGTAAACCCGCGCGTGCGAATCGCGTCCTTCGCCGTATCCATGCCGAAAAGAATTTCGGATTTGCGATACAAATCTGTTTCCGGACTGTTCAAATATTTCGCGAGCTCGTCCTCAGCGAGCGCGCGTCCCGTAAAACCGACGACGCGGCCCGCGATGTCGCGAATGGGAAAAAGCAATCGGTTTCGAAATCGGTCGTAATACGTGCCCGGCTTCCCGTCCGCTTCTTTGATGAGACCGGCTGCAAGCAGTTCGTCGGCCGTGAATCCTCCTGCCGAAAGCGCTTCAAGCAGCTCGCGCCACGCGTCCGGCGCATACCCGAGCCGCCACGCGCTCGCGGTTTCCTCCGAAAGCCCGCGGCGTTTTGCATAGGCCTGCGCCGGACTGCCCGCAAATTTTCCGGCGTACCACTCGCCCGCGCGGCTCATCGCATCGTATAATCTTTCTTTTTTTGAAGTGTCCTCTTTGTTTTTACTACCATATATGGTAGTGATTTCGACTCCGGCCTTTTGGGCGAGAATTTTCATCGCACCTTTGAAATCCACGCCTTCGATTTTTTCAATAAACGAGAAGCCGTCGCCCCCAAGACCGCAACCAAAGCAGTGCCACGTGCCGCGTTCGGGACTCACGTGGAACGAGGGCGTCTTTTCCTTGTGGAACGGGCACAGCCCCCGAAGTGACTTCCCCGCGCGCGTGAGCTTTACATACGGACCGATGATGTCCTGAATGCCAAGGCGCTCCTTAATCTGCGCGACGGTGTCGGTTGCCATTGGAATGATTCTACCGCGGTTTCAAAGTTTTTGACAAAAACACAGCCAGTGTTAGTTTAGTTTCGGGAGGATAGGACGTGAACAGTAATCGATGGGTGTTAGTCCCCTTGGTATCCTGCGGGATAATTTTTTTCTTTTCAGCAGGAGCTCTTCTTTGGGGCTTCGCTGAGAATCATTCAATGGTATACACGGGCACGGGTCTGCTGACGTTACTTGGCCCGCTACTCGTGGGCCTAACGGTTGCCGCCGTTCTCCGTCAGCGGAAACGGCGTCCACGATAGCAAACAGCGAGGAACCCTACGGGTTCCTCGCTGTTTGCTTTTTTATATGCGCTGATTTTAGAGCGCGCGAGTCGGACGCGGCGAGAACGCGGGCCGCTCGGTGTATTGCGGTGCCGGACGTTCGGCCTGAAGCTTCGCGATATGCGCGTGCTTCTTGCTTCCCGCAAAACCGGTACCGGCCGGAATGAGACGGCCGAGAATCACGTTCTCTTTCAGGCCGCGCAGGCGGTCGACGCTGCCGCGGAGCGACGCATTGATGAGAATCTTCGTCGTCTGCTCGAACGATGCGGCCGAAAGGAACGAGCGGCGCGAGAGCGCGCTCTCCTTGATGCCGAGCACGATTTCGCGCGCCTGCGGAGCGATTTTGTTCGCTTCGTTCATCTCCGCGACCGCTTTTGCGAATTCCCAATCCTCGACAATGTCGCCGACCGAATAGTCGGTGTCGCCCGCGTCGGTAATCTTCACGCGCGAGAACATTTGTTTGACGACGACTTCGAGGTGTTTGCGGGAAACCGGCGCGCCCTGCAGCTCGTAAATCTTCGACGCTTCGTCGATGATATATTCCTGCACCATTGCGCGGCCCGCGTAGTCGAACAGTTCGTCGAGGTCGGCGGAACCGTCGGTCAGGATTTGGCCTTTTACGACCGTATCGCCTTCCTTCACGAGAGGAACGCGCGGATACGGCGCAAGGTATTGATAGGACGAGCCGTCCTTCTTTCCCTGCCCCGCCTGCGGCGAAACGACAATTACTTTCTCGCGGCCTTCCTCCTTGATTTCCATAACGAGTCCGTCGGACTTCGAAATGACGGCCGGATTTTTCGGCGAACGCTTTTCGAATACTTCCTCGACGCGCGGCAGACCGCTCGTAATGTCGCCGCCAACGGACGCGACGCCTCCGGCGTGGAAGGTGCGCATCGTGAGCTGCGTGCCCGGCTCGCCGATTGCTTGCGCAGCGACGGTGCCGACCGCTTCGCCCATGTCAACCATTTCCTGCGTCGTGAGGTCCATGCCGTAGCACAACTGGCAGATTCCGTAGCGCGTTTCGCAGGACATCGGAGAACGCGACACGACTTCCGTAATCGACGACGCCGCAATTGCCTCGGCATCAAGCACGGTAAGGAAGTGTCCTTTTTTGAAGAGCACCGTTCCGTCCTTGTCCTTTGCGTCTTCCGCCAGCACGCGGCCGCGAAGCGCTTCGGCATAATTGATTTGAATGCCGGACGCGCTTACGCGATTGATTTTTACGCCGCGCTTCGTGCCGCAATCCTTTTCGGTCACAATCGAGTCCTGCGCGACATCGAAGAGCCGGCGCGTGAGATAGCCCGCTTTCGCGGTGCCGAGCGCGGTGTCGGTGAGACCTTTGCGAGCGCCGTGCGTGGACATGAAGTATTCAATCGGATTCAGCCCTTCGATCATCGAGGAGATAATCGGCAACTCAATCGTAACGCCGGCGGTATTTTGAATGAGCCCTTTCATTCCGGCCATTTGCGTGATTTGACCGAGCGTTCCGCGAGCGCCGGAATGCACCATGTCGGCGACCGAGCCCATCGGGTCGAGTTCGGAAGCGACTTGTTCCTGCACCAACTGTTTTGCGCCTTGCCACACTTCAATCGCCATGCGGCGCTTCTCTTCTTCCGAAAGCAAGCCGTTTTTGTAATCGTCATGAATCTTGGACACCTGCGCTTCCGCCGCGTTGATGATGCGCGGTTTCTCTTTCGAAACGACCAGGTCGCCGATGGCCCACGATACGCCGGAGCGCGTCGCGTAATCGAAGCCGAATCGCTTCACTTTGTTGACGATGTTCGGCACGGCATCGATGCCATAGCGCGTGATGCAGTCGGTGACGATGCGCGCGAGCACTTTCTTCGTGATGGTCTCGTTGATAAACGGATAGTCGGAAGGAAGGACGGTGTTGAAAAGGAGCCGTCCGACGGTCGTCTCGAACGGATGGCCGTCAAACATTTCGTACTTCTCCTTGCCCGTAACCGGCATGACCTTGATTTTCGCGCGCAAGTCGATGGCCTCGTATTCGGACGCGAGAATCGCGCTGTTCGGCGACGAGAAATGTTTGCCTTCGCCGTTAGCTCCCTCGACCGGCTTTGTGAGCCAGTACACGCCGAGCACGATGTCGAGCGGCTTGCCGGTGAGCACGATGATGTCGCCGCTGCCCGGCTTCAGGATATTTTTGTTGGCGCTCATGACGTTCTTTGCCTCCCACTGCGCTTCCTCCGAAAGCGGCACGTGTACGGCCATTTGGTCCCCGTCGAAGTCCGCGTTGAACGCGTTGCAGACGAGCGGATGCAGCTGAATAGCATCGCCTTCGATAAGCCGCGGTCGGAATGCCTGGATGCCTTGGCGGTGCAAGGTCGGCGCGCGGTTCAAGAGCACGTATTTGCCCGCAATCGCCTCTTCGAGCAATTCCCATACCTCGGCAACGCCGTCTTCGATGAGGCGGCCGGCGCCGCGAATGTTGAATGCGAGCTCGCGCTCGAGAAGTCCCGCGATGACGAACGGACGGAAGAGTTCGAGCGCCATGTGCTTCGGCAGACCGCATTCGTCGAGCTCGAGGTCCGGACCGACGACAATCACCGAACGGCCCGAGTAGTCGACGCGCTTGCCGAGAAGGTTCTGGCGGAAGTAGCCCTGCTTGCCTTTCAGATAATCGGCGAGCGACTTGAGCGGACGGCGCTGTGCGAGTGTCATCGCGCCTGCGGCCGCGCCGCTTTTGCGAATCGAGTTGTCCAAGAGAGCATCGACCGCCTCCTGCAAAATGCGCTTTTCATTGCGCAGAATCACTTCCGGTGCATGAATGTCGATGAGTTTCTTCAAGCGGTTGTTGCGGTTGATGACGCGGCGGTAGAGGTCGTTTACGTCGCTCGTCGCATGGCGGCCGCCTTCAAGAGCGACCATCGGGCGAAGCGCCGGCGGAATGACCGGGATGCGCGTGAGGAAGAACCATTCGGGACGAACGCCCGAAGCAATGAGTCCCGCGATGAGCGAGAGGCGTTTCGCTAGCTTTTCGCGCTCGGCGGCGCCGGCATTTTGGTAGCGGGCCGCGAGCGTCTTCTCGAGGTCTTTGAGGTCGAGCTTGCAGAAAATATCGTAAATCGCTTCCGCGCCGATACGCGCTTCGAACAGACCGCCGTACTTCACCGAGAAGCGGTGGTATTCGAGCTCGTCGAGCACTTTGCCAACGACGATGCCGTCAATCTCGTTGCGCGTTATTGTCATTTTCTCTTTGAGCGAGTCGCGTTCCTTGTCGCTCCCGAGTGACTTGTATTTCGACTTGTATTCGCTGTCGAGCTCGCCGATAAGACGCTTCTTTTCCTCCTCGGCGATTTTCGTAACGATGTAACCCGCGAAGTAGACCACCTTTTCGATGTCGGCCGCAGAAGCGCCGAGCAACAGCGCCATTCGAGACGGAACGCTGCGCAGAAACCAAATGTGCGCGACCGGCGTGCAGAGCTCGATATGGCCCATGCGTTCGCGACGGACGATTGAGCGCGTGATTTCAACGCCGCACTTGTCGCAGACGATGCCCTTGTAGCGAATGCCTTTGTATTTGCCGCAGTAGCATTCATAGTCCTTCTCGGGACCGAAGATTTTTTCGTCGAAGAGGCCGTGCTTTTCGCTTCGCTGGGTGCGGTAGTTGATGGTTTCCGGCTTTGTGACTTCGCCCGAAGACCACTGAAGAATACGCTCCGGCGAGGCGAGCGTGAGGCGCAGACCGTTCCAAGTGTCGCGCGGAGGGAGCTTTCGGTGATTGAGTGGTGCCATAGTAGTGGAAGAAATTAATAAAACTACGCCTCCGGCTCCGGCGGCAGATTTAAGGGCTCGACATCGAGCGCAAGGCCGCGGATTTGGTTGGTAAGAACGGCAAACGATGCCGGCGTGCCGCTGTGGCTAATCGGCTCGTTTTTCACGATGGCATCGAAGGCGGCGGAACGGCCCTGAATGTCGTCCGATTTAATCGTGAGCATTTCGCGAAGCGTGTACGCGGCGCCGTAGCCGAGGAGCGCCCACACTTCCATTTCTCCGAAGCGCTGACCGCCGTTTTGCGCCTTGCCGCCAAGCGGCTGCTGCGTGATGAGCGAGTATGGACCAATTGAGCGCATGTGGATTTTGTCTTCCACCATGTGATGCAATTTGAGAACGTACATGTAGCCCACGGCAATGTCCTGCGCAAATGCGGCGCCGGTAAGACCGTCATAGAGTTTCATCTTCCCCGTTTCCGAAAAACCGGCTGCCGCGAGTTCTTTGCGAATTTCGTCCGGCGTTGCTCCGGCAAACGGCGGCACGACGGCCTGATAGCCGAGCGTGTTTGCCGCGAGCCCAAGGTGCATTTCGAGAATTTGGCCGAGGTTCATGCGCGACGGAACGCCGAGCGGCGTCAGAATAAGGTCAATCGGATTGCCGTCCTTGTCGTATGGCATATCCTCGACCGGAAGCACGCGGCTGATGACGCCTTTGTTGCCGTGTCGTCCCGCGAGTTTGTCGCCGACGGAGACGTTTCGCACCTGCGCAACCGTCACGACGATTTTCTTGATGATGCCTGTTTCAAGCTGGTCGCCCTTTTCGCGCGAGAAAACGCGCACGCCGATGACGCGGCCTCGCTTGCCGCCTTCCATGCGAAGCGATGTGTCCTTCACATCTTTTGCCTTATCGCCGAAGATACTGCGCAAGAGACGCTCTTCGGGCGTGAGCTGGGTCTCGCCTTTCGGCGTCACTTTTCCGACGAGAATGTCGCCAGGACGCACTTCCGCACCGATGCAAATGACGCCCTCTTCATCGAGATTCTTGAGGCGCATTTCACCGACGTTTGGAATGTCGTGCGTCGTCGTCTCGGGACCGAGCTTCGTGTCGCGCACGACGCATTCGAAGTCCTCGATATGCACGGTTGTAAATTTCGCGTCTTCGACGAGGCGCTCGGAAATGATGATGGCGTCTTCGTAGTTCGCGCCGTTCCAGCTCATGAATGCGACGCGCACATTTTGGCCGAGCGAAAGCTGGCCATGGTCGGTCGAAGAGTTGTCAGCGAGCACGTCGCCCTTCTTCACCTTGTCGCCGAGCACCACCGACGGGCGCTGCATAAAGGCGGAATTTTGGTTGGTTTGGGTCAGTCCCTGGAGGCGATATTCTTTCGCCTTGCCGTCCTTGTTTTTCACGATGACTTTTCGCGCATCGACATAAGAAACTTCGCCCGCTTCTTCGGCGAGCACGAGGCGTCCGGTGCTGCGGGCGGCATGCCCTTCGATGCCGGTCGCAACGAGCGGCGCTTCCGGAATCAACACCGGAGTTGCCTGCTTCTGCATGTTCGAACCCATGAGCGCGCGGTTCGCATCGTCGTGGTCGACGAACGGAATCATCGATGTCGCGATTGAAAACATCTGGTAGGTCGATGCGTCCATCAAGGTCACCGTGTCGCGCGGCGCGATAATCGGGTCGCCCTTGTAGCGCGCTTCGACGAAATCGGGGACAATGCGGTTCTGCTCGTCGAGCTTGGTTGCGCCGTGCGCAATCGTCTCGAGTTCTTCGTCGAGGCCGTTCAGGTACACGATTTCGTCCGTGACTTTTCCGTTCTTCACGCGAACGTAGGGCGTTTCGATAACGCCGAAGTCGTTGGTGCGGGCGTGCGTCGCCATGTGGAGAATGAGGCCGATGTTTTGGCCTTCCGGCGTATGAATCGGACAGAGGCGTCCGTAATGCGACGGATGCACGTCGCGCACTTCGAAGCCCGCTCGCTCGCGCGTAAGGCCGCCCGGACCGAGCGCCGAAAAAGTGCGCATATTTTCGAGCTCGGAAAGAATGTTCTGCTGGTCCATGAACTGCGAAAGTTGGTTTGCCGTAAAGAATTCGTGGACGGATGCATGGAACGGGCGCGGATTGACGAGCGCCATCGGAAGGGTCGTTTCGCTTTCAATCGTGGACATGCGGTCCTGAATGTTTCGCTTCATGCGGCTCATGCCGACGCGCATGCGCGCCTGAAGAAGTTCGCCGACGAAACGCACGCGGCGGAAGCCGAGATGATCGATGTCATCCGGTCGCGCCGACGGATCGGCGTTCAGTTTCGTGATTTCGGAGATGATGCGGACGAAGTCCGCGAGACCGAGCGTGTGCTTGTCGAGCGCCTTGCCGGTAAGCGGCAGACCGAAGCGCGAATTGAGGCGGTGGCGTCCGACCTTTCCGAGGTCGTAGCGTTCCGCAGAGAAAAGCGACTGTACGAAGTTCTTTGCGTTTTCCGGGGTAGCAAGGTCGCCGTCGCGCATGCGGCGGTGGATTTCAACGTAGGCCTCTTCAATCGACTTTGCTTCGTCGTGCTCAAGCGTCGCCTTAATCGCGGCGAGCGCGAGCGGGTCTTTTTCAAAATGCTTCAAAACGGCTTCGCCCAAACCGCCGCCGAAGACGGAGAGAATCTGCGTAATCGGGAACTTGCGCTTGCGGTCGATTTTCATGTAGAGCGCGCCGTCCGCTTCGGAATCGATTTCAATCCAAACGCCGCGAAGCGGAATGATTTTCGCGCCGAAGTACGCCTTGCCGCGGATGAGTTCGGATACGAAGAAAGCGCCGAAGCTTCGTGCGAGCTGCGGTACGATTGCGCGTTCGACGCCGGAAACGATAAATGAGCCGTGCGGCGTCATAATCGGCATGTCGGTAAGGAAGATTTCCTGCGACTTCTCCGAGCCGAAAGTTTTATTGATGAGCTTCACCGTCGCCTTGACCGGCGCCTCGTAGGTGCGCATATTTTCGCGCGCAAAGTCCTCATCGTACTTCGGCTCCCCGATTTCAAAGCTTTCAAAACGAAGTTCGAACTTTTTCCCCGAGTAGTCCGTAATCGGCGAAAATTCCTTGAAGAGTTCGGCGAGGCCGTCTTTCAAAAGCCAATCAAATGAACCGCGCTGATGTCCGACAAGGTCCGGAAACGGGACCCGCGGCGCTCGAAACGCACCGAACGTCTTTTGAACGAGGTTTTTTTGCATGTGGTTGTGGCGTAACCTGGTAAATATATAAATGCGAACGCACGGACAGGAGTCCGCTTTGCGTTTCTTTTGTTCCCCGTTATGTATCCTTGCCCGCGTACTCGACAGCACAATGCTGCATTGCACTCCGTGACTCACTCGTATCTAATGTCCCCAAATGTATCAGAATCCGTCTCCAAGCGCAAGCGGGCTGGGGATAATTTGGGAAGGTATCACCTTCCCAAGTTACAGGAAGTCAGAGGAGAAAGCGGAAAATCGAGAGGACTATGACAAGGATAATAGCAGCGATTCCTGTCGGAATTGCGATGCTCGAGACGATGGAAGGCGCGGGGGCTTTTGGCGCGGGTGCAGTCGCAAAAGAATTTAGCGCGGATGTTTTTGCAGGAGTCGGAATTGCCGGAACTACGGTTTGCAGAACGGTCGTAGTTGCCGTGGTAGTCGCGGAGCGGCCGGTGTTTGAAATCGACTTAATCGTTTGGGTGGGAGTTGGGAATGACGTCGATGTCGAAGGCGGCGACGAAGGATTTGGTTTGGTCAATGATGCCGGTGAGTTTACGGAAAGAGTTGAGACAATCGGAGAGATAGCGCCCGGACTTGCGGAGACAGTACTGGAAGAAGTCGAGCGCCACGTAGTGCGCACATCGCACGTAGAACAATCAAAGTTGATGGCATAGCTGTTTGCGCCGGTAGCTTTGCCGTGGAACTTGCCCAAAGAGTCGATAGTGACGCCGAGAAAAGAGACGAATCCCGCTTGCGAATCCCATGCGAAACCGGAGAGGTTGCCGTGGCTGTCATTCATCACGCCGCTTCCAGTCGGGGAAAGGTTAATCCATCCGTCGTTAGCGCTCCATGCGTAACCGGTGACAGCAGAGTCGGTGACGGAGATGTTTCCGTTTTGTGCGGCAAAGTTAACCCATCCTGCCACGCTTCCCCATGCGTATTTGTGTGCGGGGTCGATTGTGCCGGAAGAAGCGTCAGCGAAAGAAACGCCGGTGAAAAGAAACAGAGTGAGGACTGCTCCGCGCACGAATACATGCGCGAGCTTATTTCTTCGATTTGGTGCTTGTTGCTGCATTGGTTGAAGTGGCCGTTGCCGGTGGAACAGACTGCGAAACAGTTTGGGTTGCCGCTCCATCATTCACCGGACCGACATTGATGAGTTTGTCGGTTGAAGGGCGGTACAGGAGCGCTTCGGGAGGGTTTTGATAGACGATGAGGATATCGCCGTTCTCGGCATTTACGAGGAAGGGTTGGCCTCGCTTCGCGCTTCCCGCATCTTTGATGGTTGCCATGGTTGGCGTCTCGTTTGGTAGTTGAATGAGTTTGCCGACATTTGCGAGTATTTGGGCTGCTTGTTCAGCTCCGGAAAGTTCGGGGTGTGTGCGGTACACGGTATATCGGCCGAGCCAGAAGGAAGCTCCAAGAGCAAGAATGACGGCAATCCAGAACGCAGATCGACGGGCAAAGCGCAATATGGAGTTGGTTCGGAGTTTGACATCCATAGCGGGCTAGTTTGCGGTGGAAGAATCCATCGCATCGGTGCTTGAAGCGTCAGGCGTAGTCGGTTCGGAAGTGGAAGCATCGGTCAAAGAAGATCCGGAACCCGCGGCCGCTGGCGCGGCCGCGCTACCGCTTCCACCGCCTCCGCTTCCCTGCCCCGCATTTTGCAAAAGCTGTTGCAGCTGACTTCCGGTAACGCAGGTTCCATCAACGCAGAGCTTTTGTGTATTTTCTTGTTGCGAATTTACCGTCGTCGCATTCAACACCGCCGTCGTGATTGATTGCGAAAATGCATTCACCTGCGTCGCGAGCGCCTGCACCGCCTTCACAAGCGGCGCGATGAGACCGACGTAGTTGACCGTGAGCGTACCATCGGGCGTGAGAGAGGTCGGCGAAGTGGTTGAAACGAGTTCGGGGAAGATTTGCTGAACCTGTTGCGCGACGAAGCCGAGGTTGGTTCCGGAATCGCTCTGGTCGAGACGGGTGTATGAGACAGGCACAAGTCCTTCGATTGCAGAAAGAGAGGAAGAAGCATCGAGCAACGTGATGTTGGTTTTCAACCGCTGGTCTGACGACTGGAAGATAGAACCGCTATATGTGGCGTTGCCATTATCACGAACCGAGAAGACAGTTGTGGAAGCACTGTTCACCACGGCAAAAGCTGTGGTCGAGGCGGTGTCTGGACCCCACACGGTGAGGAGAGAATACGGAGAGGTTGTGCCGATGCCGATGTTGCCTTTGAGTATTGATTGCCAAGCACTGGACCATTTAGTCCCGCTCGTGCTTATGCCGGAGGTGTTGTAGTAGAGGGTAGAGCCAGTTGAACCGTCGTAGCGGAGAAACTGCGAGGCATTGGGAGCAGAAAACGTCGGTGCTCCAACGCCCGAGTAGAAACCAGGGGCTGTACCGGATTGAATTGCCGTCGAATTACTGCCGAGGCCAGTAATGGCGTAGCCGATGACTATTTCGTTCGAGTCGCTCGAGGCCAAAGCCTTGGTGCTAGCGCCTTCATATACTGAGTACGACGACGCCTGGTTGGCTGTTGAACCATCCGCAATATAATCGCCGGCATTGTAGCCATTGGCGGTATTGCCGATGCCTGTTGTATTGCCGCCAAGCGCACCTTGCCCGTCGGCAGTATTACCACTGCCAGTAGAGTTAGCGTACAGAGCGCTTTGACCGTTAGCTACGTTGAACGCGCCAGACGACACATTGTAGAGGGCATTGTACCCAATCGCCGTATTGTTGCCGCCTGAAGTAAGAAGGTGGAGCGCGTCAAACCCAACAGCAGTATTGCCAGCACCGGTCGTGTTTGTGGAGAGTGCGTTTGCGCCCACTGCCGTATTTCCATTCCCGGATGTGTTAGAAACGAGAGCACTAAACCCAAATGCCGAGTTGCCTGATCCCGTGCTTCCTGTCCCCGAGCGGTTTGCCAAAAGTGCACCATACCCTACAGCGGTGTCGAGTGTACTCAACTGTGGTCCGAAAAGCAGCGTCGGTGATGACGCTAATTGCGCATTGTTTTGCGCATACTCAGAAACGGCGTATCCGTAGTTTGCTATCTCAAAGGCTGTAGCGATGTACGAATAGCCATTATTGTCAGGGTGGGTATTGTCTGAATACAGGCATGTATCCGCGTAGGATAGCGAGAGCACACACGTTTGCAAGACGTTGGCAGTAGGTGCTACGGCGTAGCCATACTGCATAGCAACTTGGTCAATTGTCACATTGAATAGATATTGCATTACGGGGTCTTGTGATGCGTTGTCCATCGGAAGCTCGCCCAGGACGACATTCTTGCTGCCGACGATAGCAGCGAACGCTGACGCAACCGTAATAAGATTCGCCCGGAAGGTCGCGACATTTATTTGCGAGTCATTCGCACTGGCGCCGGCATCGTTATTACCAATCATCAGATGGACTCTCATCCCTGGAGCAAGAGTCGTGGCGTCGCTCATATATCGCTTTATTAGCGATCCAGTTGAGGAACTTGACTGATTGCAAGGCGAACCAGCAGTCGTCGTGTACTCAAGGCATGTGCCTGAAACGGCCTCGTTGACTTCCGCCGCAGAATCGTGAATGGATACTAGGTCGGAGAAACACGTCCCCGAGGGAGAAGCGGAGGTTCGTGAACAGGACGTTGCTCCGATACCTGCCGTTGCAGAGTCGCCATCGAACCAATCATCTCCCGAAGGCGTCGGGAGCGAGTAGGAACCAAGTCCCCCATTCGCAGGAGGAAGAACACCCGTCACTTCAGACGTGAGATCGACGAGCGAGGCGGTGAGAGCTCCGGCAGTCGCATGGAGTATGCCCGTGAAGGAAGAACCTATGTTTGTAAGACCGGAGAGCGTAGTGATGTTTGGAAGCGAAGTAGTAGCAGAAAGGAGGGAGAGGACGCGCGCGTCTGCGCGCGCGTTGGTGAAGTACAAGTTAGTGCCTTCCGCAACATTGGTAGTCAGAAGTCCAAGCGAAGAGGTGGCAATGCCGGAGAGTACGTTTCCGTTTACTGCGTAGTATGCGACTTGATTTGCAGTGCCCGTAGTGACACTTGCGGTGCTCGTGGCAATGCCGCAAGTTGGGTCGGTAGGGAGACAGCCGGGGTCTAGGGTGGCGCCGGGGGCGAAAAGCGCCGCTTGCGCAGCAAGCGGCGAGAGAATGAAGAGGCTAATGAGTGCGAGCGGAACTAAACGAGAGAGAGAGAGAGGAGTATCGCATGACGCTTCATAAACATTCCCATAATACCTCGCGCATCGAAGCGGTTGCCGCTTCGATGCGCGAGGTATGTGGATAACATTTTTAGACTCTTTGGGAACTTGGGAAGGTCTGACCTTCCCAAGTGAACAAATTCCAAGGGTTACCCTTGGTAAGTCCGTCAAACTTTCCAAAAACCTTATTTTCCACGACCGTGGAAAATAAGGTTTTAAATTTTTGGGAGTGAGCCCAAGTCCCGCGGCGCGAAGCGCCGCGGGACTTCCCTATTAGCTATTTTCGATGCTTTGCCCGCCACTCGTCCATCTTGGCGTGATGACCTGTCCGTAAAATCGCAGGGACTTTGTATCGCTTGTCTTTGTATTCGATTGTCTCCGGCCGCGTGTAGACGGCGCTTGAGGCGATGCGGCGTTCCTCGACCGAAGCGTCTTTGCCGAGCACGCCGGGAAGACGGCGCGTCACGGCATCGACGATGGCGAGCGCGGGCACTTCTCCGCCCGTGTACACTGCTTCGCCAACCGCAAATTCTTTGAGCGTGCCGAGTGTCTTCAAAATCTTTTTCGCGCGTTCGTCGATGCCTTCATAGCGGCCGCAGACAAGCACCACGTCGTCAAACTTTGCGAGCGCATCGGCGTCTTTGTTTGTAAATTGTTTGCCGCTTGGAGAGAACCAGATGATGGCGCGGCGACGCTCCGCGCCGCCGCGTTTCTTCAACGCCTTCTCGACAGCCCGTACGACAGGCAATGCCGTCACTACCATACCCGGACCGCCGCCGTACGGACGTTCGTCCACCTTGCCCCATTTATTGTCGACAAAATCGCGCGGCGTCTGGTAGCTTACGAAAATCTTTTTCTCCTTTCGGGCGCGCCCGATGATGGACGCCGAAAGATACGCGTCGCAGGCTTCCTCAAAAAGAGTTATGAGATGGAATTTCATACAAGATGGCCGGCAGAAGTGAGGTAAATGTTGCGAGAAATGAGTTGCGCAGGCGATGCGGCATTGCACCCGACGGGGTGCTGACGATTCGAGCAGGGCGAATTTTTCAGCAGAAAAATATCGCGCTCATTTCGAGCAACATTCCCGAGCGATTTAGAGTTCATCGACCACCTGATCAACCGTCTTTATCTCCTGCTCGCGCTTTCCACCGACCGGCTCGTTTATCTTCAAGTTCACGCGCGCGTTCCCTTTCATCCCTACGACGCGCAAAAGAATACGGAGCGCTTCCGCGGTCTTTCCGTTTTTGCCTATGATTTTGCCCATATCGTCCGGATGAACGACAAGCGTCAAAAGGACGCCCATTTGGTCAATGGTGCGCGTTGTCTCAACCGACTCGGGATGGTCGACAAGCGCATTAACGGCGTATTCGAGAAATGCTTGGTCAGTTTCCATGGTGGGATATGTTAGCACCGCCCCCGTGGGCGATGGGTTAAGCTGCGGGCGTCTCTGCTGTCGGAACCTCTTCTGCCGCCTCTGCTACGGGCGTTTCTGCGGGAATCGCCTCGGCCTCAACTTCTGCCTCGGTCGGAGCCGCCACTTCTTCTGCGGCTGCCGGAGTTGCTGCTACAGGCGCTGCTGCCAGTGCCTCAACTACTTCCGGTTTCTTCTCAAGCAAGGACTTCGGAAGCACATTCACTTTCTTTCCCGAAATAACGCCTTTCGTAATGAGAAGGTTTTTAATGGAATCCGTCGGCTGGGCTCCCTTTGCGAGCCAGCTCTTTACGCTTTCCTCGTTCAACGTGAGCGCCTTGCTGCGTGGGTTATACGTGCCGAGGAGCTCAACAATATTTCCCGCCTGCGCGGCGCGCTCTTTTTCGAGAACGGCAATGCGAAAAGCCGAATCATTGGTTCGGCCGATGCGCTGAAATCGAATCATCAACATGTTGGCGACTATAGCAGAACCTCGCTAATATTGCTAGTACCGTTACAAATTAACGGTTTTGTCTACTTTCCATATTCCGATATTTGAGAAAAATTACCGCGAAATGTTTAGAGCGCTATTGCTTTAATTTGTAACGGCACTAGAGTACAAGAAATGTCGATCGAGACGTTCTACGAAGGACCCATCACGATGACCCGAAAAGGTTTCGGCTTTTTCCCTATCTCTGAAGACAAGGAAGACCTGATTATTCCACCCGAATGGACCAATCATGCCCTCTCCGGCGACACGGTAAAAGTCGCGGCGGCAGGCTTGTATCGTGACCCGACGGGCCGCATGCCGCCCCGCGAGTCCGGCAAAGTCGTCGAAATCCTCTCCCGCGCCCGCGACACCTTCGTCGGCACGCTTATTGAGGAAGATGGACTCACAATGCTCGCGCCCGACTACAAAAAGATGTACGTTCCGATTGTCATCTTGCATCGGGGCGATGCGCCGCTTGGCTACAAAGTTCTCGTGCGCCTCGGTGAGTGGGCTGTCGACAAAGATTACCCGCTCGGCACCATCGAAGAAGTCATCGGCAAAGCCGGCGTTCACGAAACCGAGATGCGCGCTCTCGCGCTCGGTCAGGGATTCTCAAGCGACTTCCCGCCCGGCGTCGTTGCCGATGCAAAATATCTCGAAGAGCACGGACGCAAATTGCTTGAAGACGAAACAAAGAATCCGAAGCGCCGCGATTTTCGAGACGCAAAAACTTGCACCATAGACCCCGCCGATGCAAAGGACTTCGATGATGCACTTTCCGTGCGAAAACTCGATAACGGCCTCACCGAGGTCGGCGTCCATATTGCCGATGTTTCTTTTTTCGTGCGCCCCGGAAGCAACCTAGACAAAGAAGCCGTTGAACGTGCAACGAGCGTCTACCTCGTCGACCGCACGATTCCAATGCTTCCGGAAGTCCTTTCCACCGACCTTTGCTCGCTGAATCCAAATCAAGACCGACTCGCAGTTTCGGCCGTCTTTACGCTCGACGCGGATGCAAATATCACTTCCGAATGGTTCGGCGAAACTGTCATCCATTCCGACAAGCGCTTCACCTACGAAGACGCGCAGGCGGTGCTCGACGCGGGCGAAGGGACTTTGCACGAAGAACTTTCCACGCTTCTCGAACTCTCGAAAAAAATTCGCACGCGCCGTCAGGCAAAAGGCGCCGTCGAGTTTGATACCGCAGAAGTTAAAGTCGAGTTGAACGCCGAAGGCGCGCCAATCGCCATTCACCTCAAAGAACGCAAAGCGACCAATCTTCTCATCGAGGACTTCATGTTGCTCGCAAACGAAGCGGTGGCAAAACATCTTTCCGAACTCACAAAGAAAGCGGGACCGCTTTCGCAATCGCTCTACCGCACGCACGGCGCGCCGGATGCCGACCGCATCGAAAATCTTGCAAATCTTTTGCGCGTCATGGGCTACCACCTGAAAACGACCGGCGCGGGCAACGTCACGGGCGCAGAGCTTAATCGCCTGCTCGAATCGGTAAAAGGAAAACCGGAAGAATATCTCGTAAAGACCGCGACACTCCGCTCGATGAGCAAAGCCGCCTACACGACAAACAACATCGGCCACTTCGGGCTTGCCTTCGATTTTTATACGCATTTTACTTCCCCGATTCGCCGCTATCCGGACCTCGTCATTCACCGTCTCGTGAAATCGCATGCGGGCGGCGATCCGATTACAGAAAAAGAAATGCAGGCCTTCGACAAGCTTGCGCTCCACGCCTCTGAACGCGAAGTCGCCGCCGCAGACGCCGAGCGCGATTCGGTGAAGATGAAACAGGTGGAGTTTCTCGCGGGAAGAGTTGGAGAGGAATTCGATGCCGTCATTTCCGGCGTTACCGAGCGCGGACTCTATGTGGAAGAACAATCAACGCATTCCGACGGCATGATTCGCGTCAAAGATATCGGCGACGATTATTTTGAATACGATGAAAAGCATTATCGCCTCGTCGGCCGCCGCACCAAAAAGGAATACCAGCTCGGCAACCCCATCCGCGTCAAACTCATCGCCGCCCGCATTGCGGAAAAGGAATTGGATTTTGTGCCTGTTTAAACAAAACAACGAGCAGTGCAGCCTGCTCGTTGTTTTGCCGAATGTTCTACTCGGAAGTCTTACACTGCGCATTTTTTACGTCCCAGAAACTTTGAATTCTGGCGGACGACGCCAGAGACACGCAGAATCCTAGCTACAGAGGTCGTTTCGGACTCATTGTTGTTTACCTCACTCGGTAGGTTAAACCCTCGGTACAACGATGGCGGTAGATGGCTTTTTAACGTCCTTGCATTCTCTTGCTAGACGACAGCAAGACCATCTGACTACTCCAAGCGCCGAGGGCAATCAAAACTGCTTTCATGATAAAGAAAGTTAGTTATAAAATACCCTCTTATTGAGGGGCACGCTCACAATACCCCTCAGATGTAAGGATTCCTGTGGATGTTGCTCGATTAACCCTTGCGTGGATTCCCTAATGCCGCAACAATCTCATTCTGTCTTTTATATTTCTCCTTTGCGCGATTCACCGCAATTCTCAAACTTTTTTCAATATTTGAGTTGAATGCCTCAACTTCCGCATTGATTTTATCGGTCTCTTTTTGAAGATTGACCAAAAAATCGTCGCGTTCCTTTACGATGGACTCAGTATCATTTCCGAAATCGATAATATCAAAAGCTATCTCCCAAATAATTTTTGATTCGGCTTCTTTATAACTAACCTTCCCATCGCCAATTGCCTCCGCAAGTTCAGATGAATTATTGCTGAGATGGACAATATGATTCCAGCCACTACTTGTTGGTACTCGCCATCTAATTTTCACAAGATCAATGTCCCCACTAAATGGGAGATGAAAAGAAACGACATTTCTCATGTGGGACTGGAGACGGTCAATCCGACATTCTGCGGGAAATTTTTTACCATCAATCATTGCTTGTTTTTGGGATACGGTTATACCATCAACGTGCCAAACCAGAGGATTGATTGTGTAATCCTTCACATAGCCCTCAAAAAATTTCTCCTCGTTCTGTTCATAAGCATGGCGGGAATCCTCGCCAAAATCGAGTGACTCCAGTTCGGCAAGTCGATTCTCGAGAAATGGAATTAATTCCTTCTCTTCTCCGAAATTTCTTTCGCCCTCAGAATCGGATGAATAACCGTAATCGATGAGTAACATAGACCGAATATTACAAAATCTCTCTTTATTTCGCCACGGCGACCGCCTCGTCGAATTTCACCGAAAGGAGTTTTGAAACACCGTCGCTTCCCATCGTCACGCCGTAGAGAATGCTCGTGCGGCTCATCGTCTCGCGGTTGTGCGTGATGACGATAAGCTGGGACTTCTTCGCGAGATTTTCAATCATGTCGCCGTAGCGGCGGCTATTGGCTTCGTCGAGCGCCGCATCGGTCTCGTCAAGAATGAGGAACGGCGGGGGATTCACTTGGCTCATTGCAAAGATAAGCGCAATGGATGTGAGCGCGCGTTCGCCGCCCGAAAGCTGCATGAGGGAGCGCACTTTTTTCTTCGGGAGATTGACCGCGATTTCGATGCCCGGCCGTTCGCTTTCTTTCGGCGCTGATTCTTCGCCTTCGCTCTCGCCTTCTTCGTCGTCGGATTGTTCCGGTTCTTCAAGGGCAAGGCGCGCGCCGCCGCCGCCGAACATGAGCGCGAAGTATTCGCCAAATGAAGCGTTCACTTTTGCGAGCCCTTCGGAGAAATGCTTGGCGAGTTCGGTATCCAAATCTTTTATGAGCGCATCAAGGCTGGCGGCGGATTTCGCCAAGTCCTCGAGCTCGGTCGCAAGAAATGCTTCGCGCTCGGAGACCTCTTTGTGCTCTTGTCTGATTTCCTCACCCATGCCGCCCGCTTCTTCGAGGCGGATTTTATTTCGCTCGAGCACGCGCTTCCGGTCCTCCTGTTCTTTGCGGTCCTCGGCGGGCAATTCGGAGAGCGGTTCGTATGAAAGCGCCGCCGCTCCCGCAAGCGCAAGCACTTCGCCTTTTTCGCGTTCAAGCGTTTCGGCAAGAAGCGTCAGCTCGTATTCCCGAGCTTCGGCTTTTGCGACAAGCCCTTCTTCGTGCGCTTTGTTTTGCGCGAGGTCGAGAATGCGGCGGCGGATTTCGCGGCCCGTTTCTTCAAGCGCGACCATCGCCTCACGCGCGCGGGCGCGGGCCGCTTCGGCTTTCTCGAGGTCTGCTGAAACGGCAGTGAATTTTTCGGTCAGTTCGGCGCGCTCATTTTCAAGTTTGAGCGCAGCGGCTTCTTCATCGGAGAAATAATCATCGCGCGGCGCACTGTGGCGCGAGAAAAAGAGCTGCACTGCGTTGCCGATGGCATCAAGCGCGGAACGCATTGATTCGACCGTCGTTCCGGCATCTTTGACTTGACGCTCGACTTCCGTGCGGAGCGCCTCAAGCTCTTCGCGCGGGACCTTTGCAATTGATTCGTGCGCAATCGCGGTTGCGCGGCGCTTCACTTCAGCGAGTGCTCCTTCGATGCGGCCCATATCGCGCGAAAGCGTCGCGCGGGAGCTCGAAAGTTCGCTGACTTCCCGCTCGGCTTTTCGAAGCGCTTCGGTGCGCTCGATAGTTTCCTGATCGGCGAGTCGCGGGTCAGCGACGACATCGAGTTCGCCGCTCGCCACGGCGAGCCGCTCGGCCGCATTTCGCTTCTCCTCCGCCGCTTTCACTTTCTCCGCCGCAACATACGCGTCTTCAATCGAAAAATATTTCTGCGCAAGGGCAATCAGGTCGCTTCGAAGCGCATCGGCGCGCTCAAGCTTCTTTACTTGGCTCTCAAGAAAACGCAGGTGCGGCGCAAGCTCTCGGCGGAGCGAATTGATTTGTGCGATATTATCCTCGGTCTTTACGAGTTTCCTTTGCGCCTCCTGTTTTTTAAATTCGTACAATTTGAGACCGAGCGCATCTTCAAGCATCGCGCGGCGGTCGCGCGGCGACGAAAGCAAAATGCGGTCCGCTTCGCCCTGCGAAATGATGTGATGGCCCGTCTCGCCGATATTTGCGCTTGCAAGCAGTTCTTCGATGTCGCGCAGGCGCACACGCGAGCCGTTGATTGAGTATTCGCTCGCGCCGTCTCGAAAGACGACACGCTCGATAGCGACTTCGTCAAAATCGATGTTAAACGTGCGCTTTCCGCCGATGGTCGGATTGTCGAACACAATCACAACCGATGCGCGGTTTGCGCGCGGCGCCGAATGCGAACCATTGAAAATCAAATCCTCCGCGCGCTTGCCGCGCATGCTTTTCATCGACTGTTCGCCGAGCGCAAAACGAAACGCCTCGGCAACGTTGCTTTTGCCGGAACCGTTCGGACCGACAATCGCCGTGGTCGCGTTCGAAAAATCCAAGACGGTTTTCTTGGCGAACGATTTAAAACCGACTATTTCCAGCCGCTTCAACATTATCTGAAAGTATAACGCATAAAAAACGGGTATTCATGGGAAATGCATAAGTTCAGATACATTTGGCAGTCCTCATAACCGAGGATATATGCGCATCAGAAGCAATTTCAGGGGTACGAAGGGCTGGTTGAGCATGTGGGAAAGGACGATACGATTGCGGCATATGCGGAAACCAAAGGAAGTCGACAGACGGGTGAAGATATTGGGATTCTGGGACATGCACGGGACGGAGGCCGCATACGACGCCTTTGGCACCTCGGAGCGCACCTTGTATCGCTGGAAGGAGGAACTCAAAGCCCACGAGGGCCGCATTGATGCACTTGACCCGAAGAGCACTGCGCCGAAGGCGCGTCGAAGGAGGACTGTTCTGCCCGAGGTCGAGGATTTCATCATCCGCGAACGACAGGCGCATCCCCGGCTTGGGAAAGCAAAGCTTGCCGTTCTCCTGCGCGAAGAAGGGTACTCCGTGTCGGAGTCATACGTTGGGCGGGTCATTCTGGATTTGAAGAACCGCGGTCTGCTCCCGCAGCAGAGCCGGCTCTCGTTCCACGCACGTACGGGCAATCACACGGAAACACCGCAGAAACGCCGTACCAAGCTTCGCCGCACCGGCAAGCGCGGCATGGAGCTCGATACCGTCGTCCGCTTCATCGACGGCGTGAAGCGGTACGTCCTCACGGCAGTGGACGTGGAGCGGAAGTTCGCCTTTGCGGGCGCGTATACGAACCACTCGTCGAGAAGCGCGGACGACTTCCTTCGCCGAGTCATCGAGGTTTGCCCCTTCGATATCGACGAGTTGCAGACCGACAACGGGAGCGAGTTCGCCAAACACTTCGAGGATGCCTGTGCCGAACTCGGGCTCACGCACTTTCACACCCGCCCCCGCACTCCCAAGATGAATGCCCACGTCGAACGATTCAATCGCACCGTCTCCGAGGACTTCATCATGCTGAATCGGGGCCTGCTGCGGGACGATATTCATTCCTTCAATCTGAAGCTTGTCGACTGGCTGATCTGGTACAACACCAAACGCCCGCACCAGTCGCTCGGCATGGTGTCCCCCTTGCGGTATATTGTGTGTACATTAACCGTCGGGGACTGCCAAAAGTACTGGACGCGTACAGGAAAGTGACGGTACCAAGGTGTTGGTTTATACTTACCGGACTCACTCGCATGTCGTTCATCTCCTACTCCTTCCTCGTCTTTTTCCCAGTCGTAACCATTTTATATTTTTGGACGCCCCAGCGCCTGCGCTGGGCTTTGCTTCTTTTTGCGAGCTGTATTTTTTACGTGGCCTTCATACCCGCCTATATTTTCGTGCTTTTCGGCCTCATTGCGGTCGATTACACCGCAGGCCGCCTGCTTGGAAAAGCAACAGGTGCGTATCGGAAATGCATCCTTCTCGCGAGCGTCATATCGACCTGCGCGGTGCTACTCGTATTCAAATATTTCAATTTCGCAAACGAAAACATTGCCGCGCTATCCTCGTTCCTTCATTGGAACTATTCGATTGCCGCATTGTCGCTTGCATTGCCGCTCGGACTTTCCTTTCACACGTTCCAGAGCTTGAGTTACGTCATCGAGGTGTATCGGGGCAAATTCAAGCCCGAACGACACTTCGGCATCTACGCGCTCTATGTCATGTTTTATCCGCAACTCGTCGCGGGACCGATTGAACGTCCGCAACATCTTCTGCCGCAATTTTATGAAAACCATGTTTTTGACTACGAGCGCGTAAAAACCGGACTCATCCGCATGGCATGGGGATTTTTCAAAAAGATGGCGATAGCCGACAATCTCGCGATCATTGTGAATCCGATTTTTGCTAATCCGTCGCAGTACGGCAGCATCTCGCTTATCATCGCGAGCATCTGCTTCACTCTCCAAATATATTTTGATTTTTCAGGATATTGCGACATCGCGCTCGGTGCGGCACAGGTGATGGGATTTACGCTGATGGAAAACTTCAATCGGCCGTTCGCGGCAAAATCAATCGCGGAGTTTTGGCGCCGTTGGCACATTTCGCTCTCATCGTGGTTCCGCGACTATTTTTACTACCCGCTCGTGCTTTCGCAAAAGAAAGTCACTCCTGCGAAAATTTACGCGACTACCCTTTTTACGTTTTTAGTAACGGGTTTTTGGCATGGCGCGAACTGGACCTTCGGCATTTTCGGACTTCTGCACGGTGCAAGGTACCCCAAACGTCGGACACTCATTCTAAATACCAGCAGCTAATTTAGAATGTACCTATGGCAAAGAAAGCATACCGTATTGCTCCTGAGATTAAGGAGCAGATTATCAACCGTATCAAAAACGATGGCATCAGTGTCGCTGAGGCAGCGAAAGAACACGGAGTCAGTATGCAAGGTACCCCAAACGTCGGACACTCATTCTAAATACCAGCAGCTAATTTAGAATGTACCTATGGCAAAGAAAGCATACCGTATTGCTCCTGAGATTAAGGAGCAGATTATCAACCGTATCAAAAACGATGGCATCAGTGTCGCTGAGGCAGCGAAAGAACACGGAGTCAGTACCGTCACTATCTATGCTTGGCTTGGCACCTCTGCAAAAGGAGTGAGTATCATTGAGCACAACAGAGTGAAGAAGGAGAACGGTCTCCTTAAAGCACTCATCGGAGAATTGACGTTTAAACTCTCAAACGGAGAAAAAAGGGGCTCTTGATGAGAGAAAACAAGAGTGCTCTTGCACGCGAGAGCGGTATTGCTCGCAGTACGCTGTACTACGAGCCGAAGCAGGCTCGGAGGGATTGGCACACAAAGCAACTCATCGAAGAAGCTCTGCGTAGCCATCCCGCCTATGGGCACAAACGGTTGGCACTCTACCTCAAAGTCAACAAAAAGCGCATTCTGCGTGTGATGAAATTGTTCGGTATCAAACCATATCGGAGGACCGCAAAGAAGCGATTTGTGCTAAAGACAAAAGACAGTATATTCCCGAACTTCTTGCTCCATCAAACTCCCGAGCAGGACGGTGACATCTGGGCGAGTGACTTCACCTACCTCAAGTACCACGGGTACTGGGTATACGTCGCTACCATCCTTGACGTCTATTCCCGAGAGATTGTCGGTGTGTCAGTCCTCACCACCCACAGCACGCAACTCATCATGAATGCACTTCTCTCTGCGCTACATCACAAATCGCCACCTCGTGTCATCCATTCGGATCAAGGCAGCGAGTATGCCTCAAAGGATTATGCGATGCTCGTGGCAACGATCGGCATACAGCAATCTATGTCTCGTCCTGGATGTCCCTGGGAGAATGGCTACCAAGAGTCCTTCTACAAAGGGTTCAAGATTGACCTGGGTGATCCGAACCGATTCGACACGTTAGGTGAATTAGTGGCTGAGATCTACCTCACCATCCACTATCACAATACCGCTCGCATTCACTCAGCACTGCGTATGGCGCCAAGAGAGTTTGTTGCTCTGAGCAGAGCATAGTATCCTATACTTATAGAATGAGTGTACGAAGAAAGGGGTACCTTCCATCGGAGAGGTTGTGAAGGAAATTCTTTTACGTAGAATTGAAAATTTTCCAGAGATAGGCGCGGAGATACGAAATGCACCATTCCATAGTGCGTTTCTAGAATGTTTTAATGACCGATTAGGTTCATTGAATATTGAGACTCCCTACCTCGTAGCTATCGCGAGCTGGCTTCATGGCCTCAACACTTCTCTCGGTACTGGATTTGAGAATATTTCACATATTCTATCTGGTGGATATAAACGGAAATTTACTGATGCTTACCACCTTACAGTAAAAAGAGGTCAAGCTAATCATGTTGAAGAAATTATTCGAGATTTGAAGGCGGGTGTACATACACCTAATCTAGAACGAGAAAACGGGCTTGTTTTAAATTTCGATGCAAACGATGGAGAAATAGATTCTTTACCATTTACTGTGGACACTTATATTGAGAGAGGAAATGAAATCATTGCCATTGAACTGAAATCGGTTAGACCTAACTCGGGCGAAGGTCGTGGAGAGAAGCAGAAGATACTTTATGGCAAGGCGGCTTTGAAGTTACAGAATCCAGATAAAGATATTCGCTTCTTAGTAGGATTTCCTTTTGACCCCACATCTCCAACCCCTATTGGTTATGACAAAGCAAGATTCTTTGATTACTTGATTGAATTCAAAAAATTCTTCGCTGAGGACGAAGTGCTTATTGCCTCAGAATTTTGGGATTTCTTGAGTGGTAGCGAAAATACTATGGAGGAGATTCTTGATGTTATTGCAGAAACTGTCGCTCAGGTTAGAGGTTAGTGTCGTCATTGACAGATTCAGAAAACAATCCCGAACGCAAAAAATGTAACCTTTTCAGGATTGATTGTTGTCATAATTTTATCTTTTATTTATTGCAAATGTACCATGTCTAATAATTTTGGGCCAACCCGCTAAAAAGATCCGGTTTGAATATCTCCCGCGCGCTCATAGTTAGCGATGATGACCCCTTTGGGTGAGACCTTGCTGTCTCTAAGTTTAAGGGCAGCCGGAATTGTACCTTCAGCGAAGAGGCGCTTGCCGGTGCCAAGCATGATTGGGAATATCTTAAGCCACAATTCATCAATCAAGTCATGTTTCAGAAGTGTTTGGATGAAATTACCGCTCCCGTGAACTTGGAGTTCCGGCCCGTCCTCTTCTTTGAGTTTTTTGATCGCTTTTGGGATGTCGCCGTTCAGTACCACCGTCTTTTCCCATGAGGGACTGAACGGCGCATCAGAAGCAACATACTTTGTCGCTTTATTAATTCCATTTCCAATAACGTTGCCTGCTTCATTATGGTCCGGCCAGTAGCTAGCGAAGATGTCGTAAGTCTTTTTTCCAAGGAGAAGGTCGAACGGGTGACCCATTTGTTCAAACATGACCTTGCCCCCAAACTCATCCATATACGGGACGGTCCAGCCGCCGTATTTGAAACCGCCTGACGTGTCTTCTTCCGGGCCCCCGGGCGCCTGCATCACGCCATCGAGTGTGATAAAAGATAGAACAATGAGTTTTCTCATAGGGTTATTTTACACCACCGAGTAAAAATACCCGAAAGTTCGGTGTCCCTTCGCCCTATCTAGCTTTTCTAAAATCGTGCTGCGTAATAATGGCTACAAACAAGGCTCTCGGGTCTGTCCGATACAAAAGTCTTCGGGCGGTGGCATGGGGATCCGAACTGTCAGCATAGTACCGATAAAAAGTACTGAGACATGGCTTAAAATATAAGTTTCCCTATAATCGAATATTCTAGAACTTTGGTTCGAATCCCCGACAGTTTTTTCCAATGGGTAGTTTCATTCTCACAACAGAGTGATATGACAAACTCTCCCATCGTGGGAGAGTTTGTCCGTAGAGCTCAAAGAGAGACTAGTTCGTCGTCGTGCTTTTCGGGGTGCCGAGGGACTTCAGTCCTTGGAGGATTGTTGTTATGTCAGCGCGAGCAGCCTTGAGATCGGAACTTGCGGTCTGGATATCGGCCTTCGCTGCAACGAGTGCTGCCTTGTTCGAGGCTGCAGTCGTCGTATTACCCTGGTCAGGAACGAGGCCGGATACGCCGCTCTGAGCTGATGCAGATTGCGTGTTTGCATCGGCGATCTTCGAATTCATATCGGTAAGGGCCGCAGTAAGCGCAGTCACATTGTCTCCTGCGGTTTGATCCGTAGTTATGCGTGCCTGTATCTTCGTACCAAGTGTAGTCATGAGACCGGTAATGGTCGTAACACGATCAGCCGAAGCCAAGATCCATCCCTGCGGGATGACAAGTGCATAGATTCGGAATGTCGTGAATATTGTCGCCGCGTCGGTGCGAGCCGTGGCTGGTGTCGTGTCTGCATCGATCTTGGACTGCAATGCGGTCAATCCAGTTATATTAGTTTGGACTTGAGTCGAGATACTCGCCTTTTCCGTCGCCGATTCATTCGTCATTGCCTGGACACGAGTATTCAGCGCATTGAGCGACGTGATCCGCTGCGCGATATCGGAATTCGCCTTGGTAATGATCGCAGCGAGCCTTGTGGCGGAATTTGCGCCAGAGCCGGACGATGACGTCGCTGTTTGGGCATACGCCGGTGCTACGCTCAATAGCATAGCTACGACAGCTGCTGCGCTGACAATCGAAACACCTATCTTTCTACTGTTCATATGTATGGTAATGCTAATATGATTCGTGATAATAATTGACCCTCTACATTCTTTAACGAATGAACTCCGAAAGTGTGACACGAACTACTTTGTTCCCTACTGACTGTTTAGACCCGCATTCGTGCTCGCGGAGTCCGAATTAAGCCCCCCCAATTGCGCATCGATACTTTGTGCATCTTGTTGCAAGGAAGCATCAGATGCTGAAGCAGCTGTCACCGGAGCCGATCCGGAGTTTCCAGTTGGACCTGCCGGATTGCTCGGCGCAGCACCTTGCGATGTGGCCGCCGGAGATCCAGTAGTGTCACTCGGACTCAGTGTTCCAGACGGAGTCACACCGGGACTTTGCTCTGCCGAAGGACCTGAACCGGTCGGTGTGGCATTCGATACAGTCGAAGAACTATTCATGCCCATATACCACCAAATGCCGGCGCCTATAATCACGATTAATACCAAAGCGATGATCCACTTTACTGTGCTTGTCATATGTATTTCACGATACGTTAAGTTTTTAAAAGATTCCCGATTTGCAACCCCATCCTAGAATTATACATTGAAACTTTCAGCGAATGGGCGTTCATTGCGTTTCTGACGTCGCCTGCTGTACCGCTTGGTCAGCCTGGGTTTCGTCCGAATCAAGGTCTCCGATCTGGGTATCGATCATCTGTGCATCCAGGTTCAATGAAGAATCCGATTCATCATTCGCGAGGGCGACGTGCGCATTCGAAACAGCGCCATGCGGTATAATCAGGATACCGCCTCCCAAAACCGAGCCGCTTCCGAGAAGTACGAGTGCCAAGATGGCAAGTGACACGCTTATCTTCGAGCGCAAGAAGGATGATCGTCCCATAGTGCTCGGAATCGGAGTCGATATCGTCGCGAGGGTGGATCGCAGAAGCTCTGGAGAAGGCTGCACCGCCTGAGCGGACTCGAACGATTTGATTGATTCGAAAAATTCTCGCAACTCAGTAACATGCGTCGGGTGCAAGTCGATGATTTCCTGTTCAGGGACGCCTGCATCGAGCATGCGTAATGCGACTTCGAAAATATCTTCTTTTGTGTTTATGTAGTGTTCTTTTTTCATATGGTACTTGATACAGACTCCTCTTTCATCATACTCCTGAGTATGCGCAGACCCCGAGATTGCAACTGCCGAACGGCGACCTCACTCTTCCCCAGTATGGTTGCAATTTCAGAGGACGAAAGCCCATCAATGAACCGCAGCACGAGTGCATCCTGCTGATCCTGTGGGAGCTTGGCAATCTTCTGCCTGAGCGACCTACCATCATCCTTCATTGCAGCCATGGCCTCGGCGTTCTCAGAATCATCCGGTATACCCTCGAAGAATTCATCGTCTGCGCGCACCGTCTTTTTCTTACGATAATGATCGATGATGCAGTTGCGAGCGACCGTATAAAAGAACGCGAGCGGAGATTTCCCTGATGAGACATACCTTGGAAATGACTCATACGCCTTGAGGAACGATTCCTGTGTCAGATCCGCAGCATCGGACTCATCGGAGACACGGAAGTATATATAGCGATACGGCGGCGTGAAATATGCCTCATACAGCACTGTAAAAGCCTCGGATTCACCGAGTCGCGCGCGACGAATCAGGTCCTCGACATTTTCCGGGTCGATTTTCTTCATGGTCTATGAGTATAACGGAATACCGGGAATTTTGTGACAATCGCGATTAATAGCACATTTGAGAGCACCCTTACGATGTCTGATGTCCATAAAAGCGCTACAAACTCAAATGGCTCAAATCCCTGAGCGGTCTCTAGATTTTCCCGAGAAGCGTGATATAACCGGTGCTTAAAATATGGCTCGGCATAGCACCGATAAAAACTACTACGGGCGGTGTGTATTGAACGAAGTTCGAATGTATTTTGAATTGAATCCTGATGACCAATGATGCGCGCCTCGGACACGCTCGCGGACTCGCGTGTGCAAAAACCAAAAAATTTCCTTACATTTTTCCCGCGCCTCCTCCCCCCACCCCTCCGCCGCGAAGCGGAAAAAGAAATGGAAAGGAAATTTTTGGTTTTGCTTCGCCGTTTCAGTCTCCGAAAAGAGCAATCTTATTTTAACATTTTTGTTTGCTCTTTTCTCCACCCTCACGGCGACCGAGGCGCTTCCTCTCCGCGTTTAGTGGTAGCTCTAGGGTTCGTGGCTTCGTTCGCTGGTCGTGGTAACTCATAAAGCGGATTGTGCATGGCACAAACAAATCTGTTTGTGCTTGCCCCGCCCGCCCTGTGCGCGCACAAATCCCCGCCGTTTTTAGGAGATATTATAAAACGGCGGGGATTGCTCCCTTACTTGCGAAAAACACTTTTGATAGCAACATCTTCTCCTTCCTTAGTTTTCATTTTGTGATTTTCTGGATTCGCAAAAATATCAATCATGCTTTCAATAAACTTCGTTTTTACTTCTTTGTGAATTTCAATCAATCGGCGGGCGTCGTCTTCGGTAAGATTAGGCATAAGTTCTTCGGCATCAATCCCAGCAATTTTTTTGCCAACATCTTCGGGCACGACGCCCCGCCTTTCATCAAGTGGTTGTTTTACCTGATATTGATATTTTTGCAAATCAGTTTTTTCACTAAGAAATTTTGAAAGCACAATACCTCTAAAAGAAAAATTATTTACATCGCCTTCGCCGAGGACTTTCTCGGCTAAAGTTGCTTCTTCGGGCGATAATTTTCCTTTTACGGCTTCCGACAAAAAACCAACACCAGAAGCGGAGGCAACATATATACTTCCATTTTCTTGAAGAAAATTATCGCCTAAAATTTCTTTGGCGACTTCACGATTTATGTAATAGTACGCACTATTAGCGTCCAAGACTTTCTCCGCGAAAACATCTCGTCCTTTTCCAGTTCCACCATGACCCTCTTTGTCGTGATCTAAAAGTTCAGAAAGTTTTTCCTCTGTAAGTTCCTTGCCGTCCTCGGAAATTATTTCGTGAAGTAATCTTCCTGTTCTTCCGTTTCCGTCAGAATATGGATGTATGGCTTGAAGTGCGTAGTAAGTTAAAAGCGCGCGGTCTTCGTTATCTGGTATTTGTTTGAGTGCATCAAAACTTTCTCTCATCAAGCCGTCTTTCTGCTCGGCCGCTGGTGGGAGATATGAAATATCTCCCATAATGCCAAAAGAAACTTCAACACCACTTCCGTCTACCGCACGCTTCTTTATCGGTACTTCGCGCAAGATTCCATTTAAACGAGTGAGATAATTTGTATAGTCTTCGTAAGAAAGTTTTTGAAGCCACTCATCAAACTGCTCGTCAGATTTTCTAACATCCAAAAATTTTGTGCGGTCCAAAAACTCAAAAACTTTCTTACCAGTTTCAAGTTTTTCCTCCACGGGTTCTTGTTTTTCTTGACGAGGAGTAGGTTGTGGGAATGATTCCATGCTCATAAATGTATTTTATCAGTTTTAATAATTATTTCAAAAGTTCATCGCTCGCAACTCCTAACGCTTGAGCGATTTTTTCAATAGTAGAAAGTGTCGGGTTGCCCTTGCCAGCCTCGATATTACTCATTTGAGCGCGATCAAATCCGAGAGCACGACAAATGTCGCCTTGCGACATTTTCTTCCGCTCCCGTATGCGTTTGATGTTTTTTCCAAGCTTTATTGACGAAGTTTTCATATTCACAGCTTGTATTCTAGCAGTTTGTTGTGTCCTATATCAATAATGTGATATATTACAATAGATGATGAATGATTTTATAACGGCGAAGCAAAACCAAAAATTTCCTTTCCATTTCTTTTTCCGCTTCGCGGCGGAGGGGTGGGGGGAGGAGGCGCGGGAAAAATGTAAGGAAATTTTTTGGTTTTTGCACACGCGAGTCCGCGAGCGTGTCCGAGGCGCGCATCATTGGTCATCAGGATTCAATTCAAAATACATTCGAACTTCGTTCAATACACACCGCCAAAATTCGGAATCAGAAGAAACGGACAAAGCGGGGTCGCGCCGAAGGCGCGACACTAATGCATTCCCCCCGCCGAATCCAGAATCCAAAAGGGTTTTCCACGCTCCGCGTGGCTCGTCGTTTGCCAATACAATTCTATGAATAATCAAACCAAAAAGTTTTTCATATATACTCGCAAGTCTACGGACGACAAAGACAGACAAGTCCGCAGTATTTCTGACCAACTTTCAGAGTTAAAGGAGTTAGCGTTGAAAGAACAACTGGAAGTGGTAGATGTCTTTGTCGAAAAGCAGACCGCCAAAATACCAGGTCGCCCTGTGTTTAATGAAATGATAGAGCGTATGGAAAAAGGCGAAGCGTCTGGTATTTTGGCGTGGCATCCCGATAGACTTGCGAGAAACTCGGTAGATGGAGGAAAAATCATCTACCTCGTTGATACTGGCGTAATCGTAGAGATGAAATTTCCAACTTTTTGGTTTGATCCGACACCGCAAGGGAAATTCATGCTCTCAATCGCTTTTTCGCAATCCAAGTATTATGTGGATAATTTAAGCGAGAACATTAAGCGCGGACATAGAAACAAAGTGAAGGAAGGAATATGGCCTCAAATGTCTCCGATTGGATATGTGAACGAGAAAGGAAAAGGTATCGTGCCACATCCCGAGCTTGCTCCACTTGTCCGTAAGACATTTGAGGCATATTCAACTGGAAACTTCACTTTGCGGGAAGTCCGCGACAAATTTAATGGTCTTGGATTGAAGCGAAAAAGCGGTAGAGAGCTTGCGGTGTCGAATTATCAAAAACTTCTCAAAAATCCTATTTACACTGGTCTAATGAGGTATAACGGAGAGATTTTTGAGGGCAAGCACGAACCGATTATTTCAAAGAAACTTTTTGATACAGTACAAGAAGTGATGAGCCGAAAATCTAAACCGCATAGCAAAGGCTTGAAGCCATATATCTATCGCGGATTTTTCCGTTGTGGAGAGTGTGGTTGTTTCATTACCACCGAGCAACAAAAAGGTCATAACTATCTCCGCTGTACCAAACGGAAAAATCCTTGCTCACAGAAATATGTTCGCGAGGAGCTCATCACTTCTCAAATTCAAGAAGAAATCAAAAAAGTTTCTTTGCCTCTCGATTGGACGGAATGGATGATTGCCGAAAATGCAAAAGATCGGCAATCGGAAGTCCAGTCGAGTGAGATTTTTTCTCAAAAAATTCAAAATGAAATTTCTCTTTTGGATTCAAAAATAGAGAAGCTGATGAGTGCCTACCTCGAAAGTGCGTTGTCACTTGAAGAATATCGCGAAGCTAAAAACAAGTTGGTTAACCAAAATCAGCTTCTCAAAGAGAAATTAATAGCTTTTGAGAAAAAATCTCATAATCGGTTCGAACTTACCGAAAAGTTTTTGAAATACAATATGGAATTGGCAAACGACCGAACAAATGAGGAAAATACTCATTTGTTCAAAAAAGTCGGTTCGAACTTTCAAATTAAGGATCGAACCGTACTTTTTGAGCCACGCGGAGCGTGGAAAACCCTTTTGGATTCTGGATTCGGCGGGGGGAATGCATTAGTGTCGCGCCTTCGGCGCGACCCCGCTTTGTCCGTTTCTTCTGATTCCGAATTTTGGCGGAGGCGAAGAGATACGAACCCGACGGGTCGCACCTTCGCCCTATGGCTTACATCCTCAGTATTTTATTTCTGCTGCTCGGTTCGAATCTCGGCGGGGGTTCCATGTCATGCCTCATGGTTAGGTGATAAGAGCTACTCGGGACGGTGGACGTAAATCAAATTTTGATTCGATAATCTTCATCCCTTCGCCCACCTGCATCCAGAAGAACGCCCAGAGCCAAATAAATGCAGCGAGCGAGAGCGGGATAGCTGTGACGAAGAGGCCAAAGACAGCAAACGCGGTTGCTAAGATTTGCGTGAGCGAAGTCGCCCATATGATGCTCTTGGCTGGCAGGAACTTCCACCACCGTTCTTTGGTATGAGCGACATAGACGAGCATGTGGCCGGAGACGGTCAGCTTAAGGAAGAATGCGGTCTGAATAATCGCGAGCGGCAGATGGAAAACCTCAGCAAGCAAGAAATACATGAGGAGACTGTTGGCGACGCCCACGAGGCCGAAGAGTGTTCCGAGCGTGAAGCGTTCGCGGGGCGCGAGATCGGCGGGTCGGTCGGCGCGCTTCACGCGGTCGAAGGCGAGCGTGATGATAGGAATGTCGTTAAGAAATGCGAGCAGAATAATCTGCACCGGAGTCAGCGGGAATCCTTTGATGATGAGGCCGAGTACAAGCGCAGTGACGATGAGACGGAAGCTCTCGCTGATGCGATAGACGGAATAGTTATAGAGGCGGAAAAAGATTTTGCGCGCCTCGGTGAGCGCGATCTGCATCACCGAGATGCCGGAGTCCAAGAGGACGATATCGGCAGTGCCTTTCAAGGCATCGACCGCATTGGCAACCGCAATGCCGACATCAGCCTTGCGTACGGCGGGCAGGTCGTTCACGCCGTCGCCGGTTGCGGCGACGATGTAGTGCTTTTGCGCGGCCGTCACGAGCGCGAGTTTGTCTTCAGGCGAGACCTCGGCGAAGGCGGCGGTCGTCGCGAAGATGTTGGCAGGTAGATGTGCGAGATCGAGATCCTTTGTTCGGATGACATTGCCCATGAGCCCAAGCGTTGCGGCGACATGCGTGGCGGTCTCCTTCGTGTCGCCAGTGACCATAATCGCATCAACGCCTTCGTCTTTAAGGAAACGAAGGGTCTCTTTCGCATCGGCGCGAAGCGGGTCGGCGAGAACGAGCATACCGATGAGGCTCATGCCGTGCTCGTCCTCGATGCCCGACGGGTCTTTCTTGATCGCCACCGCTATCGCACGGGAGCCATCCTTGCTGGCGGCGTCCGTGTCACGATGCACGGTCTCTACGAGGCCGTCGAGCGGTGCACATAAGCCCTCGATGACTGGCGGCGTCCCGATAGATACGACGTAGCGAGTGCCGTCGTGCTCCAAAAGGGCTGTAGTGCGCTTCCTGGTCGAGTCGGCAGGGATTGAGGCAAGCACGCGATAGTCGGCGACACCGGCCTCGGGCGCGGCGCGGATGATTGCTGCATCGATGGCACTCGCCGCCTCGGGGCCCGCTGCTGCGGCTGCATACGCACGCAGCAGCGCTTCAGAGAACTGCGCGTAGGCATGGACGCGCTCGACGGATATTTTGTTCTCCGTGAGCGTGCCCGTCTTATCGGTGAGCAGGAGCGAGACATTCGCGAAGTCTTCAAGGGAGGAGAGGCGGCGCACCAATGCTTTCTTGGCCGCCACCGCCAGCGCTCCAATCGAGATAATGAGCGTCATCACGGTCGGCAGAGAGACCGGTATGCCCGCAATGAGGAGCGAGAGATCGAGGATAAGTATGCTTGCAATCGGCTGACCGTCGAGAATGAAGATGATTGTAAGGATTACGACGGCAATCAAGCTCGCGATGATGAGATAGCGCGAAATGGAGAGAATGTCGCGCTCCATGCTCGACTTCCGCTTTCCTTCCTTTCCTGCGGAAGCAATCTTACCGAAGAATGCTTGATTGCCGATTGCAGAGACAGTGCCAGTGAAGTTGCCCGTCACGACGACCGACCCCGAGTATGCGGTATCGCCGACTTTTTTCTCCTTCGGGAGCGACTCGCCGGTGAGCACCGCTTCATTTATTTCAAGATTGATCGCTTCGTCGATGCACGTGT
This sequence comes from Candidatus Kaiserbacteria bacterium, assembly GCA_963699165.1. Lineage (GTDB taxonomy): Bacteria > Patescibacteriota > Minisyncoccia > Phycocordibacterales > Phycocordibacteraceae > C7867-001. Next base: position 490,091 of record OY969413.1, read on the forward strand.
CGGCCGTCACCAGTGCGCCGACGCCGCATTCGATGACATCCCCCACTACAAGATTGTGCGACGGAACGTTCTCCCATGCGCCATCGCGCAGCACCTTCGCCTCCACCGAGAGCTGAGAGCGCAGTGCTTCGAGCGCGTTGTCGGCCTTGCGCGTGTGCCAGAGCGTCATGCCGACGTTCAGCGCCAAGAGCGCGAGGATGAACCACCCGTCAAACTGTTGGCCAATATAGAAGGAGAGCGCTGATGCAACGATAAGCATTAGCGACGCCGGCGAGGCGAGTGCCTTGAGGAGTTTGACGAATGCGCTTGGCCGCTTCTCAACTATTTCGTTGGGCCCATACTTCGCTAACAAACGGCCCGCTTCTGCGGATGAGAGTCCTACCATTCTCCCAATTCTAACTTATTTCTTGAATGCGAAATGGAAACTGGAATACGAAAGGTATCCGGGTATGATGACGCCGAGCCACGAGAGCCAGAGCGGGATGGATACCTCGCCGAGGATAAGATTCCAGCCGAAGGCGATGCGAACTAGGTGAAGCAGGGCGACGATGAGGAAGGCGAGCCCGACCACCTTCAACAGGCCGCGCTCAGTCGGCGATTTGATCGGCAGCTTCATGTTCCAGCTGTAGTGGGCAAGGAGCAAGATGAGCACGAGATCGAAAACGATGCCGGGCCATATCGCGCTCGCGTTCCAGGCGATGCCGAGAATCGTGACCGGCAAGAGCCCCGAGCCCGAGAGCCACAGGGCACAAATAATGTCGGCGATGACGAGGCCAACGGCGACTTTCGCCAGTTCACGTAAGAAGTGGTGGTGCATACCTCTTAAGTATGCCTTGCCCTCCGATTATTTCCACCTATACAAGTGCACAGCGATGTACATCGCGAGCATCCCAAGGAGGAAGCCCGCGCACACCGTGACAACGTCGTGGAAGGGCACCCAAATGATTCCAAACCATGAGCAGGCGAGAATAATCGCCCATACAACGGCGACTCCGATTACGTACACATAGAGCGGGCGCTTGTTCATGAGTGTGTGCTATCACTTTTTTGCGCTCTCCACTTCACAATAAAAAGAGCTAGAGCACCTGTGACCCAGGCGATTAACAACCCGACTCCTACGCCACGAAAATAGGCATTCCCGGCACTATACCCAATCACAAAGAACACCGCGCACAGGACAAGCTCAAGTAATACGAGTTTTACGAGGGTCGAGCGCCATGTGTCCATAGTGTCGTAATTGTAGCATAGTTCGATACCGCTTAATTCCAAGCCCACTTGTTATACTAAATAAATGAAGGTCTCTTCCGGAACGGTACATACTCTGCCCGCAGATCTGAAGAAGGCACTTGCCGCTTCTCCGGGAGCGCTCGCAGCATGGGAGGACATCTCACCACTTGCGCGCAATGAGTGGATTTGTTGGACCATTTCGGTCAAGCAAGAGGCAACCCGAAAGGACCACGTAAAGAGGGTGGTCTCGGAACTCCTCGAGGGGATGCGCCGACCGTGTTGTTGGATAGGATGCATTCATAGAACTGACAAATCAATCAGCCCGTCGATACGAGGAATTCTCGATAAACGAGCGAAGCGAAAGTAGACGAGCGGAAAAGTTCGGTGTCCCTTCGCCCTATCTAGATTTTCTAAAAACGTACTGTGTAATAACGGCCAAGAATAAAGCTCTCGGGTCTATCCGATACTAAAGTCTTCGGGCGGGGGCGCAGTCATTCGAACCGTCAACATAGTACTAAGCCCTCACACAGAAGGCGCAGAGATTCGAACTAAAAATACGTTGTAAAATATAGGTTTCAACATACTACCGATAAAAAGTACTACCTGCGGAGGCGGAGAGATTCGAACTCTCGAGAGCCTTTCGACCCTGCCGCCTTTCCAAGGCGGTGCACTAGACCACTATGCGACGCCTCCAAGCGTCTATGTGTTATAGCAGAAAAAAAATTATTTTGCCTGCGTACCAAGCAAAGCTTGGATTCTGTCAGGTATCGGCGGATGCGTCGAGAAGAACCGTTCAATCCAGCCGCTCGTACCGCCGCCGCCCTCTTCTTTAGAACCGAACGGATCGCCGATAAAGAGGTGCGCCGTTGCGAGGTTCGCGCTTTGCATTGGCGCGGCATAATTGCCGATTTTCTGAAGCGCAGACGCAAGACCCTCCGGATAGCGAGTGAGCAAAACGCCCGACTCGTCGGCTAGGTATTCGCGGCGGCGGGAAATCGCGAGCTCAATGAGCTGCGCCGCAAGCGGCGCAAGAATGATGCCGACAATCGCAAGAATCATCAGTATCGCATTTCCGTTTCCGTTATCATCGCGCCGGCCGCCGCCCCAAAATGACATTCGCAGAAAAATGTTTGCGACAAGCGCGACGAACCCGGCAAGAACAACGGCAATAGTCATCAAAAGAATGTCCTGATTTTTAATGTGTGAAAGTTCGTGGCCGATAACACCTTCCAGCTCGACTCGCGTCATCATCGAAAGCAAACCGGTCGTTGCGCAAACAACGGCATGTTTTTCATCGCGGCCGGTTGAAAATGCATTTGGAGACGGGTCGTCAATCACATAGAGTTTCGGCATGGGCAAGCCCGCCGTGATTGCAAGATTTTCGGTAACGGTGTAGAAATCGAAAAATTCTTCGCGCGTTGCAGGCCGCGCATGATTGAGCGATAACACGAGCTTGTCGGACTGCCAGTATGCATAAAAGTTTGTCGCAAAAGCAACGACGATGGCGATGTACAAAATCACCGGATCGCCGTAGTACCAGGAAATCGCGTAACCGAGCGCGATGACCACAATCAAAAAGACAAGGACAAGCATCCATGTTCGTCGAATATTTGCGGAACGTTGTTGGTAGAGGTTCATTTTGAATTAAGCCGTTCTTCGACCAGTGCAATTTCGTGGTCAATGCCCGAAATGAGCTCGTACTTCGCGGTCTCGGCGGTGGTTACCCACGCGTACTCCGTGGCATCCGCATCAAGCTTTACTTCTCCGCCGGCATAGCGGCAATACATGCTTAGCACAAGGCAGGCTATGCCGTCCGGACGAATGAACGTCAAATCGAGCAAATAGGATATCTGATCAACATCGACGCCGACTTCCTCATTGATTTCTCTGCGAAGCGTTTTTTCAATGGCGTTGTACCATTGCGGACTTTCGTCGTTTTGATACGTCGCTTCGGTCGCCGTATAGTCGGTGGCTTCGAGCCCGCCGCCCGGCACTGTCCACTTCCCCGGCCACGCTTTCTTGTGCGGCGCGCGCTTGGTGATGAGGTAGCGAAACTGCCCATCACCGTCTTTTTTCCAAATGATTCCCGTAACCGCGATGCGATGAAGCTCGTTGTCTTTCGGAATCGGCACCGGCATGGTTAGAACTGAACTTTCACCGGTTCGGCCGCGGCGGCATCGGCGCCAGACAACTCGAAGAGATCCATCGGCTTAAAACCGAACGTAGAGGCGATGACGTTGCCCGGAAATGACTGAAGCGAGGTATTGAGCGACATCACGGTCGTATTGTAGAAGCGGCGCGCCGCCTGAATCTTGTCCTCGGTATCGCCGAGCTCCTGCTGAAGCTGAAGGAAATTCTGATTGGCTTTCAGTTCCGGATACGCTTCGGAAACGGCGAAAAGCGTTTTGAGCGTTCCGGAGAGCTGATTCTCCGCGGCGGCCTGCGCGGCCGGTGTCGCATTGCCCGCGCCCATGGCCGCCGCTCGCGCCTTCGTTACATTTTCAAATGCGCTCGACTCGTGCGCGGCATATCCTTTCACCGTCTCGACGAGATTCGGAATAAGGTCATAGCGGCGCTTGAGCTGAACCGCAATGTCGGCCCACGCTTCTTTGGCCTGATTCGTCAGCGAAACAAAACCGTTAAAGGCGAAAATGAGCCAGAGCACAATAACCGCAACAATGACAAGCAATACGATAATGGTTGTAGACATATGCGCGCATTATACCACTTTTGGTAATGGCTATATACTAGCAAAATGAATCCGGGCGATCCTATCGAGAAGCATTTCCCGCGACTGAAGCCCGACCAGCAGCAGGCGCTTCGCAAGCTCGGCATACGGACGATTCGCGACCTGCTCTATCATTTTCCTGCGCGCTATGAAAATGCGGGACCGACCGGAACCATCGCGGGCGCGACTAAGGGCGGAACGGTCACATTGTATGGAACCGTGCGCAAACCGGACATCCGCAAAACATGGAAAACAAGGCGACCGATTGCGGAAGCGTGGCTCGAGGACGCGTCCGGCAAAATCAAAATGATGTGGTTTAGCCAGCCGTACATCGCGAAAAGTTTGCACGACGGCATGGTGGTGAAAGTGAGCGGACGCGTCGCGGGCGAAGGCGCGAAGGCGTATCTCGCGAATCCCGAAATCGATAAAACGCCGATTAACCCGGAAGAAATTCACGATTCGCTTTTTGCGGCCGCAACGGCGCCGGACGATAAACAGCTGTATCCGATTTATCCCGAAAGCCACGGCGTTTCGTCGCTCTGGTTTTTGCACGCGCTTAAAAAAGTGTTCGAGGCGCATGCGCACGAAAAGCTCGATGACCCGATTCCTGCGGATATTTTGGAACGATACAAATTGCCGGCGCTTTCTTCCGCGCTTGTATTCATCCATGCACCTCGGCGGCTCACGGATGCGGAAGCGGCGCGCAAACGATTTGCATTTGAGGAAGTGTTTGCTCTTCAAATCGTGATGCAACAGCGCCGCCGCGCGCTTTTGAAAGAAGAGGCATTGCCGGTTGCGGTAAACAGAAAAGCACTCGCCGACTTTGTGGCGTCGTTCCCCTTCCCCGCGACGGACGCGCAAACACGCGCCATCGAAACAATCGTCGGCGATTTTGAAAAAACGCATCCGATGTTGCGGCTTCTTGAGGGCGATGTCGGAAGCGGAAAGACCGCGGTCGCGGCGGCAACCGCGTATTTGGTCGCAACCTCGCTCCCGAAAGGCCGCATCGCGGGAACGCTTCAAGTCGCATACCTATGCCCGACCGAAATTCTCGCGAAACAGCATTTCTCCACGTTCGTTTCATATTTTAAAGACCACCCGATACCGATTGGGCTCATTACCGGAAGCGAATGCCGAAAATTTCCCTCGCGCGTCCGCTACGAAGAATCCGCGAAACTCTCGAAGGCCGTGTTCAAGAAAATGGTCGCGAACGGCGAGATACCGATTGTCATCGGCACGCATGCGCTCATCGAAAAATCGCTTTCGTTTAAATATTTCGCGTACGCCATCATCGATGAACAGCACCGCTTCGGCATCGTGCATCGTTCCGCACTGCTCCGGAAAAGTGCTACTGGTATGATATATCATACCAGTAGCACTCAGCCGCATTTGCTTTCGATGACGGCGACGCCGATTCCCCGCACACTTGCACTCACCATTTACGGCGACCTCGACCTTTCAGTGCTCGACGAGATGCCGGTTGGCCGCAAACCGGTTATCACGGAAGTTCTCGGACCCGAGAAACGCGAGAAAGCGTATGAGCGCGTTCGCGCCGAACTTGCGCTCGGCCATCAGGCATATGTGATTTGCCCGCGCATCGACGAACCCGACCCCGCAAAAGAAATGGCGCTTCAGGCAAAATCGGTCAAAGCTGAAGCGGCTCGGCTAGCGAAGTTCGTTTTCCCGGATGCAACCATCGGCATTCTGCACAGCAAGATGAAGACATCGGAAAAAGAAGAAACGATGACATCATTCGAAAAAGGCGAAATCGACATCCTCGTAGCAACCTCTGTCGTGGAAGTCGGCGTGAATGTGCCGAATGCAACGGCGATTCTCATTGAAGGCGCCGAACGATTCGGCCTCGCGCAATTGCACCAGCTTCGCGGCCGCGTGATTCGCTCGACGCACCAGTCATACTGCTTCGCACTGCCAGAATCGTTCGGCGAAGCAACGCGCGACCGCATGAAAGCTTTTTCAACTGCAAAAAACGGTTTCGAACTCGCCGAATACGACCTCGCACTTCGTGGCGCCGGCGAACTCACCGGCGGGCGGCAGTGGGGCGTTTCTGACATCGCGATGGAAGCGTTAAAAAACATAAAGCTGGTCGAAGCGGCGCGCACCGAAGCCGCCCGTCTCGTCGCGCGAGACCCCGAGCTTCGCACCGAACCCGAACTCGCCCACCGCGCGCACGCGGCCGAAAAAGAAATGCATTTGGAATAACGATAATGACGGTATACTGCAAAATATGAATTTTGAGGAATTAGGCGGGAAACCAAAAGAACCAAGGGAAAATAATGTCGGGGAAGAAACCTTTTCTTATACCCCTTTTGACGCTTATAAAGAGCTCCGAGAACTTAGCCTTTTCTCTTCGGATGAGGATCGGCTCTCATCGCAAGAAAAGCGGGAGCTTAAGCAACAGCGACTTAAGGAGTTGAAAGAAAATCTGGCCCAGCAACAGGTCGGGATTGCCGCTATCATTCAATCATTGAGAAATACGATTGAGTCAAATCCTGACACGCCTACAGAACTCCTTATGCGCACAGTGAGACAAAGCGCTCCCAAGTTACGACTTAATCAATTTCAGCTTGATAATATTGCTCACGTTCTTCATCAATACGAAGCAAGACATCGACAGGTTGAAACATGGCGGGCCCAATATCCCGATGATGCTGATTTGTTTGAGGCATACTTCGGCAAGAAACCGGTTGGACGAATACGGATAGTAAAACTGCCCATGACCCTGCATTTTGAGTGCTATTCTCTTGAGGACTATGCCTTTGCGTATCATCGAAAAGGCAACGTGTCTGAACCGTTAACGGATGAGGAGATTCAATCTGCCGGACTCTCCGGCGGAGCGGCATTATTTGGTTCAATTGCAACAATCGAGAATGTGTGTGAAGATCTAGAAGAAGAGATACCGGTGGTGTTCAAAACAAAAATTTCAAAAGGAGCGACTCGCTCTCTTCGTTTGCATGAGGAGCTTGAGGACGTCCGAGTATCAGTGGAGGGTCTGGGTTCTTGGACCCTTGAGATTTTGGAGAGGGATGGTAACTATTTCCCGAAACATATGCGTTTAAAAAACCCTGAAGGCGGCACAGTGTTCGATGTTCGGTCAGTCAATGCCCCTCAGGGGCCAGGAAAAATATACGTATACCCTCCCAAGATATTTGAGGATGCTAACGAACCGCATGGCAAGCACACAGAGCTGTCCGGCGATTTGGTAACCAACGGCAAAGTGTGGGGCAGCTATCACATTGAAAATGATTCTTTGCAGCTGAATGGGTTCTCTGAAGGGTTGGTGTTGGAACATACCATGTTACAAGAACGTTCACTTGCCAAATTTCCGGAAACGGGATCAATACGCGTTCTGAAACATGAAGAGCAACATGCAATAAACCAATTGCTTGAACCAATCGAGGGGTTTTTTTAGAAAAGAGACGGAAATGATACTCGCGGCCGCAAAAGCAAAGACACCGCAAGAGGCCCGGTCTATCTTGGTTCGAGGAATATTGCGCGAAGAACGACGAAAGAGTTTCGACACACGGGCACGCGATGAAATTATCGCATATTACAGAGACGGCACCTCTTTAGGCGCAATCGAAGAAACCTTGAAGGAGAGCCCGTTGTACGACTATTACGGGAATAAATCGCCATTCTTGGAAGGAGCAATCAGGAGAACCGTTGCTTACCTTGAGCATAAAAAGATTGACGTAGGTGCAAACGAGAAAACGATCCGAGAGTTCATTCGACCCATATTCAAGGAAGAGTTCACAAGAGAGCTTGAACGCTGGATTCGCGCAGTAAAGCGTCTTGAGGAAGCAGGATGCGAAAGAGATGAAATTGTCGCTTTGCTTTCTCAAGAGCCGGTAAGCAATTGGGATGCGCTTTCCCGCCGCCACCTTGGTCACAGAAAAGTGGGTGAACATCCCGAACACGGCGGCAGTTCTCATTGAAGGCCCCGCAATAGATGCATTTGGAATAATTTGTGCGCCCACCACGACTCGAACGTGGAACCGCAGAGGTATAAGCTCTGTGCTCTAACCATTGAGCTATGGGCGCATGTCTGTATGGAATCATACAGCGAGGGCTTCGGCAAATTGATACACGCGCGGAAATACAAATACGAGCATGGCCGGACGCGAGGTGGCGAAAATACCGGTTTTATGCGGAATCGACAGTATCCCCGTCAAGAAGCGGTTTGCTCGATTTTTGTTCTGATTGCGGCAATACCGCTCAAAAGCGTTTTTCTCGTAAGTTCCTCCGAACATTGATGGGCGGCTTTGCCGGCACAATTGAGAAGTTCATTGATTTTCTCTTTGTATGAACGCGAGTGGGCCAATTCCGCAAGTTTAAGAAACGCGGTGACGGCAAGTTCCGGATCCGTGATTTTCCGAGCGAAAGCTTCCGCCTGTGTAAACATTTCCAATTGCGTGCCTCCATTTTTTTCTGACGCTATCTTTGTTACGAGATTAACGACTTTCTCGAATTCAGACGGCTCATGCGGTAAACGCTCTATCATAAGTGCCATAGGTTACAAAATAGTATCATCTGTCGACGGGAACAGAAGGATTTTGCTCCATCGCTTCAGATTATTGCACGGCGGGAACGGCGCGCGGCGAGACCATCGCGTCCTCTTCCCGTTTCTTCGGCGTAATGCCGTTTGCAATGAGAATTTTTTCAAAATCCTCGCGTTCGATGGTCTCCTTTTCGGTCAATTCTTTTGCGATGGCATCGAGCGCCTTCCTATGTTCCGAGATGACGGCAATCGCGCGTGCTTTCGCTCCTTCGATAATTCGCGTGACTTCGGCATCGATTTCGGCCGCCACATGTTCGGAATACGGTTCGTTCCCGAGCTGGCGGTCGCCGAATGCAATCGGTCCGAGTTTTTCGCTCATGCCGTACCGCACGACCATGTCGCGCGCAATCGCGGTGATGACCATCAAATCGTTGCTCGGCCCCGTCGTAACGTCGTCAAAAAGCATTTCTTCGGCAACATAGCCGCCCAAGGTAGCGGCGATGTCATCCAAAAATTGTTTTCGCGATTGCATCTTTTTGTCTTCAAACGGAAGTTTGAGCGTATAGCCCGCCGCGCGGCCGCGGCTGATAATGGAAATTTTGTGAACCGGATCGGCATTCGGCAAAATAGACGATACGAGCGCATGGCCGGCCTCGTGATATGCCGTCAATTCCTTTTCTTTTTTCGAAAGCAAATGGCTCTTGCGCTCCGGACCGAGCATCACCTTTTCAATCGAGCGGATGAGGTCGTATTGCGTTACCTCTTTCCGGTTTTCGCGCGCCGCAAGAATCGCGCCTTCGTTCATGAGCGAATACAGCTCCGCGCCCGAGAAGCCCGGCGTGCGCTCGGCGACGACGGAAAGCACGACGTCCGGACCGAGCGGTTTCTTGCGCGCGTGAATCTTCAATATCTCCTCGCGGTCGCGGCGGTCGGGCAAATCGATGGTCACGCGGCGGTCAAAGCGTCCCGGGCGAAGCAGCGCCGGGTCGAGCACATCCGGACGATTCGTCGCCGCCATCACCACGACTTTCTCGGTCGGCTCGAAACCGTCCATCTCGACGAGGATTTGATTGAGCGTCTGCTCGCGTTCGTCGTTGCCGCCGCCCACGCCGGTGCCGCGCACGCGTCCGACCGCATCGATTTCATCCACGAAAATAATCGACGGCGATGCTTTCTTCGCAAGCAGGAACAAATCGCGCACGCGCGACGCGCCGACCCCGACAAACATTTCGACAAACTCGGAACCGGAAATCGAGAAGAAAGGCACGCCTGCTTCGCCCGCAACCGCGCGCGCGAGAAGCGTCTTCCCCGTTCCCGGCGCGCCCATCAAAATGATTCCTTTCGGAATGCGTGCGCCGATGTCGAGGAATTTTTTCGGGCTTTTCAAAAAGTCGACGATTTCTAGCAGTTCCTCTTTTGCTTCGCGCGCGCCCGCCACGTCGGCAAACGTAACGCGCTGCGTCAGGTCGGCCGGGTCGATGACACGCGCTTTCGATTGCCCGAAACTAAATGCCTGCATGCCCGCACCACGCACCTGGCGCGACAGAAACCAAAAGAGGAATGCGATGAATAAAAGCGGAATCAGTATCGGCGCAAGATTCAAAAACCAAAATTGAAATCCCGATTGCCCCTGAACGGTTATGGCGACTTTTGTCAGTTCGGCCGGCGTTACGCCGTAGGTCGCGAGCGTTTCCGGTAATCCGGATGCCGGATCTTTGCGCGAGGTTTTCGTCGAGTTATCGGCATACGTGACATCAAGCGAGTCGCCGTTAACGGTGATTGAAGTAATCTTCCCCGCGGCAACGTCGGCCGCGACGGTCGAAAGCGGCACATCGGTCGACGGCTTCATGAGACCAACCACGAGCGAATACGCGCTCATAAGGAGCAGGAAGATGAGCACCGTTGTGATGAGATTGCTCAAAAACGACGGGCCGTTCATGTTCGAAAACCAACCGCGTTTCGGCGGCGGAAGCGGTGTTTTTTTGTTCGGTTTCTTCGGAGAGACGTTCGGCATAACAAAATGTTATTATACTACTTCATATGACATTAGTCGAATATAAGAAAGCCCTGCTCCGATTTGCGCCGCTTGAGACGTTTGCGGCGGGTCTTGAGCTGTACGGCACCGAAGTGAAAGCGCTGCGCGGCAAGCTCGGTTCCCTCGACGGTTCCCGCGTCGTGGTGCGCGGCGGCGAGGCCTTTATTGTCGGCATGACCATCCCTCCATATCAGCCGGCGAACACCGCAAAGGACTACGACCCGGAGCGTTCGCGGCGCCTTTTGCTCGCGAAAAAGGAGATTGCAGAGCTCGCGGATGCCGAATCGAAAAAGGGCTTGACAATTGTGCCTCTTGAGGTATATACTAGCAGCAAGCTCATAAAAGCCCGCATCGCCATCGTCCGCGGCAAGGGCAAAACCGACCGGCGAGAAGATTTGAAAAAACGAGATGCGGAGCGTGAGACAGGTCGAGTTTTGAGAAATCGGTAGTTCCCCTAAAGCATGGCTTATACGGTTTACATCCTTTACAATCGCGGGGATAGAGGGATGTACGTCGGTTGCACAAGCAATATCGAAAAGCGTTTGTAGCGGCACGGAAATGGGTATGTTCCGGCAACAGCAGACAGAAGACCGCTCGACATTGTTCATTCCGAACAATTTGAATCGAAAGCGGATGCCTTCAATCGCGAGAGGTTCCTCAAGAGTCTTTGGGGAGCGCGCGAAAAAAGGAAGATATTGCTAAGATGGATTCAGGACGAGGCAGAAAAAGTAAAAGATGCCTAGTCCGGTTCACGGTGTGTTTCTGGCTAAAACATTTTTGCAGCAAAAATGTTCGCCCGAACACATCTTGCAGCAAGATGTGTTTTAGGGGGGTGACCGGCTTTGACGGTCTGTACTTTGAAAGACGTGCGACGCAGTGCACTCCAATCAACACTAAAAACTGTTGGAAAACAAACTTGCCAAGAACACTCTTGCAAGCGTGAAGTCGCCGTACTTCGGTATGCGTGATTTCGCGTTCGCGTACGCGGCAGCCTAACGGCTCCTCGCCTGCGCGACGTCTGCCCTCCCGGGTTTCTACAGCCGGAGGAGCGGGCGGAATTATCTGAAGAATCGATGTCCGGTCTCCCGTCCGGCGCATTTAAATAAGGGATCGGGCAGGAATGGTTTCGTCTGCGTTCCTCGCATCCTGCCTAAGACACTAACGCTGACTATGCGTCGTAGAAGCGCTTTCATAGCCGGATTCGGACGGGGGTTCGATTCTCCCCACCTCCACTCGATAAACAAACGCCACCTTCAGAAGGTGGCGTTTGCGTTTAACAGAGTGGAGATGGAACGAGACGCCTGCGCGTCTCGTGTGGAGAATCGAAAGGCGCAGCGATGTTTTGTCAGCAGACAAAACCGCGAGCCGGGGTCGAGCAAATTCGCGAGTGACGACGAGCGAATTATGCGTGACCGACTCTCCCCGCTTAGCGATTCGTGACTTCGACTCCCGTTTTTCATATAAACCGCGAGCCGGGGTCGCGAAAATTTCGAGCGGCGGCGAGAAATTATTCGTGACCAATTCTCCCCGCCCCAATTTGTCCGGAGCATTTTACTTAGCGATTCGTGACTTCGACTCCCTGTCTGCACGCCTCACGTGGAGAATCGAATGGCGGAGCGATGTTTTGTCAGCAGACAAAACCGCGAGCCGGGGTCGAGCAAATTCGCGAGTGGCGACGAGCGAATTATGCGTGACCTGTTATAAGAAAAGTAGCAGGTTCCAACGAATGTTTAGGCATAAATCCGGCCGCTAACTCACATCTCAAATATTGGATCAGGGCAACAGAGGGTGGATGTTATTGAACTCAAACGGTTTGCGAGGATATATAATAAAGAGGTTTCTTACTTCATCAAATAATTACTATGAAAAAAATCACAACAATTCTTGCCGCTCTATTTTTTGTGGTTCCATCTGTATCATTTGCGGCGGCTCTCACTCCACAGCAATCAAACAGTCTCATCGCGGTCGTACAAGCATCCCCAGGTACACCTGCAAACGCTTTCGTTTCCCTCATAACCGCTTTCTCAAATATATCAGTCACCCAAGCTACCAGTCTCATCACAGTTATTCAAGCAGCCCCTGGCGTACCTGCAAGTGCCTTTGTTAGCCTTTTAACTTCTTTTACCGCAGACACGACCGCAACACAAACAGTTACGCCAGTAACAAACCCCATCTCGACTACTCAACCGGTGACATCAACAGCGACTTGGCATCAGGCCTTCACATTTTCTGGTAGCGGCACATCGCTTACAAATTCTCCCCAATTCACGTTGCATGGGAAAGAACAACGTATTGACTGGAGTTGTTCCGTAGTCGATGCATCACTCGACATTAGTAATTTTGGTGCCAATATTCAGGCGACACAAGATTATTCTGGTGACAGTATCGCGAGTGATGAAACCTGTCCGACCTCTAAAACAACGTACGAGTACGACTTGTCTCCTGGACAGTACTATCTTCAGCTTGGTCCAACCAATGCTAGTTCTAATAGACATTAACGATTTCCAAAAAATAATGCGGGCCGCCCTTTGGGGCGGCTTTCGCATTATTTTGTGGAGGTGAGCAAGACACCTGCGTGTCTTGCGTGGGAGAATCGAATGCCGGAGCCATGTGCGAAGCACAGCGAGGCGGGGTCGAGAGCACTTAGCACTTTTGCGAATACTTGGAGCAAAATGCTTAGTGACTCGTGACCAACTCCCCACCTATATACAAACCGCAGTCCTTTAGGAGTCGCGCAAATTCGCGAGCGAACCCAGTAGGTCATTCTGCTGAATGAGACGAGCGAATTATGCGTGACCGACTCTCACCGCTTAGCGATTCGTGACTTCGACTCCCCTACTGAAATGTATTGGAGCAAAATGCTTAGTGACTCGTGACCAATTCTCCCCGCTTCAGCTCTTGGAGCAATCCGATTAGCGATTCTCTGCTTGGACCCCCATTTCCAACGTCGCATTGCCATCTTCCCCAAAAAATGGTTCCATTCATTCGGTAGCAACTTTCACAAAGGAGTATCCGTGGCAACCCTGCAATCCGGACCCATTCCATGCACAGAAATCATCGAGCGCGGCGAAGACGAGATTGTTCTAGAACCGGGTCATATTCGTATCAAAATCCTCAGTTGGACACTGGCGGCCGTTCAGGTCGAAATTCATTGTTCGAGTGGGAGGATAGGGCGCACAATCCTCGCCGGAAAACGTCTTGTCGTAGCCCCAAACAGGCCGTGCCTCGTGGTAAATTGCCTCGGCACGTTATCCGGACCGCGCCTTGTGCTGACACCTGAGCGGTCAGAATCTCAAGTGGGTCGATTGGTCGTTGAACGGTATAGCGAATAAACGACCAGCCCCGGACATCAAACCCACCGAGCACCGCGCTCCGTGGGTTTGATTTTTTGCGCCCGGGAAAGTTTGCATCCCTCTTCGCTTTTTAGAGATTTTGACTTCCTCCTCTTTTTCTCATACGCTAATCACGCAACCAGCCGAAAAGGATGTGGTTGTAAGTTCGTTATGAAATGAAGGGGAAATTATGGGAGTCGTCATACCCCGCCATGGGGAATCTCCTCTCGAAGTGCTCGCGCGGTGCGGCGCATACTATTCCTGTCCGAAGGACGCGCAAGGCAAACGACGGGGTCCTCTCGTGGGAGTCGTCGGGCGAGACCGACACAATCGCCAGTATGTTGCAGAGAAGTACGTATACTTCCCGGCAGTGGAAACGAGCCCGCCGGCTGTGCGGCACTTCTCCGAACTGCTCGATAGAGAAATACACGCTCGGGGCTTCCAAGACGATATTACTTTTTGCGCCGTTCCTGCCGGTGGCATCGTTCTGGCCGCGACGTTGGCCGATATCCATGGATGTGCGTATTTATCGGCCGAGAAGCGAGCAGTCGCGGTTGCGACTGCATCCTCGCGAGAAATTACGACGATTGTCTTTGGACGGCATCGACCTCGGCTCGGCGAAAAAATCATACTCATCGATGATGTCTGCAACAACTTCAGCACCACCGGTGCCATGATAGAACTCGTCGAACGCTATGGCGCAACCGTTGTCGGCATTGCGTGTGCGTTCAACCGCTCCGTTGATGTTGAGTCGCATTTTGTGACGGTTTACGGGCTCGACTTGCCCATCATGACGGTCATCCGGCAACCGATTCGACAATACTCGCAAGATGACCCGTTTGTGGCCGGCGATGTCCAAAAGGGAAACGTCGTATGGAATCCGAAAGCGGAATGGCCTTTACTGGCTGCGGCAATGGCCGCGGCATAACGACAACCTCCCGAATAGGAAGGGCCGCGACCGAAAGGGAGCGGCTTTTCGTTTGAATATCCGGCCATTATATGCATAATGGTTTGCGGAGCGACTTCGCGTCGCAAACTACTGTTCGTCATTGGGACCAAGGTGTGAACATGGAACTACCGCATAAATCATGGGTCGTGGGAGAACGGCTCCTTCAGCTCGGAATCGTCAGTACGAGTACTAACGATATCCTCAAGCCGCCGACTGGCAAAGAGTTGTATCAGCTGGCATTGGCCATGTTGGACCGCTTTGGACTGCTCTACAAAGTCGAGCGGTTGCCTTCCCCTCGCCCGCGGGCAATTGTAAGCGTCTCCGAGTCGGATGATGAACTGGCCGGACAGCTTGCGCGAATACTCAAAATGAGAATTGTTCGAGCGAACGACGCAATTTATCACGACGCGGAACGGATTTTGCTCGTGAACTTCTTTCTGACCTCCGGCGCTTCGGTTTTGCATAGAATCGAGAAAAAACCGCCGGAAGTCGAAATCACTGCGATGTGGGTGGCAGTCGACCACGAAAAGGGCGACACCGAATTCCCATTTCCGGTTCAAGCGGCGCTGACCTTCTCTATGTTGCGCGAAATCGATGCGTGGCGAAAAGAGGAGGAGGAAAGACGGAAAAGAGAGATAGAGGAGATTCGGAAACGGGAAGCAGCGCAAATTCAAACCCGGTAGCGGGAGAGAACGAAAACCCGCCGCGTGCTGCACGCGGCGGGTATTTCTTTTTTCGTTTTAGCGCCGCGATTTTGAACGGTCGTTTTCGGTGAGGTATTGCTTGCGCAGGCGCACGCT
Source organism: Candidatus Kaiserbacteria bacterium (assembly GCA_963699165.1). Lineage (GTDB taxonomy): Bacteria > Patescibacteriota > Minisyncoccia > Phycocordibacterales > Phycocordibacteraceae > C7867-001. The sequence continues at coordinate 505,678 of OY969413.1, forward strand.
CTTCGGCGTGATTTCCAGATATTCGTCGTCGGCCATGATTTCAAGACCGCGCTCGATGGTGAGGTCGAAAATCGGAACGAGCACAATGGCTTCGTCGGTGCCGGAGGAGCGGACGTTCGACTGGTTCTTCCCTTTTGTCGGATTCGCCACCATCTCTTCGCCCTTCGCGGTGTTGCCGATAACCATGCCTTCATACACTTCCATCGCGGGCTTGATGTAGAGTTGTCCGCGGTCCTGCAAATTCCAAAGCGAGTAGCCGAGCGCTTTGCCGGTCGCCATCGAAATCATGGAGCCCACAACGCGCTTCTTGATTTCGCCCGCATACGGCTGGAAGCCGATAAAGTGCGAGGAGAGAATGCCCTCGCCGCGCGTGTCGATGATGAACATATTTTTGTAACCGAGCAGGCCGCGCGTCGGTCCGACAAAGGTGAGGCGCACGATGTCGCCGTGCTGAACGAGGTTTTGCATGACAAAGCCGCGGGGACCGAGCTTCTCGATAATCGCGCCCTGAAATTCCGACGGCGTATCAATGACGACTTCTTCAAACGGTTCTTTTTTTACGCCGTCTTCTTCGCGAATGATGACGTGCGGCTGGGAGACCTGAAGTTCGTATCCTTCGCGGCGCATATTTTCAAGAAGCACGGCAATGTGGAGCTCGCCGCGGCCGCTCACATGGAATGAATCGGCGCTATCGAAATCGATTTTGAGACCGACGTTCACTTCAAGTTCTTTCAAAAGACGGTCGCGAATCTGGCGGCTCGTCACAAACTTCCCTTCCCGTCCGGCAAACGGAGAATTGTTGACGAGAAAATTGAGCGCGATGGTCGGCTCGTCGACCGCAATAGCCGGAAGCGTCTGCGCCGACTCATCGGTCGTCACCGTCTCGCCAATGTAAATATCGGGAAGACCGGCAATGAGCGCGATGTCGCCTGCCGACGCCTCCTCCGTCTCGACGCGCTCGAGTCCTTTAAAGGTAAACACTTTGGTCGTGCGTCCGGTGCGCGTCTCGCCGTCCGGCTTTTTTATGAAAACGTTTTGGTTTGGGCGAACGGTGCCTTGGTAGATGCGACCGACCGCGAGACGGCCCATGAAGTTGTCGTATGCCAAGTTGAATGGCTGGAGCATGAGAGGCGCATTCGCATCGGCGTTTGCATTTGCGGCCGGTACTTTTTCAAGAATGAGGTCGAGAAGCGGCGCGAGGTCTTTGCGCTCGTCATCGAGATTTTTGATGGCGATGCCTTCGCGGCCGATTGAGTAGATAACCGGAAAATCGGATTGCTCGTCGGATGCGCCGAGTTCCAGGAAAAGCTCAAGGACTTGCTCTTCCGAGCGCGCCGGATTTGCGGCCGGCTTGTCTATCTTATTGAGCACGACAATCGGCTTCAACCCGAGTTCAAGCGACTTCTTCAAAACGAACCGCGTCTGCGGCATCGGTCCTTCCTGCGCATCGACGACGAGAAGCACCGAGTCGATGGAGCGCAGTACGCGCTCGACTTCGCTGCCGAAGTCCGCATGTCCCGGCGTATCGACGATGTTGATTTTCGTGCCTTTGTATTCGACGGCGGCATTTTTTGCGTAAATGGTAATGCCCCGCTCGTGTTCAAGCGGATTGGTGTCCATCGTCGTGCCTTCGGGAGAGGCATGCGTTTGTTTTAGGATAGCGTCAGTGAGCGCGGTTTTCCCGTGGTCCACGTGCGCAATGATTGCGATATTCCGGATTTCCATACAAATAAAAATGGCCGTACTGGCCGATGTAGAAAATATACAACATTAATGTATTTAAAACAAGGTATCTGCTTCGTTGTAAAACAGAAACGCCCGCAAGAGCAGGCGCTCTGCGGGCGGTATTTATCCGCCGATACCGTCAACTACCTCCGCGGCCTTCTCACGCCAAAAATCCACATCAGCGACGTCAGGACCGTACGCGGCTTCATACGAAAGTCCGACTTCTTCTCTATCGATGACCCTGTCGTTGTCCTTGTGGTCGAATACCACGAAAAGGCCCTGGTAATCGCTAAGTCTGCGGACCTCAACGAGATATCGACCATCCAACCTCGACCACCAGACGACTCCGGCCGGAACATCTTCAGATTCAAAACGAACAATTGGAACAAGAGCTTCAACGGACATTAGCAGCCTCCTTTCTCTTAGGAAAGTATCTTAGGTAATTAGGATTTGCAAGTTTTTCCCGCGGTCGAATGCAATTGATTAAAACAAGGTCGAAATGGCGGCTACGCCCGAAACGGCCATAAATACAATCGTTATCCAACCCAGCCAGGAAATAGTACGATTGTTCGCATACTGCCCCATGATTTTTTTATTGCCCGAAATTCGCACAACGAAAAAGAGGACGAACGGCGCAATGACGCCGTTCGCAACTGCCGCATAAATGAGCGTCTTAATCGGGTCGAGGTGCGCGAAGTTCGCAAGGATGCCGAGCAGCATCGAAAGAATGATGACGCCGTAAAAAGCCCACGCTTGTTTCAGCTTGCGATACAAACCGTATTTCCATCCGAAAATTTCTGCGAGCGCATACGCGGTCGAGCCCGCGAGCACCGGTATGGCAAGCAGTCCGGTCCCGATGATGCCGAGCGCAAAGATGAAATACGCAAATTCTCCAAACGGTTTGAGGGCGAGCGCGGCTTGGTCTGCCGTCGCAATGTTGGTGAGGCCGTGCGCGTACAGCGTTCCGGCGCACGCGGCGAAGATAAAAAAAGTTGTTAGGTTTGAAAACAGCATGCCGCTCCAGATATCGGTACGCATATTTTTAATGGAGTGCGGAGTAACGTCGGCTCGGCGTTTTTTTACACTCGTCTCACCGTGCAAAATATCTTCCTCGATTTCCTGCGACGTCTGCCAAAAGAACAGGTACGGCGAGATGGTCGTGCCGAGCACGGCGCAAATCAGAAACAGCTGGTCTTTCGAAAATGTAATCGATGGAACGACGGTGTGATACAGAATATTCGCCCAGTCGAGATGCACCGAAAACGCAACGACCGCGTACGAGAGCAATGCGAACGTGAGGTATTTTAGATATTTCGAGTACTGCGCGTAGCTTACGAAAATTTGCAGCACCAAACTGACGCATGCGAAGAAAATCACAAACAGTTCGATGGCAATGCCGGGGAAAATTAGCCGGGACGCCGCGGCCATTGCGGCAAGATCCGCCGCGATATTGAGCGTATTCGCAAAAAACAGGAGCGCGGTCACCGTATAGAGCGCGCCCGGCGAGTAGTGCCGGCGGATATTTGCCGCAAGGCCGCGGCCCGAGACGAGCCCGATGCGCGCGCACATCTCCTGCACGACGGCCATGAACGGATACGTAAACAGCGCCATCCAAATGAGTTGCGGACCGTATTGCGCGCCCGCCTGCGAATACGTCGCAATGCCGGACGGGTCGTCGTCCGCGGCGCCGGTGGTGAGGCCCGGACCGAGTATTTCCCAATATTCCTCGAGTTCTTCGGGGAGCGTTTGTTTTTCCATACCGATGGAATCAGTATATCAAAGTCAGACCCGCGCCTTTCGGCGCGGGTGAATGGAATAGAATCTACTTCGAGGGCTTCGGGAAGCGATTCAGGGATTCGAGAGACCCGCGTGCGGCATGAATCATTGCGAACAAGGCCGCGACGCCTATCATTCCCATTGCGACTATGTGCTGAACCGGATTTCCGCGCGCGCGTGGCTTGTTCGGATTTCCGGCAATTCCCCCAGCGTGGGAATACGGGGATTTTTTATTGAACTCGTAACACATGATATTGAGTGACCTCTCTTTCTTCCTAGTAGGACAATACCACCTTCTCCAAAAAAGTACACCGCTCACGAAAGAGACCCGTCCTCACGACGGGCCTCAAGAACGAATCCTGAATCGTAATCGTAGAACAAGCGGTTCTATCGTTATGCTGAAGAGCAGGCGCCCAACGAATACGAACAGCGCCACAACAAGCCAACGCAAAGTACTCGGATCGACGGGAACGAACGCTCGAAACAGAGCGTTTACAAACCGGAAGATTGCGAACAGCAGGCAGGTCCCGGCAAACCACACCAGCACATCAATGTTGTCGAGGATCTGCCACAACTCCATCGAAAGCTCCTTTCCGGCCATCCGGAATGACCATAGTAATAGTACCAAATCCTAGAGTTTATTTTCCAGGTCCAGAATATCGTCGATGCGTATCTGCGCCACAAATTCGGGCACGTGCGAGACGAGTATCATCGCACCGGCATACGCATCGAGCGCTTTGGCGATAATCGGCAGGTGGCGAAAGTTGATGTGGTTCGTCGGCTCATCGAGAATAAGGAGTCCGGGACGCTCAAGCACGAGCGACGCGAACGCAACAAGTCCTTTCTGGCCTTCGGAAAGGTTGCCGATTTTCGTATGAATCACATCGCCCATGAGTAAAAAACCGGCCGCGACCGTGCGCAGATGCTGTTCGCCCGCCTTCCCCATCGCATGCGCAAGCGCTTCGTACACGGTCTGATTGAAATCAAGCGTTGAAAAATCCTGCCGATAGTAGCCGACTTTTACGCCCGCAGAAATTGTCGCGCCTGCCGCATCGCCGCGCGCGATGGCTTCAAGCAGGGTGCTTTTGCCGATACCGTTCGGACCTTTGAGAAGAAGATGATTATTTTTCCGCAAAGCGATGTTTGCCGTTTTCTTCACCGGCTTTTTTCCTTTTTGCACGCTGTACGACGCGAGCGAAAGCACCACGCCGCTTAATTCCTGCTGCGCCGGAATCGTAAACGGCCGAATCGTTTTGTCTTCTTTGCGCACATCCACTTTGGCTTCCTCCATTTCTTCAACCTCCATGCGCATCTTCTTTGCGACGAGGCGCATCTTGCCACCTTTCTGCGCGAAGAAGTTCGCCTTGTCTTTATTGTCCTGAATCTTTTTCTCGAGCTGGGCATTCTTCCGATTTTCTTTTTCGATGCGAAGCAAGATGTCGCGCTGGACGTCGCGATAGTTTCCGGGATACTGCTCGATTTTGCGCGTAAAAACGTCGAGGTAGAGCACGCCGGTGGTAAACGCATTTAAAAAGTCCGCATCGTGAGAGATGACGATGCAGGTTTTCGGATAGTCGACGAGAAAATCGGTGAGGTGTTTGATGCCCGCCGTATCAAGATTGTTTGTCGGCTCGTCAAGCAAGAGCAATTCCGGATTCTGAATGAGCGCTGAAGCGAGCAGTAATCGCGCCTGCTGTCCGCCGGAAAATGTTTTAAGTACGCGGTCGTGAAGTTTCTCGTGGTGCTTGAGATTTACGACTTCAAGCACATCGTCGATTCTTGGGTCGATGTCGTACATCGGCTTGCTAAAACATTTTTGGAAAAATTCACGGACAGTCAGATTGAGCGCGTCTCGCGGAATCACCTGCGGCGCGGTTGCAATCGTCACGCCGTGCGCCGTATGAATTTCGCCCGACTCCGGCTTGAGCGTTCCGGCGATAAGCCCGAAGAGTGTCGACTTCCCCGCGCCGTTCTGTCCCATCACCGCCATCTTCATCCCGCGTCGAATCGGAAAATCAACCTCGTCGAGGATTGGTTTGTTGTGTCCGTATTCAAATGAGACCTTTTCGAAGCGAATGACGCTTTCTTCGCGAGCCATCTCTCCACCCTAGCGCAATTCGGGGAAAAATGGAAAAAGGCGCCGCACGTGCGACGCCTTTGCTGCGGCGCTCTTTAGGCCGCTACATCGGCCACTCTGCCAAATCTTCGATGGCGGCAGTGAGCGTTTTGTACCACTCCGTCGGACTGCATCCGAAAAGCAGCAAATCGGCAGCCGACCTATAGTGGCGCACCACTCCGTCGCCGGCGAGAACTTGAAAACCGATTCCATTATGGTAGTCGGCCCAAATTCTTTTGCCCAGAAGACGCAGCGTGTCGAGCGGAAAAGCGGGCGGCTTTGTCCTGATTGGGGGTTGTCCTACGACGACGGCGACGCACCTTTGCATCGGCAAGGAGAACGTTCCATTCCCCTCATCCATAACAACCTTGCCGCCCGTGAGGAGACCCATGTGGTACATGACACTGAGGTGACGGCCCCGGTCTTCCTTTTTGCCGTCGGCGGACCGAGCAAGGAGCGAGTTCTGCATTTCCCGCCGGATTATGAGCACCAATTCTCTCGTATGTCCTCCTAACATATTTTCGAGATGTACCAAGGACTCTTGCAATACAGTCGGCATGTCGTTCCTTTCCGATTTGCCGCAAATGCGCATGCATCATGCGCTCAAAGCATCTGCGGTGATACTGCGCGTTTCCGCAACCATTGTCAAGAAAAATAAGGTATAGTGCGCTTATGGCAAAACCTACCAAACCGGCCGCGGAGGAATACCCTATGCGCATCAACAAATACCTCGCAAAGCAGGGCGTTTCAACGCGCCGCGGCGCAGACGAGCTTATCGCCCGCGGCAAAGTGCTTTTGAACGACCGCGTGGCCGTGCTTGGCGACAAAGTGCAAGAAGGCGACCGCGTCGAGCTTCGCGGCAAAGATAAACCTAAAAAGTATGTATATTTCGCATACAATAAACCGGTCGGCATCATTACTCACTCGCCGCAAAACGGTGAAAAAGACATCAAGCAGGCGGTAGAAAAAGCGAAGGAGCTTCGCAATGTCTTTCCGGTCGGCCGCCTCGATAAGGACTCGAGCGGATTGCTGATTCTGACCGACGACGGCCGCGTCACCGACCGGCTCTTGAGTCCCGAGTACGAACACGAAAAAGAATACCGCGTGCGCACGCAAGAACCGCTCCGCGAAAGCTTCAAACAGAAAATGGAGTCGGGTGTGATGATTGACGACTATCTCACGAAGCCGTGCAAGATTAAAAAGACCGGCGCAAATACGTTTACGATTACGCTTACCGAGGGCAAAAAGCATCAGATACGCCGCATGGTCTCGGCGCTGTACAACACCGTCGTCGAACTGGAACGCACGCGCGTGCTCAACATTCGTCTCGAAAACTTGCCAAAAGGCGCGTGGCGGCCGATAGAAGGAAAAGAACTTGAAACGTTCCTAACGCACATCGGACTGAAATAAATCGGGTATACTGATTGAATGAAAAACGGAAAGAAAACCGTTGTTGTCTCCGGAGGTTTCGACCCGATTCATATCGGACACATCCGCATGATGCAGGAAGCGCGTGCGCTCGGCGACCGGCTCGTCGTGATTTTGAATAACGACAACTGGCTGACAACTAAGAAAGGGTTTGTTTTTATGCCGGAAGCAGAACGCGCGGAAATCATCGGCGCGTTTGATTTCGTCGATGAGGTTGTGCTGTCGACGCATGGAGAAGATGACATCGATCGTTCGGTTTGCCGCGAACTCGATGCAATTCGACCGGATATTTTTGCAAACGGCGGCGACCGGCGGAATGAGGATGAAATCCCCGAATCCGCCGTATGCAAGAAGCACGGTATCGAGATGCTATTCAATATCGGCTTCGGGGGCAAAGTGCAGTCGAGCTCGTGGCTCACGGGAAAACTGAAAACGCATAGCGAAAAACTCGCTGAAAAATCAGCCGCCGCGTGAGCGAAATCCGCGCCGTTTAGGTATTTAGATACGTCACCGTCAGTTGCAAAACGGTAGCGAAAGATACCCAGAGTAAATACGGAATGTTCGCATACGCGACCCACGGAACGAGCGGAAAGACGGCGACAATCGCCCAGATGAGCGTCGCGAGAACGAGCAGAACATCGACCGCCGCGAGCCGCATATTTTTAATGCCGAATTCAAGCCATGTGAAGGAAAAATTGAATACGAGATTGAGCGCAAACGGCAGCGCGACGAGCCACGACAGATTTCCCGCAAACGTTTGGTAGAAAACCGCGCCGAAGGAAATCGCAATGAGAATGTAGAGCACCGTCCACACGGGACCGAACAGCCATGCGGGCGGCGCCCACGATGGCTTGCGAAATTCCCGATACGACCGATACGTACCCGATGCCATACTACTGCGCGACCGTGAGCGTATGGCGAATCCCGTCAAACTCCGTAAGCAGCGCTTGTTTGTCGAATTCTTTCACCGCGCCGGCGGGATAATTTTCGATGACGCCGTAGTGAATGAAGTAACGCACGGCGATGCAAGGACTCGTGCCCGGATACGCATACACCGTCTCCTCGTAGCGGTTGCCTGCGCCTGCGCCGGTTGACGTTGCGAGCGAATACTGCATGTCTCCCTCGTTCACGATTGTTGCCGTGATTCCCTTTTCAAGAAAAAGCGCGGCGGTGCAAATCGGCGCTTTCGGAATCTGTTCGACGCCCACATAGCTGTCGGACCCGAGATTGGTGCCTGCGTGTGTGCTAGACGCTATAGTGAACTTTATTCCGGAAATGCTTTTCCCCGGACCGAGTTCCTGGTACTTATACGGCGTACCGGTCGCATAGCCGTAGGGCAAACGAATCGAGAAACCGAATATGGAATTCGAATATATTTCCGGAAGCGCGATTCCCGTCGGCTCCGGCGCAACTACGATGCAACCGGTAAAGGATGACGGTTTATTATTTTCGAGAACGAGCGCAGTGTTGCCCTTATCCCAAAATACGAACGATTCGTCGGCATTCGCGTAGCGGCCGCCGTCGGCTGAAATGGTTTGGTTAAGCGTCATCGCGCGGCCGTCGGAAAGAGTGAGCGCGACGATGCCGTTCGGCACGGGCGGCTGATCTGGGCTTGTGGATGTTGCCGCCGTGGATGAAGCGTTTTCCGAAAACGCGGCCGTAATACTCTTGCCGCCGTCGCACGAGTACAACGCGGTCGTAACTTGCGGCTGCACTACCGGCGTCGAAGTGGCAACCGTAACCGGCAACACAGGCACAGGCGCGGGCGGAAACAAATGCGACACTTCAAAATAGATGGCGACGCCGGCGACCGCGACAATCACAATAGCAAGAATTATTTTCGTGGTTGTATTCATACCGCAAGTATACTCCTTCAAAAGCCCGCAACGCCCTTCCCTTTTAGATATTCCGCAACCTGCTCTTTGTCCGAATCGGCGAGAATGTAACCATCGATGTCGAGCGTCGGCGTCTTTGTCTGAAAGGATTTCACGAGAAGCTCGTCGAAATACGCCGTGTTGCCGAGCACTTCGCGCTCCTCAAACGCAACTCGTTTTTCACGCAGCAAATCCAAAACGCCTTTGCACCAAGGACAGCCGTTTTTTGTGTACAAAATTATATTCATAGTTCAATACTACACGAAATTCGCGCCGGACAGAATTATGGATGCACGACTTTCCATTGGTTTGCGACGCCCTGACCTTTCATATCGCCGGACTTCGTATCCGATTTGTAATAGTATAGCGGCGCGCCGTTGTACGTCATCTGTTTCGTGCCGTCGCCGCGCGTCAACGTGCCGACCGTTCCCGAGACGCCCGATTGCACGTTCGCAAGGACGCTCGTCGTGCCGACAAGATACGGCGGCCACGCCGCCGCGCACGCGCCGGTGCAATTTGACGTGCTTGAAGCGTCTTTGTCGTACGCATAGAGCGTCATGCCGTTCGAGCCGATGAGATATGTTCCGAGCTTTGCGCTTGCGTCCGTGCCGAGAAGAAGATTCCCGGCGGCGTATTCGTTTGCGGGAATTTCAGCGAGCATACCGTTTGCGATCTGCAGATATTTCGATACGCCGATTGACGGCTCCGCGGACATCGGCTCGCTTGGACTGCGGTCGGCGTAATTCACGACAACCTGTCCGTCTTCGATTTGCGTCGTTTGCGGAGCAATGCGGTCGCCAAGCAGAATGCCGTTCGTGCCTTGATAGCCGTCCGGCGTTTTAATCGCCGCGACAATGTAATAAAAGGTGCCGCTGCCGCCGCTGTTTTGCGTAAGAATAAACGCAACGTCCGGAACGCCGTCGCCGTTCAAATCGCCGGTCGCCTCATTCCCGAAATACTGCGTCACGATGTTCGAAGCCGAACCGGGCGCGGCCGGAACCGTCGAACTTCCGTTTACGAGCGTTACCGATTGCCCTTCGATAGTGTATGCCGCGTTTTTGTAATCTGCGGTTTGCGTTTGCGGGGCCTGCGTTTGCGCCACGTGAGACTTGCTTGCCCAATACCAAATACCGAGTATTGCGACGATAATGACGGCAGATATGATGAAGCGCATATTCATAGAGGCATAGTTTTTAGACGGCATAAGAACTATAGTATGACAGACATTCGAATATAAACACCGCCCCGCCCGCGCCCGTGAGAAAATGCGCGGGAATAGCGTATACTACCCTCGTCCCCATGACGTTTCCGAGAGAAACCAGAATGCATTGGCTGCCGGTTCTCGCGCTTTGCGCCGGAGTGCTCGCCGGCCTACTCATCGGCCGTCAAATGGGAGCGCAATCCGCACCGGCTCCTGCGGCGACCGACCAGGAAGTCGATATCCGCGCAAACGCGGACGAACATGATTTCATCAGCCCGCTCATCGAATGCGCCAATACCGACCCTGCCGCTCTGCAAAATAGCGACGCGAACAAGCTGAAGAGCGGCCTGCAATCGCTTATTTCCGCCTGGACCGCGCAAGGCAAGGTCACGGAGGTCTCCGTATATTTCAGGCAAATGAACGACGGCGCGTGGTTCGGCATCGACGGATCCGCTGTCTTTACTCCGGGAAGCCTTCTCAAGGTCCCGGTCGTCATGAGCGTATTGCACCACGCCGAAAGCGACCCCGGGTTCATCGATAAAAAAATCACGTTCGACACTCCGCCCATCGACGACGAACAGCACTACCCTCCAGCGCAGAAGATTGCGCCCGGAAAATCGTACACGGTTAAAGAGCTCATCGAATCGACGCTGAAATACTCCGACAACAACGCCGCCTATTTGCTTGCGAACTCCATCGACTGGAAAGAACTCACCGACTCGTTTTCCGATCTCGGCATTCAAAATCCGCCGCAGGATGTGGACGCCACGACCACCGTGCAGAATTACGCGTCTTTCTTCCGCACCCTGTACAACGCAACGTATCTCAACCGGGACGATTCGGAATTTGTGCTCGACGCTCTGTCTCAATCGACATTCACGCAAGGACTCGTCGCGGGCGTGCCGAACGGCGTTCCCGTATCGCACAAGTTCGGAGAACGCGAGCTGGATACCGTCAACCAACTCCACGACTGCGGCATCGTGTATGCCCCGACCAGCCCGTATCTGCTCTGTGTGATGACGCGCGGAGACAATTACGACGATTTGGCATCGGCCATCGCGAGCATTTCGCGGACCGTGTACAACTCCGTCAACGCGCCGAAGCAGTAGCAGGCGGCCGCAGTCAAATCTTCAGGACGAACAGCATGTTCGTCGAGCCGCGCACGCCGAAGTCGAGTCCGGCCGCAATCACAACCGAGTCGCCCTCCTGCGCAAGCTTCTCGTTTTGGATGAATTCTTTTACCAATGCGACATTTGCGTCGAAATTGCCTGCGCTTTTGAATTCGTACGAGTACACGCCGCGCGAGAGCGCCAAGCTATGGAGCGTTTTCTGGTTCGGCGTGAGCGCAATAATCGGACACGCCGGGCGAAAGCGCGAGACGAGCCGAGCGGTCGTGCCGGATTCGGTCAAGGTCACGATGATTCTCGCGTGTATCATGCGCGCCGTGTGCCACACCGATTTGCTTATTGAATCCTGAATGCTGATTTCTTTGACCTCTTTCACCGCCGCCTGATGTTTCTCGATGGTCTCGGCGATGCGCGACATCATCGAGACCGCTTCGACGGGATACTCGCCGAGCGCGCTTTCTTCGGAAAGCATCACGGCGTCCGTGCCGTCGTTGATAGCGTTTGCGATGTCGGAGACCTCCGCGCGCGTCGGCACGGGAGAATGAATCATCGATTCGAGCATTTGCGTTGCGGTGATGACCGGCTTGCCGAGCAAATTGCATTTGCCGATGATTTCTTTTTGATAGAGCGGCACCATTTCGGTCGGAACTTCGACGGCGAGGTCGCCGCGCGCAACCATTGCGCCGTCCGCCTCGGCAAGAATCGCGTCCAGATTATCAATCGCTTCCTGCGTCTCGATTTTTACGATAATAGGAACGATGTTGCCCGCCTTTTCCATGAGTGCGCGAAGTTCGCGCACGTCCTCGGCGCGGCGTACAAACGAGAGTGTGACGATATCAACGCCGAGTTGCAAACCGAACGCGAGGTCCTCGCGGTCTTTTTCGGTAATCGTCGCGATGGAAAGATGAGCGCCCGGAACATTCACGCCGCGGCGCGATTTAAGTTCGCCGCCCATTACGATGCGGCAGCGGATTTCGGTACCATCCACGGACATAACCTCGAGAATTTTCTTTCCGTCGTCAACAAGGATGTTCGTACCTGTTTCCACTTCCTGCGGAAGTTTCGGGTAGTTGACGGAGATGCGCGAAGCGTCGCCGACGATTTCTTCGGTTGTGATAATGATTTCCCTCCCCGTCTCAATGGTGATGCGTTCGGTCACGTAGTCGCCGGTGCGGATTTTCGGACCCGAGAGGTCAAGAAGAACCGGCAGCGGCACGTCGAGTTTTTCCGCGACGGTGCGAATGTTTTTTATCTGCGCGGCATGGCTCTCATGATTGCCGTGGCTCATGTTGCAGCGCGCAACGTTTAACCCCGCGTTCACGAGCTTTTCAAGCATCTCGACCGATTCGCTTGCGGGACCGATAGTGGCGACGATTTGCGTCTTTTTCTTTTGATAGTGCATATTCCCACTATGTCAGATGGCGCTATTTCGCACCACTGGGGACAACGATGCGCGGCGCCAAGGGCGCCGCGCATCGTGTGCTACGCTATTCCCTATGAAAATCCACACACTGCCGGGCGACAAGGTAATCGAAGGGGCCGCACAAGCGCTGAACGAAGCTTTTGCGAAGCAAGCGGGCAAAGAATTCCTCTTTCTCTCCTGCGGCGGTTCGTCGCTTGCGATTCTCGACCACCTCGACTCGAATAATTTCGGCCCGCGAAGCACGGTGAGCGTGCTCGACGAGCGATACACCACCGATCCGGCAAACAATACGTTTGCGCTCATTACGCAAACCGATTTTTATAAAAAGATTTCGGCAAATGGCGCGCATTTTATCGATACGCGTGTAGAGGATGGCGAAAGCATCGAAGGACTCGCAAAGCGTTTTGAAGACGGACTCCGCGACTGGCGCGGACGCACGCATGGCGCCGTTATTGCAATGGTCGGCATCGGGCCGGACGGCCACACGGGCGGCATGATGCCCCACCCCGACGAGGTCGAGTTTTTCAACACGACGTTTAACGACGACGCACATTGGGTCGCGTCCTACGATGCAAAAGACAGAAATCCATTTCGCCTGCGCGTGACGACGACGCTCCCTTTCATGCGAACCATCGACACGGCGATTATTTATATGGTCGGCGAAAACAAACGCCGGTCACTCGAAAGACTGCTCGCAGACGAGGGCGGACTTGCGGAGACGCCGTGCCGCGTATGGAAAGATGTCGCGGGCGCGGAGCTTTTTACCGACCTTACGCCTTAAACGCTGTAGGTGCTGCTGCTCGTCGAACCGCCGCGGCCCGTCCAGTTCGTGTGGAAGAATTCGCCGCGCGGTTTGTCGACGCGTTCGTAGGTGTGCGCGCCAAAGTAGTCGCGCTGGGCTTGGAGCAGGTTCGCGGGAAGTGATGCGCTTCGATACTGGTCGAAGAAAGAGAGCGCCGTGCTGAAGGCCGGCACGGGAATTCCCCGCTTCGCGGCTGTCGCGACGATGTTTCGCCATCCTTTTTGCGCGGCGCGTATTTCGCCGCGAAAATAATCGTCGAGAAGCAGATTCGCGAGCTTCGGATTCTTTTCGTACGCCTCTTTTATCTTTCCGAGAAAACGCGAGCGAATGATACAGCCGCCGCGCCACATGAGCGCGATGTTGCCGTAGTTGAGGTCAAAGCCGTACTCTTTCGCGGCGGCGCGCATGAGCATGTAGCCCTGCGCATAGCTCACGATTTTTGATGCATACAGCGCATCGTGCAAATCGGCGATAAACTTTTTTTTCTTTTCCGCATCACCCGCAATGCTTCCGAGCAATGCTTTCGGCCCCTTCAGTTTCTTCGACGCCTTCACGCGTTCGTCTTTCAGCGCGGAAACACAGCGCGAGTAGACCGCCTCGGCGATGAGCGTAATCGGGATGCCGACGTGAAGCGAGTTAATCACCGTCCATTTGCCCGTTCCCTTTTGACCGGCGGCATCCAAAATCTTGTCGACGAGCGGCGAGCCGTCTTCGTCTTTTTTCGCGAGAATGTCGGCGGTGATTTCTATCAAATACGAATCGAGCGTGCCCTTGTTCCACTCGGCAAAGACGCTCTGCATTTCATCCGCGCTCATGCCGAGGCCGTTTTTCATAATGCTGTACGCCTCGCCGATGAGCTGCATGTCGCCGTACTCGATGCCGTTGTGCACCATTTTGACGTAGTGCCCCGCGCCGCGCTCGCCCACCCAGTCACAGCAGGGCGTGCCATCTTCGACTTTTGCCGAAATGCTCTGAAAAATTTCCTTCACAAAAGGCCACCCGGCGGCGGAGCCGCCGGGCATGATGCTCGGCCCGCGCCGCGCACCCTCCTCGCCGCCCGAAACGCCCGTGCCGATGTAGAGCAGGCCTTTGCTCTCCACATATGCCGTGCGCCGATTCGTATCTTCAAAAAGCGAATTTCCGCCGTCGATGATGATGTCGCCTTTCTCCAGGTGCGAAAGCAACTGCTCGATAAACTCATCCACCGGCGCGCCTGCTTTGACGAGCATCATCACGCGCCGCGGGCGCTTTAACTTCGACACCATCTCCTCGATTGAATGTGCGCCGATAATCTTCGTCCCTTTCGCTTCATTCGCCAAAAACTCGTCCACTTTCGACGTCGTCCGGTTATACACGACGACGGTATACCCGTGGTCGTCCATGTTCAGCACCAAGTTCTGCCCCATCACCGCGAGCCCTATAAGCGCAATGTCTGCTTTCGGTTCCATAATGGCCTCATACTAGCATTTCCGATTGTGAAGGTCGGGCGAACATCCTCCCGCATTTCAAGAAAAGCCCAGACGGCTCAATAACCTTCAGGGGGCCGCATCTTCTCGCCCAAAAGGTTAAATGTTTGCGCCCGTATCTGTGCGTCAATCTTTTTGACCTCATCGTCTATTTTTTCCCGCTCGTGCGGTGATTTGTCGGCCAGTATGTGTTCGAGTGTTTTCTCAAAATCATTTTTAAACTTCTGGTTTATGTCCTTCCAGCGAATGCCTTTCATCTCTTCAGCGATTGCGGCTGTGTACGATAGTTTTCCAATCGCCATCAAGAATGCTATCGCAGGATATCCGAGATAGCCCTTATAAAAAGACCCGTTATCGTTAGTCATGATGGAGTTTGAAGCGGGGTCGTACATAACGTCATAGAACTTATTGCCACTGGATGAGTAGACCTTGGCAGTATCCTTAGAAACCATTATGCGTTTGTCGGTTAAAGCCCCCAACGCTTCATAGATTTTGATTATAGGGGGATGTTTCCACTGCATGGCTTTATCTTATAGGTTTCGCGCTCAAATTAAAAACCTCGGTACAACGTACCGAGGTTTTTGGCTATTTGTAGTACTTGGACAGAAAATCTGCCAAGTCGGCAGAGAGTTTCTGCCCTTGTTGCTGTGATTCACGCTTCCGAAATGCCGAGTAAATCTCGATTTGAATAGCGTTGATGCCGTAGTGTTTTGCATACCAGCGCGTGGTATGACCGGCACTAAACGGATCGCCTTCGGGAACAGCAGGCGTCTCGGCGGGCAGGAAGACTTTGTATCCGCGCGCTTCCAAAAAGCGTGCAAGCAGCCGGTCGACTTCTCCGAAATGGATAGTCGTCCGATTTCCCGTTCCAAGGATGAGGTCATAACCCTCTGTCGGAGCTATTTTGGGTTGTTTGCCGAACCCGTGCATGTCCAAGAAGATGATGTTTTCTTTTCCAAACATGCGCATCGACTGCTCTACCAAGCGGCACAACTCCGAGTGGTAGTGCTCATAGACGCCTTTTAATCGGGTATCATCAAGTGCCGTTTGCCCTTGCGTGTCCGGGTCAAGATTGGCGCCTGATGGCAATTCTCGATTGGCATCGACATACGCCCGCGCCATCAAGAAGCGCACAACATCTATCTTTGCGCCACGCATCAAAGCGCCGTACACGATGTCGTTTACAATCGGATACACATGGGCATCGCGCCCTTTGACGCCCGATCTTCGCACTTGAAACATTCCCGCAAAATCGTTTGCTATGAACCCGTCATGCGGTACTGCGAGGATGACTCTTGAAGCGGTTGGATGCGAAAGAACAATCGAGAAGTTGGAGTTAACGAGTGTTACACCAGGTGCAAGTTGAATCACGATTTACTCCTTTGATTTCTGAGTTTGCAGTTCTGCCATATCCGGCTCATTTCTGAAAAACAAAAACTGCCCCGAGAGGGCAGGTTCAGTTGTGAACAGAATTTGGCAGCCGTCTCAGTCAATATGAATAGCCACCGTGGGGCGGATAGCTCGACCAAGTAGAGACGTGCTGGTTGATAAGCATGTGCCCGACTATAACGCTGTAGAAGCCCGTAGTAAAGATTGCCCCCGAATACTGAAAGAGCCGAAATCGAGCTATCCCCAACCTCATTGAAATTAAATCTTGAGGATGTATAATACGCTCAATCACCACGGAAAAGACCCTTGCAGAGTTCGTCTCTGCCGGGGGTTTTTCCTTTTTATATTCGCCTTTTTGTCCGTGCCTCAAGAAGATGCTTTTGGTCGTCAATATACGCAATCGGGGCGTCCGTCCTCTTCAACAAGATTGAGCATTTGCTTGCAGGAGCGGGAGATAAGATTGTCTCCAGTTTTCCTTTGTCACTCAATATTTTTATCAGCGGAGCATAATCACCATCGCTCGCGACGATTACCGCTTTCTGTAAGTCGCCCTCGTACATATCTGTCATGGCTTGCGTCACAAGATCTGTATCGCAATTCCCTTTCACCTTACCCATGTCATAGAGAACATCTTTGAAAACCAGTTCAAAACCGCAACCTTGCAGATAATTATAAAGATTCTTGTACCGCGGAATCAGACCGATGAAAATATATGCACGCTCGACTTTGTATTTATCGCTAAGCCATTTGCGGAATCTTCCGTAATCGAGCTCCCAGAGAAGCGTCAACCGAAGCGCCTTATCGAGATTGGCGGCATCGATATACGCTATGTTGACTAACTTCCGTCCGTCGGCATCCATTTTCGAATTTTACCACCTCCACTCGCCTCAAGAAAAACCCAGGCGGCTTTTCTTGAGTTCTTTTCGCAAAGCACGGTAGTCCGGCACGGTTTTGGCGACCAAATCCCAAAATTTCTTCGAATGATTGAATTCGCCTAAGTGGCAGAGCTCATGCACGACGATGTAGTCCGCAAGATGCGGCGGCAAAAGCGCGATTTTGTAGTTAAAATTCAAATTGCCCTTGCGCGAGCAACTGCCCCACCGCGTCTTTTGATTTCTGATTTGTATCTTGTTCACGCGAAAATGATACGAGGAATTGAAATGTTCAATGCGTTTTTCAGCAAGCGCTAGCGCGCTTGCTTTGTGCTCGGCAAAATGCTTTTTACTGCTTTTTACAAAAACCTGTCCGGTAAACTTTTTAAAATAGTCGAGCTTGTCCGAAATCCAAACCGATTTTTTTGCGACAAATTCCTCGGCCAGCCGCTTATTCATTTGCCGCGGCACCGTCACTACGCACGCGCCGTCACAGCGTACGGTTAGCCGCATCCTCCGCGCGCGCTTACTCACCTTGAGCGTGTATGAGATGTTTCTCTTTGGCAATTGACTTCGCATTTGCAATTTTGACATCAGTTTTGATTAAAACTCGGTCATGTCTATCTGCGACTACCAACTAATTTCCAACTAGTGGTGCTGCTTTCTTTTCAACGCCAATTTGATGCTCGCCGAATTTAACTTTATACGCTGTGAAAAGTTCTTGCGCCAGATCTAAGATGGTTTTTGTATATCCCTCCATAGTGGATTCAGTTCTAGTTTTTCGAGTACGATATCTAACTGTCCTCGAAGCTGCGCCAAGCAGATTAATATCCATATTATGGCTAATTTCATTTCTCACCGTAAAGGCGTCTCTTAATAAATTAAGTTTTGCAGTAGTAAAAATCTGCTTGGTATTTAATCCAGATGCGTCGGAAGCTTTGCAAAGTTGGCCTGTCGACTGGAGACTTTCTTTTGTCATGCTTTCAATATAGTCCCTCAGAAAAACGTCTCGCGGTTGTCTATCAATCAATGCAAGGGCAACTGTATTTAGCGTATCTTTCTCGTTTCGGTTAATTCCACTCCTGACGTATTCTTTAAATTTGTTCTGTGCAGTCTCATCGACATCAACCAACATCGAGAGTTTGGAACTCAAAAGTTGTTTGACAAGCATATCCAGTCCGGCACACGCAAAAATTAACATGGCTCGATATAAATCTTGTTGTGCGTGCGTAGACGGTCCACCTCTCGCCCCACTACGCCCCGTTCTGTATAATGTATTGAAATTATTGACCGCCTCGACCGTTTTTAAAATGACACTGTGTTCAAATTCGAATAGGCTCCCGGGACTTTCTGCTTCGAGGGTAGTTCTGTAAAAAATGTGAGATTGGTTTGGTATTGCTCTTCCAGGGTGCGGTCTCCGAACTGTAATTTTTTTTGATACTTTTTTTGCTGCCATAAAATTTTATGAAATGCGATCTTCTGTTGTTGGAAGTGCAGTTGCAACACCTTCCGAAAATAAAGTATCACAATGCTGCAACATACTTTCTATAAAACGCCCATGATAAACGGCATATACCAGCGAGCTGATGTTGACGGGTTCTGGTTTAATAATTGTTAGAACAAGTTCACCAGTCCTGACGTGTGGGCGAAGCCAAGCCTTATTCCTCCACTGATCTGGCGTATGCGTAAAATCACCATCCGTATCACATGACCAAGTTACAATTAGCTTTTCGTCAATCGCTTTTTTGAAAGCATTTAGTAAAGCCTGTGGGGTGTTTGTTTTGAAATGTATTGCCATATTTGTACAAGTGTCACGCCTTAAATTATGGCAGTGGCCTTTTCGTATAACATCGGTAGACAATCCTGCCTCATCCTAAATTTCGTACCATGATTGTGTCCCGTGCGCGCGTCGAAATCGACAAGAACTTTCCCTTCTTCCAAAGCTTTTAGAAAGCCTTCAAAGCTGAATTTCTGCAACATAGTCACTTTCGTATAGTGGTAAAACTCTTTCTTCTTTTCTTTCTTGACTTCGGCCTGTACATAAAACGCATTAAGCAATTTTGTCCCTGCCTTGTGCTCCAAATCGTCGAATCCCCAATAGGGTTGCGGATTGAGATCCTTAAGGCCCACCTTCTTGCCCACACCAGCGAGCCACTTCTTGTGCCGAACATCAACACTTTGTGCATCAAACGAAATCAAGACTTTGCGTTCCTTTCGGTCTATGACAACTTTAAAGCCTCTATCGCTCGGCGACTGTCCATGTATTGTTTGTCGAAAACTCATTTCGCATTTCGGGTACGTCGTGCCACTTTCCTGGTGAGCCCACCCGTATTTCGGCAGGAGAATTTGCGGAACGAATCGAATGGCTCGCGGCGAAGGCTCAATATGGAAAAGTGTCGTGAGAGAAGTTGTGTCGATTCTTTGCGTCTTCAATTCCCATTCCGCAGCATTTGGTATCGGCAAATTATTTTCTTTTATACCGAGCAAATCTTCCAGCGTGTTTCCAATTCCACCCGCATTACCGTGTCGAGCATTTGGAATCCATCCAGCAGCTGAAATCTTTTGCAGTTTTGCAATGAGTGCTGGCTTCGTATAAATGACAGGTTTGGGCATGGAATTATAAAAGTCTTATTTGTGCTAAATGGTCTTTGATTCTTTTCTCTGCCATTTCGCAGTACTCCGGCGAAATCTCGATACCGACATATTGTCGCCCATGATTAAGAGCTGAAATAGCAGTAGTACCTGAACCCATGAAAGGATCTAGGATTGTTTTAGCAGTAGTTGAAGATATGATTCTGTCTATCAAATCTACTGGAAAAGCCGCCGGGTGTTCGTTATTCATTTCTTGCGTAAATTCCCACACGTCTCCATGCCCATTTGCTTTCGGAGCAAGTCTAAAATCTTTTTTCGCGATGAGATAAATAACTTCGTATGTCGGCACAAAATAACCCGGATTAAAATTGAAACCACCTTTCCGGCGCCAGATAATTATTTGGCGAACGGGAAAACTGTTCACAATGTCCTGTCGGTCCTGTAATAGTCCGTTTTGCACGCGCCATTTGTGATTATAAAAAATTGCGCCGTCGTCAGGGATAATCCGCATCATTTCAATAAGGCATCGTCTCTGCCAGTCCACATACTCCTCATGCGGCATGCAGTCATTGTGATGAGAATATCCTTTTTGGAGTGCAGCGTTCGCCCATTTGCCTCCACGTCCGTCTTTCATTCCGTTGCCAGTAGAATTCTTCAGATTGTACGGAGGCGAAGTTACGACGATGTCGATTGAACCGTCAGGAATTCTTTTCATTACGTCAACGACATCTCCGCATATGATTTTATTCAAAAAAGTATCGGCAAAAGATGGCTCCTGCCTTTTTTGTGAGACAGCGCGTTTTGGTTCCTTTTTAAGAGTAAGCGTAGGCATATTGCTTTGGAAATAATACGCGAAAATCCTCGCAAATCCTAGTGGTGTTTGAAAAGCAATATGCATTTTTTGCATATTGCTTTTCAATAGATGGCTTACTTTATAGATATTCGAACTGTTGCAAGTTTTGCAACAGCTCAACTCTCCCGCTTGCCGTGGAGGAGGAGGTCGAGGGCGTATTGCATCGAAAACATTATTTCTTCTGAAGAACTTCCCATTCCAACTTCAATGCTGACATTCGGTCAAGCAAAATGGGATGAGAAATATATGGAAGCGCATAAGTATAAAATTCTTCAAACAACGGAATATGTTGTTCCTTTTCATACTCCAATGCCTTTTCAACCGCTTGATATTTATCGAGCTGTCTTCCGAAAGATGCGGCGGCATCGCCTGAAGATTCAAAGCGAAGCCAAAGTTTCATAATCTCCTCTCCGGCATCCCCCATTCCACTGCAAATTTGCGTCAATGCTTTCTTTTCATTTTCGAACTTGATTGCTTTCAGCATTTTTCTTTCAGCCTCGTCGATTGTTGTGATGACTTCATCTCCGTGAATTGCCTCCGGCCAATCGTGCACTTCAAGCATGTCGAACAATCCATCTTTCTCCTCATCGGTGAGATTCCCGAACGAATTCGCCAAAACCCTTAACGCAACTATGTGATCTTGAACGGTTTCTGGATTTTCAACACCTCTACGTACCCATACGGTCCTAGGCAATTCTCCCAAGGCCTTCCAGACTTCAGGTGCGAGTTGTGCAAATTTAAGATTAGGCGCTTTCTCACTTTCGCCCGCCGTCTTGGGGTTAGGAAATGATTCATTCATTTTACTATTGTAGCTTAGCGGAGAATGAGATTCGACCGGGTGCTCAACTCTCCCTCTTGCCATGAAGGAGGAGGTCGAGGGCGTGCTGCATCGAGCCCGCGAAACACGGCAGAGTTATTTCTCTACGATTCCCAATCGTGATATGCCATACTCTTCAAATTCGTCCTCCCACTTAATAATGCAATCTTGCAGTTTCATAAACCGCTCTTCCTGCGTCATTTTTTTCCATTCTTCTTCGCTATATCTATTGAAGAAATCCCTATCGCCAAGACGATCTTCAAGTTCATCCCAAAAAGCTTCATCGTCATATTCCTTAATAAGCCGGCTGATTTCAGTATCTTGTCCTGAAGGGTCGTATTCCAATTGGTGTTCAAATTGCTTGGGAAGGCCAAACAGCGGCGCAAGCGAAAAAACGTAATCCGCAATTTCATTGTATTTATCCAGATGCGGGTCGTCTTCCCTTCCTGTCCTATGACAATTTGCCATCCAATTCCCGAGGTAAACCAGTTGCGCGAGCGCAATATATTGATCTTTCGTAAATTCCAGCGGCACTTTGGGCGTATTTGTCTCCATAATTTATTTCAGGAGTTGGGTAATGAGCGCGACCATTTGCTCTTTGTTTTTCGGGTCGCTCTCGGCCGTCAAAAGAGTAAGCGCAGTGAGCGCGCTCGGATTGATATTTCGGGCCGTTTTTACTTTCGCCTTTCGCAAGAACCAGATAAACGCAAAAGCACCCGAGCGCTTGTTGCCGTCGGTAAACGGATGGTTCTTGACCATGAAATACAGAAGATGTGCGGCCTTTTCTTCGATGCTCGCGTACACCGGCTTCCCGCCAAACGTCTGCATGACGTTACCGACAATTCCTTCCACATTCCCGGCGGCTCGTTCTTGCGCAAAAATTTCCGTCGCTTCTCCTTTCTTTAAAAGTTCCGAGCGAAGATTGGCGATTGCCTCGGTAAGTTCGACGCCGGTGAGCTTAATTGCTTTCTTGGTAATTCCGACCGGCGTGAGCGTACCGCGGTCGTAGGCATCGAGCGAAATCCATGTTCCCGAAAACTCTTTTACCAATTCGAGTATCGCTTTCGGATCGAGAACGACGTGTTCGGGCAAAAGCGCCTGAATGTCGCCGACCGACTTCATAAAGGCATCGTAGTTTTTGCCGATTTGCTTGCGATTGATGGTGTACCCCTTCGTGATGTGCTCGCGAAGCGTCTTGGTCGCCCATTGGCGGAATTCGATGGCAACTTTCGAATTTGTCCTGTATCCGACGCTTAAAACAACATCCAATGAATACATGGCCGTCGGCTTGAAGGAAGTAATGTGCATTTTTTGCACATTACTCTTTTCATCAATTTCCTTGTCTGTGAAGATCTTTCTGATGTGTTTTGTGACCACCGAACGTTCAATTCCAAAAACGTCTGCAATCTGGGCTTGTGTCGCCCAAATGCTCTCGTGTTCGAAATCGCCACGCAGTTCGATTGCGCCATTCTTCGCCTGATATATCACCACCTTATTTTTCGCCATATACCGGCTATTGTATCACTGCGGTTCTAACTCTCCCTTTTGCCGTGGAGGAGGAGGTCGAGGGCGTGCTGCACGAGCACTCGGATGTGACATTGTCTTTTTTATCGTAATTAGTCCCACTTAGCTCTACTTTAAATTCCAAGCATCTTTTCCCGTTTCTAGAATCTTCCGTTCTTTTTCTAACAGCGGGTCATGAACTCGCTCTCTGTCAC
Organism: Candidatus Kaiserbacteria bacterium; assembly: GCA_963699165.1. Classification (GTDB taxonomy): domain Bacteria; phylum Patescibacteriota; class Minisyncoccia; order Phycocordibacterales; family Phycocordibacteraceae; genus C7867-001. The sequence continues at coordinate 528,857 of OY969413.1, forward strand.
TTTTCTCGATAACAGTCCACATCTTGCCCGGCTTTTTTTCTCCACCATCAAGTTTTGGCTTCCTGTAACCTCTATTTAGGTTAATCTGTGCAGCTTTCTCAGCTGTTTTAATTGGAAGAATATAGCACTGATATTTTGATGGCGATTGAACTGCGACAAAAGCGACATACTGTGCTGTGTAAAATGAATCCTTTCTGTTGAAAACGGGCTCTCGTCCACTGATAGTTTCCGAATCGGAATGCCCATACTGAATCCACCATCTGGCACCTATTTTATTGGTCGCGCCTTTCACTTGTATTTGCCAAGTTTTTCCATTCTTTGCGGCGAGTATATCTGAATTCGCACTCATACCGTCTTTGTTAAGATCCGTTGTGCGGTACCCGCGCGACTCGAGTTCGTTCATGACTATTCTCTCGGCAATCTTCCCTATGCTTATTTTATTGAGAGACATAGCGACTAGATTAACACTGATTGGAATTTAGGTGGAGAGGGTTTTACCACACTTTGTTAACTCTCCCTCTTGCCGTGGAGGAGGAGGTCGAGGGCGTGCTGCATCGAGCCCGCGGAGGTGATTCCGTGATTCAAGCGAGAAATGTTCTCTTAGGACAAACGTTCAAGATAGGCATCAATTTCTTTATGTGAGCGCAAAATGAGTACTTTATTTTTGTGTTCATTAATAAATCGACGGAGTTTCGACGCCTTGGTAAAGGTTCGCTTAATAATTTCCCCGAAGAATAGTACGTCGTCCCAAAAACTCGTTTCTTTATGGCGTTCTCGCGGATGCAACATTCTTTTCCCGTGGCTTACTAGCCGTCTCCAAAGTGGGATATCGAGAAAAATAATCTGATCTGCCTGTGCGGCTATAAGATCTTGTATATGCAGATATGTCCCGTCTGAAACCCAAGACTCTGCTTTAAGCGCCTCTGTCGCTTTATCTCTCACTCTCGCCCGCACTTGTTGGATAGTCGGCGCCGAACCACCGCTGATGTGTCCGCCACTCTCAAACCAAAAACGGTCGAGATGGATGTGCGGTATAGAAAGTTTTTTTGATATCGCTTCAGCAAGCGTCGACTTCCCCGCCGCCGGTAGTCCGACTATATCTATGCGCATGGAAATAAGTATACCGCTTCTACCCTAACTCTCCCGCTTGCCATGAAGGAGGAGGTCGAGGGCGTGTTGCATCGAGCCCGCGGAGGTGATTTCGCCCGAGTTTACGAAGTAGATTTCGTCCGCGTCGCTGATGGTGTTTAGGCGGTGCGCGATAACTACTTTCGTCGTGGTGGCCGGAAGCTTATTTAAAATGTCTTCAAGCAATTTCTCCGTGACGGTATCGATGTTGGCGGTGGCTTCGTCCAAAATGAGAAGCTCGGGACTTCGAAGCACGGCGCGGATAAATGCGATGAGCTGTTTTTGCCCCAAGCTTATGGTCTCGCCACCCGACGTGATTTCGGTGTCGAGCCCGCCTTCAAAGCGCTCCAAAAGATTTGCGAGGCCTTCGTCTTTCAAAATCGCGGCCAACTCTTCGCTTGTGCGATTGAGGTATGCGGCATTGCCGTACACAATGTTGTCGCGCACGGTTCCGGTAAAGAGGAACGGCTCTTGGAGGAGATAGCCGATTTTTTGCGCGCGCTCGGCCGACTCGTATGCGCGGATGTCTTTACCTTGAAAGAAGACACTGCCTTTGGTCGGGTCGTAAAGCCGCGCCATGAGCGAAGCAGTTGTAGTCTTGCCGCCGCCGGTCGGACCAACAAGCGCATAGGTCTTCCCTTTTTCAAGTTTCAAATTGATGTTTTTCAAGATGTCGGTGCCGTCCGGATAATGGAAAGAAACATCTTTGAATTCGAGCACGAGCGGTGAGTCGGTTTGCTTTGAAGGCACGATGGGCATGTCGGACTCGAGATTCAGGATATCGGTGATGCGCTGAAGCCCGGCGAGTGCGAGCTGAACGCTCGACCATACGGAAGCAAATTGGCGGAGCGGGTTGTAGAAATTGCTCGTGTAGATAAGGAAGCTAATGAGAAGTCCGACCGTAAAAATGCCGCTCGAAATGAGATAGATACCGTAAGCAAGCACGATGAGCTGTCCTAAATCGTAGGAGAGATCAAACATCGGGCCGAACAGATTGTTCGCGACGCCCGCGCCGATGGAAGCGCGATAGTTTGCCGTATTGCTCTCGTTGAATTTTTCGCGGAAGTAGTCGAGGCGATTGAAAGCAATCATCGCTTTGAAGTTTTTGAGGGATTCTTGGATTTCCGCGCTCATGCCGCCCAAGGACTGGAGGCTTTTGAGGTTGCGCGCCTGCACCCACGGGGAGATGACGCGCACGATGAGGGTGACCATGAGCGCGGGAAGAAGTGCGGCAATCCCGAGCCGCCAGTTGAGCACGATGAGGAAGATGCCGGTGCCGGTCAGTGTAAAGAGACCGCCGATAAAGCGCGTGAGGGATTCCGCAAACAGCTGGTTGAGCTTCTGCGTGTCGTTGTTGATGCGCGAAATCAGGTCGCCCGATTTATTTTGATTGAAGAAAACAATCGGCAGCTCCTGCAGTTTATTGAAAATCGAATTGCGCAGTTTGAAAAGAATGCGGATACCGATGCCGCCCATCGTAAGCGTCTGCACATAGCTTCCGATTCCGCCCACGATGTACACGGCAAGAAGCACACATGATGCAACAAGCACGCCGTGGAAATCTTTTGTTGCTATGAAATGGTCGATGGTGTAGCCGATGATGAACGGCGCCGCAAGCGAGCTCGCGGACGAAACCAAAATCGCGGCGAGCGACACGAATAGATTGCGTCCTTCGCCCGCGGTGAGCGCCCAAAGCTTTCGAAGCCCTTGCCCCAAGGACCCCTTCTCACTCTCCGTTTCGGACATATTAAGCTTGTAGTTCATAGGCATTGGTGCTTTTTTGCGATTCGAAAATCTGCGCGTATTCGGGCGACGTTTCGAGCAAATGCTCGTGCGTCCCGCTTGCGAGCACTTCCCCTTCCATAAGCAGAACGATTTGGTCGTACTTTTCAATCGGCGCAATTTTCTGCGTGACGGAAATGAGCGTGAGCTCCGGATAATTTTTCCGGAGATTTTCCACAATCGTGCGCTCGGTGCGCACGTCGACGCGCGCAGTGAAGTCGTCGAGAAGCAATACGCGCGGATTGAGCGCGAGCGCGCGGGCAAGCATGAGACGCTGTTTTTGCCCGCCCGAAATCGAGGTTCCTCGCTCCGACAAAACGGTATCAAGCCCGTCCGGCAGATTTTGAATAAAGTCCGAGAGCTCCGCCGTCTCAATCGCTTTTTGAATGTCCTCGTCTTTGACCGTGTTGCTGAAAGCGATATTTTCGCGAAGCGTCAGATTGAAAATGACGCTGTCCTGAAAGACAAAGCCGATTTGATTGTGCAGGGATTTTTTATCGTATTCGTCTATCGGTTTGCCGTCGTATTTGATGACGCCCTCCTTTGGCTTCAAAAGGCCGATGAGCAGATTCAAAAGCTGTGTCTTCCCTGCGGCAGTGGGGCCGATAATCGCCGTGCGCGTGCCGGCGGGAACCGAAAGCGAGACATCGCGCAAAATGTCTTTATCGCCGAGAACGAGCGAGACCTGCTCGACATCGACATCGCCCTTCAAATCGGCGACAAGCGTGCCGCCCTGCGGTTTGTCGGGGGCAAACAGAACCTGCGCGATGCGCTTATACGAAGCGTCCGCCTGCGCGATGACATTGCTCATAAAGCCGATCATGATAATCGGGAAAATGAGAATGAGCAGGTAGCTGTTGAATGCGGCAAAGTTGCCCAAACTCAAAGTTCCGCCGATGACATAGCGTCCGCCGAGAAGCAGAATCGTGAGCGTCGCGAGCTCGGTTATGAAAAAGAGAACCGGCAAAAGCGCGGCAAAAAGGCGCAGAATGCTGAAACCGATTTTCTGCGCCTCTTCATTGGCCGCCAAGAATTTTTTATACTCGGAGTCCCGTGCATATAAAAGACGGATAAGGCCTGCGCCCAAAATATTTTCGGTGATGACTTTGTTAAGCCAATCGATGGCCTCCTGTGACTTTGTGAAAAAAGACCGCACGCGAAGAAGGAATCCGGCAAACGTGCCCGCAATGAGCGGAACCATCACCAAGACCGCAAGGGCGAGCTTCCAGTCGATGAAAAGCAGAAGCACGCTCGCGCCGATGATGACAAAAATCGACGAGACGATTGTCGCGACCGCCTGCGACACAAAGCTTTTTACGGCATCGACGTCGGAGGTGAGATTGGTGAGCAATTTCGACGGCGTAACTTCTTCAATATAGGAATAGTCCTGTCCGGAAATCTTCGCGGTAAGCCGGACGCGCAAATCGCGGGCCACCCTTTCGGAGGTGTACGTCTGCAAAACCCCCTGCAGATAGCCGATGAGGAAAACGCTGAATACTATCGCAAAAAATTCTTCACCGATGAGCGTCAAATTAAACGCGCCCTGCGAGTACGTGTCGATAGCGCTCGAAATAATTTTCGGCACGATTAAGCTCAGCGCATTGCTCCCGATGGTAAGCACGATGAGTACGCCCACCAAAAAAGCATAGGGTTTCAAAAGCCCGAAGAGATTTGCCTGCACGGCCGCCGGTGCGGTTGTTTCGCTTTCTTTTTCCATTGTATGTGCCGCCTAAGTAAGCCGTTTGATGCTAACACGAATTCCATGAACTCACCGTGGGGACTGTATTGCGTATAAAAATGAGCTCGCCGCGGTTTCCAAGCCGCGGCGAGATGACTGATGTATGTGCTAGAGGTACTTGTTCCCAAAGTCTGCGACTTCGGAGCGCTCGCAGTGCTTCAGAGTCAGTGCGGCTCCACGAGGGAAGTGCTTGATGGTGTTTCCAAGGTGGGTCAATCCTGAAGTCGTCGCATCGAGATCTTTGTTGTCGATTTGGTCAAGATTTCCGAGGAAGATCATCTTCGTGTTGAAACCAGCTCGCGTCACGACGCTCTTCATCAGCTTTGGCGACAGATTTTGCGCCTCGTCTACGATGAAGAAGTAGCCGCTCGGAGAACTCCCTCGGGCGAAAGCAAGCGCCCGCGGCTCGATGATTTCCTCAAGATCCCCTTGTCCGCAATACTTCGAGAGTTCCTTGAGATTGTCCCAGATGCACCTCAACCAGGCGTGAAGCTTTTCTGCTTCGGTGCCCGGGAGAGAGCCGGGGTCGGTGTCCATGGCCTGCAAAGATCTGGTCACGATGATTTGGCTATAGCACCCGATTGTTTTGATCTGATGCATCGCCGCCGCCAAGGTCAGCAATGTCTTGCCCGTCCCGGCGACACCGGCAAGACTAACGAGATGAACTTCCGGATCCAGCAACAGGTTCAGAGCGATCGACTGTTCGAGATTTCGGGCCTTGAAATCGCCGCAAATCTTGTTCGCCTTCTTCCGATAATCCCGAATGCTCTCGAAAGTTACCGCGTCGCCATTGATTGCCCGAACAGTAGCAACAATTGAGTCGCCGTTTTGTTGAGGCAGAACAAGCGCCTGATTCGGTACGACACCTTTGAGTGCCGGACCAGACATCGTGTAGCTTGCGCGACTGTGGGCGTCGGTGTCGGACGATTCGAGAATTCGATGCGTTTCCCAGAAGTTGTCAGGCAGATGGAGAATACCGCTCGGCAGTCGATCGTTGTCATTACTTTGAGTCCCATTGCAACCGTTGAGTCGCGCGTGATCAAGATTCCCTCCGCCATTTTGCCGGTCGAAAGGAACTGCAGTGACAAGCGAGTCTTTCCGCGAGCCATTCATCGTATACGTTGTGGAGATGAGAATTCCCTCCTTATGGAATTACAAACCCTGTAAAGAACAAGGCGCTGCCGAAACCATACCCAATAAATCCGCCGCGCACAACATCCTTGACTGCGCTTCTAAAACTTTGGTAATCCGCACCAGCCGCGCACAAAAACGCTCGCGATGTTTGCTATACTTTTGTCAAAGCACCTATGGAGGCGGAAACAATAACCAACGCACCGGCAGTCGGCGGCAGCACGCTCGAAGCATTCTTTTTTTGGTATGCATTTGTGGCGCCGCGGACGATTCTTCGCATCTGGAAGAACTATCTCGACGCAAATCTCAATTATTTTTCGATTCCTCTTTTGCTTCGCACCCTTCTCTACCCATGGCATCGCGATACGGAAAATTATGACGGACCGTTTGACCTCACCGGGTCCGCGCGCGCCATCGTCGTAAACGTGATGTCGAGCGTTGTCGGATGCATCATCCGCTCCGTCACTATCGTCATCGGGCTCATTGCGGAGTCCGTCATATTTTTACTCGGTCCCGCGGCCATCGTGCTCTGGTTTGCAACGCCGTTTCTTCTCCTTGCGGGATTTGCGTCTTATCCCGCGTCAACCTTTATGATGCCGCAGATTCCTCAGGTGCATCTGCCGGATGTGCATAAATATCAGCTTCACCCATGAGCTACCTCGAACCAAGGAAGCCCCGTTTGTATCGCGCGGTCATAACGGCGGCCGTGTTCCCGACGCCTGTCGCGCGAATGGTCGCGCGCATTAGCGCAATCGTCGCGCTTCTTTTTTTCGTGCTTTGGTTTTTCAGAGTGTCGTCCGCACCCACGTGGACATTGGCAGTGACTGCGGCGGCGGTGGCGTACCTTTCGAAGCTCTATGATTTTTTCATCAGGACGTATCTTTCATCCGGACCAACCCCTGCCGCAGGCGAGGAGAATCTCGCCGAGTATCTCGACTATGAGGCGCTTCGCATCGTGAACGCTTCGGTTCTGAAAGAACCGACCGCTCTCCTTTTGCCGATGATTTCGGCTCCCGGCATGGGGTATGTGCTTGCGCGGCTTGGAACGGTGCCGCAGAACTTCAAGCATGATGTACAGGCGTATCTGCAAAAACCGGTCGGACCGTCAAATCCGGATGCGCTCTCCCAATTCATTTACGCGTGCCTGAGCAAAGAAGGCGGCTCGAGAATCCTCTCCTGGCAGGACCTTTTTCTCGGGCTTTGCGTCGAGTCGCCGTTTTTAAAGCAATTTATTCTCGACCGCAAGCTCGACGTCAAGGAAATCGCTCTTCTGCTTGATTGGGAAAAGGAAATCGCGGAGCGCGAAGAAACACGGAGCGCTTTTTGGCGGCGCGAAAACCTCATGCGTACGCGGAGCATCGGACAATCGTGGTCGTCGGGCTACACGCCGCACCTTGAACAATATGCGGCCGACGTCGGTTTCGGCGACGCGGACTCCCCGCGCCTCTACGGACGGCAGGTCGAAACGGAAGCGATTGAGCGCGTGCTTGCGCGCGACGGAAGAAACAACGTGATTCTCGTCGGAGAACCGGGCGTCGGCAAGAAAGTCGTCGTGACCACGCTTGCGCAGCGGATTGCGCTCGGCGAGACGCTTCCCGCGCTCGCCCACAAGCGCGTGCTAAATCTTGAAGTGAGCACGCTTGCAAACGGCGTGAAAAGCAATCATGAACTTGAAGCGCGCCTGCAAACCCTTTTGAACGAAGCGGTTATGGCGGGAAATATCATACTTTTCATAGACAACATTCACACGCTATTCAGCACCACGGAAGCCGCGGGCGCTCTCGATGCGACCGCCGTCCTTCTTCCCTTCCTCAACTCGGCTCATTTGCAAGTCATCGGCCTCACGACGCACGAAGGATTCCATGAAATGATTGCGAAACACCCCGAGCTCACGCATCTTTTCGAGAAAGTCGAGGCACACGAGCCGACGAAAGAGGAAGCGTATGCGATTTTGCGCGACGCCGTGCCGCACATCGAGGCGCACGACAAAGTGTGGATTCCTTTCCAAGCGATTTCCGCGGCTGTCGAGCTTTCCGACCGCTACATCAAAAATATGCCCTTCCCGGAAAAGGCGATTGACCTACTTCAGGAAGCGGCGGTTTTTGCAAGCACAAAAGCGAACAGTTCGGTCGTGACGGAGGAGCATATCGAAGCGGTCGTCCACCAGAAGACCGCGATTCCTGTCGGGCAGGTGAATGCGGACGAGCGCCAGATTCTTCTTCAGCTTGAGGACTCGCTTCACGCGCGGGTCATCGGCCAGGACGAGGCGATTACCACCATTTCAAATGCTTTGCGCCGCGTGCGTTCGGGACTCTCGTCCGCAAAACGGCCTATCGGCAGTTTCCTTTTCCTTGGACCGACCGGCGTCGGAAAAACGGAGACCGCGAAAGCGCTCGCCGCGATTTACTTCGGTTCCGAGGAGCGCATGATTCGCTTCGATATGTCGGAGTACCAGCAGGCGGATTCGGTCGAGCGTCTCATCGGCGGCGCTTCGGGAAGGGGCATTCTCACGACCGCGATAATGGACAATCCGTTTTCGCTCGTGCTTCTCGACGAACTTGAAAAAGCCGAGCCAAATATTCTAAACATTTTCCTGCAGGTGCTTGACGATGGACGGCTCACCGATGCGCTTGGGCGCACCGTCGACTTTACCAATACGCTCATTCTCGCCACTTCAAATGCGGGCGCGGAGCTCATCCGCGAGTCGGTCGGAAGCGGAGAAACCGAAGCGGCGCTCAAGGAGCGCATTCTCGACGCGATTCAGAAAGAAGGCATTTTCCATCCAGAATTTCTCAATCGTTTCGACGCCATCATTATGTTTAAGCCGCTCACGGAATCGGAAGTCGGACAAGTCGCAAAGCTCTTTATCGACGATTTGAATCGCCGGCTCGAAGAGAAAAGCATCACGGTCGTCGCCGATGCGGCCGTTTTGCAAAAACTCGCAAGCGAAGGATTCGACAAAGAATTCGGCGCCCGGCCGCTCCGCCACCTTGTGCAGGAGAAAGTGGAAAATCTAGTCGCAAAGAAGCTTCTGTCGGGCGAGCTCGCGAGCGGCCAAACGCTCGTCCTCACGCCCGAAGAGATTTAAGTTTTATTTCTCCCCTTTTAAAATAATTCGTTTTTCGAAACCGCCGCGTTCGTCGCGCTTTTCATTTTGCAGTTGTTCCACATTCGCATACTCCGGCAAGCGCTTGCGAGCGGAAATGACCTCGAACACATCAGCAAGTTTTTCGGGCGCACCCGCTTCGCCAAACTCCACGGCTTCCTCTGCAAGCTTTTTCATTAGCTCAACTTTGTATTCCTCGGGCGTTGCGATGCGCTTTTCATACTGAACTCCCTTCTTGTCCAGAATTTCCGGAATGTTGTCCCGCACAAGTTTTTCGTATTTGGCCATGCGTGTAGCGTATCACGGCGCGAGCTCCGCTCGAGAGCGATGCGTTGACACAAACTGAACGGCTCTGTATACCTGTACCAGAAAGGAGCAAGTGCTTGGTGCATAAAAACGGACATCCCATCGACCTGCGGCGCGAATTCAATGTTATGGTCGAACGGTACGGCGACCCTCAGCAGGAACCCGCCGGACAAGACGAGCAGGTTGTTCTCCGCGAGCTTTCAGGACTTGTCTTCCACAAAGGCACGCGCTTCGAAGTAAAAGTAGTAGCGGTGTTCTTTCGGGAACGAGGAGCCGTGCAGAGTATCACATACTTAAACGCGGCACCTCCCGACGGGGTGGAAATCGACGAATTCGCGGAGAGACACCGCGTCTGGAGAACCACCGACAGCGGTGGGTGAACATTCTTTTTGCCCGGCGGATTACCGCCGGGCTGATGCTTTTTAACCCCGCCACGAACTGCTTCTGGACAATATGAAAAATGTGGATATACTCTCAAAAGTTCACTTTGAACCTTGGAGGTTTCCGTGACTCTTACTGTTAAATTACATCTTCCCGATATCCCGGTCTGGTGGTACGAAGTCCCATGGTCGCACCTGCTCGCCGAGGCAAAGCCGTTTCCCGGAGAGGACGAGGAATTTGCGGTGCGCGACCACGTCACAAATGTTCTCGGTGGATGCAAGCTCCGCATCCGAGAGGACTTCGTCATCGTCCGCACCGAAGAGGGGTTTCTTCTGAAGTTCTTCAGCCGGGACGGCGCCCGCTCTAGCGCAAACGCGCTTAATCTCCATTTGTCGTCGACCTTGCCGCAGGTCGAAAGTTCCGTCGCCTAGACGCGAACGCCGGCACACAGAGAGACCAAGAGCCGCTCCATGGATGGGGCGGCTCCTTTAATTAAAATGTTCGCTAATACAACCGGCCGCCGATTACCGCACCTTCCTTGTCCGGAACCGCGAGAATCACTTTGCCGTTTGCATCCGCAACGCCGAGCGTCAGCACTTCGGATTCAAACGGGCCGATTTTGCGCGGCGGGAAATTCACGACGCCGAGCACGATTTTTCCGAGCAAATCCGCCTTTTCGTACCGCTCGGTAATTTGCGCCGAGGAATTTTTCACGCCGACTTCCGGTCCAAAATCAATGCGCAGCTTATACGCCGGCTTGCGCGCCTCCGGAAAATCCCGCACATCGAGAATTTTCCCGACTCGAATATCGAGATGCTGAAAATCCTCGATCGTAGCCATCGTTAGTACGTATTCGAGAACACAATGCTGCTCGGAGGCGTGAAGAGGCCCGTCTTTTCTCCCCACGGATTGCAGGCGAAAGAAATGTTGGCCTCAGGATCAAAGCCGCCTCGGGTCGCGATAGCGCTTCCGTTTCCACTCGGCGCCGCAAGCAGTTTGAGTCCTTTTGTCGCGCCGTTCGTCCATACATATAGGTATGAACCGTCGTCAATCATCGTCGTATTTATTGTCCCCGCACTTGTCGAGGTCGTAAGATCGGCGCGCGTTTCGCCCTCGGCAATATAGAGCATGCCCGAACGCTTTGTGCCGGATGTCGTCTTTACGCTGCAGACCAATGCTTCTTTCAATCCCAAAAGATACGCGAGAGTATTTACGCCCATGACTTTCGGAGGAATGACCGGTTCGGCTGCGGGCGGCGCTGCCGTCGTACCGACGTTATTTGTGCCGTGTGTTACGGGAATCGGCAGCGTCGTTTGCTGTGTCGACGTGCCAACCGACGGCGTTGTCGTCGCGACCGTTACCTGCCCGCTTCCCTTCTCCTGACCCGAATAGAAATACCACGCACCGCACAGAACTATCACTATTGCGACCAGCCCCGCGATTATTTTGTTGTCCATGCGCTCAAGCATAGCACTGCCGTGTAGATGTCAATCTCTGGACAAAATGCCCATTTCTTTGTATAAAAATGCGACCTACCACGGAAGTTTTTCGCCGTTGAACCAGAAAAATCCGCTTTCGGGTGACGTAACGGCGAATTCCGAAATATTTTTTGCCGCTTCTTCCGGCGTGATATCCGCTTCCTCGCCGCCGATATCGGTCTTTACCCAGCCGGGATGCACCGACGACACGATAAGACCACTTCCGCCTTTTTGAAGCCGGATGGCAAGCGTGCGCATATACATATTGAGCGCGGCTTTTGAGATTTTGTACGCGGGATAGTGGAGTGGGTAGTGGTCCAAAAGATGCCCCGTGCAGTCGAGCGAACCCGCGCGCGAAGAAATGAAAATGATATGCCCGTCGCTCGCCATATCGGAAAGAATCTTCTCGGTGAAGGCGGCGGTTCCGATGAGATTCACCTCAAGCGTCGCGCGAAGCTTTTCGGGAATCAAAGTCGTTTCTTCCTCGTCGAGCATTACGCCCGCATTATTTATGAGAATGTCGATATTCTTGTTCAGAGCTTGAATCGACTTTGCGCATGCGTCGATGCTTTCAACGGAAGAAAGGTCGAGCGGCACGACGGAGAGATTTTCATGCGCAAAATCCACGCTTCCCGTCTTGGATGTTCCAATCACAAAAAAACCTTTCTCAAGAAATGCCTGCGCAAGCGCCTTTCCAATCCCTCGGCTGATTCCCGTGATAAGTACGTTTTTCATCGCTTCAAAGTATACAGCACTGCAAACGATGTTCTTTATCGGGATTACGGCGAATCTTTTAGCCCAAATGCGAGTGGTCGTTGTAAATCCAAAAACGCCAGGTCGGTTCTTCTTCGAAACCGCCGTGAAAACGCAACACCGAAATGCCCGTGTTTTCCATTGCCGCTATTCTTTGAAATCGCCTCAGGAGTTCTCCCGAGAGCAGGTCGCCCACAATCGTGCGCGCGACGATTGTCCGCAAAAAATATCCGTGCGTTACGACAACGAGCGATTTTTCGGGCCGCGCCGCCAAGTATTCGAGCGCCCTATCCGCGCGCGCAACGTGGTCATCATAATTTTCTCCGTCGCCCGCCCGCATGCCGGTTATGTATAAACTCCTTTCCCACTCTCGCCAAAGCGCCGTCGCTTCTTTATCTTCGTATGTCTTTCCGTTGACACTCGTCGGCTTCATACGCTCGACAAACAGGTCTGAAAATTCCGGCTCTTTCCCGGCCGCTTTTGCAATCACTTCGGCCGTTTGTTTCGCTCGCGGGTACGGACTTGAAATCAGCGCATCAAACGAAATTTTCGAAATGCGTTCGGCGATTCGCTCCGCCTGCTCCTTCCCTTTTTCGCTGAGCGGAGAATCCGGCGATTGAAAGACGGGGGTGATATTCCCGGTGCTTTGCCCGTGCCGGACAAAATAAACCATTTTCTCGATGTTTGATTCGTGTATCATCGATTTGATTATACCCGAGCAATTCGCAGCACCGAACGCCGATTAAAAATCAGGTCTCGAGATACCTATCGATAAGTTCTATGTCCCGTATGTCTTTCGTTCTGCCGGAGGCCTCTTTCCATTTCCGCACGTCATCAATCGACGCGAATTGTATGCCGTCGATTTCCACGGCGTTCACGAGCAAATCCTTCAGCGTCGGATTGTAGAAGCTGAAGTCCCAATTGTTGTGCGCTTCGAAAACGCCATGCGAAAGCGCTTTGTCGTTCGGACCCTTTTCGATTTCCTGCCAGCCCTTGTCTTTCAAGTCGTCATACACTTCTTGCGTTACCAGCAAATCAATATCGTTTGCTTCCCGCAGGCCGGCAACGGCGAGCGGGCTTCCTCCAAACACGACAAAGGAGCCAGCCGGGAGATCCAGTTCTTTTACCTTGGCAATAATCTCGTCTTTGGTCATCTAAAGAATAATCGCAGTTTATTGTTTAAAATCAAGCGCCGCGTAATGGTTCAATAGCTTGGACGCGATATCATCGCGTCATGGCATACACACAAAACCCTCACATGCCCAAGGTCAGAAGGGATGCTGCAGACATGGTGAGGAGAGGATATACGCCCACCGAGGTTGGCCGTCGGTTCGGCGTCGGGTCGAGTACGGTATGCAAATGGGTGAAGAAGGCGAAGATATACGGGTATCATCCGATTCCGACGCTCTCATCAAAACCGAGGAATCATCCAAACGAGCTGCCGTCGAAGATTGTGAACAAGATTGTCGAGAAGCGTCTCGTACTCAAACGCTCGGCCGAGGTCGTACACCGGGCGCTCGAAGACGAGGGTGTCTCGGTGTCGCTCTCGTCGGTGAAGCGGACGCTCGGTCGTTTCGGCCTCATCAAAAAGCGGAGCCCGTGGAAACGGTACCACCCGCACTCGGAACGTCCGGAAGCCGCATATCCGGGCGCTCTTGTGGAGGTGGACACCATCCATCTGGCACTCCACGGCAAAACGGTTCTGTACGTGTATACACTAATCGATGTATACAGCCGTTGGGCGTACGCCTGGGCGACCCCGCGCATCAACTGCCGCGTCTCTCTCCTCTTCGTGAAGCGGGCACAGGTTGCGGCACCATTCCTGTTCGAGTGCGTGCAGACCGACAATGGCCCCGAGTTCTCCATGCACTTCACCGAACGCCTCTCGATACGCCATCGACACACGAGAGTCAGGCAGAGCAACGACAATGCGCACGTCGAGCGATTCAATCGCACACTGCGTGAAGAGTGTCTTGATGCTCTTTCGATTGAGATACGGGCAATCAATGCGATTCTGCCGACCTATCTGAGCGGGTACAACACCACCCGCCACCACTTCGGGCTCGACCTCAAAACGCCGCTCGCCATATTAACAGAATGCGTCCAAGCTATTGATTAGAAAACGGCGCCGCTGTGCGAAGTAAGTTGATGCGTTGCGCCGGCAATCAGCTGCGCGGCAACGGCTATCGGCTGTTTTAACCGCCCGGGATGAACGGTATGTCTTTCAAGACGCGCCGCGCATCATCGAGATCCTTCTCGAGCGACTCCTGTTTTCGTTTCATCTTGCGTATATACGCCGCGTCCTTTATAAAACTCGGAATCAAAAATGAGAGTGTGATAACCACTCCCGAGAGGACGGCAAGAATAAGCATTACCGCCAGCGAACTTCCAAACTGCCAGCCGAAAAATAGCACGACAACGGGAGCAACGTTCTGCGCTATGAAAATAACCAAAAGCACGCCGATGATAATGCAGGGAATGAGGGAATATATCATGGATATGGTAATGATGTGCGCCGGATACTACCTACCGATTTTACCACACGACGGAAACGGGAATTGCCTCTGAAAATTCCGGTTGGCGGGCACGCGGCCGAGGGGCTTGACATAAAACTGCCAAACGGCAAAGCTTGAGAGATAATACGCTCGTGCGAACACATTGACGGTTCAAAACGCCCGCGAATCGTACGCCCAGTGGAGCAAGGCCTGCCGTTGGCGGGGCCGACAAGTGACGTCTCCGCGACGGCAATTGTTTTTAATTTGCATGATGTGCCGCCGCATCGCGAGCCATCGTTTGATTTGCCGCTCATCGTCGGCGCTTCTGCGTCCCAAATAGTAGCGGCAATACCACTCGAACCATCCGCGCGGGTCCTGCGGACGTATCCAGCCTTTTGCCTGCCAAACCGAGAGCGGCTGGCTCGCATTCACATTAAAATAATTGAACTCCTTGTGGCTCTTCCCGTCCGTCGATAGTGGTACGCCTGCAAACCAATCTTTCGGAAACTCCTTCGGCTTGTCGGCAAAGTACAGTCCGCCGAAAACACCGAGCTTCAGCATTTGTTTTGGCGTCAGCTCCGGCTTGAAGCGCGGGTCAAATTTATTTTTTGTTGCGGTTTTTCGGGTCATCGACGGTGCGTGCAGCCGGCCCAGCAACAGGGCCGGCGCATTCCGCCAGAAAGCTTCGAGAGTCCCTTCTTGATGCGAATGTCCCGCGTCTCCGCTTTTTTGCCGGACGTGACCCAGCAAATCCATTCATTCCGCGCGAGCGGCGTAATGTCAGTCCATACAGCGAGAGCTTTCTGAGTCGAGAGCAGGGCCTTTCGCAAGTCCGCAGGCATTTTGTGTACGACACCTCCTGCAATTTTTACGGTCATAAGTTTTTATTAGACCTTAAACGCAAACGATAAAAGCACGATGGTTAACGCGTTAAGAATCACTAACGCTGTTGCTGTTTGCCATTTTGCCGAAAAGGGATGCCATACGATATAGACCGTGTAGATGATTGCAACAAGTGCCGCACCGATAAAATTTCCTCGTATCATATTTTATGATTGTGTTTGGTGTGTGGCCGCAGTAGCAATTGTATCATTACAATTTACTTAGTATTTCTTATCAATTTTCAGAACGGGTAACTGCTCGTTATCTCTTCCCCTATTTGAATATCCCGAACGGCCACGTCAACCGATGTGCCCTTGGCATGAGGCATTCCTTCCATGTTCAGCAGACGGTCAGTGTCTTCTTTGCCAAACGTTTCAACGCGCCTTTTGTACACAATCTCGTACAGAGCTTTTGAACGATACCCTTCTTTAATAAACAACTTGTAGCCTCTCTTTTGAAATTCAGCATCAACCGCGAGCAACGGTTCCAAAATATCTCTGTGCACGTGCACGCGATCGCTCGTGAGGCCGACGGAAAGAATGTCTTCTTTCGTCAATCCTTTTGCTTCGTATTTGTGCCAGTAAAAATTGCTGCCGAGCAATCCGTGTTCGATGATGTCAATCGACTCTTCTTCGGGCATTGGAGAATTGTATCAGACACTAGTAATTGCTCACCAGAGCGGCACGCTTCGAACGTAATACTTAATCTAAGAATATTCAACGTCTAAATCTGCAGTATCAAGCGAGCCCTTGTACAAAATATGCGGCACGAGATGGAAAAGCAATGGTCGCACTCCTTCAGCTTTTTTCTGTTTGTAATATTCAATCGTACCCTCCGGAACGATTCGGTAGGCATCCATTCGTGCAAGATCAAACGGCTCATACTCTTTAAAATTCGGAACGACATTCTCATCTCTGCGGTAGATAAACGCGATGCTGTTTTCTCCCAGCAACAACGGCGCGGGAACTTTGAACCAGGCAACGGACGGCAATTCCGTATCCGCTTTAGCCAGATTTGCTTTTAGTGTTGCCGGTGCAACGGCTGTAAAGTGTAGTACATCGTTCCACAAACAATGCAGCGGCGGAATTTCAGTAGTGAGCAACTGTTCTCTGCCCTCATATTTTTTAACGTGTTCAGCGTATATCTCGGGATGTGTTTGCCGAAGACTATTGAGAGGACAGAGAATTGTCCCGACCATATTTTTTGGAACTCGATGATATACGTATTCCATATGTACGTATTGTATCGCATGATACGAACTTGATTTTTCAACCAAGCAGAGCTTCAACGGTGTCCCTTGTTTCTTCGAGACTGATGAACATGAAAGCGCGTATTCCCAAACTTTCCGCGGCCTTCAAGTTCTTTTCTTGGCCGTCAAAATAAATCGCTTCGGAAGGGTTCAGCGCAAAATCGTTCAGTACGAGCCGCCACGCTTCTACGTCCGGCTTCACGAGTCCGGTCTGCCAGGAAAAATACGCCTTATCAACCGCGTCATGCATCCATGGATAATGGCTATAGTGTTCCGCACGCTCCTTAAAATTATTTGAGAGCGTAATGACTTTGACTCCCTTCTGTTTTAATTCGCGGGCGAAAGAAATCATTTCTTCGGAGGGCGTCTCCGCACTAAACCAGTAGTTCCAAAATTCCGCTTCGGTCATATCAACATCCCACTCTTTAAGCACGTGTTCCCAATACGTAAACGCCGCCTTCGCTCCTGGCTTTCTAACCTCATCCATTATCGCTCCGAGTTTTGGTAGAAATGCAGAAGGAGGAACGCCGAAATCCTTTTCAAAACGATCGCTCAATTTCGGACTTAGGATAAATACGCCGTTTAAATCGAAGATGATTGCCTTGATCATAGTTAACTTAAGACGGTGCAGTCGCCACTTCGGTAAAGTGTGCCTTAAGCCGCTCGTACTCGGGCCGTACCCTCTCCCTCAAATCCTCGTACGCAATCTTATTTGTAAAATCGCGGTCAATTTTGGGTAAAGCCCATTTTGCGACTTTTTGCGATGACAGGTGACCCAGATTGCCATTTTCGGCAAACTCATAAAAATTGCTTGTCATGTGCACGACACCGTCAGCCGCCGCCATCGCCTTCCCTTCTAGCGAAGCGGGACGAACATCGCCATGGCAGCTGTGCTTGGCTATTGCATCGTCAACGATTATCGCTATTTCATCGTCGCTGAATCCGGTTTTTTGTAACAATTCCCGCGCAATACGAAAACTCTCCTGTTCGTGGTTCGGATCCTCTCTTTTCATGACAGCATCGGCAACATCGTGCAAAAGTCCTGCTGCTTCGGCGAGTTCCGGACTGCCTCCATATTCATGGGCAATCTTTCTGGCCTCGTTACCAACGAGTACCACATGCCCTTCATAAAGCCAGTCAGCCCAATCGGCGCGCGAGAAACGCTTTTCTTCGTATAACCTTTTAACTTCTTCTCTTAATTTTTCTATCCTTTCCATAATTACACTATACCAAAATGGTTGTCTACGGGTCAGGGACCGCAAATACGCTTCTCGAAGATTACAGCTTCAGTACACCTTTCGCGTCTCGCTTCGCCTTCGGCTTTTCACGACATGCTCAAGGTCTTCGAGTCCCTGCCCCGCTAGCAACGGCAAAACAAGAAATCCCCTGAACGGGGATTTCTTGTGCCGATTGCTGCGGGTCAGGGACTCGAACCCCAATACTCGCCTCCAGAGGGCGATGTCCTACCATTAGACGAACCCGCAATAACATCAGTATCACACCCTATTGAAAATTCGTCTAATGGGAGGTGTCCTACTGCCAAGCGAGCCGAGTCATGAGCATATGTCTGCATATGCTCATGCGAGGCGAGCGCCGGCAGAAAGCCCGAAGGGCTTACCATTAGATGATTCCGCAATGGCGCGGCGCGAAGCGCCGCGCACTTCCATGCACGATACTTGAAAACCGGCTTTTATTCAACTACGGCTTAAGCGGCCAGAAGAGCGTATACACGAACGTCACGAACGGATTGAGGGTCGGGCCGTAGACGATAGCGGTCCCGAGCGCGGCCGTCACGATGACACCGACGAGACCCAGAAGTGCGAGCGCCGGCAACCAGCCCTTGTCGAGCGTGAGGTGCGTGACTTTTTTCTTCAAACGCCATGAGGCATTCATCAGTTTATTTTGCCCGATGACGCGAACAGCCCATCCGTTGTTATCGAGAATGCGCACGAGATATGCCGCGCCGATGACGAAATAAATGAAAGTCGTCGCAACGGCAAACGGCACGTGCACTTTCAAAATGAACGCCGTCGGGATTCCTGTAACGAGACCTTTGGCTATGCCGCCCGTTACAAGCGCGAGCAAAGCAGACACGAAACCGGAGAACAGCAGGAATGCATTCACCGGAAAGACCCACGACTGCCGACGGAGCGCCGGCCAAAAACCGGCGACAATTTCAAGAATCGAATACAATGCGAACACCGCTATCGGAAAATGCACGAACAAAGGGTGAATATTCATACCCTGATAGTATATACGATTTAAAACGCGCTAGAATACAGGCATGATTCGAAGCGTTTCGCAGCCGCAAAGTCCCGCATGGCGGCGCAGTCATCGCAGACGCCATCGCAGGGCATGGGTCATCATGGCCGGCGTCATCGGTTCCTTGATTCTTCTTGTCGCCCTCGGGCGCTTAAACGGATTCAGCTGGCTCGATCTTTCGAGCGCGGTCGCGAATACCACCTATCGCCTCCTGCTTGCATACGTCATCGCGCTTGTCGCCGGCGTATCGATTGCGCTTCTCGTCGGTTGGAGCTCGCTTTCCGACATCCTCTTCCCCGTCTTCGATATTTTGCAAAATATTCCGTCTTTCGCGCTTATCCCTTTTTTCATTTACTTTCTCGGCTACACCAATCTGATGATAATCATATTCTCGGTGAGTTCCATTGTGTGGCCGATTCTGTTTGCCGTACTTACCGCCATCAAGAACGCGCACTCGGACCTTAACGATGCCGCGACCATTTTCGGCGCGCGCGGATTTCGGCGCATTCCGTACTATCTTGCGCCGCTTTCGTATCCCGCGATTCTTACCGGTTCAATCGTCGGCATCGCCATCGGGTGGGAATCGATTATCGGCGCGGAGATAATTACCAATGTCGCCGGCTTCGGCTCG
Organism: Candidatus Kaiserbacteria bacterium; assembly: GCA_963699165.1. Lineage (GTDB taxonomy): Bacteria > Patescibacteriota > Minisyncoccia > Phycocordibacterales > Phycocordibacteraceae > C7867-001. The sequence continues at coordinate 548,179 of OY969413.1, forward strand.
TTTATCAAAAATGTGAGTTCCACCGGCATCAGCGAGGCGGCCGTTGCGGGCATGTTTTTGATTCTCATCATCGTGTTTATCATCAACCGCATCGTATGGGCGCCGCTTCTCGCGCAGAGCAGCAGGCGGTACGCCGAATGAGTATGGAACACACATCCGAAGCGGCACTCGTTCTCTCGCGCGTCTACGCACACTTCACCGACGAAGGGGTAAAAGAAGTCGCTGCGCTTGAGGACATTTCATTTTCGATTTCGAGCGGCTCGTTCGTATCGGTCATCGGACCATCCGGCGCGGGCAAGTCGACGCTGATGCGGATGATATTGAATTTGATTCCGCATGCGCGCGGCACGGTTGTGCGGAATTTTTCAAAGCCCGCCATGGTATTTCAAAACTACGCGCTTTTCCCGTGGCTCACAGCGATTGAAAACGCGGCATTCGGCCTGCAGATGGAAGGCATGAACAAAAAAGACCGCGAACGCATCGCGCGCGAAAAATTGAAGGAAGTCGGGCTTGACCGCTTGGAACACCATTACCCAGCCGCGCTTTCGGGCGGCCAGAGGCAGCGCGTCGGCCTTGCGCGCGCGCTTGCGATTTCTCCCGACTTTCTCATCATGGACGAACCGTTTTCAAATCTCGACACCATCACCTCCGAGGCGCTCAAGGCCGACCTGCTGAAAATTTGGCGCACCTACGGCATGACCATACTTATGGTGAACCATCTCATTCCGGACGCCATCGAACTCTCCGACCAAATCATCATCCTGGGCTCGCATCCCGGACATGTCGAAAAGATTTTGACGGTTGACCTGCCGCGCCCGCGCGACGCACGCAGCGCGCAATTTTTCAAACAGGTGGACGTTCTCACCGAGGCAATCCGAGCGATTTCCTAGACGTCGATTTTCGAGAAGCAATACGAACCGTGCGGAATTATCTTTTCTTTTTGCGGCCTGCGGCGGCGCGAATGAATTCGGTAAAAAGCGGGTGCGGCGCAAGCGGGCGCGCCTGAAGTTCCGGGTGGAATTGCGTGCCGAGCATGAACGGATGCTCCGAGGTCGGCAACTCCGCGATTTCCATGAGCACGCCGTCGGGACTGGTGCCGGAAAAAACAAGTCCCGCTTCCTCAAGCGGCTTCACGTAATGCGGATTGATTTCATACCGGTGGCGGTGGCGCTCTTCGACCAATTCCTGTTTGTACGCGCCGCGCGCAATGGTCCCTTTTTTCAAATACGCCGGATACGAGCCGAGCCGCATGGTGCCGCCGTACTTATTGTCGGCAAGATGTTTCTTTTGCTCGAGCATGACGTCGACGACCGGGTCTTTCGCGGTCTTCTTGATTTCGGTCGTGTGCGCGTCTTTGAGTTTCAGAACGTGCCGCGCGTATTCGATGACCATGAGCTGCATGCCGTAGCACAGCCCGAAATACGGAATTTTGCGCTCGCGGGCATACCGTATGGCTTTAATTTTCCCTTCGATGCCCGTCTCGCCGAAACCGCCCGGTACGATGATACCGTGATAGTGCCCGAGAATCGCCGACGGTTTTGCGCCCTCGCGCTCGAGGTCTTTGGAGTTCACCCAGCTGATTTTCGCGCGCAGGCCGAGCTTTGCGGCGGAAAACTTGATTGCCTCAATGACCGAAAGGTATGCATCGGAGAGCACGAAGTCGCCCGTATCAAAATATTTCCCGACTACTGCAATCGAAACCTCCGGCGCTTTTTTGTTTGCGGCCGCGACAACGAATTTTTTCCAAGCGGCGAGCGATGCGGCGTGCTGCGCCGGAAGTTTAAGCGCATCAAGCAGCACGTCCCCGAGTTTGCTTTTTTCGAAATTGAGCGGCACTTCGTAAATACTCGAAATGTCCGGCGCGGCGATGATGCGCTCCTTGCTCACGTTGCAGGCGATTGATAGTTTTTCCTTTCGCTTGTCGTCAATCGGCTCTTTCGAGCGCGCCACGATGAAATCCGGCTGCACGCCGTAGCTGTTCAAATCGCGCACGGCCATTTGCGTCGGCTTCGTTTTCATTTCGCCAAGCGTGCCGGGCGTCGGCAAGTACGAGACAATGACGAACAAAACGTCCTCGGGATGCTGCATTTTCAAAACGCGTGCGGCCTCGATAAACAGCGCATTCTGGAAATCGCCGATGGTGCCGCCGATTTCAATAACGGAAACGCGGCTGCCGTTGTAGGCAGCCGCGGCTTCGATGCGCCGAAGGATTTCATTGCGCACGTGCGGAATCGCCTCTACGCATTTGCCGCCGTATTCGAGCGCGCGCTCGCGCGCGATGACCGACTGGTACACCATGCCGCTCGTCATGTAATCGTCGTTCGTGAGGTCGCGCCCGAGAAAACGCTCGTAGTTGCCCATGTCCTGGTCGGTTTCGAGGCCGCTCCGAAGCACGAACACTTCACCGTGCTCGGTCGGATTCATCGTGCCGGCATCCACATTCAAATAGGGATCGATTTTTACGAGATTTACCGGATATCCTTTTTGCTGCAATAAAAGACCGACCGAACTGCTGACGACGCCCTTCCCCACGCCGCTCATCACTCCCCCCAGCACAAAGATGTATTTATGCCCGTCTTTTGCCATACAAATGAATTAGACCTTCAAGTACCTGCGGATTGCAAGCACCGACGCGACCGCGCCGAGCACGATGCCAGCAATGAGCAATATTCCCGAGATGAGCAGGAGGTGGCTTGCGTAATAATCGGCAAGATTGAATCCACCGAGCCACGCAGACGTTTTCGCACCGCCATACCACGTGAGCGGCCACAAGAAGAGCAAGACAATGAACGCCGCGATGACTCCCGTGATGATGCCGGTCACGATAAACGGCCCTTGAATGTACGCATTGCTCGCGCCGACAAGCCGCATCACGGCGACCTCCTCTTTGGCGGTGTAAATGGAGAGGCGGATGGTCGCAAAGGCAATGAGAATCGACGCGATTGAGAACAAAATGACGACGGCGAGCCCGATTTCGCGCGTCGCCTGAATGGCGCTCGTGAGGCGGTCAATGGTCTGCTTGTTTTGTTGGTAATTTATGCGGTCGATGATGGACGTACCGGACGACGAGAGTACCGGCGACGCCTCGAGAAAACTCACGATGCTTTCGTATTCGGTCGGGTCTTTTGCGCGAATGGAGAGCGATGCGTCGAGCGGGTTGCCGCCGAGTTCGTCGAGCGCTTGGAGCGTCAGCTGGTCCGCCGCGTGGCGCGAGCGAAATGCCGCGAGTGCGTCCGCCGCGGATGTGTACGAGACGCTCGCAACCTGCGGCAATTTTTCAATTTGGTTTTGTACGGAGAGAATGTCCTGCTCGCTCGCGCTTGTGACGAAATAGACCGACACGTCGACTTTGTCTTTCAATCCGTTCAGTGTGAACGTAAGCAACGCCGAAAGGAAAATGAGCGAGCTGATGATGCCGAGCGTGACCGTCATGATGAGCACGGTCGCGACGGAAACCGCGCCGCCGCGGGCGAAGTTTTTCCAACCCGCAACTAGCATTCGTTTGAAAATCATCCAAGTCATATGGTGAGTATATCAGCCGGCATCATAAGCTGTACTTCCCGCCCGCATCGTCTCGGACCAGTTTCCCGCGGTCGATGGTGACGACGCGCTTTCCAATGGCGTCTACGACGCCCTTGTTGTGCGTCGTTATCACGATGGTCGTGCCAAGCTCGTTGATTTTTTTCAAAATCTCCACAACTTCGAAGGTGTTAATCGGGTCAAGATTTCCGGTCGGCTCGTCCGCGACAATGAGTTCCGGCTGATTGATGATGGCGCGGCCGATGGCGATGCGCTGCTTTTCGCCGCCCGAGAGCTGGTCGGGGAAATGCGCCGCCTTGTCGCCCAAGTTTACGAGGTCGAGTATATACGGCACATCGCTCGCGATTTCTTCGTCGGTGCGGCCGGCCGCCTCCATCGCGAAAGCGATGTTTTCATAGGCGGTTTTGTTCGGTATAAGGCGAAAATCCTGAAAAACCATGCCGATTTTGCGGCGATAGTGGTGGAGAGCCGAGCTCGGCAGGTCATTTACGTCTATTGATTCAAAAAAGACATTTCCTTCGCTTGGGCGTTCCTCCGCGAGCAAGAGTTTCAAAAGCGTCGTCTTGCCTGCGCCCGAGTGGCCGACGATGGTGACGAATTCTTTGGGGGCGACGGAGATGGTCACATCCTCGAGTGCGGCCATGTCCCCGTATCGTTTCGTCACCTTGTCGAAATAAATCATGTGTCGCTCCTCATTGTACCCCATCTGATTCCTTCCCGTCTATCAAACCGCGTATTCACGCCCTGCGCGGGTGTGGATAAGCGTTTCCAAGGGCCTATTCAGCCCCTGCTTTCGCCGCCGCGTCGATAAACCCGTCCAAATCGCCCTCAAGCACCTTCTCCGGATTCGAGGATTCAAACTCCGTGCGGTGGTCTTTCACCATTTTGTACGGATGCAAAACGTAGGAGCGGATTTGGCTCCCCCACTCGTTGGCCGTCGTCGCGGCTATCGAGCGGCCCTTCGCGAGCGCCTCGCGCTCGGCTTCTTCTTTTGCAAAAATTTTCGCCTTCAAAAGCTCAAGAGCCTTCTCGCGGTTCGCGAGCTGGCTGCGTTCGCTTGAAACGTGCACAGAAAGATTGGTCGGCTTGTGGAGAATGCGCACTGCCGTCTCGCGCTTGTTCACGTTTTGCCCGCCCGCGCCGCCCGAGCGCGCAAATTGTATTTCAATGTCGTCCGGTTTGAGCGTGACCTTGTCGGCCGCAACAAGCGTCGGCAAAACTTCCACAAGCGCGAAACTCGTCTGCCGCTTTGCATTTGCATTAAAGGGCGACTGCCGCACAAGCCGATGCACGCCCGCTTCGTGCTTCAGTCGGCCGTACGCGCCGCTTCCAGTGATTTCAATCATCACGTTTCGGTACCCGCCTTGGTCGTTCTCATTTGCATGAAGCTCATGCGTGCGCCAACCCTTGAGCGCGGCATACCCCTCGTACATGCGGCGAAGCATGCGCGCAAAATCTTCGGCATCGTCGCCGCCCGCGCCCGCAAGTATCGCAAGCGTCGCATTTCCAGAATCATGAGGGTCGCCCGTCCCGCCGTCTTTGAGCGCCTGATACTCGCTAATGAAGGCCTGCGCCTTGTCTTTGTCCAACCAAAAATCCGGCGATGCCATCATCGCTTCGAGTTCGAGCAACCGCTGTTCCCTTTTCTCGTCCATACGGGCGAGTATACCACTGACTATTTTGGAGCCACCCCGGAGAATTGAACTCCGGACCTTCTCGTTACGAGTGAGATGCTCTACCAACTGAGCTAGGGTGGCACAACTGCGAACATGAATAAATTATCACGATTTCCGCATTCGGGCGAGGAGTTGACCCTCCTTGGCTCGGTTGCTTGCCGCTCGAAGAGGTCTTCCATTCCCTTTATTCGAACCTGCAAAAGTTGGGCTCAACGAATCGCAATTCGGGCACACAAGCCGCAGATTCTCTTCCGTATTGTTTTTCCAATTCCCGTCGATATGGTCCGCCACGAGCGGCACTTTTCCGGTTTTCGGATTGACTTTTGACCATCCGCAAAAACAGCACTTGTTATCGAATTTCTGGCGCAAATATCTTTTGACGGAATCAGATACGAGTCCGATGGAATTCAAACCGGAAATTTTTCCCTCTTTCCACTCCTTGATGTAGGTCTGGTACTGAAATTCGTGCTGGCATGCGTTACTGCAATATGTATAAATTGCTCGCGCTGGTTCTTTTTTGCAAACGGGACATTTTGTCCTCGGCTTCTTCGGATTCGGCATATGCCTAATTATATCGCAAATGCAGACCAATTTGCATAAATACAATTGGTCGCATGTTGATAACGTGCGGCAACCCCAACTTCCTTCCATTTTATTCCAGTCACACAATCGCGTTCTGGAAAAGTCTGACGACCAGTAATGGGAGCGCTCTGCGCAAGGTCATTCACAATCGACCAAACCGGCGGCGCGTAGCGCCGCCGGTGCAGGTATAAATGCTTTCAAAATACAAGTATTTGTTGTATGGTGCGAAACAGAAGAACTGCACCGCCTTGCACAGGAGAGCATCCATCGTGATACCTCGGCCCATTACCGATCCAGGCAAACTTTCGGAGCGCGACCGGCGAACCCTCGAGGTGCTTGATAAAAACTTCAACGCCGAGCTTCTCAGTCCGTCGGTCGGGAAGATTCCGGTACGGTTGCGTTGTTCGAGTCGGCTTTCAAAGGCTGCGTCCGAAGCCTTGCTGGTCAAAATCGTTAGGCACCTGAGGGAAGGTCTTTTCCCAAAGATCGAAACCCTTGTGGTGCTGTATTACGTCTAGCATTCCACCGCACGTCCGCTTACGAACCGTATCAGGATTAATCCCCCTGCTACGGTTCTTCGTTTATATAAGGTCGGCTCGAAGAGTCTGTACGAATTGCTCGGCGTCCATTCCAAAGACGGGCGGCGCGAAGCGCCGCCGGTGCATTTGCCCTGCATTAAAATCGCCCCGCTTTCGCCCGTGTGGATATCATTGATTTTTCATCCGAATCCGCTATAGTGTCAGTATCACCACGGGAAAGACCCCTGTACGGATACGTCCGCACCGGGGGCTTTTTTATTTTGGAATTAAAATGCAACACGGGCGGCGCTTCGCGCCGGCTGGGTTGGGTTTGTACAAATTCGCTCAGTCGCCAGTTTCTTCGACACCTATTTTCCACACACCCTTTTCAAGAAACGCCTCGATCGTTTGCCGAGTTGCTTTGTTAATCAAATTTGGGTGCGAAAGTTTTTTGCTTTTAGCGTATGCAACAAGCGGAATGATTTTTTTGCCCTCCAGATACGCTAACCGCTTGTGATAGCTGTTGGTAAGCGCTTTTGCAACAATTTCTTCCATGACCGCGGTCTCGCCTTTCGCATCAAATTCCTTAAAGGCCGCGTAGTATTTTACGCGGTCAACGACTTTAATATTTATCGGAACAAACCCTTCTCGAATCAGCAAATAATTATTGAGAACGCGGCCAATACGGCCGTTGCCGTCTATAAACGGGTGCGTATATTCAAAAGCCAAATGCAGTCTCGCAATGCGTTTGACGATGCTTTCATGGCTCGCAGAATTATACTCGGCAAGCATCTTTTGGAGCCGTCCCTGAATTTCTTGCGGGGCCGGTGCGATGTGGCTCCCGACGCGAACGTACTCGTTTTCCTTTCTAAATCGTCCGGCAATATCGTCGCGAATGTTCGCGATAAGCATTTTGTGAAGCGACAGAATAACATCGAGCGACAGCTCCTGCTCTTTCGCCTTATTGTCTATGTATGCCACAACCCGTGCGAGATTTTTTGCCTCAAAAATCTCCCGTTCGCTGATGAACCTGTCGAGGTCAATCTGGAGGAGAATTTTTTCAGTTTCCTCAAGCGTAAGGGTGCTGTTTTCAATGGCGTTTGAGTTGTATACCTGATCGGCGATTTCCGCTTCGCTGATAAGCGAAATAAGCGCCTCCTTGCCGGTAGAAGCTTTGTAGTATCTCTCGCGAAGCGCGTTGATTTTATTGAAGACCGCCGGTGTCTTTGCCATTAACTCCAAGTATAGTCGTTTTCACTGTTTTGTCAACATAACCGTGAAAATATCGATATTTTTACGATTTTTCACGTTTATGACCGCATATCGAGCGAGAAAACCATGTTTTACATCGATTTTCTTTGTTAACTTCCACGCATGGATAAGGTTAACAATTGTTAACCTGTAAATTTTGCAGGATTACAACCTCCCACAGCAAGAGCAGGGGTCAGACGTGAAGCTCCTTTGGGTCCGTGCAACGGAAAATTGATATACTTAACTCATGAAAAAGTTTGCCCTCGCTGCGGCTGTGGTAGTGCTCGCCGCCGCAGGCGCGCTGTATTTGTTTATTGCCAATTCTTCGAAGCCCCAACCCGACGGTATGTTTTCAGCAACCTATGTACCGAGCGGATGGACGACACAGGGTGACTCCGCCACATCTGCGATTGTCACGGCGTTCATATCGCCCGATTACCTTCTGGAAAATCCAGCGGTGGTGGAAGATTGCTCCGGCACCGCTTCCGACGGCGGCTCAAGCGAGGGTTGCGTCATGAATGCCAATGAACAAGTTTTGGGGAGAGGCGCATATTTAGCGGTGGCCTACGACCCGTGCATTGCCGGAGACGTGACAGAGGCCCAGTTTAGGAAAAGAGAGCTCGAGAACAGCAAAGACTTACAAGGTTTGGTGGACCAAAAGCCAATCGTCATCGCGGGACATAAAGCGGTTTTGTTCCACACGCGAAATCTCACAAATACGACGCATCCTGCGATGGAAGACAACTACCACTTTACGGTTGTTTCATCGGTGAAAAAATCCTTTTGCCAAGACGTTAACTTTGGTTTTGTAGAGTCTACGACAACAGACTATGGCGCAGAATACGAGAAATTTATCGACGGCCTGCGGTTTACGCCTGATAAAAGTGCAGAGCAATAGAAGGATTTAAAGTGGAATTGAGAATATACCAAAGCGGGCGGCGCTTCGCGCCGCCCGCTTTGGGCTTTGTATTTTCTTCCTGACCCAGTAGGTCATTCTGCTGAATGACCACGTAGGTCACATTACTAAGTGAGCCGAGAGTCGGGATTGAACCGACGACCCCGTCCTTCGCTTTCACCTCCCCTTTCGATATACGGGAGGGCTAGACTGTATCTTTGTCCCACCAAATGCGGGAGACCCTTGTCAGTCGTTCGGGCGCATTTGATTGCGCCACGGTCTTGTCCACGATGTGGATATTAACCGTTATTCGGGATTCACTGTTCCGTCGCTGGAACAGTGGGCAGGGGTTTGCGACCCACCATGGACGTGCTCTACCAACTGAGCTATCTCGGCCTAACGCCCGAACATTCGGCTTCCGAATGTTTTAGGGGTTAACGCACTGTCGCAGTGTAGCCGAAATCAGCCATTCTTTCAATTTTTGAAATCGGTTATACTGCCCACATGGAAGGACTCACCAATTACCAGAAGGAGGAACGCCCGTGGGGTGATTTTGAACGATTTACGCTCAACGAAAAGACGACAGTGAAAATCATCACCGTGAAAGCGGGCGAAGAATTTAGTTTGCAAACGCACGAGCATCGCGACGAGTTTTGGCGCGTCGTGAAGGGTTCCGGCATCGTCCGCATCGGCGAGACGGAACACGATGCGAAAGAAGGCGATGCTTTTTATAGTCCGCGCCATACCGAACACCGCGTCCACGGCGGTCCCGAAGGAATCTCATTTCTTGAAATAGCATTCGGCGAATTCGACGAAAACGACATCAAACGCCTCGAAGACAAATACGGCAGGGCGTAATTACTCGTACCGCAGAGCGTCGATAGGATTTTTCTTTCCGGCTTTGCGCGCCGGATAAATGCCGAAGACGATGCCGGCGAGTCCCGACACGCCGAGACCGAGAATGACGGAGGAAATCGGAAATGCAAACGTCCATCCAAGCGACGGATTAAACGCATTGATGCCGAGATAGGCCGCGCCGACAACGAGCGCGCCAAAAGCGATGCCGATAACTCCGCCCGAAAACGTAAGCAACACCGATTCGATGAGGAATTGCTGGAGGATATCGTTGTCGGTCGCGCCGACGGCTTTGCGCAGGCCGATTTCGCGCGTCCGCTCCGTGACCGAGACGAGCATGATATTCATGATGCCGATGCCGCCGACAACGAGCGAGATGGATGCGATGGCGGCAAGAAACATCGTGAGCACCGACGTGATGGTGCCGAGAATGGAAAGAATGTCGGCCTGCGTCTGAATGGTGAAATCGTCCTTGGTCGGATCGGTGATGCCGTGACTATTTTGCAGGATGAAGCTGATGCGCGATTTTACGAAATTAATATCGTAGTTTGCATTTGCCTGCACGACGATGACATTGAAATAGGTGATGCCGAGCAGCTGTTTTTGCGCGACGGTTATCGGCATCACGACGATGTTCCCGATGTCAACGCCGAACGCTCCCGTGCCGCCCTTGGCCAGCACGCCGACAACGCGAAAGGATTCATTTTTCAGACGGATAAGCTTGTTTATCGGGTCAACGTTCGGACCGAACAGAGTTTTCGCGAGATCGGGACCGATGACCACGACATGGTTCGCCGAATCGACGTCGCCTTTCGTAAAGGTCTGTCCGGTCGACACCTTTGCCAGATTGCTGACGACGTAGAAGTCCGCCGTGCTTCCGGTATAGCTCACCGTTTTTGTGGTATTGCCGTACACGACATCCGCCTGTCCGCGGACTTCCGGCACGGCGTAGTCGATGGTCGGGTCGCGCGAGAGCGAATCTACATCCTGCTGTTTCAAGCTGGCAATGATAATGCCCTGCGACGAAGCCGGCGCGGAAAGTCCCCCGCCGCTCGGTGCGCCCGGCACGATAACGATGAGGTTGGAACCGACGCTTTGCACCTGCCCGAGAATGAGGTTCTGCGCCGACTGCCCTATCGACATCAAAATAATCACCGACGCGATGCCGATGACGACGCCGAGCATCGTCAAAATCGAACGCATTTTCCCGTGCGTTAAGCTTCTGGTTGCCGTTTTGAATGCATCGCGGAATAGCATGATTATTTAAGCGGACCGTGCAGACGGTGCGAGGTGATTGCCTGATCGCTTTCCTTCAAACCGTCGCGCATGCGGATGATGCGGTTCGCAAACTCGGCGGTCTGCGTCTCGTGCGTTACGAGAATGATGGTGCGGCCCTTTTCGTGAAGCGATTTGAGTATTTCCATAATTTGCAGACCGGACTGCGAATCAAGGTTGCCGGTCGGTTCATCGGCAAAGATGACATTCGGGTCCGTCACAAGAGCGCGCGCTATGGCCACGCGCTGTTTTTGTCCGCCGGAAAGTTTCCCCGCTTCGGTATGTAGTTTTTCGCCGAGACCGACCGAGCGAACGGCTTCTTCAACAAATGTTCGCCGCTTCGCAGGCGCAACGGTGGAATACAGAAGCGGCACTTCCACATTGTCATACACCGTCAAGCGCGACAGCAGGTTGAACGATTGAAAGACGAAGCCCATGTCTTTGTTGCGGACATGCGCGAGCTCGTGGTCGGTCATATCGTCGATACTTTTCCCCTGAAACTTGTACGAACCGCCCGTCGGTCGGTCGAGGAAGCTTAATATCTGCAGAAGCGTGGACTTCCCCGATCCGGATGGCCCCATGATTGAAACAAACTCGCCCTTGTCTATCGTGAACGTCACTCCCCGAAGCGCAAGCGTCGGCGTTTCTTCATCGACGTATTCTTTTTTTAGGTCGTTTACTTCAATCATTTGGCTTTAAGTCCGATGTTGATGACTTTTTCCCCGAGCGTCACGCCGGAGAGGACTTCAACGTTGCCGTTTTGGTCTTGAATGCCGAGCGTTACCGGCGTCGTCGTAGTCGTTTTGCCGAACGGCGTTTCGACAAAGGTGCCGCTGTTATTTTGCAATATCGCGTATTGCGGGAGAATGAGCGCGTTGTCGTGCTTTTTTGTTTGGATGTCCATGTTTACCGTAAGACCGCTTTTGAGCCGCGGATCCGCTTTCGTAAATCCGGCTTTGATCTGATAGCTGATGACGCCCTGCACATTCGTTTCGGCAGGCGCAATGTAGAAGACCGTGCCCGTAAACGTCTCGCCCGGAAATGCGTCAATGGTCATCGACACGCTGTCGCCGACGGCTATTTTTCCGACGTCGGTGTCCGCCACGCCCGTGTCTACCTCAAAGCCGCTGTCGCCGATAATTGAAATGAGCGGCGTACCCGGAACTGCCTGCTGGCCGACTTTCGCATCCATTTGCGTAATTACACCGCTTATCGGTGCAACGATTTGCGTATTTTGCAGATTGGCTTCGGCGCTCGCCACGCCCGCCAGTGCCTGTTCGACTTGCGCCTGCTGCGCGGCGATTGCCTGCGGGGTGGCGCCCGCTTGTTTGAGTGCAAGCTGTGCCTGCGCCTGTGCCACCAACTGCTGTTGCGACGCTATGTTTTGAGAAATGGTATCGAGGTTTTTCTCTGCGGTATTTACTTCGCTCACTGCGACGGAGAGATTGCCTTTATAGGAAGCCAGCGTCGCGGCGCTTAAGCCGGTCGAATTGCTGAGCGTCGTCGAAACGCTGTTGAGGAGCTGTTGCACGGATGCAAGGTACGCAATTTCATTTTGCGAAAGCGTTTGCAGCGCATCGCTCGACTGGCTGCCCGCCGTCAACTGGGTCTGCCAGGTATTGAGCGCCGCCGTAACCGATACTCGCTCGGTCTGCGCATCGTTTTGCGCCTGAAAATTCGCGGTGTTATACGTAAGGGTCGGACTCGGCGTGTCGCCGTTCGTAAAGAATTGATTGAGCTCGGTCCGGACCGCGTCGTTTGCTTTCGCGTACGCGTCGACGGAGGCGTCGTTGATGCTCGCATACATGTTTGCAAGATCTTGGTTCGCCTTATCGACGGCCGCTTGCGATGCCGCAATGTCCGCCGGTTGCGCGCCTGCCTTCAAATTTGCAAGCTGCGCCTGCTGGGCGTCGACGTTTGCCTGGGCCTGCTGCAGCGCGGCGGACAAACTTGCCGTGTTCAATTCCGCAATGACCGAACCGGCGGTGACGCGGTCGCCGAGATTGTAATAGGCATGCGCGATCGTGCCGGAATTCTGAAATGCGAGCGAAACACTCTTCGTTGGCGCCGTGTTTCCGGTTGCTGAAACCGTTTCCGAAATCGAACCCTGCGTGACGGTTATGAACTGATAGGACGGTCCGCGGCTGCTTGCGTACCACCAATACCCTCCCCCGATGAGAAGCAGCGCGATGATTGCGAGCGTCCATTTTGATTTGAAAAATCCCAAAATTTTATTTGAAGTTGCGGGCATGGCGGCATTCGTTTAATAGATGGTTGATATTGACAGTATAGCGCGAATCGGTTCATTTCGACAGCGTTGCCGCGGCTGCGGCAGTCCCTGCAAAAGAGAGAGACAATCCCCTCGCGAGGATTGCCCCTTCAAATCTTCCCGATCCGAGAAATGCGGCTAGTGCTTGATGCTCGTCGCTGTGTCGGCGCCGAATTGCGTCATGAACACGTTGAGTTCGTCTTTGGAAACCGAAAGAACAGGGGCGCCTTCCTTCGTGATGAGCACCGAGCCGCCGATCGTCGCGGCAACGATGCTGTGCACGCTTATTCCCGAAGTCGTCGTGCCGGAATAGTTGGTCCAATTCGATACATCGTTCGGGTCGACGAACGCCGGCGTGCCGTCCACGATAATCGGCACCAACCGCTTGGACTTCTGATGAGAACCGCGCGACCTCTGAACGCCGTTTGACCCGCTAATTGTTCTTCCAAACCGATTTGCCATACTAAACTCCTCACTGTGTACGTTCACAACTTTTCAGTGACGAACGCGGCCAAAATCGACCGAACGCGAACTATACACAAAACCCCATGTGGATTGAGTGAGTGAATGAAATAAAAATCGCCAGTCGATTGGCCCCGCGTTCGCTTCGCCGCAGCGGATATCAAAACCGTTATGCGGCCTCTGCGCGCGGCACGGAGGATTTTTGCCAGTATGCGAGCCGCCACGCGAAACTCAGCGGCGGGAAAAATTCAGACAGTTTTTTCGATAAGCCGTGTTCGTCCATCCATAGAGCATAAGCAACGTAGTCGGGATCGGCGGAGAGCAGCTCTTCTTCGGCGAGCGAACGCATGCAATAGATGCCGCATATGCATGCAAAAAGAATCGCTAGCCGCACGTCGTCAAACAAATTGACGCCCGAAACAAACGGCAGCCATATGAGCAGCCACACCATGCATTTGGACGCGTAAATCGGATGCTTGCAAATGCGGAACGGACCCGTGGTTATAATGCCGCGATTGCTTAGGTTCGACGAGCGCAAGCCGAATTGCGCTTCGCCCCACAGATGCACAAACGAAAAGAGAAGAATTGCACCGCCGACCGCCGCAAGCGCGAACGGTACGTTTTGCAGATGCGTAACCCATGGCTGCATCCATACCGGATTCGGCACAGTCGGATTGTAGTCAAACCAGCTCACGAAAAATGCCGCCTCAAATGGCTGATAGCACGCAAGCGTAACCATCCAGCCGAACCAAGAATGGCTGACCGCTTTCGTCTCGGTGCGGATAAGGCGCGAACCGAAAAGATATCCCGGCGTGACCGCGGCGATAATGAGCGCATACACCATGACGAGCAGGTAGTATTCGCCGGCGGCAAACGAATTCTGCAACAGAGAAAGTTCATTGCCGCGGAACATGCCGATGCTCCACACCAATTCGCAGAAATTTATCGGCAAGAAAAATCCGCGTATGAGCCACATGATGATGTCGTCGCGCACCGCATGCCAATCGACTTCGCGCGTGCGCCCGAGCACCACGAGTCCGAGCTGGTATCCCCCGCGCATCGACGGACCGTATATGCAATCGGCGGCGAGAATGAAAAAGGCACTGACTGCGGGAGCGGCAATGAGAATGAGCGGCAACATCTGAAAGAACGGGGCGTAGTATGCGTTCTGATATTCCGCAAGCGTGCCCCATGCGGCGAGTATGACGGCTAGTCCCGCAAGCGTGCCGAGCCACGTGATTGCCGAATGCGGAAGGCACTGTCGGATTGAATATTTGAATGTGTGTTTCGGCCCGCGGAGCCACTCGATTGCCATCATGACAACGATGATTGTCGCAACGATAAGGATGGAAAGGGCTTCGTTTGATATCGAAGTGCCGGAAAAAACGCAATACACGGCTATCGCCGCGAAACACAAAACGAACGGGTCCGTCCATTTCGAAATTGATTCGGGCAATCGCTGCGGCTGGGACATGTCGGTTAAATCGTACCACGCTTCACGTATATTGTTTCTCGGGACGGCTTTTGCTAGTGTTAGCGGTACAGTCGATGTTGGCGTTACTTGCGCGCTTTCATTCGGCTCGCTCGAAGGACAAAGCAAGAGGTTGCAGTGAACACGTGATCGGATTGCTCGCCGGTGTAGTTCAAGAGTCAGAACGAGGGACTCATAAACCCTAGACGGTGGCGCGACTCCACCCACCGGCACACGACATTTTTCGAAGATTTTGGTAGGATGGCGAAATGAGGTTTCGGACGCTTGGGGAGTAAGCAAAGCTTGCTCCCTTGGCGTTCGGCGAAACAGTGCCTGCGGCACCGGTCTGCTTGAAGCGATAGAATGCGCACAGGTGCGATTCTCCCGCTTCTCGCATCCCGCGCTTCGCGTCTGTTTGCCTCACTTTGCGGGAGTAGCTCAACTGGTTAGAGCGCCGCCCTGTCACGGCGGAGGTTGCGGGTTCAAGTCCCGTCTCTCGCGCAGAATAGGACGAAAGGTGGCGAAAGCCGCCTTTTGTCTTTGTAGACCCTCACTATTTTCCAGTTCTAACCGATGATATTCGCTTTCTATAGCAGGATAGTCATTTTGGATAGGAACGAACCATTCGTTCGGTACAATAACGAGTTTTCCGTCTTTGAGCGTATAGTTCTGACCGAGTGCAGATAGTATCTCTCTTTGTGTCTCAAGTATGCCTTTGCGAAACTCGTTCATGGCATAGCACGCGAAGATAAAGGTCTTCTCTGTAAGTTCAATCCAGTGCTCGGCTCTTTTCTCGGTTTCCCTCATTCCTTGGGAGATTTTGGCAATCTGGCTCTGTAGGTCCTTCCGTTCCTTCAAGAACTCCTCGTCGCTGATAAGCTCTCGATAGCGCATCTTGGTGAGTGTATCGAGCTGTCTCTGGGTGTTTGCGAGGGTAGCGTGCTGGGTCTCGTAGATACGGGTACGCTCTTCAATCTCCTTATCGTGGGGCTTTTGTGTTTTGCGCGAGAGTTTGAAGCGAAGCTTCAAAAGGGACTTGAAAGCCGGAGGGCGACGGCCCGAGGAGGGTCGCGCAAAATCTCAGAAGAGATTTATGCCTGACCAAGTCCCGTCTTTTGTTCGCGACGTGGCCGGCGCGCGGCCAAGCCCGAACATCACGCCGGAAATTCAACCACGAACGTAGTGCCCTTCCCCGCACCTTCCGACTCGGCGCGAATACTGCCCCGATGCGCCTCGACGATGCTTTTCGCGGCGAAGAGACCGTATCCGGTCGAATGCACGTTTACCCGCTGCGAATCTTTCCCGTGGCCTCCTTCGGTGAAAAGCCGCTTCTTGTCTTCCTCCGTTATTCCTATACCGGTATCGGCCTCGGTGAAAATTATTTTGCCGTTTTCCTTTTTTAGCGAAACGGTTATGGAACCCGACGGCGTGTAATTCACCGCATTTTCAAGCAGATTCCGAAGCACGTGGTCACGGATTTCCTCCTTGTCGCCGATGCAGGTATAGGGCACTCCCGATTCATCTGCAGAGAACGTGAGCGCCAGTCCTTTTTGTTCCGCGGCGGACCGCGCATTCTCAACTGCTTCTTCTACAAGCGTTTTGAAATCAAAACTCTCCATCGTGTAGGACACTACGCCCTTTTTCAAATTCGATGCTTTCAAAATGCTCGCAACCGCGTCGGCGCCTTGCCTCGATTCGGCAAGCGCATGCTCGACAATCGGTTTAAGCGCATCGGGCAATGCGCCGAAATCACCGTCGGAAAGCGCCGCAAGCGCATCGGTGTCCTTCGTAAGAAATCCTTTCACTTCATGCCCGATGAAATGAATGAGCGCCTCCTGCCGTTCGTTGGTGTTTTGCAATTCTTCGGTGATTTTTGCCAGATTAAGTGTGTCTTGCACGATTTTGATGCTCCCGATTAACACTATAAGAAACGCGGTGATATTTATCACTATCTCGCTCGTTTGCGTCGAATACAAAATATTCACGACTGAAAATATCGTCACCATAAAACCGAGAAAAGCCGTTCCCGCAACCTTCAGATTAAAAAGATTATGGCGATAAATTGCGTATGAAATGAGCGCGGTAAACGGCAGCAAAAAGAGAGCCGCGAGCGGTATGAAACTGAGTTGATTGAGAAAGATGGGAAGGAACACATTAAAGAGCAAAATGAGCGCCGCGGTAAGCGCCATACCGACGGCAAAAAAGTATTCTTGATTTCGTTCTTCTACTTTCTTGTTTCGCCACGCTTTTATAAGAATCGTTACTACGCCGGCAATAAGAAGACCGAACGCGACGACGGAGAACAGTGCGATGCCGGGACCTCGTTCGGGGTTCGTTACATAACCCTGAGGAGCGAGCGCAGCTATTCCGGAAACAATGAGCGGGGTGAGAGATAAAATCGCCGTGATTCCCACGACAGGAACGAGAAAAAATTTGTACCAACGAGGGAAGCGTGCCTTCCCCCGCGGGAAAACGTACGCCAGCTGGAAAAACACAAATGCGTGCAGTGTTGAAAGAAAGACGTGAATCCGAAACGCCCATAGCGTCGCTTCTATTGTTGTAAAGTGATATTCAAGATAATTCGATATGCCCCATATGGCGGTAAGAATGGAGAACAAAAGGAACGTCCGATTCGTAATGCTTCCCGTATTGTTAAAGAAAATGACGGTTCCGAGGAACAGCATGCTGGCAATCGCGATGCCGACGGAAAGCAAGTCAAAATTGGTTTGCACGAGTGCGGTGATATCCATGGAATAGGGGGACAACGGATGAATAGTACGAATCTCTCAACGGTCGGAAGCCGGAGAGTCGGGACTGAAGATGCTTCTCCGCACCGGACGCAAATCAGCGACATTCCAGGGCCGTCTATTCCCGGTAAAGGCAATTCCTTCAATCATAAGCCGAAACCCTTAGCGAAATCCTCGGAAACCTTCCGCCGGCGCGCTACGGCATCGACGGTGTCGTACTCGGGAACGAGTTTTTCATCGAGAGAAACGAGCGCGCGATCCATTTCAAGCGGTTGTCCGTTTAGAATCTTGCGCACGCAGTAGGCGACGGCCGCGCCGTTTACGAGCGCCGCGCCGCCGAGCTGCGGCCACGAGACGATGGTCTTCCCCATTTGCATGAGCGACTGCTGCATTCGTTCGGTCACGTTCTCCGGCCCGACGAGCTTTGTAATCAGTTTTCCGATGCCGAACTTGTCCAGATTCTTTAGCGAATCATACGAGACCTCGCCCATACGCCCGTGAAAAAATGCCGTCTGCGAATCAATGTCATACCGCTCGATATCAACAACGGCATTGTCGCCGTTGTCCGCCGCCATAACAACCGCAATACGATGCTTCTTCGCCTGTTCGCGGATAAGATATTTGACCGCGAGATTGTCGATTTCATCGATGACGATGTCGAGTCCTTGAAAGAACTGTTCGAGGTTTTCCGAGGTTAGACCGTCCGAATACAGTTCGAGTTCGGCATACGGATTAATCTCGTAAATGGTTCGCGCCGCCATCTCGACCTTCAGCATGCCGAGCCGGTCGGCGCCCGCGAGAACCCGATTCGTGTTTGAAAGCGCTAGACGGTCCATATCGGCGAGCTTCATCCGCTTGCCGCCGCCGCCGAGCGCGATTGCCAGGGCGACCGAAGAGCCGACCGAGAGTCCGCCGATGCCTATCGTCGCATCGTAAAATTTCTTCTGCTCCTCTTTTGTTATTAAATTTTGATTGCGCGCCGTGCGGACCAAAAAATATTCGTCCTCGCGCAAAATGTGCGCGGCAAGATATCGCCACGGGAAATACGCCCATCGCCCGTGATGCGAATGAGGGCTATCTGCCGCAAGTGCGCGATAGTATTCCTGGAATGCGTCTTCGAAGCCCGGGGCATATACGCGCACCGGATTTCTTACGCCGAAAAGCTCGCGCTGTTGCTCTTCATAATCATCGGAAATCCGCTTAATCGCTCCTTCGGCCACAAGCGTCTCAAAACGAGTCCGGTCTTTCAAATCGGAGAAGTCGAAGATGAGCGGTTTCAGCCCCGTTTCTTCATGGCGAAGCGCCTGAAAAGTTTCTTCCATATAGTCATGCTAGCACGTCCGGCTACGGCCGTATGACCCATTTTTGCTTAATGCCGGGAGGAAAATATTTCGGATGCTCGTGCGGCCAAAACACGATGCGCGGAGTTATTTTTTCGCGAATAGAACCCGATAGATACCGATACTCATCGCTTGAGGCCGATAAACTTTTCATGACGCTTTCGATAAGCGCCGACCGCATCGTCTCGCCATCCGTAGCGCCATGCTGAAGTTCAACGTTCAATTCGAGGAACTCGTTGTGCTGCGCATCGTGTTCGGTCGCCATGGTAAAGCGTCCCGTAATGTGCTGTTCGAGCAACGGGTTTTGAAGGCCAATCTTCACGTGCTCGGGATAAATAATGGCACCGTAGAGCTTCGTCGAAAGATCGGAGCGCTCATAGAGATACACGAACGGAAGGTCCATTATCGTGTCGGCAATGCCTGCGCGTTTTGCTTCGGCGGCAAGATTGATGCCGACCTTTTCACAACTGTCCGCTGCGTCCGCATAGGTGAAGACGCCTCCTTGATCGCCGATGTCATACCGAATAAACGGGAGCGACGAGCCGCCGGTCGCGTAAATCTCGCCGTTCTTCCCAACCTCAAATGCCGTGAAGTCCGGTATGAATTGCGCGAGCGTCGGCAAACGATGCGCTTCGCTGAAAAGATTCCGATAGAGCGCCTCATGTCGAACTGCAAGGCGGCGAAGCAGTATCGAGACCGGCGTCTCGGTCGCCATCGTGCCGAGTTCAGCGCTGCCATACACATTCATCACGCTGCGATACGGATTTTTCATACCCGTCTTCTCCATAAGGTACTCGCGGAAATGTTCCGAGAAGGCCTCGGCGGCGCAGACGATGCGCATATCCCAACGGTTCCATGCGACGCCGTGTTCCGGAGCATCATCGATGACGTCTTTCACAAAAGGCGGGTAGCCGCAGAGGATTATCTGCTCAAACGAGGGCGCAATGCGCGTCAGTGCTTCGAAAATCTCTTTCTTGCTTACGCCCGGAGTGATAATGGTCAGCGGCCATTCATTTTCCGAGATGCGGCGAAATGCCTCGTAGGTGAGCAGCCCGCCTATCCATACGCCCATGCCGAATCCGACAATAATCAGCGTCGGTTTCTTCGGATTGAGCCCGCTCCGTTCTATAAAGAGCCGATGGAACACCATCGACGCATCGTGAATTTCATCGGTGCGCGGAATATAGAACGGTTGTCCAGTCGAACCGGAAGTCGCGGTAAGAATAAGCGGTTCATGGGCAAGCGCCCCGGCCCGGCAGAGCTCGTCCCAGGGATGCATCCGCAGATAATTCGCTTTCGTGATGGGCGGAATACGCTTGATGTCCCGCCTTGTCGTGATTGAAGAAGCATTGATGCCGAGATGTTCGAGAAACTGCCGATATGCGGGAACATTTTTATACGCGTCTTTAAATCGCTTGAGGATAGTCGCGTATGTCGCGCGCGACCAATCCGCACTCTCATTGGTGCGCAACTTCGCGATGAAGGATGGAGAAACGGCAAAAGAACGCGTTCGCACGTATATTTTCTTTTTTTGTGTTCGAGCCGATGCACGGTTAAGATGCATGATCTTTTTCATGATAGCAATATAACGAACGATTAACGCGGGGATTTCCGAAAAATGTTCACAACAAACGCTTCGGATTCGGGAGCCGGAACGGCAATACGCACGGTATCTTTCAGAAGCTTTAGCGCATCGGGGAAACGACTCATGGAGTCGCCGAGCGCGACACGAATATTTTCCTCAAGAAGCGCCTCGCGGACGCGCACAGCATTTGGAACACGCGCAAGGACAAAATTCGTCTTAGAAGGATATGCTACCACGCCGGGAATCGTCTGCAACGTTTGTATGAAATGTTCCCGGGCGGAAATAACGGCCTCTCGTCGCACCGCAACATCCTCGGCACGCGCAAGAAGAGCAAGAGCGGCGGTGACGCTCGAGTGTGCGACCGGCCACGGCAGCATGCGCCGTTCAAGACACTTGATAATCTTTGGCGCGGCAATGACATATCCGACACGCGCCCCGGCAAGCGCAAATGCTTTCGAGAATGTCCGAAGAACAATTAGGTTCGGGAGTTCCGCGCCGTACGGCAAAAGCGTAGTGCCGGAAGAAAATTCAAAATAGGCCTCATCGGATACAAGCACAATGTTGTGCTCGCGCGCCGCCGCAACCAGCGCCGAAATATCGCCGTTCGCAATCGGGCAGCCGAGCGGATTGTTTGGATGGCAAAGAAAAAGCATCTTTCCGGGATTTTCCGCCATTGCTTCAATCGTCGCTGCAAGTGGAAATATAAAATGATTATTCCGTTCTTCATATGCGAGCGGAAGCATCTCGATTTCCGCGCGTTCAAGAATCGACTCGTATCCGTAAAACGTCGGCACGGGAAGCATCGCTTTCCCGCCTGCTCCTATGTATGCACGCGCAATATGTTCTATTGCCGCATCCGAACCGGGAGTAATGAGTATGTGCTCCCGGGCAACGCCTGCGTACGCGGCAACCGCATCTCTCAGTTCGCTATAGTCAGGATAGGTTGAAAATTCCCGTGTGCCGAAACCGTTCGCCGCTTGTAGTAACTCGTCATCAAGCATCCAATAACTCTCGTTCCTATCAAGCGGCAGCATGATATGCGGGGATGCGGCTACGAAGACGAGAGCGCATATGCGGCAAAACCGCTCGTGTGCGTCGCGATGCCGCTCGAATCGATGGAATATCCCTCAAAGCCGTCGAGGTTTTCGATAAATGCGATGCCCTCCTTCCCCATCGCAAACGCTCCCGTTGCGAAACGGTCCGCCTCAAGCACGTCGGGACCGATAACGGTCAAGCTCACAATCTCCCCGATTTTTTGTTCCGGCGCGTACGGATTGTAAATATGGTCGCCACGGACATACGAACCGGATGTCGCGATGCCTTTGCCGCGCGGATATACGATTTTTATGATTTGTTCGATGTTGAACGGATTGCGGATGCCGACACTCCAATCCTTTCCATCGAAATTTTTTCCGTTCATGGCAATGTCGCCGCCGGCGTTCACAAAATAATTTTCATATCCCGCTTTTCGAATAAGCGCTGCGGTGTTGAGTATCGCCCACCCTTTTACGATGCCGGACGGGTCGAGATGGCCGTCCGGATGGCGGATATCGAAATAGCCCTTTGTCTCTATTTTGGTCTTTTCGGCGAGCGCCAGCACTTCTTCCATTTCGGCGCTCACCGAGTGCCGGTCGATTTCGCCGCGATTGAGCTGCGAAATCTCGCTGTCTTCTTTGTAGGTGCTGAAGCGGGCGTCGACTTTCGCAAGATAGTCATACGCCGCCTGAAGCTGCGCGGAGGCCTCATCGGCAACGATTTCGATTTCGATTGGCATGCCCATGATGATGCGGGTGTCTTTCATCGCCTCTATCATACTCCACAGGCGTACTCGCAAAAAGACCGATTACATACTATTGTGACAGTATGAAAATCCATTATTTTTCGAGCGAACCGTGGGAGGGGGCGTACGTCCGAGCAAAACTCCCCGGAGAAGACATTGCGTTTTATGAAAAACCGTTCGCCGAATATCCCGAGTTGACCGATTCAGACGCGGACGTACTGTGCATTTTTATGGAATCGCATGTCGGCGAAGCGGAACTGAACCGCTTCCCCTCCCTCAAGCTTATCGCGACGCGTTCGACCGGTTTCGACCATATCGATCTCGCCGCCGCGAAAGCGCACAACGTCGCCGTGGTCAACGTGCCGTTCTACGGCGAAAATACCGTCTCCGAATTCGCATTCGCGCTCATCCTCGCGCTTTCGCGGCGCATTATCGAAGCGGATACGCACGTGCGCGAAACCGGACTCTTCTCGCCGAACGGGTTGCGCGGTTTTGACCTCGCGGGCAAAACCATCGGCGTCGTCGGCACCGGCCATATCGGACAGCACGTCATCCGAATGGCAAACGGTTTCGATATGAAGGTGCTCGGCTTCGACGCATATCCGAACGAAGCAAGCACCAAAACGCTCAATTTTACGTATACATCTCTGCCGGAGCTGCTCGCGGCCTCGGACGTCATCTCGCTGCATGTTCCGTACAACGAACAAACGCACCATCTCATCAACCGGGACAACATCGGTTCCATAAAGAAGGGCGCGATTCTCGTAAACACCGCGCGAGGCGCCGTCATCGATACGGAAGCGCTTATCGAGGCGCTCCAAAAAGACATTCTCGCGGGCGCCGGACTCGATGTGCTTGAGAACGAGGGCGAACTGAACGACGAGCTGGCGCTGCTTATGGCACCGCATCCGCAGGAGGAGGAAATCCGCGTCGCGCTCGAAAATAATTATCTCATCAAGCATCCGCGCGTTATCGTGACGCCGCATGTCGCCTTCAACACCATTGAAGCCGTTGAGCGCATCATCGACACGAGCATTGAAAATATTCGTAAGTTTGAAGCGGGAACTCCGGTCAATCTTGTCGGCAAAGCGTAACTATCAGTAACATTCTTCATATGCCCCCTCCAAAAAAACCGTTTATCGGGAGTCGGATTCTGCTTTGGGCGGGATTCGTCGCCGTCGCCATTGCATACGTCGCGTGGCAAAACTTCGGTTCCAGAAGACCGGCGCCGACACAGACGCCCGCAACGAACCCCGCCCAAACGACCGCGACAACCGTTGCCTATAAAGACGGCGCATATACCGGCACGGCCGCAAATGCGTTTTACGGCATCCTGCAAGTGAAGGCGGTTATTTCGGGCGGCAAGCTCGCGGATGTGCAATTTCTGCAGTACCCGAGCGATCGAAGCGCCTCGCTCGCAAAAAGCAACCAGGCGATGCCGATTCTGAAACAGGAAGCCATCGCCGCGCAAAGCGCGAATGTGGACATTGTTTCCGGAGCGACGCAAACCAGCCAGGCATTTCAAACATCGCTCGCCTCCGCGCTCTCGCAGGCGGCAAGCTAACCCGTCATTCGCCCCGGTCGCATACGGCGGTACAATGCACGCATGGACGCATCGGATGAGGAATTGATTGCGGAATACCTTGCCGGCCGCGAGGAATCGTTTGCCGTCCTCGTACAGCGGCACGTTAAAGGTGTCTATTCCTTTATAGCGCGTTCCGTCGGTGAGGAAGCGGACGACATTGTCCAAGAAACGTTTTTTCGGGCGTGGAAAAATCTGAAATCGTACGATTCCGCCGAAGCGAAATTCAAAACGTGGCTCATGCGCATCGCGCGAAACGCTACGATTGATTATTTGCGCAAAAAGAAACCCGCGCTTTTCTCGGCATTCGAAAATGACGAGGGCGAAAGTTTTCTGTTGGACACGCCCGACACGGAGCCGCTTCCGGACGAATTGGTCGCTCGCGCGAACGACGCGCGTGAAGTTCAGACGGTCCTGGAAGGGTTGTCCCCCGCGTACCGCGAAGTGCTTCTGCTCCGGTATATGAACCAATTGACCTTCGAAGAGATAAGCGCGGTACTCGGCATGCCCGCAAATACGGTTCGGAGCCGCCACCACCGCGGCCTTGCGCAACTCCGGAAACGTCTTCAAGAAACGCATCAAAAACGCAAGTAATTCGTATATACTTACAATAACGCCTATGCCCAACAACGCCGCACCGCTTTTCAGGGAAATCGAACCGCCGCAGGGGCTTGTACCGGCGATTTTGGTGCGCATTGCCCGCGCACGTCAAAATGCCGCCCGTCTGCGCATGGCGGCGTTCGGCACGGTTGCCCTCGTGTCGCTCGTTACGCTCGTGCCCGTATTTCAGTACGCCGCAACCGAATTCAGCACCTCCGGCTTTGTTCAATACGCGTCTCTTTTCTTCGATAGCTTCTCGCGCGGATATTGGCAGGAGATTCTGTATTCGCTCGGCGATTCTCTGCCCTCCTTCGCGCTCCTGCTTCTCGCGGCGATTATCAGCATCGGCGCATCGTCGTTGTGGTATGCAAGCCGCAACGCGCGAATCGCGTTCACCCGCGTGGCGCTCGGGACATAACATTCATTCATGAAAACACTTGAGGACTTTTTCGCTTCCAAAAAAGTGCGTCTAACCGCCATTGTTTTCGGCGGCATTATTCTCGCATTTCTTATTTTCCACGCGGGAGTCGAAATCGGAGAGCACGGCGGTGAATTTGACCGGCGCGGTCCGGACCGCGATTTCCGCCATCCACTCTTGCCCGGCGTCGCGCTGCCGCACGAGTTCATTCAAAACGGGCACGGGGCCGTCGGCACGATAACCAATGTGTCGCTTCCGACCCTCACCGTTTCGACGCCGGACGGCAGAAACGAAACGATTCTCGTCAGTTCTTCAACGATGGTTCGGAGCATAGATGGTCCGGCAACCCAGCATTTTTCGGTGGGAAGTCAGATTGTCGTGCTCGGAGAGCCGGACAATCAGAACCGGATTGACGCAACCTTTATACGCATACTACCCGCAACAACAACGCCATGAACACTTCCGTACCTAAACCGGCCGCAACGACCAACCGATTTACCGCAGTAAAAACATATATTGCGGGGCACAAATGGCTGAGCGGAATCATACTGCTCGCGCTCATCGGCGGCGGCTACTATGCCTACAAAGTGTTCGACGCGCCATCGGGCGCGACTCGATACGTAACGACCGTCGCCGCGACTGGCACGGTCGTCGCATCCATGTCGGAAACCGGACAGGTTTCCGCGAGTTCAAACGTCAGCATCGAATCGCAATCGTCCGGCGAAGTCCTTTCCATTCCGGTGCAGGCCGGAGAACATGTGAGCGCGGGAACCGCGCTCGCTTACCTCGATCCGACGACGGCGCAGCAAAACGTCGAAAGCGCGAAACAAGCCCTTGAGGCGGCGCAACTCTCGCTCGCGATGCTTCAGGAACCGACCGCTACATCGACACTTACTTCCACGCAAAACTCGGTCGCAACGGCGCAGGCGAATCTGGTGCAGGCGCACCAAACCAGCTATAACGACATTTCCGTCGCATTCCTGAATCTTCCGACCGTCATCACCGGCCTTGATTCCGTTTTGCACGGCTCAACGGTTCCGGGCCGCACAAGCGAGCAGAATGAAAACGCGTATAGCGATATGGTCGAGCCATATGACTCGACCGTCGTGCAATACCGCACCACGGCCGAAAGTTCCTATCAGACGGCATACGCCGCCTACACGAAAACGCTCGCCGATTTCAAAGCGACTCCTCGAACGGCGGATGATGCGACGATTGAAGCCCTCATAAATGAATCCTATCAAACGGCGGCAGACATCTCCGACGCGCTCAAGGCCTCGACGAGTTTTCTAAATTTCGTCGATACGACGCTTACGTATCACAACCTTTCGCTTCCCTCGACCTTAAACGGCCACCTCAATACGCTCACCGGATACACGACGACGACAAATCAGTACGTCGCGACGCTCGCGAGCGACGCGGCAAACATCACGAGTTCCGAGCGCTCCCTTGCGGCCGCACAGGCATCTCTTCAACAATTGCAAGCCGGAGCCGATCCTCTTTCGGTTCAGTCGAGCCAGCTCTCCATTCAAGGAAAAGAGGACGCGCTCGCGCAGGCCGAGCAGGCGCTCGCCGAAACCGTCGTGCGCGCGCCGTTTGACGGCACGGTCGCGCAGACGAGCGTACAGCAGTATCAAACCATCGGAAACGGCACCGCCGTTGCAACCATGGTGAGCGACAATCAGAACGTCAATATCTCGGTAAACGAAGTGGATGCCGCAAAACTTAAGGTTGGTCAGAAAGCGACCATCACGTTCGATGCGCTGCCGAATATCTCGATTGCGGGCACCGTTTCCTCTGTAAATTCCATCGGCACGGTTTCTTCGGGCGTCGTCTCCTACGGCGCGGTTGTGACCTTTGACACGCCAAACACGAGCGTGAAGCCGGGCATGAGCGCGACCGTTGACATCGTTACGAGCACCGAAACCGGAATCGAGATTCCAAGCAGTGCCGTGAAAACATCGGGCACGCAAAGTTATGTGCAGATATTCAATCCGCCTCTCGCAAATAGCAGCGGAAGCACCGGGGCCGCTTCGGCAGTAGCGCCAACGCGCAAAACGGTCACGACCGGCCTCACTGACAACACGAACATCATCATTGAAAGCGGTTTGTCTGCCGGCGATCAGGTCGTCACAAAGACGATTGCGGGAACCGCGACTGCTGCAGCATCAACCGCTTCAAGAACCACGACCACATCGCTCTTCGGAGCAGGCGGCGGTCCTGGCGGTGTTGGCGGCAGCGCGGGAGCGGTGCGCGCACTTACACGATGATTGAAATAAAAAACATTACAAAAACCTACGGTTCCGGCATCGAAGCGTACACCGCGCTGCGCGGCGTTTCCTTCACCATAGATGAAGGAGAATTCGTCGCCATTATGGGTCCTTCCGGAAGCGGAAAATCGACGCTCATGCACATTCTCGGCTGTCTCGACACGCCGACGTCCGGCACCTACATTCTCGACGGCAAAGACGTATCGACGATGACCGATGACGAACTTGCCGAAATCCGCAAGGACAAAATCGGCTTCGTCTTCCAGTCCTTCAATCTTCTCTCGCGCACTACCGTGATTCGCAATGTCATGCTGCCGCTCGTCTACGCCGGCGTGTCATCCGAAGAACGGCACGAACGCGCCGCGGAGGCGCTCGCATCTGCCGGCCTTGCGGAAGAATATTTTTCGCATCTTTCGAATCAGCTTTCCGGCGGGCAAATTCAGCGCGTCGCCATCGCGCGTGCGCTCGTAAATAATCCGGCACTCATCCTCGCCGATGAGCCGACCGGCAACCTTGATTCAAAAACAAGTTTAATCGTGCTCGGAACGCTGCAAAAATTGAATAAGGATTTCGGCCGCACTATCGTGCTTATCACCCACGAACCGGACATCGCCGAACATGCAAACCGCATCATTCGCCTCCGCGATGGAGTCATTGTGTCGGATGAGAAAAACAAATCTCCGCGCGACGCCGTGCTCGAAACACAACTCTATGACGAGAGCAAAACCGTCTGACCTATGAAAACCCGCGACCTAATCGACGAAACATATGCCGCGCTTTCCGCAAACAAAGTGCGGTCCGGCCTCACCGTGCTCGGCATCGTCATCGGAATCGCGTCCGTCATCGCGCTCACGGCCATCGGCCAGGGAGCGCAGGCATCGATTCAAAAATCAATTCAGTCCCTCGGCTCGAACCTTATCGAAGTAACGCCCGGTGCGGCGCGCCAAATCGGCTTCGGCGTCTCCGGCGGGCGCGGCACGGCCCGTTCGCTCACCCCCGGCGACGAAAACGCTATTGCGCAAGTCGACAACGTGGCGGCCGTCTCGGGCGAATATTCAAGCCGCTCTCAAGTCGCGGCGTCGGGCGCTAACACCAACACGACCGTCGACGGCGTTAACGCGGCCTATGCAACCATCCGCAACGTAACGATTGACCAGGGGGCTTTCATTACCGACAGCGAATCGGCATCACTCGCAAAAGTCGCGGTCATCGGCCCGACCGTCGTCACCGATTTGTTCGGTTCAACCGCAACGGCATCCGATGCTATTGGCCAGCACATTCGCATCAACAACATCGAGTTCACCATCATCGGCGTTACGGTAACGGCCGGAACGAGCGGTTTCAATAGTCCGGATACCTTTGTGTATGTTCCGCTTGGCACGGCATTTCAATACTTCGCAGGAACGGGCAATCAATTCCTTTCGACCATCGACATTCAGGCGACAAGCCAAGACGCGATGACACAGGTCCAAAACGATGTCACTTCCCTTTTGCTTACGCGCCATAACATTACGGACCCGACGAAAGCCGATTTCAGCATCCTCAATCAGGCGCAAATCGTTTCGGCGGCTTCAAGCGTGACGGGAACGCTTACGGCGCTGCTTGCGGCGGTCGCGGGCATCTCGCTCGTCGTCGGCGGCATCGGCATCATGAATATGATGCTCACCACCGTCACCGAACGCATGCGCGAAATCGGACTGCGCAAAGCCATCGGCGCAACGAAGAAAGACATCAATAATCAATTCCTCGCCGAGGCCATTGCGCTCACGTTTACCGGAGGCGCAATCGGCATTGCGCTCGGCTGCGGGATATCCTTCATCGTAAGCGCAACGGGCGTCGAAGCCGCACAAATAACGCTCCCGTCAATTCTGCTTGCATTCGGCGTCTCGGCGGCAATCGGCATCATCTTCGGCTGGTATCCCGCGCGCCGAGCATCAAACCTTAATCCTATCGACGCCCTGCGCTATGAATGAAAAGTGCCATGGGCGCGATTACACATAATTATTTTTACCTATGAATACAACAACTATCGGTACGGGAATCATCGCGCTTATCATCGGCATTGGCATCGGCTACTTCGGCGGCAATGCCCTGCATCCGGCTGCGGCGCCGAGCGCGCGCGGAAGCTTTGCGGGAACGGGCGGAAGCGGTTTCGCCGGAGCGCGCGGCGGCGCGGCCGGCGGCGGATTTCTCTCGGGCACCGTTTCGGCAGCTGATTCCGGAAGCATCACGCTCAACACGCGCGACGGCAGTTCGCACGTTGTTCTCGTCACGCCGGCAACGACCGTCTCAAAGAGCGTATCCGGAGCATTGTCCGATGTGTCGGTCGGTTCAAATGTATTGATTACCGGAACGACCAACAGCGACGGAAGCGTTACGGCGGCCGTGATTCAACTGCGTCCCGCGACACCGGCTGCGGCGCCGACTCCGCAATAAGCGGCGGAAAATAAAAAAGGCGGCACGGGTGCCGGCACCCGTGCCGCCTTTTTTATTTTCCGCCGCGTTATTGACCGGACAACTGCGAGATGCGGGCCAGCGCTTGTGTGAGTTGCGATTCCAAAGATTGCACCTGCGCCTGCAATTGGCTCAAGGTCATACTCGAAATTGCTGTTCCGCTCGGTGCGGCGACGGATGTGGCATTCGCGGCTTTTGTCGTTTCAATCTGATTGAGCGCGGCTCGGGTCCCGGGACCGACAACACCGAGCTGAGTCAGACCATGCGCGGCCTGAAATTGCAAAACCGCAGCTTCGGTCAAAGAACCGAAATATCCCGTCGGGGCGGCGGAAAGAAATCCTTGCGCGGCGAGCACTGTCTGAAGCTGCGTCACGTCTGTTCCCGTCGAACCGGGCACGAGATATTTTGTAAACGTGAATGCGGGGGTTGCCGATGGTTGCGATACCATCGCTGGCACAGAAACTGTCGGTGCAACAGCCGCCGGAGCCGTCGCACCATTTACCGTCACCGTTAGCGGAGCGCACCCGCCGCCCGAAGAACAAACACTGACGGACGATACGCCTGACGCAACGCCGTACACGGTCAGCGTGCTGCCGTTCAGCGTTTCCTGCGAGACGGAATTCGTCCCGCCGGAAACAAAGTACGGCGGCGTGCCGCCGGAAATCGCGATTGTGGAATTTTGTCCCGAAAGCAGCGATAGCGCATTTTGACTGATGGTGATATTGTTGCCGGTCGACGCGTATTGAACGGTCACGTTCACCGATGCGCATGTTCCGGTCGAGGCACACACCGAAATACTTGAAGTTCCTTGCGCGATGCCGGTCAGAGTCAGTGTTGTTCCGGAAAGATTCGCCTGCACGATGCTCGGGCTCGAATTCGAGGAAACGTAAAATTGCACGCCCGAGGGACCGTAAATATTCAGGGTCGTACTTTGACCCGTCGACACAACCGGCGCACTGCTGCTAAATGATACTGCTAAAGAACTCGAACTTCCGGCCGCTGCAACGACGATGCCGCACGATGCCATGTCGGACGAACACACCGTTATGGACGACGAACCGCTTGTGGAGCCGGTGCTGAGAGTTAGAACCGAGCCGCTGATACTCGCCTGTATCACGCTCGAATTGGAATCGTTTTGTACCTGGTATATGCCGTTTCCTCCGCTGAGCGTAATCGGCAAATTTTGTCCGCTCACTACCATTGCGTTTGTTTGGCTCAAATTCAATTGAGAAGCGCCCGCCGGCAGGACGGTCACGTACACGCTCGGACAAGTCGTCGCATTGCCGACCTGGCAAAGCGTTACCGTCGTCGACCCCGCCGTGTTGCCGGAGATTGTCACCTGCGTGCCGTTAATGCTGACATTTGCAATCGACGAATTCGAATTATTCGAAACATAGAGCGCGGTTGAGCCGATGTTGCTCGCGGTTATGCTTGCGCTTGAACCGGCATCGATCACAATCGCATTTTGGCTCAATGAGAGCGCATTGGTCGAAGAAACGGTCGGCCACGCGACGGTCGGCGATTTCGGTCCGCCCGTGCCGTTTAGAATCGCGGTTACGAGCGTACCGGAAGTAAGACCGTATGTCGCACTCGATACCGTCGTCGTAAAGTTTCCACTTCCGTCCGTCGTGCCGAGAGACACGATTTGGGCACCGGAACCGGCCTCGGTATACGACAGAAGCACACTGACGTTCGGGTCGCCGTAGACCGTTATCTGTACATTATCGCCGCTCCCCGTTGCTAAAAGAGACAATGTCGGCGGTACGGTGGCAAAAGCAAAAACAGGAATGAACAAACCGATAAAACTTAGGAATAAAAAGGTGAGAACCGATGTAGTTGTGAAGGTTCGTTGCATATGTTGCTCAGTATAATATACGCAAAAGACAAGGGAACGTTCCGGTTCCCACAACGTATATACACTTGTACACGCTTTGTACATGATTAGTAGATAGAACGATTCAACCATGCATACATTATCTAAATCTGCCCGGCAGGCCCTCGCGGTCGGATTGACACTCATAGGCTTATTCGCAATAACATCAAGCGCATTCGCAGCCGAACCGGCTGGCAGAGCGGGCTTCGGCGGATTCCGAGGCGGCCCGAACATGCCGCGTCCCGCAGTCGTTGGCACGGTTGCGTCCATTTCCGGCAACACGCTTACCGTGACGTCGAGAGCGTGGGCAGGCGGCCGCGGACATGCGACAACCACCCCGGCGACATCTTCCGTCTCGACCACCTACACGGTCGATGCAACAAATGCGACCGTCACTAAAAACGGCGCAGCTTCCACCGTCTCGGCCATCGCTACCGGCGATACCGTCATGGTTGAAGGCACTGTAAGCGGGACCAGCGTCACCGCCACCGCAATTCGCGACGGCATGATGGGCCGCGGCGGACCGGGCGGGTTTGGAGGAAAACAGGGACAGGGACCGCGATTCGGTTCCAATACACCAGCCACCAATACACCGGTTATCACCGGCAACGGGCAGCCGGTCATCGGCGGAAACGTGACGGCAATTAGTGGAAACACGCTCACCGTCACAAATAAAAGCAGCGTCACCTACTCCGTCGACGCAACTTCGGCGAAGATTGTGAAGCACGGCGTCGCAACCTCAACCATCTCGAACGTATCGGTCGGAGACAGCGTCGTCGTTCAGGGCACCGTGAACGGAACTTCGATCACCGCATCGACCGTCATTGATAACGGGACGCCTCCGGCCGCACCGGCGGGCACCGCAAGCGGAACGCCGCCAGCTAAACACGGCGGATTCCTCGGCGCTATCGGCGGATTCTTCTCGCACCTCTTCGGATTCTTTTAATCCGACCTCCGATGAAAACGCGAAAACCGCCCTCCGGGCGGTTTTCGCGTTTTCGGTCTTACTCGATCGTCACGCCGTCAAACGGCTCATCGCTTGCGAGAGCATCCGCTTTCGTTTTATGTATAACGCCGTCTTTATGATCGGGCGGCGCGTAAATCGTATACAGTTTGAGCGCGTCGGTTCCGGACGTGTTGATAATGTTGTGGCGCGTGCCTTTTGGAACCACGACGGCCCACCCATCGCGAATTTCGTGCTCGACGCCGTCCAGCACGGCTTTCCCTTCACCTTTCTCGACGCGAAAAAACTGATCGAGCTCATGCACTTCCTCGCCGATGTCTTCGTTCGGCAGCAAACTCATGACCACCAGCTGCACATGCTCATCCGTGTACAACACTTCTCTAAAATATTCATTTGAAATCGCTTTCTCTTCAATGTTTGAAGTATATCCTTTCATGAAAATATCGTAACAAATGGAACGGAAGATTGGATTAAAAAGAACCCCCGTCTCGCATAAAGCCAGGGGTTCTCTGCACTCTCGTCACACACCGTTACCTTTCGGTGCCATTTGCACTTTATAGTTCGGGATGATGACGTGCTGTCCCGGCGGGAAATGTGTATCCATCGAACGGGGGACGGGGCTCCAGTCGTTCTGCGAACAGTATTGCATGTTTAGCAATATCAGACGCCCAGCACTTTCAATAAAGAAAAAATTACCCCGGTCGAAGTGCAACGGAAGTCTTTCCCCGTTTTTGAATGCTTCCATGCTTCGAGTAAGCACGTAATCGGCAAGCGCTGCAGCTTGACCGAGCGTGCATAGATAATTGCGCGCCTTTAGTTGCGCGAAGATTTCTGCTTCGCACGTAGTAAAGGTGAGACCCGTCACAGCTTCGACCCATTCTCGTGGCGTCGTCCGCATCGCTGTCGTGAACACCCTCAACGGGGTTGCGGGGGTGTCCTTTTCTTCTAACCGCGTGACACCCGCGTCAATTGGCCTAATCCACTTGAGATTCGGGTATCTTTTGCCGGAGAAGATGTCCGCTGCCATACCTCCCTGCACTGCAGGAAGGATATGGTCCATAAAGGGAACAAGTGTCATGCGCCCTCTTTCGGGGGCAAAGGATTGCACCATGATGCCTTCAATTCAATTCTCTAAAAAGGAAAAGCTCCTTTCCTTATCAGAATCAAGGAGCAACTTTTGAAATTATACTCGCGAAATTAAAGTATGTCAACAAATTTTGTACGTTAGTATCGGGTTGTTGACACTTTTCGCGTCGACGAGTTCATTGAAAGCGCAAAAGGCGCGGTACGATTTTGGTGTTCAGACCATTTAATCGTTAGCGCCTCTTGCATGCACAAGAATACCAAATTGTTGCCGTACCAACGGCGTGAGATGTTCCGCAGATGGGGTATGGGAGCTCAAGCGACCCATTTGGCCCGAGAATACAAAGTCTCCCGAGAAACCGTATACGAGACACTTAAAGATGCCCGACTGAACGTCTTCGAGAATCGTTCCTCGATGAATCACCGATATCGCACCATCCTGTACGGGTTCCAAAAGCTTGCTCGCACCGAAAAGCGCGTGGGAGAGAAGCTCGCCCGCAAAGCCCATCGATTGAACCGATACGAGAAATCGATACCGGGTGAAATGCTGCATCTCGATACCAAGCGCCTGCCGCTCCTGCGAGGAGAAGCCGCCGCGCAACCGAGAGAATACCTATTTGTCGCCATTGACGACTACTCTCGTACCGCCTTTGCCGATATCTTCCCCGACAAGACCGCATACTCGGCCGCCATGTTCCTCGCCGAGAGCAAGCGAGTATTGCCGTTCCCCGTGACCGGCATCTATTCCGACAACGGGAGCGAGTACCGGGGACGACCGGATCATCCGGTGGCGGCACTCTGCAGGGAAACGGGCATGAGCCAAGCGTTCACGAAAGTGAAGCATCCCTGGACCAATGGAAAAGCGGAGCGATTCATCAAAACCCTCATGACCGAATGGCACGGGAAGACACGTTCCAATCACATCTCTCGAGCCCATCGCCGACGCTATTTGTATGCGTTTGTGGACTGGTACAACCAGACCCGCATTCACCAATCGCTCGGAACAACTCCATTCGGAAGACTCGAGGCGTACCTAGAAAGTGTCAACAACGCGTTGACTTAGTACACAAATTTTCACCTTTCTCGAAATTATCCTGTATTTACTTGTTTTCTTTCTCCTTAATTTCTCTACCCTGCCTTAGCGCGGAAGCCATTTGCGAACGCCGGCGGCGATGATTTTCTCTCTGCCCTTAAACCCGTGTGTTGCTCCGGAAATCACGTGCATCGCAAATTGCTTTGAGCGCGTATGTTTTGCCATCCAGGCGCCAATATCTTCCGCAGGGCGGTCACCGTATTCATCTTCCTTCGCCAAAAAGACGAGCGTCGGAATCTCAATCGACTTGAATGCGGACGGATTCTTTTTCGGCGAGGCATAACAAAAAATCTCTTCCGCGCTTTCGGGCGTGAAGAGACTCACGAAGCGCTGCGCATCGATTGGGCTTACGGCAATCTCTATCGGAAGCAATTGATGCTTCTTCCCCGCTTTGATTAACTCCCGCGCAAACTTCGTTGATTT
This sequence comes from Candidatus Kaiserbacteria bacterium, assembly GCA_963699165.1. GTDB lineage: Bacteria > Patescibacteriota > Minisyncoccia > Phycocordibacterales > Phycocordibacteraceae > C7867-001. Next base: position 583,185 of record OY969413.1, read on the forward strand.
CTCCAACTTTCCATCGGTATCAAACTTCACCGCCGCGGCATAATCGCTTAGCGGTGCAAGCAAAACGAGCCCTTTGATATGTTTCTGATTCCCTTTTCGGCTCGCATAGTAGACCGACTTCTGGCAGCCGGTTGAATGCCCCGCGAGATAGATGTCGCGAACGCCAGCGCCTCGAACGAAGTTTACCGCGCCTTGAATATCGTCGGCGCATTCGGTGAACACTTCATGCGCCTGACCCGCAAGCACGGAGTGCTCGCCTTTCTTCGTATTGTCGAGACGGTATGCTTTCGTGATTTTGTCGTGTCCGCGATTGTTAAAGGTTATAACTGCAGTATCTTTGTCGACAAATGATTCCGCAAGCGGTATCCAAAACGCGGAACCGGCAAGACCATGCACAAAAATGATGGCGCGTTTCGGTTTCGCCGGACCGAACCAAAGCCCGTTCAATTTGTATTTCTTCGGCGTAACGATATTGATGAGAAAACATGGTTTCAATTTTGCAGCAGTGATCATGCAATTCAAAAAGTTATTAGTGGGACCATCTTAACATTTCTCAATATTGCGGGAATCTTATCCTTGACAAATCGATTTACAAAGCTAACATAAGTATATGAATCGAAAGGCACCCAAACCCCTCAATTCGAACGACGGTTTTTTGCGCTCCTCTGAGCGCGTTGTTTCTTTTCCGCAGCATACGCCTCATCTGGCGTGAGTGAACCGAGCACATCCATGAAGCGGCGATTCATCTTTGCTTCGAGTTTCTGCACAAATCTTTTTGAATACTTTGAAATATCCGAGCTTTTCGGGATGTACCGCCGCAAGTCCTTGTTCAGATTCTCGATTGATGGCTTCTCCCATGGCGCATGCACATGACAGAAATATATCTTCACCCCAAGCACCTTCTCTAGCCGTTTGTGTTCGAGAAAGAGAATATCGTTGTCGAATGTGATGGTCTGCATCTCGGGATACCGCTTTTTCATTCTGCGAAGCGCTCGCTCCACGTTTCGCACTGACACTGGCAGGATCCGCTCCAGCAGGTTTTTGCGCACCCTGCGATCCCGCAGACCAAGAATGATGCCTTGACCGCTCTTGCCCGACACGATGAAGTCGCCCTCCATGTGACCCAATCCCCATCGCTTGTTGATTTTGCTCGGTCGTTTGTCGATCAGGCGCTTGTCGGCAATGTGTGGTTTCGATGGCCGAGAGCGTCGCCTCTTCTTGAATACCTTTGCTCGATGCGACTCGATCCGTCTGCCATACGGGCTCTTGATATATCGGCGTATAGCCGAGGATGAAGCATATCCGATATCCTTCTCGATCCGCTTCAATCGAAGTGAGATGTTTTCGGGCGACTGATCGTCGAAGAGATGCGCCTCGATGAACTTCCGGAGCTTCGGGTCGAGAGCAATCATCTTGCCGACCGCTCGGCTGTATTTCCTTCGTACGTATGAAATGTGATGCGCATATGCAGCATCATACGGCCGTCCCTTCCTCTTCTTTTGCGTCTCGTACCATATGACACTCTTCGGTCGGTCGAGTGCATCTCCGACATCTTGCAAAGAGTATCCCTTCGCTAACAGTATCTGTATTTCGTCTCGTTCGGACTTTGTGAAGTGCGCACCGCCGGAGGTTTTTTCATTCGCTCAATGTATCAAACGTTCGAATTCAAAAGACCAGTCGCCAAATTGCGGATTTATGCGCGAAATGATCGAGGCTTCGTTCCTCGGTGTTTCAGTTTGCGCATAGCCGCGATTTTTCTTCTCCTCACTAGCAACCTGTAAAGAAAAACCTCGGCTCTGCGGAAGCCGAGGTTTTCTCGTCTATCGCGGCAGGGCATCTTCCTTAAAGGAGAACTGCATGAACGGCAACCCGAGTACCGAACGAGTCGTATTCCTCGACGGCAACCGCCTGTATCTGCGGCCGCACTGCGCATCGGACGTCCCCCTTCTGGTTCGCTGGATGAACGATCCTAACATTCGGATATTCGTAAACAGGCGGTATCCGCTCGGTGCAAAAGAGGAAGAACGGTGGATTGAACGTCTCGCGGAATTAAAAAACGACATTGTCCTCATGATTGTTCTGAAAGGTCAAACGCCCGCGGATGATAGACCGATAGGCAACATCGGTTTGCATAATATCGAACTCGAAAACGGGATTGCGACGACGGGAGCGGTCATCGGCGAAAAGGAATGTTGGGGCAAGGGGTACGGAACCGAAGCGAAAATGATTCTACTCAATCATGCCTTCAATACGCTAAATTTGCGGAAGATCTATTCCCGCGTTCTCGCCCTTAACCCGCGTAGCCGCAGATACAGCGAAAAATGCGGCTATACGCTCATCGCGACGCTTCCCGACAAACATTTCCGCGACGGACGCTTCGTCGATGAACTCGTTCTTGAAGTCAACGCAGATACATGGCGGATGCTTTGGGAGGAAACGAAAGAAAGATTCCTGCCGTAGCAACCGCAGTCGCCGCCTTCTTAGGCGGCGACTTTTACTCTTTATCTGAAATACCGGCTACTGCCCCGTCTCGGTTTCCTTAATGCGCTCGAGCGCGCTTGTGAATGCGGCAAGTTCGGAAGGGGTCAGACCGTTGAAAAGTCCGCCCAACACTTTTCTGCCGCGCACCATGGCTTTTTTCAAATCGTTCTTCCCTTCTTGCGTGAGCAGGAGACGCGAGGTGCGTTTGTCTTTTTTGTCGGCGTGACACTCGACGCGGCCGCTCTTCACGAGGTCGCCGATGAGCGATGTGGTCGAAGGCGCGGTGATGGAAAGATACTCTGCAACGTCTTTCATTTTCGGTTCGGGATGCTCCGAAATAAATTTCATCGTTTCAACCCAGAGCCACGTCGACGGATCGAGCTTTGCGCCCTTCGGAAGCTGCTTCGCGAGTTCGGTTCGCATAACGCGGCGTATAACAAAAAGCAGCGATACGACGCGCGAGATGTCTTCAAATGAATGCTTGTGTGAGCGTGAAGTCATAGCTGTATTATCCACCCGCGGCGGCTTCGGCGAGCATCTCGGGCGGGATATCTTTTTTTTCTTTGCGGGTGACGCGCAAAAGCAGGAGCGCGACAAGCGCACCGAAAATCATCGCCGCCGCCGCATCTTTGAAAACGGTTCCGTACGCGAGCAGGTCGGCTTTCATAATGATTAACTGTTGCGCCTCCGCGAGGATGGTCGGCGTCGAACCGTTGATGTGCGAATTCTGCGCAACGACAAGCACATTTGCATTTGTCGCATTTTCAAGCACCGTTCCAAAGATTGCAATGCCGAACGCTCCGCCGATGTTGCGGGTGAGATTCAAAAGTCCGGATGACATGCCGATTTCATTCATCGGCACGGCCGACGTGGCGGCGGTAGTAAGCGGCGCCATGCCGAGGCCGAGACCCGCTCCGAACAAAACGAGCGGTAAAACGAAACTCATCGATATCATCGTCGGGTCAAGATGCACGAGCTGGTACAGGCCGAGCGCCGACAGCGCCATGCCGAAGGAAACCGTGTAGCGCGGATTGATTGAAAGCGCGAGCCGCGCTCCGAGCGGCGCAAAAATCGGCATCGCAAGCCCCATCGGCACGAACAAGTATCCGCTTTGCGTCGCCGTATACTGCAAAAACGTCTGCGCGAATACCGGCAACAGGAAGAGCGCGCCCATCATGCCGCCGAAAGAAATAAACGAAACAATGAGCACCGACACGATGACCGGATTTTTGAAAAATTTGAAGTCGATGATGGGGTGCGTATGGCGCGTTTCCCATTGGTACACGAGCAATCCGAATACCACGGTGCAGATGTAGCAGATGACGCTCGCATTCGAGGTCCAGCCCCACGTCTGCCCGCGGTCGACGACAAGCACCAAACTCGAAATCGCACCCGAGAGAAGTACCGCGCCAAACCAGTCGAATGTCCCGCGCTCGCCCGGACGGTCATGCGGCAAGAAAAGCAGCGTCATGATAAGACCCGCGATGCCGATGGGCAGATTGATGTAAAAAACGGAACGCCATGAAAAATTATCGACGAGATATCCTCCGAGCAAAGGGCCGAGCACGGCGGATACCGCGAATGAAGACGACCAGATGCCGAGCGCCTGCGCGCGCGCCTTCGGGTCGCTAAACGATTTTGCGATAAGCGACATTGCGGTCGGATACACGGCTGCGCCGACGAGCCCTTGCACGATGCGAAAGAATACGAGCGAATCGAAATTCCACGCAAGTCCGGCAAACATCGAAATGATGATGAACCCGACGAAGCTCCAAAGATAAATGATGCGGTTGCCGAAAAGATCGCCGAGTTTCCCGAAGACCGGCACGAAAATCGCATTGCTGATGATGTAGGCGGTCGAAATCCATGCGGCGGTGGACACCGTGATGCTGAAGTCATTGATGATTTTCGGCACGGCGAGGCCGACCACCGTGCGGTCGAGCCCGATAAGCAGCGTGCCGACCATCACCGTGGTCAGAACGAGCCACGGATGCCCCGTGAGTCGATGCGCTTGAGGCCGTGCGGCTAGTTCTGCCATGGTGAGGCTAACGTTACTTCGTATAAATCCACATGCGCGCCGACATGCCGTTTTTCAATTGCGGGTAGGTCGTAGTATCGAAGCGCACTTTGATATCAAACTGCTGCGTCTGACGCTGGTCCGAAATGTTGAACACGATGCCCGACTGGTTCGACGATGGCGCGATTTCGTCCACGACGCCGTTGAATTTCTCCGACCCGAACGCATCGACCGTAAAAGTCACCGGGTCGCCGACTTTAATTTGCGCAAGACCTTTATTTTCATCGATTTTCCCGACCACGCGCAATTGCGACGGGTCAATCATTTCCACAACCGGCTGACCGGGAGCGATTTGCGCGCCGATGGTGTTGTTTACCTGCACGACGAGTCCGGCGACTTTCGTTTTCACGACTTCCGTTCCGACAAGAGCGACCGGAGAGTTTGCGGGAAGCATATCGCCTTCGTTTGCATAAATTGCATTCAAGCGTCCCGCCGAAATCGGCGAGAGGTCGATGAGCGGCGCCGAAATCGAAGACGTATCGATGGCGACTTCTTTTGCCGAAAAAATGAAGTATGCGGCGATGCCGGCGGCGGCAAGAATAATGACGCCGATGCTACCGAAAATCGCAAGGCGGCGGCGCATCTCCGGCGTAAATACTTTTGCTTTTTCGTGTGTGTTTGCGTGCGTGGTCATGGTAGTTTTTTCAATGCGATTATTGCGCGGCCTGCGCTCCGAACGTCAGCACGCTGTCCCCCGCGGCAAGTCCGGAAACGATTTCCGTCATGCCCGCGGCACTTCCTATGCCGGTCGTCACGGGCGTCTTCACGGGATTTTTTCCGTTTTCGACATACACGAATTGCCGGCTGCCGTTTGTTATGATGGCGCTCGTCGGCACCTGAAGCGCCGCCGCTTTGGTCGCGGTAATGATGCGCAGGTTCGCGGAAAGTCCCGGCTTCAATCGCGGGTCGTTTTGCGTAAAGGTTACCGTAATGCCGTAAGACGAGACGCCTCCGTTTGTGTCTGCGGAAGGATTGACGGTCGTAACTGTTGCGGGGAACGTTACGCCCGGATACGAATCAAACGTCGCATCGACCGTGTCGTTCATTTTTATTTTCGCAATGTCGGTTTCGGAAACCTCCGCATCGGCCTCGTATTTCCCGTCCGCAATCATCGAGACAAGCGGTGAGCCCGGCACGACCGTCTCGCCAAGATTGGCGTTCTGCGCGGTGATGGTGCCGGACACCGGTGCGACGATGACCGTTTGCGATGCGGCGGCCTGCGCAGCGGCAAGCGAGGCCTTTGCGGCATCTACTGCGGCCTGCTGCGCATCGATGTCGTTTTGCGTTGCACCCGCCTTTGCGAGCGTAAGAGCGCCGTTCGCCGATTTGTACGCCGTGTCTGCGCCGATAAGCGCGGAAAGCGAACCCGATACGTTCAAGCGCGCGACATTCGTAGTGGTCTGGTATCCGACAAGGGACTGTGCCGTGACGGAACCGCCCGGCTGCGTCTCTGCGAGCGCCGTCGTGAGGTCGTTAAGAAATGCCGAAATAGTACTCAGATTCGCCTCCGATTGCGCGACGACGCTTTCGGGATTATTCCCGGCGGCGGCAAGCGAAGCATTCCATGAGGAAAAAAGCGGCTCGATTGCGATTCGTTCCGTCTGCAATTTATTTACGAGCGTCGCGTCCGGAACCGTGACAATCAACTGCGCGGTCGAATTTCTCGGATTGCTGAATACCTGGTCGGCTTTCGCATGCACGGCATCATCGGCATTTGTGTAGGCCGACTGCAATGCGCTCGAAAGCGCGTTCTGCGCCTGCGTTACGTTTGTCTGATTTATCGCAAGCTGCTCGGGACGCGTGCCGGCCACAAGCGAAGCGAGTTTCGCCTCCTGCGCTTCGAGATTCGCCTGTGCGAGTGCGACGCCCGCCTCCTGAGTCGAACCGTCGAGCACGATGAGCGACTGTCCCGCACCCACATGGTCGCCGACCTGAACATTGATTCCGACAACGCGGCCGGGTGTCTGAAACGCTAGGTCGGTGCTATGCGCGGCCTTCACTGCGCCGGTCACATCCACCTCCTCGGTAATCGGGGCGAGCGTCACACGGGCGTAACTGCCGGACGGCGAGACCGTGGTGGCATACCACGCAATCCCGACAATGCCGGCACCGATAACAAGCGCGCCGCCAACGGCGACTGCGGGTTTCGAAAGAAATGCAAGAAAAGAGACGAATCGTTCGCGCATGAATTCTGTGTTAATTAGTTAGGTAGTCGAAGTATATCATACCACACTTTTAAATGCAAGCCGCGCACCCGGAAGGTCTGACTTTCCGTGGGCGCGGCTGCATAAGTTCAGATACATTTGGCAGTCCTCATAACCGAGGATATATGCGCATCAGAAGCAATTTCAGGGGTACGAAGGGCTGGTTGAGCATGTGGGAAAGGACGATACGATTGCGGCATATGCGGAAACCAAAGGAAGTCGACAGACGGGTGAAGATATTGGGATTCTGGGACATGCACGGGACGGAGGCCGCATACGACGCCTTTGGCACCTCGGAGCGCACCTTGTATCGCTGGAAGGAGGAACTCAAAGCCCACGAGGGCCGCATTGATGCACTTGACCCGAAGAGCACTGCGCCGAAGGCGCGTCGAAGGAGGACTGTTCTGGCGACTGGTCTTTTGAATTCGAACGTTTGATACATTGAGCGAATGAAAAAACCTCCGGCGGTGCGCACTTCACAAAGTCCGAACGAGACGAAATACAGATACTGTTAGCGAAGGGATACTCTTTGCACGATGTCGGAGATGCACTCGACCGACCGAAGAGTGTCATATGGTACGAGACGCAAAAGAAGAGGAAGGGACGGCCGTATGATGCTGCATATGCGCATCACATTTCATACGTACGAAGGAAACACAGCCGAGCGGTCGGCAAGATGATTGCTCTCGACCCGAAGCTCCGGAAGTTCATCGAGGCGCATCTCTTCGACGATCAGTCGCCCGAAAACATCTCACTTCGATTGAAGCGGATCGAGAAGGATATCGGATATGCTTCATCCTCGGCTATACGCCGATATATCAAGAGCCCGTATGGCAGACGGATCGAGTCGCATCGAGCAAAGTTATTCAAGAAGAGGCGACGCTCTCGGCCATCGAAACCACACATTGCCGACAAGCGCCTGATCGACAAACGACCGAGCAAAATCAACAAGCGATGGGGATTGGGTCACATGGAGGGCGACTTCATCGTGTCGGGCAAGAGCGGTCAAGGCATCATTCTTGGTCTGCGGGATCGCAGGGTGCGCAAAAACCTGCTGGAGCGGATCCTGCCAGTGTCAGTGCGAAACGTGGAGCGAGCGCTTCGCAGAATGAAAAAGCGGTATCCCGAGATGCAGACCATCACATTCGACAACGATATTCTCTTTCTCGAACACAAACGGCTAGAGAAGGTGCTTGGGGTGAAGATATATTTCTGTCATGTGCATGCGCCATGGGAGAAGCCATCAATCGAGAATCTGAACAAGGACTTGCGGCGGTACATCCCGAAAAGCTCGGATATTTCAAAGTATTCAAAAAGATTTGTGCAGAAACTCGAAGCAAAGATGAATCGCCGCTTCATGGATGTGCTCGGTTCACTCACGCCAGATGAGGCGTATGCTGCGGAAAAGAAACAACGCGCTCAGAGGAGCGCAAAAAACCGTCGTTCGAATTGAGGGGTTTGGGTGCCTCTGCCCGAGGTCGAGGATTTCATCATCCGCGAACGACAGGCGCATCCCCGGCTTGGGAAAGCAAAGCTTGCCGTTCTCCTGCGCGAAGAAGGGTACTCCGTGTCGGAGTCATACGTTGGGCGGGTCATTCTGGATTTGAAGAACCGCGGTCTGCTCCCGCAGCAGAGCCGGCTCTCGTTCCACGCACGTACGGGCAATCACACGGAAACACCGCAGAAACGCCGTACCAAGCTTCGCCGCACCGGCAAGCGCGGCATGGAGCTCGATACCGTCGTCCGCTTCATCGACGGCGTGAAGCGGTACGTCCTCACGGCAGTGGACGTGGAGCGGAAGTTCGCCTTTGCGGGCGCGTATACGAACCACTCGTCGAGAAGCGCGGACGACTTCCTTCGCCGAGTCATCGAGGTCTGTCCCTTCGATATCGACGAGTTGCAGACCGACAACGGGAGCGAGTTCGCCAAACACTTCGAGGATGCCTGTGCCGAACTCGGGCTCACGCACTTTCACACCCGCCCCCGCACTCCCAAGATGAATGCCCACGTCGAACGATTCAATCGCACCGTCTCCGAGGACTTCATCATGCTGAATCGGGGCCTGCTGCGGGACGATATTCATTCCTTCAATCTGAAGCTTGTCGACTGGCTGATCTGGTACAACACCAAACGCCCGCACCAGTCGCTCGGCATGGTGTCCCCCTTGCGGTATATTGTGTGTACATTAACCGTCGGGGACTGCCAAAAGTACTGGACGCGTACAGCGGCTTGTCGGCCTATTTCCCGGGAATGTATAATGCCCTCATGAAAAACGACTCTTCCCTTCTTGTCCGCTACGCATTTCTCGGCATTGTTCTCATTGTGTCTTTGGGTCTCACGACATTTGTTACCGGCAAATCGCTTTTAAAGGAGCAGGAAAACCTCTCGGAACCGGACACCGATTTTGCCACTGCCGATGGCGGCGGCTGCAACATCGCCGTCATTCCGGTGGTCGGACAACTTTGGGCATCCGAGGCCGATGCGACCGCACAAACTGCGAGCGATAACAGCTCGAACGTTTCAGCCGAGGACATTCTCCAAAAAATCGAGCGCGCGCAAGATGACTCTTCGATTAAAGGCGTGGTGCTTCGCATCGATTCGCCCGGCGGCTCGGCCGTGGGCGGCAATCTCATCGCAAACGCCTTGAAGCGGCTCGACAAACCGTCGGTCGCGCTCATCTGGGACGAAGGCGATTCCGCGGCATACCTCGCCGCAACCGGCGCAAACGAAATCATCGCTTCCCCGTCGTCAAACATCGGCGACATAGGCGTGACTAGCTCATATCTCGACCAGAGCCAAGCGGACGCGAAAAACGGACAGAAATTTATTTCGATTGCCGCGGGAGAATTTAAAGATGTGGGCGATCCCGACAATCCGCTTACGCCCGCGGGATACGCGCTTTTGCAAAAACAGGTGGACGAAATGTATCAAAACTTCGTGGATGAAGTCGCGCAAAACCGCTCGCTCTCGGTCGGCGCGGTCAAGCAACTCGCAAACGGCGTTCCCTACATTGCCTCCGCCGCCTCGAGCACGGGACTCATTGATGCTCTCGGAGATTCCGAAACCGCGCGTGCATGGTTTGAGCAAAAATTGGGCAAGGGCTCCGACCCGGTCTTGTGCGAGTAGGGTTTACAGCACCGCCAACACTTCTTCGGTCGAACGAACGCGGCCGATGCGGGGAAACGTCTTCTCCACCGGAAACGAGTGGTCTTCGTTTGACATCGACGCCATCGCGTCTTCAACGAAAATTTGGTTGTACCCGAGTTCGAACGCGTCGCGCGCCGTGCTCTCGACGCCGATGTTCGTTGCAATGCCGCACAGCACAATCGTATCGATGCCGCGGCGGCGCAATTGCAGGTCTAGTTCCGTTCCATAAAACGCGCCCCACTGATGCTTCGTTATGACGAAATCACCCTCCTTTGGGCACATTTCGGAAACAATATCGGCCCAGTCGGGCGCAGGCGCCGTGCGCGTCGCCATAGCGCCATCTGCAAGAGGATGCAGAGCATCTTTGCCGTCAGGCGATGGCGTCACGCGCACCAGAAACACGGGCATGCCGTTTTTTCGGAACGCCACGGCAAGAGCTGCGGCGTTTTTCACGACAGTTTCCGAAGAATGCGGTGCGCCCCGCATTGCCACAATCCCCTTCTGCAAGTCGATGACGACAAGCGCTGTCTTTGTTTTTTCTATGGAAAGATTGCTCATGATATTTTTTAGATTACTACTTTCGGGTACATCCACGCACTAATTATCGACACTATGAGTGAAGCGGCAATGAGCATGCCCATGTCGAGAGCGACGCCTGTCGTTGTGCCCGTAAGCATCAGCGCACGCAAACCATCCACCATATAACTCAGCGGATTGACGGTCGCGACCACCTGCAGCCATGTCGGCATAATCGAAATCGGATAAATCGCATTCGATGCAAAAAACAACGGCAGCGTGATGACCTGGCCGATGCCCATAAAGCGCTCGCGCGTTTTCACTATCGACGCGATAATCATCGAAAGTCCCGTGAAGAAACTGGCGCCGAGCATGATAATGATAATCACGCCGATAACCGAGAACAGCGTGATATGCAGTTGAATACCCAAAATGAGCGCAAAAATGTATATGATGAGCGCCTGACTCAAACCGCGTATGCCCGCTGCAATCATTTTGCCCCACACAAGCGCCAATCGCGGCGTCGGCGTGACGAGCAATTTCTGCAAAATGCCCGTGTCGCGGTCCATGATGACGTAAAGGCCATAAAAGATGGCGACGAAGACGACCGACTGCGTGAGAATGCCCGGCACGATGAATTGCAAATACGTCAGTCCCTGCGTCGGAATCGCCCGCACATTGCTGAGCGCTTCTCCGAAAATGCCGAGCCATAAAATCGGCTGCACGGCACGGGAAATAAGTTCGGTCGGGTCGTGCAAAAGTTTGCGCGTCTCCATTTCCGCGAGAATGTATGACTTTTTAAACGTTTGGAAAATGTATTCAAACATAGGCATTATCCGAGCCGACGCTCAAGCTGCCGCGTCCGACGTATTTCTTTGAAATTTCCCGTTTGCTGCAATTCGTTGCCCGTGAAGAAAATAAACGCATCTTCAAGCGTCGCACCCGGTTTCCCCGTTTTCGCCTTCAGTTCTTCCGCCTTCCCCATCGCCGCGATTTTGCCTTTATTCATCACGACGACTCGGTCGCTGACTTCGTCGGCTTCTTCCATGTCGTGCGTCGAAAAGAAAATCGTTGTGCCGAATTTCTCTCGCAATTCGGAAAGATGTCCCCAGACGCTCTGGCGCGCAACCGGATCGAGGCCGGTCGTCGGTTCGTCAAGCAGAAGCACTTTCGGATGATGCAACATGGCCTGACCGACTTCCATTTTGCGGATCATGCCGCCCGAAAAAGTCCGCACAAGCGAATCAGCATGGTCTTCAAGCTTCAAAAAGGAAAGCATTTCCTCCACGCGCCCTTTTCTGTCGGAGCGCGGAATGTCGTACAGCCGCGCCATAAGCATCAAATTTTCATACGCTGTCAGCGTGCCGTCCACGGAAATCATCTGCGACACATAGCCGATTGTGTGCCGCACTTCCGAAGCGTTCCGCACAACGTCGTATCCGGCAATCGTCGCCGTACCGCTCGTGGGAGCGAGCAGGGTGATAAGCATTTTGATGGTCGTCGATTTCCCCGCCCCGTTCGGGCCGAGAAATGCGAAAATTTCACCGGGTTCAACCGTAAAAGAAATGTCGTCGACTGCCGCGAATTTCTTAAAGCGCCTCACGAGGTGAGAAACTTCGATGATTGAAGACGTTTGCTGCGGTTCCATTAATGCGCGGGGTTCTCGGGGATTAAGTATACCACTGCCGGTTTTACAACCGTATCACTTCCTCAAATCGGCCCTCCGCGCCGCTTACAATCCGGAATAATGTCGGCGTTAAGAAAACCCGAGCTCGGCGAACATGAACGGACGGGGCACCACTTCCGCCGCCTCCGCCACGCCGAAAGCCGCCGCGGCCGTCACCGCGCACCGTGCGAGGGGCCACATTTGCAGAGATGGAAGATCGCGTCACCGTAAAGCTTGAGCCGTCACCACCGAGCGACGACGTCGTAGCAAGCGCCTGGTTCGCGCTCGCAATCATCGTCAGCGAATACGCATTCGCATCGGCCGGCGTCACTCCCGACCCGTTTTTAATGGCGGTCGCACCGGTAAATGAAACCGAACCGAAGCTGTCGAGCGGAATGTATCCCAACTGATCGCTCGGCATTTCTTCAATCCATTCGGCGGACGAAAGCGACGATGAGTACGAAAGAGTCGTTGAAAAACTTTGGTCGTTCGTGTTGTCATGAATCGACACGAGCCACGAACCGGTTCCCTGCTGCAAAATAGAGGCGCTCATTACATCGCCGGCATTAACCTGCATCGAAATCGGAATCGACGTCCCGGGCAGAAGTTCATACCACGCCTCGTACGAAGTGCCATCGCTTTGCGCGATTGCCTGCGTGCCGATTTGGATGAGATCGCTTGAAGAAACGCCGCCGATGCCTACCCATGTCGCGTCCGCTTGCGCGCTCTCCGAGGGTGCGACTGCCGGCACCGTCCAAGAACCGGAAACGCCGGTAAACGTGCCATTTGTTGCCACATAGCCCGACCAATTGCGCGAGGTTCCCGCGGCATCGCCGACATTCGCCGCCGGATTTTCGGCGGCGAATGCAAAAGCCGGAATAGTGAAGAAAATAGCGAGTAAAATCGACGTCATCCACGCATAAAGGTGCCTCATATACTTACTATACGAACTCAATCGTGAATTGTTCCACAATGAAGATTGGCGGCCGCCCGCCTTCTTCGAGTAATTCAAAGATTGAAAATCGTGCCCGCCCCCCTTTCCCCGTCTGGGGAGCAAAAATTGAGCTCAAACAGGAAGTGAAAGGAGGCAAAGAGCGGACTCTACATTTTTTCTTGGACGGTATACCAGAAAGCAGTTTGTTTGAAGCCGTCTCATCAATTCAGAACAGAGTAAACGACTTCACGCAGATTCTCGGAGAAGACTACTTGGAGCAAATTAAGCACCTTGGGTTTTCCTACGAGGACGGGGCATGGAAAATGATTGGTGTTGAAAAATTTAACGGAGATGCGGAACTTCCGACCACGAACTGACGACCTCTTGAGCCAACAAGAGTCACATTTCTAAAATAAACCCATTCCTTGTTCGTGGAAATGTGGAAGTGGTGTCAGGTAACGTTTCACTCGCCATATGCAAGAAGAGTACGTCTCAATTTCGAGACGTCAAAGATCTTTTTCGGACAGAAATTGAGACGGCGGCCATTTTCCTTGAAAGAGATTTCTAAATGAGGTGGCATGCGTGACCATAATACCAATCGAGACGATTGCAAAAGCCGCCGAGATCACAAACGCTACACTGTCCTTTTCAATCGCAAGTCCATTATTTGGAGAAATGAGAATGAGCAACATGGACAGCGGGATGAACCAGTACGCAAACCGTATCCAGGTCCGGAAAATATCTTTGCGTTGGAAATAAGCCGCGACGGAGAAAATGAGGAGAGGTAATATAGGGAAAAAAGTAACTAGGGTGGAATCGAGATTTTGTATACAGACTATGTGTTGGCTACCCCCGCACCATCGATCCACGCTGACATACGCAAGGAGCCAGTCGACTATAGGCCATACTATCCAAAAAGACAGAATACTGGCAGAACTTAATTCAGCCGTGTAAAGCAACTTGGCCGTTTTTCCAAAATGAAAATATTTTGATGAAACCCGCGTTACATACAACACGAAGAAGCAAACCAGCCAGATACCCAATACTTCTATTGAGAAAAAAATAAGAATGTCGGACAGGGAAGGAAATCTTAATCCAAGCATGAGGATGACGCTATGCTACTAATATGCAATCATAGAGCTTCCTGTTTTTGTTGTGACATAAGGCACGACCATCCCGCTAACCTGCTTCACCACCTTACGCAACAACAATTGTACAGTCATTTTGGACAGATCGTCTAATAAGGTAACGCTGCAATGCGCAAGGCATCGATTGTAGATAACCCCGCTCTTTAGCAAAAGATTAAATTGGAGAGACGCTTGTTGGAGGAGTGTGTTCGGAAACCGGTTCTCCTGGAACGACCGTGTTCGGTACCACTTATTTTAATCTATATCCCGTCTTGCGTCATATCCAAATCGTTGGAGTCTGTACGGATGCCGGGTTCCCACAATTCGTCCGTGCCGCCGTTATAGTCCGGCCGATACAACCGACTCGCTTCGATTCCGGGGAGAAACATGACGTTTGAGACGCATGTGTTTGTGGCCGCGCATGCGTTGAGAACGGTGATTTCCTCCGAGCCGATGACAGCGGACCCGTCGTTCGCAGTTGCCTTTACGATTACGGTTCCCGCATTTCCCGCAGTCAGCACACCGAGAGGACTGATAGTTGCAGTGCCGGTTTCGTTTTCTACCGACCACGTAACGGTCGAGTTAGTTGCATTTGCCGGCAATACGGTGGCATTCATTTGCAATGTCTGTCCGCTCACGATTGTTGCTGTTGAACTCGAAGCCGCGACCGCGATGTTGGTAACCGGAATCGAGTTCACAGCTGTCCACACATAACCATTCGCGTCGGTTGCCGCAAGTTTTGTGCCGTCTGCGGATGAGGCAATCCCTGACCACGCTCGTGAACCTGTGCCGGTTTGTGCAACCCATGTAGCGCCGGAATCGGACGATGTATAAATCTCACCGCTGGACATTCCTTCTCCATTTACTTCCGCTAATCCATCAGCCACCGCCAATTTTGAACCTTCGGACGACATTGTCACCGAGGTCCAGTCATGTACGCCTGTCCCGACACTGTGTTCAACCCACGTTGCACCTGAATCGGACGAGGTAAAAATATTGCCACCCATGACAGTCGCGGCCAATTTTGTGCCATCTGCAGATGAAGCCACGGATGTCCACGAACGCAAGCCGGCATTAACTTGATCGGTCCATGTTGCGCCTGAATCAGACGAAGTATAAATATCTCCACCGACTGCGAAACCATCACTATTTTCTGAAATTTGTGCCGCTGCAACTAGTTTAGTGCCATCGGCGGACGAGGCGACGGAATACCAGTAATGCCTACCGGGACCGACTGCGTGTTCGCTCCATGTTGCTCCCGAATCAGCGGACGTAAAAATATCGCTGCTATCCGACCCCGCCACCAGCTTCGTTCCATCGGCAGATGATGCCAGGGAATACCAGTCGCGATAACCCGCGCTCGATTGGTCGGTCCATGTTTCTCCGCCATCAGAAGATGTAAAAATATCACCACCGAATACTGCGGCTGCTAAGCTGTTCCCATCGGCGGACGAAGAAACCGTCCACCACCGATGAGATCCTGCGCCGAGTTGATTCCAAGAGGCACCGGAATCGGAGGATTTGAAAATATTACCGTCGTAGGTGCTGCCCATATCAATGGCTGCGATTAGTTTCGTACCATCGGCCGAAGACGCAATTGCCTTCCAGCCCCAAGCACCGCCACCCGGTGAACCCAGTTGTTCGGTCCAGTTCATTCGCGGCGAACCCGAAACCGACTGTGCAAACGCAGTGGGTACGGCGAAAAATACAAAAAGAAGAACGAATGCAACGTAAACCCGAAGAGAAACTGCCCGCACAAGCGACGTGATGTCCATACCGAAGATAAAGAAATGGAGCGATAAAGCCCGAGTAATATAAAAACTGCGTCCAAAACGGCAACCCCTTGTTGCTTGGCCACACAATACTATTCGCGCGTTACACGTCAAGCCGAGTTCCCGGAACCGGAGTACATTTCTGAAATTTTTACAATCGGAAATAGGCCGTAGCAAAAATGCCCCGAGTCGGGGCATTTTGCCGTGTGCTGAATTCTTATTGAGCTGTCGTTGTCGTCGTTTTCGAACCGAGTGCCTTTAGCCCCTTAAGAATTGTCGTGATGTCTTTGCGCGCCGCCTGCAAGTCCTGCGTGCCCGTCTTGATGTTTGCGCGAGCCGCAACAAGCGCGGCGTGGTTTGAGGCCGCGACCGTCTTATTTCCCTGGTCGGGACTGAGTCCGGTAATTCCCGACTGCGCGGTTTGGGCTTGCGTTGTCGCGTCGGCAATCTTTGCGTTCATATCGGAGAGTGCTGCCGTAAGCGCCGACACGTCTTTGCCGTCGGTTTGATCGGCCGTAATGCGGGCTTGCAGTTTCGCACCAAGCGCTTGCATCAGGCCGTTAATAACCGTGATGCGGTCTGCCGCCGCCAGGATTGCTCCGCGAGGCACAACGAGCGCGTAGATGCGAAATGTCGAGAAGATGGTCGCTTCATCGGCCTTCGCCGTTGCCACGACCGTATCGGCATCGATTTTCGATTGCAAAGCGGTGAGACCTGCGATGTTTGTCTGCACTGCCGATGCAATGCTCGATTTCTCGGCATCCGATTCGTTCTTCATGTCCTGTACCCGGGCCGCGAGCTTATTGAGGTCGGCAATACGTGCGGTGATTTCCGTATTGCTGCGGGAAATAATCGTGGCGAGTTTCTGCGCCGCCGCCGCGCCGTTAGTTGCCGCCGATGTCGTCGTTGTCTGCGCTGACGCGGGAAAAACTCCCGCAAACATCGCCGCTGCGAGAGCCGACCCGACAATCGAAATGCTGATTGAGTGTTTAAACATAAATAGTTGGTTTGATATTCTCGTAATCTTCTACGTTCACTTAACGTTCTCTGCAATGAAAGTGTGACAGGAGTTACTGACTGTTGAGTCCGTGGTCCGCGCTCGCATTATCGGAATCGAGACCGCTCAATTGCGAATCGATGGCATTTGCGTCTTGAGCCATGGAGTCATCGGAATTTCCCGTCGATGCTGCCGCGCCCGAGGCACTGCCCTGTGCAGTTTGCGTTTGCGTTCCGGCTTGAGCGGTTTGGGTTCCGCTACCGGAAGTGGGCTGGGTCTGCGCGCCGGCCTGACCTGACGGAGCCGGTGTGTTTGCTGAAGAATTGTTCACATACCACCACACGCCGCCGCCAATCGCCGCAAGAACGATGATTACTAAGATTATTTTTGTTACATTCGACATGCTTCGTAAGCTACTTGTAATACCTCCCGATTATAACGCCTCGCCGCCCTGCCGGTCTCCGAGAGCATGGTCGGCTTGTGCAGTATCGGAGTCCAAATCGCTCAATTGGGCGTCAATCGCCGCAGCATCGCTCGCCAAAGCCGCATCTGAAGCATCTGATTTATCCACAACTGCCGTCTGCTGTTGCGGATTTGAAGTGCTTGTCTGCGTTTCGAATCCGAAAAACGCCGTGCCGCCGACAACGAACAATGCGGCGACAAAAACAGCCGCGCCCGTCCGTCCGAAAAATACCGGCGAACGATACCAGGGACTTGGAATCGGAGTCGATATTTTTTTGAGCGTCGCCCGCAGAAGTTCTTCGGGCGGTCGGACATCCCGAGCCGCCTGCAAAGTCGCAACCGATTTGAAAAAATCGTTCAATGCCGCGCTCTGCTCCGGATACCGTTCGAGTATCGAGGCCTTCGATGCTCCTTCATCCAGAAGCCGCAATGCTTCTTGAAGTATCTCTTCTTCGTTTTGGTTTTTCGCAGTGCTCATAAAATGTGTTCTTTGGTTTGTAATAATTTACGCAGGGCGCGCAAGCCGCGCGACTGGAGTTGTCGGACTGCCGTTTCGTTCTTTTTCAGCATAACGGCAATTTCCCGCGTAGAAAACCCTTCGATAAAACGCAATACGACGGTGTCTTGCTGTTCTTGGGGCAACTTTGCAATGCACCGCCGGAGCATGTCGTTTTCATCTCTTTGTATCGCCGCTTCCTCCGCCGTATCGGCATCGTCGCGTATTCCCTCCAAAACTCCTTCGTCGGCAACCGGCATTTTTCGTTTGCGGTAATAATCAATCACGCCGTGGCGGGCAATCGTGTACAGGTACGCTAAAGGCGACCCTCCGGAGTGGGTATACCGGGGAAATGAGACGTACGCTTTCAGGAACGCTTCCTGCGTCAGATCATCAACGTCGGACTTGTCCGTGACGCGGAAATAAATATACCGATACAAAGGCGTGAAGTACGCGGTATATAGTGCCGCAAACGCCTCCGCATCGCCCAAACGCGCACGCCCGATAATCTCCTCAATGTTGTCCGGATCGGCTGGATGCATAGCCCATCGAGTATAACGAAGCGGAGGCGAAAGTGTGACACGTTGCATTCCGACCCGAAACCTTACATTTTTACATTCGGCATTCGCTCAAGGTTGCCGTCGTTGAAATTTTTCCGATTCCGGAACGAATCACGCGGTGTCACGGTCTGAACGTTGCTCAAACGCATGCATTAAAATGTCATACCCTTTTTCATAGTGATCTCGTCTCGGTCGAGTCCAAACGTTTCCTTGGCGAAAGCAAACATCTCGTTCTGCATTTTTTCCGCGTCGCCGTCGTCCACCACTTGCTCGATTTCTATAAAACTGCCGAGGCGCTCAACCTCGTCGAGAGTAATCGTGTACTTTTTATAGGTGCAGGTGCGGCGCGTCTTTTTTTACGGTCACACCCCGTATGTATCCGAACAGCTCCATCATCCCCTGCAATGCTTCGGCATCATCGATTTTGATCTCATACTCGACGCAATCCATCTCGTTGGTCAACGGTTTCTTTACCGTAAACTTGAAGGACGAATTGTCTTCGATGCGCAGGCGCGGATAACTCCACTCGCCATGCGCAGACTCAAACCATCGCGTGACATCCTTATGCACGAAGTTGATATCCTCCTGCGTTTTCGGCTTGGATAAGGTGCAACCGAGCGCTTCCAGCTTGGAAGCTATTGCATTCAGATTAGGCGCCTTCAACTTTATTTCAATTTCTCTCATGCGAAAGCTCCTTTAGCACGCGATGTTTTGGTCGACGGCGCTCGAATCCGCCTCGTATTGAATGAGCCAAATCGGGCTTCCGGAAATGAATCCATTTCGGGTTACGCACGCGTTTATCGCTTCGATTTGCGTCGCCGTGCCGATGGGAAACCAGTTTGGCGTGGTAACGGCAACTCCGTTAACCGACTGATTCGGAACGAACGCGGTGCCGGCAATGTCGTCCCACATATACGGAACGGAATAGATGCCGACGCGTATGCCTTTCGCATTCAGATAATCAATCGCGCCTTGAATCGTCGCATCGTTTACGCTCGTATCCGGCGACCAGCTGTTTGCCTCTTCAATATCAAGCCACCATAGCGAAGTGTTTATGGAGTTCCCCGCTGCGTATGCAAAAGAGTGTGCGGCGGCGTTGTAGCCGTAGTTATAGCCCTGACACGCCGTCGGGTCGGTGCTCGTCGAAACGCTCGTCGGACACGACTTCGGGCCGCCGATATTTGCCGCGACGGTGCTGCCGTACGGCGCATTCAAATTCATGTACGCGGTCGGTGCGCGCGCCGAACTGACCTGCGCCCACGCGACTTCGGAGGAAAGGCGGGGATTGTCGACAAACGCCCTGCCGCCCGTAACGCCGATGACGCCGAAATTAAACATCACACCGGGATATTGGGAGGTGCTATAGGAAAGGTCATAACCGAGATTGCTCGGTATGTACGGAGTGCCGACCGATGAGAGATGCGGAATCGCCTGTTGCGCCGAAGCCGGAGGGTTCACGACTGCCGGGTCTGCCGGCGCATCAACGGTAAAAGAAGTGAGCAAATCGACAAAGGCGGCAGCAGGCGTGCCGGGCGATGACTGCACAACCCCAATGAGGGATGCGGCTTGGTTTGCGGTTATGTTCGAGAAAGCAATTATGAGAGGAACGAATGCGCTCGCAGCTGTGCCGGGAGACGACTGCACGACTCCGATAATGCTGATTGATTGCTGCTCGGTAAGGGCAGCCGCAGATGATACTGCCGGCAGCGCGAATGCAATAAGGAATAGTACCGTCAATGCAAATGTCTTAAATTTCTCCATCACTGCTAAGTATACCGTGCGAAGCAGGGTTTTGTTGCTTTTGAATACATCGCTCACACGGGTCATTGACAGAGCGTGCTATAAAAGTAACCTGTCAGCAGAACTCGGGAGCGTTAGAAACCCGGGAATTGTTCATTTATATGGGAGGAAGGGCATCGTGCCAGGAATACCGGTAATCGCCATCACCGGCGGACCGTGCGGAGGAAAATCAACCTTTATGGTCCGCGCGCTCGAGTGGCTCGCAAATTTCGGCTATCATACGCTCATCGTTTCCGAGACGGCCACGGAACTCATTTCAGCAGGGGCTTCGCCGGCCGTACTCGGTCTCGACGCCTTTCAAGAACACCTGTTGCTCTACACAATCCGGCGCGAAGAGCATTATCTGGAAATTGCACGAGCAATCACGGGTTCAGACAGACGAGTCGTCATTCTTTGCGATCGCGGGGTTCTGGATTGCGCCGCATACATGGGACCCGAGCCGTACCGAAAAATGATAGCGCGATTGGGTTATACGCAAGAACAGCTCAGGGCTCGATATCATCTTGTCGTACACCTTGTCTCTGCCGCCATTGGTGCGGAAAAGTTCTACACGCTCGCCAACAATGCCGCGCGGAGCGAATCGCCGGAAGAAGTGGAAGGTACCCCTTTCTTCGTACACTCATTCTATAAGTATAGGATACTATGCTCTGCTCAGAGCAACAAACTCTCTTGGCGCCATACGCAGTGCTGAGTGAATGCGAGCGGTATTGTGATAGTGGATGGTGAGGTAGATCTCAGCCACTAATTCACCTAACGTGTCGAATCGGTTCGGATCACCCAGGTCAATCTTGAACCCTTTGTAGAAGGACTCTTGGTAGCCATTCTCCCAGGGACATCCAGGACGAGACATAGATTGCTGTATGCCGATCGTTGCCACGAGCATCGCATAATCCTTTGAGGCATACTCGCTGCCTTGATCCGAATGGATGACACGAGGTGGCGATTTGTGATGCAATGCAGAGAGAAGTGCATTCATGATGAGTTGCGTGCTGTGGGTGGTGAGGACTGACACACCGACAATCTCTCGGGAATAGACGTCAAGGATGGTAGCGACGTATACCCAGTACCCGTGGTACTTGAGGTAGGTGAAGTCACTCGCCCAGATGTCACCGTCCTGCTCGGGAGTTTGATGGAGCAAGAAGTTCGGGAATATACTGTCTTTTGTCTTTAGCACAAATCGCTTCTTTGCGGTCCTCCGATATGGTTTGATACCGAACAATTTCATCACACGCAGAATGCGCTTTTTGTTGACTTTGAGGTAGAGTGCCAACCGTTTGTGCCCATAGGCGGGATGGCTATGCAGAGCTTCTTCGATGAGTTGCTTTGTGTGCCAATCCCTCCGAGCCTGCTTCGGCTCGTAGTACAGCGTACTGCGAGCAATACCGCTCTCGCGTGCAAGAGCACTCTTGTTTTCTCTCATCAAGAGCCCCTTTTTTCTCCGTTTGAGAGTTTAAACGTCAATTCTCCGATGAGTGCTTTAAGGAGACCGTTCTCCTTCTTCACTCTGTTGTGCTCAATGATACTCACTCCTTTTGCAGAGGTGCCAAGCCAAGCATAGATAGTGACGGTACTGACTCCGTGTTCTTTCGCTGCCTCAGCGACACTGATGCCATCGTTTTTGATACGGTTGATAATCTGCTCCTTAATCTCAGGAGCAATACGGTATGCTTTCTTTGCCATAGGTACATTCTAAATTAGCTGCTGGTATTTAGAATGAGTGTCCGACGTTTGGGGTACCTTGCAAAATGATACAAGGGCTCTCTGTACGGGGAGTTAACTACAAATCCTTGATTTATATTTTCTTGCATATGTTTATAGTTTTTTGACTACCAGCATTTCAACACCACGATCATCAACAATTTTTACTGCAATCGTTCTTTTTTCACCTAATTCAAAAGGAATGGAAGTCGTTCCTGTATATTGCTCTAGTAATTCCTCGTCCACAGTACCATTTAACGCCTTTGCGAGTTTAGTCCAATCTCTTTTTTCATCTTGCATCGGAAAAAATATTTGTGATGGAAATAGAGATCTGTTGTCATAATCGGTATCCAGCATCCATACAGCTATTTTGTCTGTACTGCCAGCCTTTAGTTCTTGTGTATGTGGATCATAATAATCAAATCCTTTAACTTCGATCTGATACTTGCCATCCTTCATTTTGTTTATTTCTATGTCAGGTTCACCGATGAGCCAAAATGGTCTGTTTGTATCTGTTTTTTTCTTTAGGTCTTTAGTAAGTAAATCAGTATTCATTTGTGCCTTAAGTATTTGAAGTCCAGGGATTTTTATATTATCAATATCTTTCGAGGCCTCTGGATCAAAAGCGTAAGAACAAAAAATAACCATCTGTGGTTTTTCTGTCATTCCTCTAATTTCCTCCATAGTTCGTTCAATCTGAGTTTGTTCCATCGATGCATAGTCTGGACCAAATACTATTGCACACCTCTTAAACTCTCCATCTTTATCAATATTTCCGAAAGCGTGAATTTCGCTAAATCCTTCAGCAATTTCTACGCTGTTAAAAGTAATACCAACATTATGATACGACCGAATTCCTGAAGCACGGATGTTATCTAAATAATCATTCAGTTTCTCTGAAATAATGTTCGTTGGATTTGTTTTGTCTGAAACATCCGGTAAGTTTCCATCAATAGGTTTAGTCCTAATACCAGGTACGGCTTCTACTGTGAATGGCCCAGTTACTCTAATTTTATTCTTTACAATAAAAGGTTGGTCGAAGATGGTCTCCTCCTTTGCGGGTTCATTATTTGCGATACTTCCAAGAGTAATATGTGAGACTGTTTTATATTTAAAACCAGAAGAAACGCCCTCTTCCTGTTGAGCCATTTCATAATAATCAAATCTTGCAGTCATTAATCTTTGCTTTGCTAGCTGTATAGCGACTCTAGAAGTGTCGCAAGTAATCCATCTGCGTCCCCATTGTTCTGCAACATATCCTGTAGTTCCTGAACCACAAGTAATATCTAAAACCAAGTCACCTGGATCTGTAGTCATTAATAAACACCTTTGGATAACAAGCTGATTTGTTTGTACTACATAAATCTTATTCATACCACTCCCAGAAACTGTGTCTTCCCAAATATTAACAAGTGGGCAAACTGGGAAATCGTCAATATATCTTTTATACGAAATAGATTTCCCAGAAGACACAACTCTCTTTGCTTTAACGAGTTGTTCAAATCCTTCAATATCAGTTTTCCAGTGATTACCTGCAGAGGGCTTATATATATTCCCTTCAAATTCAAATTCTTGCGACTTAGCTGAAGCACCTTGAGACTCTAATGTTGATAAACGAAATAAACGACCTTCTTTAATCACAGACCAATCAGAAGATTCTTCTTTTGTTAAATTTCTTATCGTTCCATCTTTTAATTCAATCTTGTTATAAGCCTGGTAGCCATCACTAGCAATTTTATTATCATATAGTTGATGATATTTAATTACATCCTTATTCTTTCCATACCAAATTAAATAATCGGAAACGTTATCTAATGTTGTAGAAGCGAAACCACTCGTTTTTTTGAAGGATATTTGTGAAATAAAATTACTTACACCAAATATTTCATCCATTATTTCTCGTACATGGTGCACATTTTCATCTGATATCTGTACAAAAACGCTTCCACTTTCGTGTAGAAGTTCTCTTGCCAAAAAAAGTCTGTCGCGAAGATGCGTAAGGTAACTATGAATACCCAATTCCCAGGTGTCCCTAAAGGCTTTTATCATTTCTGGCTCTGCAGGAATACTATCGTCATCCTTATCCTTAACTTCTTTTTTATTTGTAAATGGCTGAAAATTGGAATTATATTTAATTCCATACGGCGGATCTATGTAAATCATCTGAACCTTCCCGGCCATTTTTTCCTTTTCTAGGAGCGAATTCATCACGAGCAAACTATCACCTGCGATAAGACGGTTAGACCATGGTTTAGTATGGCCATAAAAATCAAATTCTCGATCAAGATTTAGATTTTCACTAGGTTCCTCAAAAAGTGACGGCTGTATTTTAACTGGCTCTTTCGTTTTTTTAAGAACTTGTTTGATAATTCTTTTTGGATCAATTCTTTCGTGTATGTGTAGAGACACTGTGTCCACATCAAAAGACATCCCCTCTACTTTGCCAGTCCAAGATAGCGTCGGATCAATATAAGGATCGTGCTGATAGATCTTCTTTTTTGGCTTAGTATCCAATGAGCTACTGACAAGGCCTACCTGAGGATTATTACTTCTCTTTTCCTTGTGCTGATATTGCCCGATAGAAATATCTTTTGTTTTTGTGGCTTGTTTTTTGGGCATATTATTTCCTACTTATGACCTTGAAGAGTTATTCGAGGATTTCTTCATGTAATCTTAAATCTAGCATTTTTAGGCATATTTTTGAAGCATTAGTTACCAACTCCTAGGACCTCCGAGGCGGTCTGGACTCACAGCGCTGGTTGCGTCATCCATTGTGGTAGTGCGAATTAGCACATAACCACAATGCAATGAACAAACCGGTATTCGAGGACACAGACAAGGTTCTTGGGCTGAAACCCGAGAATAAGGAAGCAGTT
The DNA here is from genome assembly GCA_963699165.1 of Candidatus Kaiserbacteria bacterium. Classification (GTDB taxonomy): domain Bacteria; phylum Patescibacteriota; class Minisyncoccia; order Phycocordibacterales; family Phycocordibacteraceae; genus C7867-001. Next base: position 607,998 of record OY969413.1, read on the forward strand.
AAGGTGCGGTACTGCCTCTACGCCAGAAAGAGCACCGAGCAGGACGAAATGCAGGCTCTCTCTATCGACTCGCAGATCAAGGAGATGTCGGCCCTCGCGGCTCGTGAGGGCCTCGAGATTGTAGTGATTAAGCGAGAGAGCCATTCAGCCAAGGAGGCCAGCCAGCGGCCAGTCTTCAACGAGATGATTGACGAAATGCGTGCCGGAAAGTTCAACGGGATTCTGACGTGGGCAGCGGATCGTATCAGTCGTAACGCAGGCGATCTCGGAAGAGTAGTTGACCTTATGGACGCCGGAGTGCTCGTGCAGATACAGACGTATACGCAGAAGTTCTCCAACAATCCGAATGAGAAATTCCTGCTGATGATCCTTTGTTCACAGGCAAAGCTTGAGAACGACAACAAGAGCATCAACGTGAAGCGCGGACTGCGAACGCGCGCCGAGATGGGAATGCTCCCCGGCTGGGCACCGATTGGCTACTTGAACGACAATCGGTCGGACCATAAGTGCGAATATCTACTCGACCCTATACGCTCCCCTATCGTAAAGATGATCTTCGAAAAAGTAGGGCGAGATAAGTGGAGCGGGGTGAAAATATATCACTGGCTCAAAGATGAAATAAAGTTCACAACAAGAAGCGGAAAGAGTATGAGTATCGGCACTCTCTACGAAATCCTAAAGAATCCATTTTACTGCGGCGTCTTTGAGTACCCGCGAGGGAGTGGCAACTGGTATGTCGGCAAGCACGAAGCACTTATCACGCGAGAGTTATTCGAAGAGGTCAGAAAAAAGATTGTTGAAGAAACGAATCCAAGAAAGAAACATACTGGGTTCGCATTCGTGAAGATGATGACTTGCGGCGAATGCGGCTCCGGCCTTACTTGTCTCGAAAAAGAAAAGATACTACAGACCACTAAAGAATCTGTATTCTACCGCTACTACGTCTGCAGCCGAGCACGTGATCGGCGATGCAAGAATCCGTATATACGCGAGGATGCGCTCGTCGAGCAACTCTGCGGAATCATCGATGAAATCGAAATAGACCGACTCGGCGCTCGGGCTCTCATAGACAAGGAGGTGGCTCGGTTCAACAACATGCAGTCAAAGGTACTTGGCATACAGGGAAAGGAGAAAGCGCGGGATGTGGATATCAAACGTTATGCGAAATACCTGCTTGAAGAAGGAACGGTCGACGAGAAGCGACAACTGCTGCATAAGTTCAGATACATTTGGCAGTCCTCATAACCGAGGATATATGCGCATCAGAAGCAATTTCAGGGGTACGAAGGGCTGGTTGAGCATGTGGGAAAGGACGATACGATTGCGGCATATGCGGAAACCAAAGGAAGTCGACAGACGGGTGAAGATATTGGGATTCTGGGACATGCACGGGACGGAGGCCACATACGACGCCTTTGGCACCTCGGAGCGCACCTTGTATCGCTGGAAGGAGGAACTCAAAGCCCACGAGGGCCGCATTGATGCACTTGACCCGAAGAGCACTGCGCCGAAGGCGCGTCGAAGGAGGACTGTTCTGCCCGAGGTCGAGGATTTCATCATCCGCGAACGACAGGCGCATCCCCGGCTTGGGAAAGCAAAGCTTGCCGTTCTCCTGCGCGAAGAAGGGTACTCCGTGTCGGAGTCATACGTTGGGCGGGTCATTCTGGATTTGAAGAACCGCGGTCTGCTCCCGCAGCAGAGCCGGCTCTCGTTCCACGCACGTACGGGCAATCACACGGAAACACCGCAGAAACGCCGTACCAAGCTTCGCCGCACCGGCAAGCGCGGCATGGAGCTCGATACCGTCGTACGCTTCATCGACGGCGTGAAGCGGTACGTCCTCACGGCAGTGGACGTGGAGCGGAAGTTCGCCTTTGCGGGCGCGTATACGAACCACTCGTCGAGAAGCGCGGACGACTTCCTTCGCCGAGTCATCGAGGTTTGCCCCTTCGATATCGACGAGTTGCAGACCGACAACGGGAGCGAGTTCGCCAAACACTTCGAGGATGCCTGTGCCGAACTCGGGCTCACGCACTTTCACACCCGCCCCCGCACTCCCAAGATGAATGCCCACGTCGAACGATTCAATCGCACCGTGTCCGAGGACTTCATCATGCTGAATCGGGGCCTGCTGCGGGACGATATTCATTCCTTCAATCTGAAGCTTGTCGACTGGCTGATCTGGTACAACACCAAACGCCCGCACCAGTCGCTCGGCATGGTGTCCCCCTTGCGGTATATTGTGTGTACATTAACCGTCGGGGACTGCCAAAAGTACTGGACGCGTACAACTGCTTGAGCAATTGCGTGGCAAACTTATACTTAAAGACAAGGTAATTGCTTTGTGTTAATGCAGCGAGAGAAAACTTTATTCAAGATACTCTTCTGCCCTGAACACTATTCAAATAGAGAAATCTTGAATTAACCGCCATCTCAGACATTCGCAATGCATATTGATAAGGAAGCTCCTTAAATCTGGGATTCTCCCAATAGGGCTGATAGGGTTCGAGTTCGGCATTTGCAAGCAGGATAAACGGAATATTCTCTGTTTCCAGAGTTCGGAAAAGGCCGAGTTCGGCTTCTGTAAATGTATCGGCGGTTTTAGCAAATATCAGATAGCAAGAGAAGCCCTTTGCGACCAATTTATCCCTAGCGACTTTCAAATTATCGATATCATTCTGATCAATTTCTCCTCCCTCGTCCTTTGCTTCTCCAATTCCGATCTCAAACTCGTCACCCCTACTGTGCTGAAAGACAACGAAATCCGTCTCGAATGCTCGATTGCCGACTTTCAGATTGAGAGCCATTGAGTACAGGAATTCACCGTGATTAAAGACTCTACTGAAAGCAAGAAGAGAAAGGATAACGGGAATAGCACCTTCTTGATTATTGTTTTTCGCAAATAGACCAGCTTTTTGAAAGTTCCATATGCCTGGGCTATCTCTAAAAGATTGAACGATGAGTGGTCGAAGATTCTGCTCTTCAAAACAGAATGGACACGGCCATTTATCATTCTCGAAGTCAGAAAGCAGGACATTGGAAGCGAGGCCACATCCTTCGCACCGATATTCCTTTCGTTTCCGAAGAATCTTCTCGAGCCAACGTACTTTAGGTCGTAAGATATTTTTCTTAATGAGAAAATTGAAAGCATCACGCGGATTGAGATTTTTAGACTCTCTCGACTCAAGAAATAAAGTTTGGAATCTCTTAAACCTCTCTTCGTCCCAAATGATTCTAAGTGCGTCATTCCACTTGATGAAAGTATCGGCGGGCAAATCCTTTAGAAACTTTCTAACTCCTGTGATCTTGAAAACACGGCACGCCTCCAGCGGCGTGTATTCCCTCATACCCGTAACTATTTTCGAAGCAAGTCTCCCAGGTTGGCCAGTCTGTGCCTTGATTTCAGAATACTCCAGAATCTTCTCGATCAATTTCTGATGTGGAAGCGGGTATAGTGTCTCACTCTCATCGTGCACGTTAATCAAGAGCGCGAACCCTTCTCGCTCGACTCTTAACTTCCACGGATCAAAAACAATTTCTCTGCTGTAGAACTCGTTGAGGCCAGGTAGGCAAGGAATCTTCAGTGTGTGATCTGAGTAGCCAAAATCTCCGTAAGCATCGATGTTAACGGCTAGGATTTGCTGATCAACATGTCGTCGGTCAGTCGCCCCGTCGAGAAACTTCTTTTCAGGAAGTGACAAACTGACCTGATACCGATCAAACTGTTTCTCAACAGTGCCGTAACCTCGTTGCCATTCAAAGCAATGATAGGCAGGATTCAACCCCCACGCGATGGCTGGAATGTCGGGAGAGAATGTACCAAGGGCTTTTGCTTTCTTCGTAGGGAAAGTCTCCAGGATTTTTTGAATCTCGTCGTTAGGCAGACTGTGATGAACCCCTATCCAGTCTTGAATTTCTGGATGTGAGTTTGGTATGCCGTCTAAGAACTTGAAGTATTTGGTAATGAACGGTCTGAATCTCTCGATCTCGTCGATCGGGCAGAACATGAATGTCTTACCAGAAGCTCGCAAATTCCAAAAGTGCACTAAGTCATCGAAACTATCCTTCTTCCCGAAGAAGACTCCATACCCACCCCGCTGCCCACCGCCATACCCTTTAAGATCCATACTGGTCAATCCAATCGGGGGAACAGACAGTGCAAAGGAATCTTTTATCTTTTCGCCGTTCTTTATCTCTATGATCTTCGACCTCAAACCGCGCACGAATGCGTCTTCGAAATCGTCTTTGAGGTTGTAGGACTTTGGGAAGAAACCAAAATTCAGAGCAAAAACCGCATTTAGTGGATCGGCTTCGTCCCATTTAACTAGGACGCAATTACTTCTGTAGTTTTTCCGCTTGTGCTTGAAATCTTCCTGCCATAACTTCTCGATAATGTTGAGCACGTCGAGATAGGCAATTTCATTTTTCTTGGTGTGCCATTCTTGATGGAAAATCTGATCCGCGTAGTGACCTCTATCTCGAAGAAACGGGAACTTGTCTATGAACTCTTTAATCTCCTCAGACTCAGCGATTTTGTAAAAAGTATCGGGCAGGAAAACTCCTACAAGATAATCAGCAAGAGAATTATCCTCACCCTTTGGAGCAACTGGAATGATTGGATTATGAATACCGCCCCAAAGCAATGAGTTTATTCCAGTGGCAGTCACAAGATCCTCAATGTGTCCTTTCCTGACGAGAAAGGCGACCTTGGCGGGCCGGTATTTAATAGAGAAATTTATGGACATAGATGCATTATCGCAGATATAAGATTTCTGCAAAGCTGACCGACAGATTGTTGATACTTCTTGAAATGCTACATAACAGAAAAAGCGCCCTATGTATTTTAGGCGCTTTTTCTGGTGAACACCCGGGTCGGTACTGTACTGACCTTGATGGGGGCCGGTACTGGTTCCTGGCGTCACAACCGTGTTGCGGGGGCCGGAATCGAACCGGCGTCTGGAGGTTATGCTTACCACTACAACTTTAATTGCCCAATTTGGTTTGTGGTCTGGACTATGCCTTCATCCGCATGCGTGGATGCCTACCGTCTAGTCTCTACACCTTCCCGCACGAAAGTTTTTTGAACTTTTTGTGCGGACTTGGCTCGGCGTTGCCGTGCGTCCGAAGACGCTAGGGTTTCACCGAATTTGGCAGGTAATCATACGCGCAATTGCTCGCGCGCACGCCCGAATAATTCAAGCCTCCCGAGGTACCTCTCCTCTACCCCGCTAAATAAAAGTATACACTCAATAACCTTGTTGGCAATCGCATGCGAAAAGCAAAAAATAATTCAAGATGCGCGGCGCGGGAAGCTGATTTTCTGAATCGTACTTTTCGGTACGTTGAAGAAAATCAGCGGGATCCGTAACAAAGCAGGTTGGATTTTTTTCTTCTCGCTCAAATGGCCTTAAGTTCGCGGAAAACATTTTCATAACGCTGTATGGTGCGCTGTGCAATCGTGTCGGACAGATTAAACGCCGAGCCCTCGTGCGCGATTTGATTTCTGACTTTGTGCGCCTCCCACGCGTCTTGCAATGTCGCAAGACCGGCGGCTCTCGGCGACTTCAATTTTTCGCCGACGCCGATACCCGTGCAGCCGTATCGGACCAGCTCGTCTTCGAGCATGATGTCCGCCTCGATAATCGCTTCGCGCCATTCGCTCGGCGACGTGCCGGCGGCAAGCGCGGTGATATGCTTCCAACGCGAGACCGACGCCTCTTCTTCTTCCGGCGTGGTGATGAGCGTCCGGTAATATTCTTCTTCGTTATGGCGCAATTCAAACAGGCGAACGCTGCAGTATATAATCGTGGCGAATCCCGCAACAGAAACCGTGTAGCCGACAAGCACAATCAAAGTCCAAATATTATTGAGCGACGCGGAAAATCCACCCGAGCCGAAGCCGAAGAAAACGTGCCAGAGATTGATTTCGTTGCCGGACGACATAGGTCCAGTATACGCGATGCGCGCGACTACACGGACTTTTCAACTGCACGGGCGCCCGCAAACAAAACATCTTCGCCTCCGTGGGGCGCGGTCAAATGAATGCCGATCGGCAATTGCTTCCCTTCCCGTTCAACGCGGCCCATCGGCACGGAGACGGCTGGCACGCCGGTCAGATTTGCGGTAACGGTGAAGATGTCTTCGAGATACATCGAAACTGGGTCGCTTTTCTCGCCGAACTTGAACGCGGGCGAAAGCGTTGTCGGAAATGCGATGATGTCCGCTTTTTTGAAAGCATCAGCGTATTCGCGGCGAAGCACGACGCGCGCCGCTTCCGCTTTGCGGTAATACGCGTCGATGTAGCCGGAGGAAAGCACAAACGTGCCGAGCAGGATGCGGCGAAGCGTTTCCTCCCCGAATCCTTCGGTGCGCGAAAGAACATAATCATCAAGCAATGTCTTCCCGCGTTTCGCAAGACCGTAGCGCATGCCGTCGAGACGCGCAAGGTTTGTAGAGACCTCGGCGGGCATAATGACGTAATAAGCCGCAAGCGCATACGAACTGGTTGGCAATTCAATGTCGACAATGGTGTGCCCGTCTTTTTTGAGTTTTTCGAGCGTTGCATTAAACGCCGCGAGCACATCCGGATTTACTTCTTTACCGAGAAAATGCCGCGGAATGCCGATGCGCAATTTCGCCGGTGCCTTTTGTGCCGGATACAATCCTTCCGGAATCGTCGTCGAATCCATCGCGTCCAGGCCGCGAATCGCATCAAAAAGGATTCGCGCATCCTCGACCGTTTTTGCGAGCGGACCGATTTGGTCGAGCGACGAACCCATTGCGATGAGACCGTGGCGGGAAACGGAACCGTAGGTCGGCTTCATGCCGACGAGGCCGGTGAGAGCCGCGGGCTGGCGGATGGAGCCGCCGGTATCGGAGCCGAGCGCGGCAATGACAAAATGTGCGGCGACGGCGCACGCGGAACCGCCCGAGGAGCCGCCGGGCACGCGGCTCGTGTCGTGCGGGTTCCGCGTCTTCCCAAATGCGGAATGTTCCGTCGAGGAACCCATCGCGAACTCGTCCATGTTGGAGCGGCCGAGGAAAAGCGCGTCCGCGGCTTTCAATTTCTGCACGACCGTTGCATCGTACGTGGCGCGATAATTCTCGAGCATTTTTGAGCCCGCGCTTACCAACTTTCCGTCTATCAAAATGTTGTCCTTGAGCGCAAGCGGAATCCCGCACAAAAGCGGCGCCTTTTCGCCTTCCGTGTCGATGCGTTTTTGCGCCTCCGCGATAGCCGCGGCGTCGCGCGGAAAAATTTCCAGAAATGCGTGCAGCTCCGGATTGCGCTTTTGCGCTTCTTCGTAGCACGCATCAAAGAGTTGTGCGACGGTAAGTTCCCGCGCGCGGAGAGCGCGGGCTGCCTGCACGATGGTCATTTCATTCGGCCGATTCATGAGAAATGATTTGCTTCACCGAAAGCGCATTGCCTTCGCGCGCCGAAAATTGCTCCGCGAGTTTTTCGGTATAGATGCCCCCTTTGTGCGGAACGCCGTCTTCGCGCATCACATTGCGCAATGCCGGCACTTCTTTTGTTGCGTCAACGGGAAGATTGAGCTCTTCGAGCTGCCCGACGTATGCGAGAATCGCGTCGAATTCCTTCGTAAATTTCTCGAGCTCGGAGTCCTCGACTTTGATGCGGGCCAGCGCCGCAAGTTTTTTTACGTCTTCAATCGTTGCCATAACTGCACTGTACCACAGCACCAAAAAGCTTCCACTTGCCCACGCGGCGAAACATTCTTGGGTACTGGCTTTTGATGCGCGGCAGGTCACGACCCTATCTTCTTTAAAAACTCCGCTTCGTCGATGACGGGAATGCCTAGCTTCTGCGCGGCGGCGAGCTTGCTGCCCGGATTTTCGCCCGCGAGCACAAACGATGTTTTCGATGAAACGGACGAAGCGGCTTTCCCGCCGGCATTTCTCACCCGCGCTTCCGCTTCTTCGCGCGAGAGCGTCGGCAACGTGCCGGTTACGACCGCCGTTTGCCCGGTGAGCGGACCCTTTGCGGGCGCTTCGACTTTCTGAATTTTAAGGTGCTTCAAAAGTCGAGCGAGGAGCTCTCGATTATTTTTATCGCCAAACCACTCGAAGACCGAGCGGCCGATAATCGGCCCGATGCCGTCGATGTTCGACAACGCCTCTTCGCCTGCCGACTGCAATTTCGCGAGTGTGCCGAAATGCGTCGCAAGTAAAAACGCCGTCTCGTCTCCGACGTGCGGAATGCCAAGCCCGATAAGCAACCGGTCGAACGGTACTTTTTTTGCGACCTCGACTGCGGCAACGAGTTTTGCCGCTTTCGTATCCTCGAATCCCTCGAGCGGAAGCAACTCGTCCTTTGTCAATTCAAAAATGTCGTCGAAATCCGAGATGAGATTTTGCTCCATCAAAAGCCGTACCGTTTCGCGCCCCATGCCGGCGATATCAAGCGCGCTCTTGCCCGCGAAATGCGACAGTTTGCGCGCCTGCTGTTCAAACGAGCCCGACACGACACACCGATGCGCCGCCTCGCCTTTCACGCGCTCGATGCTTCCATCGCCGCCGCACAGATTCGAGTGCACCGGAAATTTCCACGGCTTTGCGTTTTTTGGGCGCAGTTCGATAATCACCGAAACGATTTCCGGAATGACGTCGCCCGCTTTTTGCAAAATGACCGTGTCGCCGATGCGAATATCTTTTTCGGTTATGAAGTCCTCGTTATGCAACGTCGCGCGGGCGACAATCGAGCCCGCAACCGCAACCGGACGCAGATGCGCGACCGGCGTAAGTTTGCCCGTGCGTCCGACCTGGAGCGTGATGTCTTCGACGATTGTCTGCACCTGCTCCGGCGGAAATTTATACGCTATGCCGAAACGCGGCGCTTTGCCCGTATACCCGAGCGTTTGCTGCTGCGCATATGATTCGACTTTGAGCACAACTCCGTCGATTTGATAATCCAGTTTTCCGCGCGCGCTGCCGTTCCACTTTTCCCAATACGCAAAAATGTCGTCGAGCGTTTCCGCATGCCGATGCTCCGGATTGACCGGAAACCCGAGCGCGGCAAGATAGTCGAGCTCGTCGCTTTGCGTTTTCGGAAACGGCTCGGACGTTTTCGCGATGTCGTACGTAAAAACCCGAAGCGGACGCGAAGCGGCGATGTTCGGGTCGAGCTGGCGGATTGAGCCCGCCGCGGCGTTTCGCGGATTTGCAAATTCGAACTCGCCCTCTTTTTTCCGCACTGCATTCAGCTTCGCAAGACCGGAACGCGTGAGATACACTTCGCCCTCGACGATGATGTCAATGGGGCGTGCCAGCCGCTGCGGCACCGCCGCAATCGTACGGATGTTGTGGGTCACGTCTTCGCCGATGATGCCATCGCCGCGCGTTGCCGCCGTGGCGAGTATTCCCTTTTCGTACGTGAGCACTATTTTTAAACCGTCGATTTTGAGTTCCAGGTCGTACGTTGCGGGAATGCCGCTTACTTTTCGCACGCGCTCGTCGAACGCGCGGATGTCGTCTTCGGTAAATGCATCGTTAAATGACCATTGCTCAACCGCATGCCGGACTTTTTTCAAAAAAGGCAAAGGAGCGCCCGCGACGACCTGCGTCGGCGAGTCCGGTGTCACGAGCTCGGGATATTCTTCTTCAAGCGAGGCGAGCTCATATTTAAGCGAATCCAGCGCCTCCGGCGAAATGGGCGAAAGGTCTTTCTCGTGCTGGAGAGCGCGGTATTTCGTTATGGTCTCGCGAAGATGCGCGACGCGCTCGCGTATTTCTTTTGTCGCTTTCATCTTCACAGTATACCCAGCACCAACCCCGATGACGAGCGTCAATCGAGGCAGACACCCATCACATCCATTGGATGTTAAAGACGAGCGTTGCACCCGTTGGTGCTGGGTATACCGAATTCGACCAACCCGCGGCTAATAGTGGACTTTGAGGCCGCGCGAGGAAAAGCGGGCGCCGTTTGGAGCATCCACCGTAGCGCACGAGGTGCTGTACCCCTGCGAGAAAATGTCCGCGCTACGCGCTTTGCCGGATGCATCAACGTATCCGGACGGATATTTGTAAATCGTCACGTCCGCGCAGCCGGAATTGATTGGAATTCTCCATTCTTTGATAATCCACGTGCTCCCCGACTTGCTCGACGAAAAATAATGGGGATCGGGAGAAGCGCCGCCGCAGGTCATCGACTGTGGAAGATTCGGATAATTCGAGTATGCGAAATAATTTAGCTGTTGGTCGGCATCCAGCGCGCATTCGAGCGCGGCATCGGCGGCGTAAAACGCATATTGGGATAGAACTGCCGTGGAGGCGAGCACTTCCTGCTTATAGGCGAGCGAGCCGAGCGCAAGTCCGAGCGCGAGCATGACCGACATAAAAATGACGGCAATGAGAAGCGCAAATCCTTTTTTTGTATTTTTCATTGCCATTCCGTTAAGTTATCGGCCATGACGACCTGATACTGAAAGCCGTGGAAACTCCACGTTGTAGTCGCAGTAATAAGTTCCTCGGCCCCCGAGACGGGGGTCGCCTGAACCGAACGGGTGAATGGCGTGGCAGTACCGGAGCTTTTCACATTATAGATGCCGCTTCCGTTCACATACAGGACGGGACACGACGAGCTAAGTCCGCTCGAACATTGTGCGAGAGCATAGTTTGACCCGGACACACCCGTGCCAACGGGCTGACTCATATCAAGTGAACATGCATAGCCCGCACCGCCGGCACCGCCGGTACACATATAGATATTTCCCGGATAGGACGGTGAGGCCTTGGACGAAGAAAGAAAATATAACCAGGCATCGGCTGTCGAGACCGGCGCGCCCGAATCGACCTGATATGCGTGCAGATATTCGCTATCGCGCATGGCGCGCACGTATTCGATGCCCTCCTGCGAAAGATACAGCGCGGTCAGCTGATTGGCTGCATTTTGCGCGGCGACAATCGCGCGGTCGGCGGAGTACATGGGCCCTGCAACCGCAATCGCCATAATGGAGACCGCAACCATTGTTTCGACGAGAGTGAATCCTTTCATACTCAAAAGTCCGTGCCGCGCATCTCCGCGGTCGTTTCTATATTGAACGATCTTGTTTTCCCGCCGGAACCGACGGAAACCGTTCCCTGCACGATTATGGTAACCCGCGGCGCCAACTGGTCGGTTTTTTTACCGCCTGTCGTCGTAAACGACAAGTTATTAATCGTCACCGAAGGGTCCGTGAGAGCCACGGCGGTGCCGCCCGCCGTTCTTCTCAATGCGCCGGAAACCGGGTCTTTATCGTAGGCAACGGTGGTTCCTCCATTGTTAGTGAATGTAAAAGAATTAGACGTCCCGTCTGTTGTCGGATACCCCGTGCCGGTGCGAATTTCGCGCGTCATCGTCTCAAGTGCGAACGATAGATTGTCGATGCCGGTTGTGATACCTTCCGCCTGGCGGTTCAGACCGATAATCATAAAATACGCGCCCGCCGCAAGCGTTGTGATAATCGCAAAGAGTCCAAGCGAAACGATAAGTTCGACCAGCGTGTAGCCGGATCGCATGCGTGAAGATGTTGTACGGGTTACGGACATGATGAAGTGGCAACGGTTATTTCCCCGGACGACAGCACCGAGACATAGCGGAAACCGCCTTGGGGCGACGTGAGCGTGATACATGCCTGCGTTACCGGCGTCGTCGTCGAATACTGCGCATTCACGGTCAGAAACGGATTCGGATTCGGGCGTGCATACACGATATCAAGTGTCGACAACGTACCTTTTGAAACGCACTTCCATGTTCCATTCTGGTTTGCGCAGAAATCGCTTATCGTTATGCCGTTCCCCAGCGTGTACGTCGAGGCCGGACTATCCCCGGCATCGTAGGTACAATTGCCGGGCTGATCATCCGGCTCTGCCACGGCGACATCCGGCGCCGGATGGCAGTTGGTAGGCGGCTGGGCATATGCGGCAGGCGGATTCGTGTCGGCATAAAAGACAAATGTTTTGGTGGGAAGCGGCGTTGTAAGATACACGCCATATCCGACATTTTGCAGAGAGCCCGTCTGCTGACTGTTCGCGATGCCGAAGGTCTCGGCGGAACGAAGCGTGAGCGCGACATCGTAGGCGGCATTTGCCAACGTGAGTGTTTTGTTAAAATTGGTTTGGCTGACTATCGTAAGAACGCTGATGACACCTATAATCGCGAGCACGACAAGAAGCTCAATCAAGGTGAACCCCGTAGTATTCCGAGACGGAGCGGTAGCGGCTTTTATAGACCGGGAAAAGAGCGAAGGAGAATGAAGGGATTCCATTGTGTAAAGTAGGCAAGAAGGAAGCCGGCGGCGAGAAACGGCGCAAACGGCACCTCAACTCCCATTCTAGAGCCACGAGGCCTCCGTGCCAATATGCAGATGCCGATAACTGCGCCAACCCAGAACGAGAAAACAAAGCCGGGAATAGCATCCGGACCCGCAAAAAGCGAGAGTCCGAACGCGAGCGGCGCATCCGAAAAACCCATAGCCCTCCCGCGCGATGCAAAATGAATAATCGCAAGAAATCCGCCGATGGCCGCCGCGACGGAGATGGTTACCGCAAAGGAAGCTTGCGACGGCGAGAGAAGAAAGGCGGTTGCCGCGCTCGCAAAAACAAACAGGCCCAGAATCGAGAGCGGAAGTATCTGGTGCGCGCAATCATAGAGAACGAGCGCGAGCAGCAGTGAAAGAACGAGGAGCACAAGCGGCAACGCCGGCGTAAAACCGACCTGAAGATACGCGAGTAAAAACAGCGCCCCCAAAAGGAATTCCGTGAATGGCGCGATAACCGAAATGCGCGCGCCGCAACAACTCGCGCGGCCTCGATAAAGGAAATAGGACAGAATCGGAACGAGCGCGAGAGGGGCGAGCGGGGCGTTGCACGCATCACAGTGCGAACGGCCGGCGAGGAAACTCGAGCCGGTGTTGAGCCGCGCGGCAACCACGCCGACAAAACTTGCGACGATTGCTCCAAGCGCGAAAAAGAAGAAATACGCTGCAAACATTGCAACTATCATAGCAGAGTCCCGCAGCAAAACCGCGGGACGCTGCTTCGGCATTTTTCTTTTTCAACAACTCGGTCCTGAAATTGCGGACGCACGAGATCCGGCGAAGCCGCTTGAATCGATGCACCAAAACCTTCCGGTCGATAACAGCATCGAGATGGCGTATTGCTGAACGCTCGGACCGACCGAGGTGTAACAATTCGCGGTTGCGTGGCCGATTTGTTGCGTGGTCGTAATTATGCCGCTGATTTTTGAATCGCTGAAAAAGAGAGTCCCCGGACGCGTGCAATCTCCGCTAGTTGCAGCGATTCCGTATTTATTGCCGTTATTCCCATAATACACCTCTGCTTGCGTTTGCAGCGTATTGAAATCCGACTGGATCGCCGCATCGTTTGCCTCCGAACGCGCCAAACTTAGCACGGCAATAATTATCGACGAAAGTATGCCGATGATAGCGACAACCACAAGAAGTTCTATGAGGGTAAATCCTCTTCTTTTCTTAAAGTGCATACTGATATCACTGAGTATATCGCAGAAAAAGAAATCCCCGTTTTGTAGCGGGGATTTCTTTTTTATTTTTCTGAAAATTCTCGGACGGACGCCTCAAAATTTTTTTACGGGCAAACTACTCCGCCAGCAAGGGGGCTTGAGGACGTGGAAGCCCTGTCGGTCGAATCGGTGCACCAATAAACCGTTCCCGACGGAGCGTTGAGCTGTGCTTGTATCGCATAGGACGATCCGCCCGGTCCCGTGTTGCAGGCGATATAACCGCCGTTTGAAAGCGTTTTGGCACTGACAACGGCAGCGGAGATTGTCGGATCATTCCACAAGGTGCCGGCCGTTCCCGTCGGACAGCTGCCACTATTGCTGGTCCCGGAACCGAAGTTGTTTCTGCCGTTTGTGCTGTAATAGACCTCCGCCTGCGTCGGCACCCAAACCCCTCAATTCGAACGACGGTTTTTTGCGCTCCTCTGAGCGCGTTGTTTCTTTTCCGCAGCATACGCCTCATCTGGCGTGAGTGAACCGAGCACATCCATGAAGCGGCGATTCATCTTTGCTTCGAGTTTCTGCACAAATCTTTTTGAATACTTTGAAATATCCGAGCTTTTCGGGATGTACCGCCGCAAGTCCTTGTTCAGATTCTCGATTGATGGCTTCTCCCATGGCGCATGCACATGACAGAAATATATCTTCACCCCAAGCACCTTCTCTAGCCGTTTGTGTTCGAGAAAGAGAATATCGTTGTCGAATGTGATGGTCTGCATCTCGGGATACCGCTTTTTCATTCTGCGAAGCGCTCGCTCCACGTTTCGCACTGACACTGGCAGGATCCGCTCCAGCAGGTTTTTGCGCACCCTGCGATCCCGCAGACCAAGAATGATGCCTTGACCGCTCTTGCCCGACACGATGAAGTCGCCCTCCATGTGACCCAATCCCCATCGCTTGTTGATTTTGCTCGGTCGTTTGTCGATCAGGCGCTTGTCGGCAATGTGTGGTTTCGATGGCCGAGAGCGTCGCCTCTTCTTGAATACCTTTGCTCGATGCGACTCGATCCGTCTGCCATACGGGCTCTTGATATATCGGCGTATAGCCGAGGATGAAGCATATCCGATATCCTTCTCGATCCGCTTCAATCGAAGTGAGATGTTTTCGGGCGACTGATCGTCGAAGAGATGCGCCTCGATGAACTTCCGGAGCTTCGGGTCGAGAGCAATCATCTTGCCGACCGCTCGGCTGTATTTCCTTCGTACGTATGAAATGTGATGCGCATATGCAGCATCATACGGCCGTCCCTTCCTCTTCTTTTGCGTCTCGTACCATATGACACTCTTCGGTCGGTCGAGTGCATCTCCGACATCTTGCAAAGAGTATCCCTTCGCTAACAGTATCTGTATTTCGTCTCGTTCGGACTTTGTGAAGTGCGCACCGCCGGAGGTTTTTTCATTCGCTCAATGTATCAAACGTTCGAATTCAAAAGACCAGTCGCCGTCTGAATCGTGTGCAGATTGTCTTGGATGCCGGCATCGCTTGCTTTTGTGCGCGCCACACCGAGTGCCGCAAGCACGACCGCCGAGAGGATGCCGATGATGGCGATGACGACAAGAAGTTCGATGAGCGTAAAGCCGTGGCTTCTTTTTTGAATCATGAGCTTGTATAAATGACTATGCAGTAAAGTATACCGTACAAAAAAGAAATCCCCCGTTTGTATGGGAGATTTCTTTTTTGCACATCTGCCGTATTTCGCCGGATAACTACGGGCAGCTGACTACGCCACTCAGCAACTGGGTCGATGAAGTTGCAGCCCTGCCGGTCGAGTCAACGCACCAATATACAGTCCCCGCAGGTGCATTGAGTTGCGCCTGAATGGCGTAATTCGATCCGGTGCTGTTACAGGTTATAGTCCCACCCTTTGCAATGGACGCTGCGCCGAGTACGGCATTCTTGATGGTCGTATCCGCCCACAGTCCGGAACTATTTGGGCAGGTGTTCGAGTTTGCCGCGGGAGTATTGCTGACCGTAGCCCCATAGGAGTTTGCTCCGGTACCGCCATAGTAAATTTCCGCCTGGGTCTGGATGGTATTGAGGTCTGATTCTAGGCCTGCGTCGTTTCCTTTCGAACGTGCAGTACTCAAGGATGCGAGCACGACCGCCGAGAGAATGCCGATGATGGCGATGACGACGAGGAGTTCGATGAGCGTAAAGCCGCGTTGTTCTTTCATAACCGTATTTTACAAGGTTGGATTAAAGAATAAAAACTATGGACACTGCGTTCCTGCACCC
The DNA here is from genome assembly GCA_963699165.1 of Candidatus Kaiserbacteria bacterium. Lineage (GTDB taxonomy): Bacteria > Patescibacteriota > Minisyncoccia > Phycocordibacterales > Phycocordibacteraceae > C7867-001. The sequence continues at coordinate 623,770 of OY969413.1, forward strand.
AAGAGAGAGGACGACGTTGCGGCCCTGCCGGTCGAGTCAACGCACCAATATACAGTCCCCGCAGGTGCGTTGAGTTGCGCCTGAATGGCGTAAGCCGATCCGGTGCTGTTACAGTCAATGTAACGGCTGTTTGAAAGGTTCACCGCGGCATTGACGGCGTTCTTAATAGTAGTGTCGGTCCACATACCTGTTGTGGTTGGGCACGAAGGAGCGGTGTTGGAGGTAGCTGCGCCATAGGAGTTTGCTCCGGTACCGCCATAGTAAATTTCCGCCTGGGTCTGGATGGTATTGAGGTCTGATTCTAGGCCTGCGTCGTTTCCTTTCGAACGTGCAGTACTCAAGGATGCGAGCACGACCGCCGAGAGAATGCCGATGATGGCGATGACGACGAGGAGTTCGATGAGCGTAAAGCCGCGTTGTTCTTTCATAACCGTATTTTACAAGGTTGGATTAAAGAATAAAAACTATGGACACTGCGTTCCTGCACCCAAGAGAGAGGACGACGTTGCGGCCCTGCCGGTCGAGTCAACGCACCAATATACAGTCCCCGCAGGTGCGTTGAGTTGCGCCTGAATGGCGTAAGCCGATCCGGTGCTGTTACAGTCAATGTAACGGCTGTTTGAAAGGTTCACCGCGGCATTGACGGCGTTCTTAATAGTAGTGTCGGTCCACATACCTGTTGTGGTTGGGCACGAAGGAGCGGTGTTGGAGGTAGCTGCGCCATAGGAGTTTGCTCCGGTACCGCCATAGTAAATTTCCGCCTGGGTCTGGATGGTATTGAGGTCTGATTCTAGGCCTGCGTCGTTTCCTTTCGAACGTGCAGTACTCAAGGATGCGAGCACGACCGCCGAGAGAATGCCGATGATGGCGATGACGACGAGGAGTTCGATGAGCGTAAAACCTTTGGAACGATTGTTAATCATAAATAATATGTAATACGTGGCTAATGCACGAATTGTAATCCATCCGCACCACAATAGGTGCGGATAACGGCAAGAGGTGTGGATAGCGCCCTTAGATGGCGCCCGCGAGGTTGTAAATAGGAATGAGAATCGCCGCAAGGAGGATGCCGACGCCGAGACCGAGGAGAACAATCATGACCGGTTCGATGAGACCGACAAGCGTGTCCACGGCAGTACTGACTTCACGGTCGTAAAAGCGCGCGAGCGTCGTGAGAATCTTGCCGAGTTCGCCCGATTCCTCTCCGACTTTTATCATAGCTACAACAATGCCCGGAATCTCGGGATGCCGGCCAAATGCGTCCGAAATCGACGCACCGCCTTTCACATCCACTCCGACTCGGGACAGCACATCCGCGTAGACCGCATTTCCGGTGACCGATTTTGAGATATCCAGCGCCTCGACAACCGAAACGCCCGAAAGAATCATGGTGGAAAAGTTGTCCGTGATACGCGCAAGATACAGCTTCTGGTACAAATCGCCGATATACGGGACTTCGAGCTTTACTCTATCGAGCACAATCTTTCCCCCTTCCGTTTTCCCGAGCCGCCACAAATAGAACATGAAGGCAAGGAGTGCAATGAGCAGGAAAATCCCGTATTGCACGAGAAAATTCGAGAAACCGATGACGATGCCGGTGAAAAACGGCACCTGCTGGCCGGAGTCCGTAATTACGGCGTCGATTTTTGGGATAACGAGCGTAAGCATCAGGGTCATGACGGCAAAGAACACCGCAACGACAAAAGCCGGGTAGATAAGAGCGTTCTCGGCTTTACTGACCAGATTGTACGAACGATCGAGGTAGTCGGCCAGGTAAATAAACGTCTCGGAAAGCTTTCCGGATTCTTCTCCGGCATGCACCATGTTTACATAAAACGGCGAAAATACCTGCGGATGTGCGGCAAGCGCCTTGCTGAGCGGGGCGCCTCCCTGGATGTCATCGCCGACTGCGGAGAGAACGTCCGCGAGGTTTTTATTTTCAACGTCGCCGGCGAGCAGGCGAAATACGCGAAGCGCCGAGACCTGCGCATCAAAAAGCGTCGCAATCTGCCGCGATACGATAACGATGTCTTTATTCGGAATATGATTAAAGAGCGGAATGTCGACATTCATCGCCGAACGTTTTTCGGCGGATTCGATGGACGAAATGATGAGGTTGCGGCGCTGGAGCGCGGAGACGGCAATGTCTTTCGAGGGCGCTTCAACGGTCCCGTCACGCTCGTGTCCGTCTTGGTCTATTGCGTGATATTTGAAAAGCATAGGTTAGAGATAATGCTCGAATGTTTTCGGGTCCATCGCATGCTCGTATGCGTGTTCAACGGTTATTTCGCCGCGGCGGGCTAGGTCCGCGAGCATGCGGTCCATGTCAATCATGCCTTCCTGCGATGCGGTCTGAATGACCGCATTTATTTCCTGCGTCCGCCGGTCGCGAATGAGCGTGCTTACGGCATTGTTGTTGATAAGCAATTCATATGCCGGAATGAGGCCGCCCGACACGCGCGGAACGAGGCGCTGCGAAAAAATGCCCGCCAAACTTCCCGCGAGCTGCACGCGCACCTGATCCTGCTGTTCGGCCGGAAACATGTCGATGATGCGGTCGATGGTCTGCGCGGCGTCGTTGGTGTGCAGCGTCGAAAGGACAAGGTGTCCCGTTTCGGCGGCGGTTACCGCCGAAGAAATGGTCTCATAGTCGCGCATTTCCCCCACCATGATGACGTCCACGTCTTCGCGGAACGCGCTTTGGAGCGCCGTATGGAAGTCGGGCGCATCGATATACACCTCGCGCTGGTGGATGAGCGATTTTTTCGGCTCGAAGATGTATTCAATCGGGTCTTCTATGGTAACGATGTGCTGGGCGCTCGAGCTGTTAATGCTGTCAATCATCGTCGCAAGCGTTGTCGATTTGCCCTGCCCCACGGGACCGACGACAAGAAAGAATCCTTGTTTATGCTGAGTAAATACCTCAAGCACGGGCGGGAGATTAAGTTCGGCGAAACTCCGGATGGCGTGCGGCACGAGACGAAGCGCGAGCGCGGTCATTCCCTGCGCACGAAAGCCGTTTACGCGGAACCGTCCGCTGTCTCCGTGCGCATACGAAAGGTCGATGGTTTGATTTGCCAGGAACAAATTCCACCGGTTGGGCGGCACGATGCTTTTCAGCATCGCCTCGGTTTCTTCCGAGGTAAGCGCGGGATACCTGCTGAGCGGAATCAATTCGCCCGAGATGCGAATCATCGGCGAACCGCCCGCGAAAATATGCAAATCCGAACCGCCCTGAGCGATGACAACATCGAGAAGTTCTGAAAGTCGTTTGTCGGCAGACATAGTGTGTAATTAATTTTATTTCTCCGAACCGCCCTCGATAATGCGTATGGTCTCCGCAAACACCTCCGACGGAATGGCGGACGCCTTCGTGATGTATCCGTCGGCGGAAAGATTTTTCGCCTTCTCGATATCTGAATCCTGGCCCTGGTTTGAAAGAATGATTATCTTCGCTCCCTGCGCCAGACGCTCTTTCCGCACCGCTTCAAGCGTTTCAAAACCGGTCATCCCGGACATAATAACATCAATAAGCACGGCATCCGGCACCGCAGCACCCTCTTTGCGAAGAGCGGCGAGCAAATCCTCTCCGCCGCCGAAGATGCTTACTTCGTGACCGGCGTTTTTAAATTTTATCGAATACAAATCGAGGAGAAATTTGTCGTCATCAACCAAGTATATGCGATAGGACATTGCGTTCAGTATACCGAGCGCAGACCGATTGGCATATAACCGTTATCCCCTGCCGCAGGCGCGGGCGATGCCGCGAATCAAGCCGCTTCCTCCTCGGGGAAAAGTTCGCCGCCGAGCGTGTTGACCTCCTCGAAAGGAATTTCACCCGCGAGCGCCTTCAATATCGCATCTTCGCGCATGGTAATCATGCCTTCCTCGCGCGCCGCGGCATAAATCTTCTCTTCGATGGGTTCTTTGAGCAGCACCTGTTCGACATTTTTAGTCATGCGCAGTATTTCAAATACGCCCGTCCGGCCCCGCACGCCGGTCGGACATGTCTCTGTCGGACTCGCGTGATACAACTCTTTAAACGGCGGAAGTTTTGCGCGGTATTCGGCCGGCAAGTCGGCAAATTGCCGATCCAAAAGCCCTTTGATGCTGTCGTCAATCGGAAAGGGCTTGCCCGCACCTTCGCACAGTTTCCGAACGAGCCGCTGTCCGATGACCGCCACCAAGGTCGGCGCAATAAGATACGGGTCGACGCCCATATCGATGAGGCGCGGAATCGCACCCGCCGCGGTATTGGTGTGGATGGTGGAAAACACGAGGTGCCCGGTGAGCGCCGCCTGCACGGCAAGCACGGCCGTTTCCTTGTCGCGAATCTCGCCGACCATGATGATGTCCGGGTCCTGGCGCAAAATCGAACGGAGTCCGCTCGCAAACGTGTATCCTATCTCGGGCCGCACCTGGCTTTGCGCAACGCCGGCAATTTCATATTCGACCGGATCTTCAAGCGAAACGACGTTTGCCGTCTCGCGATCCAAACTGGAAAGCATGGCATACAGCGTCGTCGATTTTCCCGAACCGGTCGGACCCGAAAGAAGAATGATGCCGTACGACGCCTTCACCATCTCGCGGACTTCGACAAGCTGCGCTTCGTTCAGTCCGACCGAATCGAGCGTCGCCGAAACATCCGACTGGTCGAGAATACGCATCACGACCTTCTCGCCGAATTCGGTCGGAAATGTCGACACGCGGAAATCAATGCGCCGCTTATCGACCATGGCGGAAAAGCGTCCGTCTTGCGGTTTCCGGCGCTCGTCGAGGCGGAGTTTTGCGAGAATTTTGATGCGCGCAACGACCGCATCGTGCACTTTCGCCGGAAGTTCGAGCGAGGTATGCAAATCGCCGTCCAAACGGAACCGGACTCTCGTTTTCGTCGGCATCGGCTCGATGTGCACATCGGATGAATGTCCTTCGATGGCGTATCGCAAAATACTCGACACGATTTTTGTGACCGGCGCGTCTTCTTTCAGCGTTTCGCTCGGGCCGGTTAGATTGAGCGTCTCCTCCAGGATGGCCTCGGAAGCGGTTGTCGTTTTTGCCGCCGCCGATGGTTTTGCAACCGTCTCGTATTCGGAAAGGGCTTTCCCGACCTCGCCGGAGATATTTTTATACGCATCAAGCACCCGTTCTAAGTCCTCATTCGTAATGAGAACGATTTTGTACGGCATGTCGATTTTCCCCGAGATGAATTGCAGCGCGTCAAACGCCTCGATGTTGTCCGGGTCGACGATGCCGACTTCAAGCGCGCCGTCCGCAATATCGAGCGGCACAAAGCCGTAATGCCGCGCCGAATCAAGCGGAATATAGCTCAGCACCTCTTCGGAAACCGGCGGTTCTCCGAGAATGCGCGTCGGAAGTCCGTAAATCTTTCCCACCTCGGCGAGCGCATTTGCAAGCGAGACCCCATGCGCCGAAAGAGCATCGGCGAGCGGATGCCGCTGCTCGATTTCCGATTCGACCGCCGCCCGGTCTTTTGCGGGAAGAATGCCTTTTTCAACGAGCAAGCCGAGGAAATTCATTACGTGTCAGTTTCCGGTTTGGCTTTTCATGGCCTGTCCCGGGAACGGAGCGAACGGATCTGTACGGCCGGATGCTTCGGGAGCAATCGGCGTTGCGAGGTCGGTCAAAGACGTAAAGCGGGGATCCGAAAAGATGCTCGTGTCGAATTTAATCGACTGCAATTCGCCGACCAGCGACTTGAATTGGTCTTGCGCGCCGGTATCCGTCGTAGTCGTCGTGAGCGGCGGCTGGTTGCCGGTCTGAAGGAAAAAATACCAATACGCGCCGGCAGCGATAACCAGCGTGATCACAACGAGGACTATGGAATTGATATCGAGTTTCATAGCAATATTAATGCAACCAATAAATGCGTACCTTCAATTGGTAGGTGTACACGCCGGTGTCCGAGCCCTTTACATCCACCTCCTGAACGTCGAGAAGCCGTTCGCTGTGTTCGATTCCGTTGAGGAATGTCTGAAAAGCGGTATAGCTGCCGCTCACCGAAAGCGACATATCGACCGAACCGAGCGGATTAGTATCCGCAGCGGTACTCGGGGGACCGGAAGAATCAACGTCGATATTCGACAATGCTACTCCCGAGCGCGCTGCAAGCGCATTCAAATCGAGAATGAGCCGCACATTGTCGACTGAATCGGGAAGAAACGTGGCCAGACGCGAAAGATTATCGGGGTCGATTGCCGACTGTGCCTGAGCAAGCGCATCCTGTTCCTTGTTGTATTCGCTTGCGGCGGCAAGCGCCTCATCGTCAGAAGCAATAGCGGCTTTTTCAGTCGCTATCGGGCCCGACCATGTCGGTCCGACATACGCGAAAATCACGCAGAGACCGATGACGAATGCCGGAATGGGGAGAGCTCGGTTCATGGCGAGGTTGAAGTCGCGGCCGGAGTGCTTGACGCCGCAGCAGCGGCTGCGGTTGCAGCAGCGGCCGGCGCCGCGTTTCCGGAATACGCCACAATCTTAGGATCAAGCGAGGCCGACAAATCGAACGAAACGGTATTGTCCACGTCGTTAATGGTTATTTTTGAAAAGATTGCGTCCTTGATGCGCGGGTCGGTTGCAAATGCCGTGGAAACGACGGCAAGGGCGTTGAAACTTTTTGCGACGCCCGAGCCCGAAATTACCGGAGCGCCGGAGGTTGTGTCAAAGGAGATGCCCAGCGAGGAAAAGCGGACATTTTCCGGAAGCATCGGTCCGATGGCCGCGAAAAAGTTCGAAAACGCGACGTGTTTGTCCAAAAGCGACTCGCCGACGGTGAGCCGGTCGCGCAAATGCACAAAACTTTCCACCGTCGGCAGGTCGATTTTTGACTCCGCCTGCGCCAAATCGGCATCTTCCTTTGCCTGCTGCCGCGAAAGAATTTGACCGTAGATAAAAACGCCGGTGGCGAGCACAATCGAAATAATAAAAATGAAATAGGCGAAATAACTCAGGAGTCCGAAAAGATTTGACGACGACCGCTGAACCCTCATACCCGAAGGATGCGGGACGAACGATGTCGGTATCGTTGGTGGGAGAGCCATTTCCGTTAAGTATACTCTACTCGCGCAAGCATTCTGCGCCGTGCATGTGCACTATGTGCATAGTGCCGTTAAATTTCATCCAGCTTGCGGAGCGCAAGACCGACGGCGACCGCGAACTCGGGACCGATTTCTTGCAGGACGGGCCGCATGAACGCGGGCGCCTCGGTTTTCGAGAACGGGTCCGCAACATGCACGTCAATCGAGAAGGTGTTCTTCGCGTATACGCCGAGTTCTTTCGTAACGCCGCCGCCGCCCGTGAAAATAATCGAGGTCACGGACTTTTTATGCGCCGTCTCGTACTGGATAAGCACGCGCCGGACTTCCGAGAAAATGCGCGAAAACACCAGTTCAAAACTCTCGATTTCATCGCTGCCGGCCATTCCTTCCCTCTTCTTCAGCGCCTCGGCCTGAACGATGGAAACGTTTTTCGATACGGAAATCGCATGCGTAATGTCCTGGCTGCCAACGCTTATGGCATGCGAAAGCGCGACGACGCCATGTTCCACAACGTAGGTCTTCGTCGATGCGGCGCCCACATCGATGACGATGACCGGTTTAATCGGATCCTCGACCACGGCGCGAATGGTGCTGAATATCTCTATTTCAAAAAAGCTTGCCGAAAGGCCGGAACCCGAAACGACGCTTTGGAGCAATCCGAGTTCGTCGTTATGCACCGCGACGAGCAACACTTCGACCGTTTCCGGCTTTTGCACAGCTGATTTCGGGACCGTTGCGTCTTGCGAAAACTGCGCCGGTTCCGCGTTCGGCACGACGAACCAATCGAGCTGCACCTCGCTCACCGGCACCGGAATGTATTTCCGCGCTTCAAGCTCGATGACGGTCTTTTGCTCTTTCGGGTCTTTGCGGTACGGCAGCGTGACGAGCGTAAGGAGCGAACGCGCAAACGGTATCGAAACTCCGCAGCTCGTCGTCGTTACCTTTGATTCGCGCAAAAGGTCTTTGAGCGTTTCGGTGACTTGTTCGGTCGTAAGGTTTGTCGCCTGTCCGACCTCGAATCCGCCGTACGGTCCGAGTGCGAGCTCGCCGTATGTTTCGAGCACCGCTTTGCCGCGCTCTTTGCGCAACTGAACGACTTTGAGTGATGAGGAACCGATGTCGACGCCGAGAACGCTCTTTTCCTTTTCTTTAAAAAGATTGCCTAGGAAAGACATGAGACAATACTACCATGTGGTCATTGCAAAATTGTATTGATTTCCTCTTTCCGCCGCGGGACGGCGAGTTGGCGCTGCGGGAATTCCCCACCGACGGGTTCTCCGCCCTCGTTTCTCCGTACATCGTACCGTTCACGAGTCCGGAAACGACCGCTCTGCTCGAAATCGCGCATCCGGTCGTGCGCGGCGCGCTCCATGAAGCGAAGTATCACGGAAACGAGAAAGGATTCAGCGTATTGAGTACCGCGCTCGCGGAGTATTTGCTTGACTTGGATACGATTGAAAAAATCTCGCGGGTTTCTCTCGTTCCCATCCCGCTTGGAAACAAGCGCCGAAAAAAAACGCGGATTTAATCAGACGGAGGAAATTGCGAATCGCGCGGCAAAACTTGCCGGATGCACCGTTGACCGGGCCCTTTTGATTCGAGCGCGCGAAACCGCTTCGCAGGTGTCGCTTCCAAGGCGCGAACGCGAAAAGAACATGCGCGGCGCCTTCGGCGCCGCGCACCCCGCCGACCCCTCCCGCACCTACATTCTCATCGACGATGTCGTCACCACCGGCGCAACGCTCCAGGCGGCCATCGATGCCCTCAAAGCCGCCGGAGCACGCCATATCATCCCGCTCGCCCTCGCGCATTAAATTTGATATTGTAGCCGTTAACGGAGACGTGGCTATGAAATATGAACTGCTTCATATTTCATCTGGTTCTGCCTTATGGCAGAACCGACCGTTGCCCCGGAAAGGGGGCAGGTCGGAGGGAAGCCAGGCGAAGCCACGTCTCCGATGGAACGAAGTGGAATACGGAGACGTGGCTGAGTGGTCGAAAGCACCTCGCTGCTAATGAGGCAGGGGAGAAATCCTCTCGTGGGTTCAAATCCCACCGTCTCCGCAAAAATAACGAGCAAGACGCGAAGCGTCTTGCTCGTTATTTTTGCGGTGAGATATTAGACTTTGCTCGAACCCACTTCGCACGCGCGGAGCGCGTGGTGGCTTGAAACTGCCTCGTACGCTCCGATTGCATGGGGAAACGAACCGATGCGCCTCGGACACGCTCGCGGACTCGCGTGTGCAAAAATCAAAAAATTTCCTTGCATTTTTCTCGCGCCTCCTCCCCCCACCCCTCCACCGCGAAGCGGAAAAAGAAATGGAAAGGAAATTTTTGGTTTTGCTTCGCCGTTATCATAAATCCAGTTTATCACAATAATCTAAAATGGTATATTCCACTTTCGACTATATTATGTTAATATCTATATGTCGAAGAAATACCAAGCAAAATATCAAAAACTTACCGCAAAACTCCGTTCCGCTCGCCAAGAGGCAGGTTTAACGCAAGTAGAAGCAGGAAAACTATTGAAGAAACCTCAAGCGTATATTTCCAAGATAGAGCGAGGCGAGCGCGGAGTTGATGCGATAGAATTAGCAGAGTTTGCGAAGGTCTACAAAAAAGACATTAACCATTTTATAAAATAACAATATGGAAAACGAACCAAAAATGAATAAATTTAAAAACTACAAAAGTTTAGTTTTGATATTAGTAATTATCGCCGTGATAGTTGGTTTGTATTTGCACTACGCACAGCGAAACACGCCAACTAAAGCAACAAGCACTCAAACGACTTCAAGCGCGGAGCATACGGCTAGTTATATTTCTAGTGTAATAAGCGCGATTGCAAGTTATCGACAATCTACCCAAGAAGCAACTCTTGTGGCGAAAGAATATACTGACAAAGGCGTGGACATAAATAATCGGAGCGTTAAAACCGCCGAAGAACTTGCTGTGTTGATGAAAGTTGTAAATGATTTCAAAAATGGAAACTCGTATTTGGCACCATATCTTAATGATAGTAATTCTCTAATTAGTGTTTCTGCAAAGGCATTAGATCAGTCCGCAACTTCTATTCTCCAACCCAACGAGGATATGCTCGCCGCTTTCCAAACCGGAGACACGCAGAAAGAACAAATCGCACTTGCATCCGTGACTGCCGCTCAAGACTCGGGGACAAACGACATGAACAATGTTATGCAGATAATTAGGGAGGGATTGATAATGGGACTTGGAGAAAACGATAATTTGCCGACAAGTGGAACTATACACACATCTCTTTCAGTGGAACAAAGAAATAATTTGTTGGCACAAATAAAAAGTGATTTCCCAAATGGAGTAAATAATTATTCTAACGATATTTATTCTTTGATGATCTATGGAATTCAGGCGGTCTTAGTGTCAGATACCTTTGAGCAATTTCGCAGTTTAGCAGGCACAATGACCACAAACGGCGCGCAAGCGTTGCCGTTTGTGGTTTCAGAAAAATAAATGAGCTTATCAGATTTTATTTTACTAGCTACTGGAGTATTTATTGCTTGGCAAGCGTGGGAAACACGCCAGTTAGCGAAGCTAACAAGAATTAAAGACCAACCGCTTTTGGAAGTTGAATTTCAAAATAATGGGGCAAAAGTCCAATTAAAAAATATCGGACAATCTCCCGCATATTCGCCATCAATTAGTTCGATTGAAATTGCAAGCAACGAGCATTTAGATTTTGACCCTTTGCACACTTCTCGCTTACCAATACAGCTCGGCGAAAGCCGAGAAGTGTGGATGCATCATCAGCGTGTGGATGAGAATTCGATTGGTGGTTTTGTTGAAAGTGCGCCAGTTTTGAAGAATTTTCTGCTAAACAAAACTACTCCCACAAAAATTACTCTAAAGTATTTTGATAAAGACGGCGTTAAACTTTGTCGCGATTTATATATAAAAGTTAGTGGTAATAAAATAAGTGGAAACCAGCAAATATATACAACCACGACTTGTGAGTAGTGGGAGCAATCCCCACCGTTTTATAATTTCTCCTAAAAACGGCGGGGATTTGTGCGCGCACAGGGCGGGCGGGGTGAGAAGCGAATACATGGAGCTTCGCAAGACTCATTGAGGATTTTTACGAGCAAAGCGAAGTAAAAAGCCCAATGAGTGGACAGTTCCTGTAAGGAAAGCACATACAGATTTGTTTGTGCCTAGCACAATCCGCTTTATGAGTTACTACGACCCGTAAACGAAGCCACGAACGATACCGATGTACGGCTAAGCAAGAGCCAAACAGGCCTGTATCTCGTTGTTGAGTGGCTGGCGATACATATGTCTGGAATGGAGGCGCGCATGCATAAAAAATTCGATGGAGCTCGAGCTTACCTGACTCAATTCATATCGCTGCCACTGCCTTCCGGAGCGAGTGATTCAGAAGAGCGTACTTTTATGAACAGCATTGAGCAAATTAAAAAATTCTTGCAAGGGGAGAATCTTGAAGAAGGTTCAGAGAATGCAATCCCTCCCTTTGAATAGCATTGCGAAATTCGCCCCAACCAACAAACCCGCCTCTCGGCGGGTTTGTCCGATCGCACTTACCATGCGTTATGCCGCAGGCGTTGCCGGCACCGGCGCACACGACCGACAATCCCCTTTATGCGTAAAGAGGATAAGGATTGCCGAGAGGCCGACGAGCACATAGACGCTGTTCTCAAGAACGGGCCATGTACCGAGCAGAATACTCACCACGTTCCAGTTATTGCCGAGAAAATTTCCGAGACCGACCAAGCCCCAATTGAGGCCGCCGACGACGAGCAGAAGAAACGCAACCGCGTGAAGTACTTTCATAGTGTGAAAGAGATGATTATGAAGCGGTAAGGCCGCTGCTCATAGTATGAACCTTTTTTAGCGGCGGCGGGGATACCTCTGTGCAAAACATTTTACACTCGCCGTTTTACCTCGAACTTCGAGTATACTTTATCTATGCTCTCCATCCCTTTTGCGGCGGGCCTTGTACTTGTGGTTGCCGACGTGTGCCTCGTATTTGCGTTGGTATTTTCATTGATTCAGCCGCGGCGTTTTTATCTTGTGCGCCACGGAGAGACCTTGCTGAACGCGCAGCATGTCCGCCAAGGCGAGGAAGGCGCGCTTTCCGAGACCGGACGAATGCAGGCGGAACAGGTCGGGAAGTATCTCGCGCAATTCCCCATCGGACGCATCATTTCGAGCACCTATCCGCGCGCGAAGGAAACCGCGGCGATAATAAACGAGCATCTGAAGGTGCGGACCGTGTATTCCCGGCTTCTTGTCGAGCGAAGGAATCCTAGCGAGATTATCGGCAAGCACACGAAAGACCCCGAAGTCATTCGCATCGTCGACCAAATGGACAATGCGTATCACGCCGACGAGTACCGCTTTTCGGACGAGGAAAACTTCGTCGATTTGAAACAGCGGGCGCGCAAAGCCCTAGCGCTTTTTACGAGGCCGGGAAGCGCCGAAACCGTTGTTGTAACGCACCATGTGTTTCTGAAAGTGCTTATCGCATACATGCTGTACCGCGAACAGCTGCACGCCGGCGATTTTGCGAAACTGGCTTTTTTCAATTTTTCCGACAATGCGGGAATAACCGTGTGCGAATATCATCCGCTCAAAATGTTTTCACGGACGCACGGTTGGGAGGTGCTTGAATACAACATGGTGCCGCAATAAAAAATGCCGCGCCCCTTCGGGGCGCGGCATTTTTTATGAAGGTCTGAACCTTCACAGCTTCCCGAAATTAGTACCCCATCCCGTCCATGCCGCCCTGCGGCATGTCTTTCTTCGGTTCTGGAATTTCCGCAATCGCCGCTTCGGTCGTGAGCAAAATAGCCGCCGCCGACACCGCATTTTCAACTGCCATGCGCGGCATCTTCACCGGATCGACAATGCCCTTCTCGAGCATGTCTTCGACGACTTCGTCCGCAAGCGCGTCATAGCCGGCATTTGCCTTGCCCGATTGCACTTTCGAAACAATAACCGCCGCATCGTCCTTGCCCGCGTTTATCGCGATTTGCGCAAGCGGCGTTTCAAGCGCGCGCACGACGATGTCGAAGCCCGCCTTTTCGTCCGTGCGAAGTTTTTCGCTCTGCCCCGCAATTTTCTTCGCGACTTTCGCGAGCGCGGTTCCGCCGCCAGGCACGATTCCTTCTTCAATCGACGCTTTCGTCGCCTTCACGGCATCGTCGATTTTATCTTTCAAATACTTCATTTCGGTCTCGGTCGCCGCTCCGACGGAAATCACCGCAACGCCGCCCGAAAGCTTTGCAATGCGCTCTTCGAATTTCTCTTTGTCGAATTTCGAGTCGGCATTTTCCTTCTGCGCATTTAGCTGCGCCACGCGCGCCGCGATGTCCGCCTTCTTGCCCTTGCCGCCCACAATCGTCGTCGCGTCTTTCGTCGCAACCACGCGCGCCGCCTTGCCGAGCATCGAGAGCGTCGCATTTTCAAACGTCATGCCGACATCGTTTGAAATGACTTGGCCTCCCACAACCGTCGCAATGTCCGCAAGCAAATCCTTCTTGCGGTCGCCGTAGCCCGGCGCTTTCACCGCAAGCACCGAAAACGCGCCGCGAAGCTTATTCACGATAAAGGTCGAAAGCGCATCGCCTTCGACATCGTCCGCGATGATGACGAGTTCCTTTCTTCCCGACTGAATGATTTTCTCCAAAAGCGGCAGAATCTCCTGCACATTTCCGATTTTTTTATCGGTCAAGAGAATTGCCGCGTCTTTGAACTCCGCTTCCATACGGTCGGTATTCGTCACCATGTAGGCCGACACGTATCCCTTGTCGATTTGGAGGCCCTCGACGATGTCATAGGAAAGCTCCATGCCCTGGCTTTCCTCAACGGTTACGACGCCGCTTGCGCCCACTTTCTCGACCGCTTCCGCGATGATGCCGCCGAGCACTTCCGACTCCGCCGAAATCGAAGCGACCTGCTTGACTTCCGCCTTGCCGGCAATCGGCTTCGCCATCTTTTTAAGTTCGACAAGCACCGCGTCGCGCGCCTTTTCCATGCCGCTTCGAATGCCCATCGCATTTGCGCCCTTCATCACGTGCTGCAGACCCTCCTCGACGAGCGCTTCCAAAAGCACGACCGATGTCGTCGTGCCGTCGCCCGCCGTATCGTTCGTTTTGCTTGCAACCTCCTTCACGATTTCCGCGCCCATATTTTCAAATCGGTCTTTGAGCGAGATTTCCTTTGCAATCGAGACGCCGTCGTTCGTTATGCGCGGACCGCCGTACGACTTTTCAATAACGACATTGCGCCCTTTCGGACCGAGCGTAACTTTCACCGCGCGGGCCGCTTGTGCGACGCCCTTGGCAATCGCCTTGCGTGCGTCTTCGGAAAAAAGAATTTGTTTTGCCATAGGTGGATATTAGTTTTCGATAAGTAGAATCTCGGACTCGGAGAGCACGTAGTACTCTTCCCCGTCGAGTTTGATGGGTTCGTCCCACGGCTTTTTGAAAAATACTTTGTCGCCCGCTTTGACTTCAAGCGGAATGCGCTCTCCTTTGTCGCTTCGGCGTCCCGCGCCGACGGCAACGACTTCGCCCGCAAATAGTTTCTCTTTATTGACCGTCTCGGGAATGATGATGCCCGATGCGAGTTTCTTCTCGCCGCCCGAGTCCGACGGTCGGACTACCACGCGGTCTCCAAGCGGCTTCAGTGAAAGCTTTTTTGCCATATTCTATATATAAATTAATAAACGCCCTCGTAACGGGATTATAGGCAACGCGTCCGTTCTTCGCAACTGGGGATGGGTTGCCAATGTCCATTACTTGTGGCAAAATGAATTCCGGACACGTGAAGTCCAGAAAGGACGGTTAATCTTGATTGAAAACAACACGTTTCAACGTACCCATCCATTTCCGGTCGCCGCACCGGAAATAGCAACGTTCTTTTTACTACTGCCAGTGCTCGGATATGCAAGTTCTCCGGCATCCTGCGTCTACGAGAAATCCGATAAAGACGGCTGTGTTTTCATCGGAGTCACCCGTAAGGGTGACTAATCAGATTTCGACGTGCTTCTCGTTTCTCAAAATGGAGATGCGGACGCGGCGGACGCGGCTCTCGAACAAGCGTGCGAAGAGCTTGAGCGTGCGGGCGTCGACACCGGATGGCTCGGTGGCGACTAAACCATGACGGCGCGACGGATTCAAACCCGCCGCGCCGCTCACTTTTTATAGCCGCCATCGGCTGGGAAATTGCTTTTCTATAAAATTTGTTGTAGTATATTTCCGGATGTCCCACCTATCGTGGGACTGGAAAGGTTTGTTATGTCGAAAATCGAATCAACGAAGACCCGCACGTTCTTCGTTCCTCCGTGGATTCTGCTCCTACAGTCCAACCAGGACTGGTGGAAAAGAGACCTGAGCGGAGTACGTGCAACCACCCAAGAATACTGCATCGCGCCGGGAGTGAGGTTTTTGGGGACGATTCGTCTCGACATTCACCTGCTCTTCGGAACAGTCAAGGTGACGGCATCGTCACCCTTTGGAGTCGACAACTCGTCCGAGTTGTTCGACCGGGCGTGGTCGCACCTGTTCCCTCAGGTGTGAGGAAGGCACATCGGGGCGACAGCTTTGGCTGTCGCCCCGCTCTGTTTTTATCCCAGCGACCCTCGGCTTGCGCGGCCATGCTCGCCCGTGCTATGCTGACCGGCAAGATGGAGGCACTAGTTGCGCTCCCCTCCTAAAGAACGAGACGAGACAGATTGTCCGCCGATTCCAGCCTTTAAAACCATGGGTTTTACTGGCTTTTGACTTTTTTGTGCAGTTTCTCTTGTATGTGCTTCCAACCATTGGTTGCCCACGGGTTGCCCAAAACCCTCAGAAAGTGCCCACGTTGGGTTAAGAAGGTCAATTGTCGTACGAAGTGTCGATGGTGCGAGATGAGCGTATCTCATGGTCATTTCAATGGACGAGTGGCCCATCAGTTTCTGAACGGCCGGTACAGGGGCTCCAAGCATCACTAAGTGAGATGCGAACGTATGCCTTAGAGTATGCCAACCGATGTGACGAAGTCCGGCTTTTTGACAGAGGTTCGTCAATTTTCTGCCAAGACGATAGTGGTCGAAGTTCTTACCGTTGGCATCCAAGAACACGAATCCAGTGTCCTTTTTCATTCTGAAGAGCATCTCGTATAGGTCGGAGGTCATGTCTATGTGCCGCTCGCGGTTGCTTTTTGGCGATCCGAGCGCTTTTGCATAGTGGGACCAAGAATGTCGCACGATAATAAGCCTGTTGTGCCAGTCAATCGATGCCCATTGGAGACCTATGAGTTCTCCTAACCGCATTCCCGTCTTGAGACCGGTCAGAATCAACTCTCGGATAACCCCGTCAGAGTGGAAGAGCAGCAGTTCGCTCTCGTCAAACGAAAGGTAGTCTGTAGAGGGCGGTGGACATTTGAGCCACGTAATTTCGGGTGGTGCCCCATCAAGCTGCAGCCATTTGTATGCTGTCGACACACAATGATTCAGGACTACCACGTGCTCATTGACTGTTCGCCTTGAGAGACCCCGTTTAAGCAAGTGGACTTTGTATCTTTCAATGTCACTAACGGTTATGCTAAAAAATCATTTAACCTCCCCCAACATCGGTATCGCTAATCGTCTTCGATTCGTTTCCCCCTTGAACAAGGTTGTGACGCGTTTCGCCACGTCTCCTCGTTCGCCCAAATGGGCTGCGTGCGTCATTGCGCCAAAACTAGAACCGAGAAAGACGGTGTGCTTCCCATACTTCTCAGATACCTCATCGATGTTTTCAAATACGTGCTTAATAGCTTCCGACTTTTGCACTGACCCAAAGAGATCGAGTTGTGTGCCTCCTGTTTGCGAGAGTCCCATGAGGGTAATGCCGGTGGCACGGTAGAGGGTTCCCTTCTTAAATATTTTCGGAAAGTATCGGGATACTTCTTTCAGAATGTCTTGAGGGATGTTAGTCGGGTACGCGAGTTTGATTTCGTAGCCGTGGTACTTGAACTCCTGTGTTTTCAGAAAAAAGAAAATCACGGGGCTCGCGAGGTTCCACCTGCGCGCCTTGATGCATGCATTCTCGATGTTTTTTGAAAGCTGTGCAAACACAAACGCAGGGTTCGTTGATGGAGGGGTAAACGTTTTTGTTTTGCTGATGGATTGATATCCCTTCCTGCCCAACGTATCGAGCTCATTCGCCACAATGCCATTCAATTCCTGCCACGTTTCGAAGTACGGCTTTGCCACGCGTTCTTTCACCCACCCCTCTGGCTTCTTTGCAAAGTCGAGCGCCGTTTGTATGCCGAACTTGTTTAGAAGTGCTGACGTGTTTGGACCGATTCCCCACACCGAACCAACGGGAGTCTTCCCTAAAAAGATTCCACTGTCTCGAAGCGGAATCATCGTGAGGCCAGATGGCTTCTTCCACTTCGAGCCAATCTTTGCGAGCGTCTTTGTGGCTGATACACCAATTGAAAAGGTCATTCCGAGTTCGGTATCAAGTTCGTGCTTCATCTTTTGAGCCATTTGCTCGTAGTTCATATGGAGACGACTACGCAGACCAGTGAGATCAGCAAAACATTCATCAATGCTGTACTCCTCAACCGCGGGCGTGTACCTGCGCACGATCGCATACATGCGCTCTGAGAAGATGCTGTATGTTTCATAGTCGGACGGAAGAATGATGGCGTTGGGACATACTTTGCGAACTTCGCTTAAACGCATGCCACGCTTAACTCCAAGCGCTTTCGCTTCATAGGACGCTGCAGACACGATGCCACGTTCTTTTCCTGTAATGACTGGCTTCCCGCGAAGCGAAGGATTCTTTGCTACTTCGCACGAAGCAAAGAAGGAGTCTCCATCCACGTGCAGGATGGCTCGCGGATACGACCCTAGTGAGCCCCACGCCATACTAGTATTTGCGCACGACTGCAGTTACCACCGCTTCTATGCTCAGCGTGTTCTCCGGATAGATTGGTTTGTACTTTGCGTTTGCTGGTTCAAGGAAATACCCTCGTGGTCCTTTGCGCAGATACTTGATCGTGAACTCGCCGTCGACCGAGGCGATGACGATTTGCCCTTCTTTGTATGTTTGCTTGCGCTCGACAATCACCATATCGCCGTCTTGAATTCCAGCATCAATCATTGAATCCCCTTTCACACGGAGGGTGTAGCTCGACTCTTTGTTTGGAGTGAGGTATTCGTCAAAATTCATTACGTCGAGCAATTCCTCTTCCGCTGCTGAAGGAAATCCTGCTTCGACCAATCCCAATACACGTGTACCACCGATGAGGGCATTCGTCGGAGAGAGTTTGCCTCGTTTGTCCTTCTTTACGGACCCGTCATCCACAAGTTTGCTGATAAGCTTGTACACCGCGTTCTTTGAGCGGAAGCCGGTGAGCTTCATAAGCTCCTCGTATCCAGGCATACGGCGATGACGAGCATAGAATCCGGCAAGCTTGCTTCGATATGTTTCGTACATGCCGAGAGTATAGGTGAACTATGGTTCACCAGTCAAGTGGCGTCGGGTTTTGGCAAGTCGCTGCTGAAACTTACTCTGGATTATGACACTACTGAACTTGTAGATTTTTGAAGGCTACATCCATATAAAGTTTAGTCACTTTGGAAATCATCAACTTAATTAAGTCAGGAATCAATGCTTCCGTAATCGCAAAGGAAGTAACCACATAACAAAGAGCCAGAAAACTATTCCGGCCAATTGTAACCATTAAGGGAACAGCACAAACACACTGTTCATCAGTGTGTTATTCCTTCCATCACTTTCGCCTGTACTGCTCTGGTTAGTAATACTGCGTGCAACAGATTCGAAAATCGGTTGCCCACCGGTTGCCCAAAAAGTGATATTTGGTGATTAAGATTGATAGTCGGTGAGTACGATTGGTAATTTTGGTTATTCTGATAAATCCTTGTTTTATGCGGTTGAATTGCAATATATTCAGCTATCTTGCGCCTATTGGCCTCCCCGTGGTATCATCCCTAGCAAGATGGAGGCACTCGTATCGGCACTGCCGTATGCGGAAATCATCCTCTCAATACTCCTCATCGTCGGCATCGTGCTCCAGCAGCGCGGTGCGACCCTCGGCGGAGCATTCGGAGGCGATAATTTCGCGTCAACGTTTTACAAGCGCAGAGGCGCCGAAAAATTCCTATTTAATGCGACCATAGTCATTGCAGTTCTCCTTATGCTCGCGGCAATAGCAAACTTCCTTCTCGCGGGGTCATGAACGCCACGGAGGACAGTGCGACTCTAGCCCGAAGCGCCCAAAGCGAACGCTCCCGGGTATTGCGGAATGTTTTCGGACAGTCGCGGTCTCTTGGCCTCTCCGCGAAAATCGGAGGCCGCATGAGGACTCTTTCATCCGGCGACCGGGTGCTTGCCGGCATTCTTGCGTGTTTCGTGGCAATCGCTTCTCTTGCGAGCATCTATGCGCTCGAACAATCATTTTTGATTCAGGTCCCGGCATACGGCGGCACGCTGCGCGAAGCCGAGATGGGAAATCCGCAATACATTAACCCGCTGCTTGCCATCAGCGATGCCGACAGCGACCTTTCCACGCTCGTGTATGCGGGACTCATGGGACTTTCGGGAACGGGACAGCTTGTGCCGGTGCTTGCGGAAAGATATACCGCATCCGCCGACGGGAAAACATACACCTTTGTGCTGAAGAAAAATGCGGTGTTTTCCGACGGCACACCCGTCACGGCGGCAGATGTCGTATTCACGGTGCAAAAAGCGCAGAACGCCGCGATTAAAAGTCCGAAGTTTGCCGACTGGTCGGGCGTCGGCGTAACCGCTCTCGACGCGCGCACCGTGCAATTCACGCTTTCGAAACCGTACGCGCCGTTTTTGGAGCTCACGACGCTCGGAATTATTCCGTCGCGGCTTTGGCAAAATGTATCGAATGAAGAGTTTGCGTTTTCGACGCTGCAAACAAGCCCGATTGGCGCCGGTCCGTTTAAAGTTCAACGCGTATCGCGCGACGCGACCGGGCTCATCAAAAGCGTGTCGCTCGTTGAAAATCCCCGGTATGTGCTCGGCCGGCCGTACTTAAACGGCATCCGTTTCGACTTCTACTCGCAAAGCGAAGACATCGCGCAGGCGCTCGCAAGCGGGGCGGAAGACAGCGCATACGATGTCGGCACAAAAGGCGCGCTCACTGCGCCGTACGCCCGCGTCTTCGGCGTGTTTTTCAATCCGAGCGAGAACAAAGCATATGCGCAATCGGAAGTGCGCAAAGCGCTCTCGCTCGCGCTTGACCGGCAGGACATTGTGACGAACGTGCTTGGCGGCTACGCGACCCCGATTATGGGGCCCGTTCCACCGGGCGGCGGCGTGAATCAAACGGCGATTCCGGCATCGCAAGATCCGACCGTGGACGCGGCGCAGGTGCTTGAGTCGGCCGGATGGACGTACAGCGCAACCTCGCACGTCTGGCAAAACGCGAAAGAAAAACAAACTCTGAGCGCCATCACGATTCGCACTTCGAACGTGCCCGAATTGAAAAATGTCGCGAGCGCGGTGAAGGCGGACTGGGAGAAGCTCGGCATTCCGGTCGACGTGCAGCTCTATGAACCGGGCGATCTTTCGCAAAACGTCATCCGTACGCGCCAGTATGAGGCGCTGCTCTATGGCATGGTCATCGGCCGCGACGAGGATTTGTATGCATTCTGGGATTCGCAGGAAATCAACGACCCGGGACTCAACATCGCGCAGTACGCAAACAAAACCGTGGACGCATTGCTTGAAGACGCGCGATCCTCCGTCGATGCGCAGGCGCGCGCCGCCGATTTGCAGAAAATCGAAGACGATGTCTCGGCGGATTATCCGGCCGCGTTTTTATACGCTCCCGATTTCACGTACGCGGTTCCGAGCGATTTGCGCGGCGTCATTCTTCCGCAAATCATCACGCCGTCGGACCGATTCGCAACCGTGGCGTCATGGTATCGGGAAACGGACGCGGTTTGGCCGATTTTCGCGCGCCGGCAGTAATCACTATTTACGTACGGGTTTTGTGCTTTATTAATTTTACAATCCCGCTTAACTAACCAATCGTTATGAACTCAGCACCAGCACCGGCTCCCGCACCTCGTTCCCCGGCTCCGGCCGCAGAACCGAGACCTTCTCACGCGCGTCCTCCGCAAAAGCGCTTCGAGCGCGGCGGCAGACCCGCTTCCCGCGGCGGCGCTCGCCCCGGCGGAGCGTCAAGGAGAATACAACGCATCTTGCGACGCCCGACCTCTATGGGTACGCGCACAAACCGCACGGCCGACTATTACCCGGAACCGGCGGGTCCGACCACCGTCCGCATCATTCCGCTCGGCGGTCTCGAAGAAGTCGGCCGCAACATGATTGCGGTTGAAGTCGGCGCGACAGGCGATATTCTCGTCTTTGACGCGGGCTTTCAGTTCGTGTCCGAGGACTCCTCTCCGGGCGTCGATTATATTTTGCCGAATACGAAGTATTTGGAGAAAAATGCCGCGCGCGTGAAGGGCGTCATCATAACGCACGGCCACCTCGACCACATCGGCGGCATTCCGTTTCTCCTTCCCCGCTTCGGCACGCCGCCCATCTACACGCAGAATCTGACATCTATCATGATTCAGCGCCGGCAAGAGGAATATCCGGATGTGCCGAAATCGGAAATGATTGTCGTCGAAACCGGGCAATCGATCACTATCGGCAGTACGCGCGTCAAATTTTTCCCGGTAACGCACTCGATTCCGGATTCGATGGGCATTTCAATCGAGACGCCGCAGGGCAATGTCGTTATTTCCGGAGACCTCAAACTCGACCACGACAATGACATCCCGAGCGAGCGCGAACAGAAAACGTGGGGCGATCTCGAAAAAGACAATAATATCTTTCTCATCGCCGACTCGACGAACGCCGAGAAAGACGGTTTCTCGATTCCCGAAAAACGCGTCATCCAAACGCTCGAAGACATCATTCGCACGGTTTCCGGCCGCCTCATCATCGGCACGTTCGCGTCGCAATTCGAAAGAATGATTCGCATCATTCAGACCGCGGAAAAACTCAATAAGAAAATCGTGACGGAAGGCCGCTCGATTAAAACTAACCTCGAAATAGCTGAGAAAACCGGCTTGCTTAAAATCGACAAGGGCACCATCATCCCCGCGCAGGACATCGGGAATTATCCGCCGGACAAAATCGTCATCCTCTCGACCGGGGCGCAAGGCGAAGAGTTTGCCGCGCTTATGCGTATCGCGACCGGCCAGCATAAGAACATCACACTCACGGAGCGCGACACCATCGTGCTTTCTTCGTCGGTCATTCCGGGGAACGAAATTGCGGTGCAGAAATTGAAGGACAATCTCTATCGGCACAACGTATCGCTGATTCACTATCGTTCATCCGACGTGCACTCGACCGGCCACGGCAACACGGGCGAGCTCGTGTGGATTAATAAAAAAGTCCACCCGAAGTTCTTCATGCCGGGCTACGGCTACCGCTCGATGACCACCTGTCACGCAAAAGCGGTCGAACAATCGGGCTTCCCGCGCGAGAACATTATCCTCGCCGATAACGGAACGGTTATCGACATCGAAGACGGTGTTCGCATGAACGTGCACAAGCAGAAAGTGCCGTCGGCGCAGATGATTGTGGACGGATTCACTATCGGCGACATCCAAGAAGTGGTTATCCGCGACCGCCAGTCGCTCGCGAAGGACGGTATGTTCGTGATTATCGCGAGCGTGAACCTGAAGACCGGCAAACTGCGCAAGTCGCCGGATATCATCAGCCGCGGATTTATTTATCTGCGCGAATCGCAGAACCTTTTGAACGAGGCGCGCGTGCTCATCAAGAAAACCATCGAGGACTCGACACACAATATGAATCCCGTCGACCTCGACTACGTGAAAAATAATCTGACCGACGTTATGGCCGGATTCCTCTTCGCGCGCACGAACAAGGCGCCGATGGTCATTCCGGTGCTCATCGGGATGTAAATCTTCCGGCAAGCAGGCACATGAAAAGTGCGGCTCGCCTTCGGCGAGCCGCACTTTTCATGTGCTATGCTCGTCAGCAATGCCCTCGCGCGCAACCATCGTCGTCGGAAATTTCTTTTTCTCGGTTTGCGGAGCTCTCACACTCTATATTTTCCTCCCGTACCTCACGACATTTATGCCGGAAACGTACACCGGCCTCGCCATCGCGCTCGGCGGTTTGTTTGCGCTCATTCTCTTCCCTTCTCTTCCGCCGCTCGTTGCCCGCTACGGCGCGCAGCGGTTCTTTCTCGTATGCGCGGTTGCGGAAATGCTCGCGCTGTTCGCGCTTGCAACCATGCCCGGCGTCATCGCGAGCATCGTGTTCATCATCGTCACGATTTCATTGCAGTCCTTTCTATCGTATGCGCTCGATTTGCTTTTCGAGGCATCCCTGACGAAGCGCAGCACCGCCGGCGAAGGACGGGCCGCCTTTCTCACGATGGCAAATATCGGAACACTCGCGGCGCTGCTTCTCATAGGAAAACTTCTCGGGAATGCAAACGCCTACGGAAGCGCCTTTCTCGTCGCCGCCGCGGCTCTTGTGCCGGTTCTGGTGCTCTTTGCCGCACGAGAACTTCCGCGCGGGACGCCGCCGAAAATCTCGCACCTGCGGGATTCCCTGCTCGCGATTGCGCTTGACCGCGATTTTTCCGCCGTCACATTCGGCCACTTCGTTTTGTATTTGTTTTACATGTGGGTATCTCTTTATATTCCATTTTATCTGCATTCGATTCTCGGATTGTCCTGGTCGGTTCTCGGTTGGTTGCTGGCGCTGATGCTCATCCCGCACATTCTGCTTGAATATCCGGCCGGGTGGATTGCCGACCGGTTTCTCGGCGACAAGATGCTCATGTTCGCCGGATTCCTCGCCGCCGGCGCGGGACTTGCGGCGCTCAGTTTTCTTACGCCTGCGGCGTCGCCGCTGCTTATTCTCGGCATCTTGGTCATCGCGCGCGCCGGCACCGCGCTTATCGAAAGCATGACCGAGGCGCATTTCTTCCGCCGCGTTACCGATCAAGATATCAACTCAATGAGCGTATTCCGAGGCATGTCGCCGCTTGCCTACATCGTCGCGCCGCTCGTTGGAAGCGTCATTTTAAGCTTTGGCGATTACCATATCTTCTTTATAGTCACCGGCGCGTTCATCGCGATTGCGGGCGGCATCGCAACGCTTTTGGTACGGGACGTTCGTTAACTCGGACTATTCCGCGAGCGAATATCGACCGCGCGCCTTGCGCACAAGGCCTTCACTGAGCAGCGCATCGAGCGCGGCGACGGCCTGTGGCTGCCTCGAAATACCAAGCGCGTTTATGAGACGGGCGCGCGTAGCGTCTCCTTTTGCGAGCTCGCGCAAAATTGCGCCGCGCGCTTCCCGATTCGAGCCGGCAAATTTCGATTGCCGGGCGTACGTGTCGCTCTTTGCGTTATGCGAAATGCCGGAACGCTTCAAGTGCGCGCCATAGTCCATAAGCGCCCCGTACCACTCTCGCGCGCGGCCTTTCGGCAACACGTTCCGAAGAATCTCTTCAATCTGCGAATCCGAAACACTACCATATATGGTAGTGTTTTCGGCAAAGAAATGGTGGATGATTGCCGTGCGAATGTTGGTCTCGACGAAAATCACATCTTCGTTGTATGCAAACGCGGCGATTGCGCGCGCAGTGTACGGACCGACGCCGGGCAGAGATTCCCACTCGGCAATCGTTCTGATTTTTCTTGCGACAATTTCATGCGCGGCCTCGCGGAGCATTTTCGCGCGGCGATTGTAGCCGAGGCCCTGCCAACTTTTTAAAACTTCGGACAGCGGCGCATCGGCGAGCTTTTGCGCCGTGCCGAATTTTTTTATGAACACATTGTAAAAAGGAATGACGCGGTCAACCTGCGTCTGTTGCAACATCACCTCCGAAACGAGAATCCGGTACGAATTTTTTGTCTTGCGCCACGGCAAGGTGTGCCGCCCATGCGCATGGTAATATTTCCACACTATTGATCTGAATTTGGCAGGAGACATTACGCCGTATCCTAGCCCAAATCGCGCAAAGAAAAAATGTTGACTAACCCCGACTGCCTTCAATCTTCGGAAAACTAACGTAAGGAGTTAATGTCCTTGATACGTGCTAATCAATTTCTCATCGGCTAAAACAAAATAGATATCAACATCATACGCGGTGGATTCTAACCATCGCTTAATTGCCGTCAATGCTACTTCCGCAGATTCCCTATGTGGCCAATTGTAAGCGCCAGTCCCGAGCGCGGGGAATGCAATACTTTTTGCCTTAAGCTCTCGCGCAAGTTCCAGAGAATTTACATAACAGGCCGCCAAAAGTTCTTCTCTCGGAACGGGATATGGTTTAAGAGTATAGAATCTGGGTGCGGTGGTATGGATGATATATCGTGCTTTTAGATTAAAACCGGAGGTATGCACAGCTTCTCCCGTCGGACATTTACCGATTGCACGCTTGGCTAGCTCAATAGGAGTTCCAATTGTTTTACAAATTAGCCTATCAACGCCACCACCCGTTATCAACTCTTCATTTACAGGATTTACTATAATATCCGTTTCCATTTCCAGAATGCTCCCACAGACGGCTTTAATCATTTTGAGAAACGGGGGACAGCCACCATTATTTTCTTGATATAAAATCCCATTTATTTTCATAGTCCTCTACCGTGGGAGTTTGTACAAAGTACTGTTCACCCCTGAGACCCATTCTAAAAATGCGTTGGTCGGTATTGTATTTTACTTTCTTCTTTTCTTTTTTCTTCTCATCAATCCAAAATTGATGCTCCTCTCGAATGTACTTTGCAACAATTTCACTAGGAACAACATAGAACTTGAAAAAACCAGTATCTTTAGAAATATTTACAAAGCAATAAAAGAGCGATTCGCTATAAATAGTTTCGTGCTTCTTACTCATCATCCAGTCGCTTACAAACTTTCCGTGAATCTTAGAGACGGATGGCTCTTTCTTATCATTTTTGAAATTTGTCTTGACTTCGAGTTGCCATAGTTTGCCGTTATCCGGATCTAAAACAAGAATATCAACGCTTTTGGTATTGCCGAGCGTCAGGTTTGCATCGTACCCCCGCAGAGCTAATTGGGAAAGGACAGCAAACTCTCCCGCAATCGAAACTGAATTTGTATTAATGGATTTCATTTTGCTGACCGTCCGAGACGATGTTAATCACAATCAACAATCCCAATAAATTTGAAACCTCTGAGAAGTTTATCCGCACGTTCCTTTTCTTCAAGATCTCGTTTAATTTGTGCTGGCGATTTTTTCCTATTTCCGACCTCGGCCACTGAGTCGGGTGATGCTGTCCCCCAAAAGATTTTGTCTAACCTTTCTCCACTCTTTAAATCTAGAATTTCCCACACGATTTCATTTTCCCAACCTTCTTCAGATTCCACTCGATATTTGTACCGCCGAGCAATGAGACAATCCTTGGTTCGTGTGTCGAACTTTAATCCGAAGCCCTCAATCTCAACATCAGTAAAATCCTCGGATAGAGATTCTTCTTTTTTCTTACGCCAAATTTCAAAGTCGCTACGTGCAGTGATTCTATAGAGTAATTCTATTTGAGTATTATTGAAAAGCGACCATTCTTTCCAAAAGAACAAAATCAATACAGTCAGTAATAACACCAGGAGAATTATAATAAGTATTTCCATGTCTCTAATTTTATCAGCAAAACAATTGGCAATAAAGGTCGTGACTCTAGCTCCTGAAGCACATCAACAAAGGAGGGGTGCCAGTCCCGGTTTTCAGAATTTTTTAGTTGGTAGTTCTATTTCGCTTTCGGCCAGCGCTTCGCCGCGGGCGGCCAGAGTTTCGTAAGCGGATGCTCCGCGCAATCGTGCGGACGCGCGGAACAGACATACCGCCCATACAATACGAGGCCGTTATTCACGTACTTCCAGTCTTTCTTGGGAATGAGTTCTTCCAGCTCTTTTGAAATTTTCGTAAGGTCGTCCGCATCGGCCAAATCAAATCGCTTGGCAAAACGCTTTACGTGCGTATCGGTCGCAATGCCTTCCCATACATCGAACAATTCCCCCAAAATGACATGTGCCGTTTTGTAGCCGATGCCGGGGAGCGCGACGAGCTCCGCTTCGGTGCGCGGCACAGCTCCGCTGTGCCGCGCTTCTATTTCCTTTGCCGCGCCGATAATCGCCTTCGCTTTGTTGCGGAAAAAAGTTACCGAGGAAATCTCTTTCGTGAATTGCGGCAATTTCGCTGCAGCAAAATCCTTCGGTGTTTTATATTTTTTGAAAAGCGCTGCCGTTAATTTGTTTACGGCCTTGTCCGTGCATTGCGCCGAAAGAATGACCGCAACCACAAACTGAAACGGCGTGTTGTATGCGAGCTCGCTTTTCGGTTTCGGGTACGCCTTTTTGAGATAGGCGACGATTTTCTTTGCGCGGGCCGCGCGTTCTTGTTCCTTTGCGGGCGTCATGCGGCAAGCATTTTAAGGTCGGCAATGACTTCCGCGGCATGCGTTTCGGGCTTCACTTTTTTATACACTTTTGCGATAACGCCGGACGGATCGATGAGAAACGACGTTCTGGTTGTTCCCATGTACGTCTTCCCCAGAAATTTTTTCTCGCCGAAAACGCCATACCGTCCCACAACCTCCTTAAACTCGTCCGAAAGAAGCGTGAACGGCAAGTCAAAGGTGTTTGCAAATTTTTTGTGGCTCGCAACGCTGTCCGTCGATACGCCGAGCACGACTGCGCCGATAGTATTAAAATCCTGAAACTGGTCCCGGAACGAACACGCCTCGATGGTGCATCCGGGCGTATCGTCTTTCGGATAGAAATACAGCAGTACCCACTTCCCCGCGTAGTCGACAAGCGAATGTGTCTTGCCGTCTTGATCTTTAAGCGAGAAGGCCGGCGCCTTCGTATGTTCCTTCGGCATTTCCATGCGCGACACTATAACATTTCAGACGTGTATCCCTCGTGTGGAAATGCGAACGTAAAAAAGATCCGCGATAGCGCGCCGGCGGCAAATGTGGCGAGCAAAATAACGACAAGCAGCCCGACCACCGGGATAAAGGCAATGAGCGACAGCGCGAGCATGCCGAACGCGCCGTCGTGCCATACTATCGCCGTACGATGCAAAAACCGCCGTGCAAACACTCCGCCGAGCAAAATGCCGGCATACATGAACGCGAGAAACGCGAGCAGCGCGTATAAAATGAAAAGCAGAATCGCAAGCCCGATGCCGACAAAGGTGAGTAGAAGTAAAATAATGAACACGGGCGAGGCAACCAACATCCCGAAACCGAGCAATGTCGTAAGCAGGATTCTGCCCGGTCGCTCGACCGCAGCATCAACCACCGATGCGGAAAAACGCGGGAAAAGTCCCGCAAGGAGTCCGGCGAGAATGAGCGCGCCGAGTATGCGCGCAAAAATGAAAAATCCCAAACTCGCAACCGCAAGCACGCGCGAGGTTTGCACATCGGGCAGATACGAAGCGTTTTTATACGCCACGCCTCCAACAACTTTCGCGGAACTCGAGATTTCCGCCGGCTCCGGCGCTTCATAGACAAGCTTGCCGCGTATAACCGTATTGTCCGCAATCCCAACGTGTCCGCTTGCGACAATGGTCACATTGCCGGCGAAATCTCCGGACAGCGAAATATTATTTCCGTAAATCGTTACCGGTCCGTCGGCTCCGTTTGTCAGAGAGGTATTTGCGGCAACGATGAACACGCTGCCATCGGTGCGCCCGCCATCGCGTACGGAAAGCCCGAACGCTACGAGATCGCCGCCGACCGCGTCGCCGACATCGACGGTGCCCGCAACCGCCCGCATGTCGCCCGTGACTTGCGCCCGCGTATTCACCGAACCGGCGAAAAGAAGCGCGTCTCCCGAAACCGGCGCCGTCGTTATGATTGATCCGCCGACCGCGGAAAGGTCGCCCGCAACGGGAGCTGTTACGACAACCGAACCGCCGGTTGCATAGGCATTTCCCGAAGAAGAACTCGCAATCAAAAGCGAGCGCGCCGCGGAAAACGACGCCGGCTCGCTCGCGGCAAGCGCAATCGTCGGGAGAAGAAAAACGAGGGCAAGTGCGACGACCGGTGCGCGATTCATAGGACAGCGCTAAGTCGTGGGCGGCATCGACAGATGCAGCGGCTCCGCGGAAGATGCGGGACCGCGCGGCTTGCGGCGAAGCGGCTCAATGAGCGTCGCAAAAATAAATATCAGAAGCGTCGTGAATGTGGACGCGAGGCAATAAATACACAACGCTTTAATGACGAAAATCTGCAGCGACGTGAAATAAAGCGACGTAACGAGACCGATGAGCGAAAGGACCTGCAAAGCGCGGCGCAAACGGGAGTCGAGTGCAAGGATTTCGAGCGCGGCAATGATGAAAATGAGCCCGTAAAACAGCAAGCTGAGCTCGGCGACGGGCACGTTGAAAATGCGAGAATACTGGCTGTTGGTCACGATATTGCAGCCCGAAAGGTTCTGAATATTGCACAAAAGCGGCGTGCTGTTGAGCTCGTTTTGCGTCAAATAGGTCGCATCGGCAAGGCCGCAGAAGGCAAGGATGAAAATCAGCACCGCGCCGAAACGTTTGAGGTTCATACCACACAAGAATACGCGCAGATGTCTTCATGTGCAAATGGTATACTTCCGCAATGAAAAAATTGACTCCCGAGGAATATCATGTGCTCGTCGAGGGCGGCACGGAGGCGCCCTTCACGGGAGCGTACGTCGACAATCACGAGGCTGGTATTTACCGATGCAAGCAGTGCGGGGCCGAACTGTTTGACTCAAAAACGAAGTTTGAATCCGGCACCGGATGGCCGTCGTTCACCGACCCTGCCGTCGCGGAACATGTCGGCACGCGCACGGACAACACGCTCGGCATGAGCCGCACGGAAGTGTTCTGCAAAAATTGCGGCGGGCATCTTGGGCACGTTTTTGACGACGGCCCCGCCGACAAGGGCGGTAAACGCTACTGCATCAATTCCGTCTGCCTCGATTTTGAGAAAGCGCCGTAATTAGACGCGTCACACCACGCGGCCGGGATGCTTCTCGGCGTAGCGTTGGTGGTATTCTTCGGCTTTCCAGAACGTCTGCGCCGGTTCGATGGACGTTGCAATCGTTTTCGGAAGATACTGCGGCGAAAGTTCTTCCTTTACCTTTTCGGCAATCTCCCTTTGCTCGGGCGAGTGATAGAAAATCGCCGAGCGGTACTGCTCCCCCACGTCAGGCCCCTGCCGATTCATTTGCGTCGGATCGTGCATCCCGAAAAATTTCCGCACCAGCGTTTCGTATGGGACTTTTGCGGAATCGAACAGTACCTCGACCGCTTCGGCGTGTCCGGTCGTTCCCGAACAAACCTGCTCATACGACGGATTTTCGAAATGCCCGCCCGTATAACCCGATGCGGCATCGAGAACACCCGGCACGGTCAAAAACTCCGCTTGGACGCCCCAAAAGCATCCCGCCGCAAATGTCGCTTTTTCGTTTTTCATGCGCCAATCATACTCGAAGTAAATTAAAATCCTTTTAATTGCGCGCGGTTGCGGAATAGCGTCGGCGGTATTCGTGCGCGGTGAGCAAGAGCAAACAGAAGTCGAGTGTCGCAAGCACGTCAAGCAACAGCTCGGCGCGAATTTCGCCCAAAAACAGTTCATAGGAGCCGAACAGCGCGAGCGCAATCATGAACAGCGTATAAGCGTTGCGCCTTTTCTGAAAAATACCGCTCACGAGCACGACTTTGACCGCGCCGTGGAGCACGAGATACAGCGCGACGAAATAGTGCGTGTGCACGGCAAACGTGTGCGCGGCGGCGCGAATGTTCGTCGCGAAAAAATCATTCGGGTCCTCCGCAATTTCGCCGGACGTTACATATTCCGCAATCCGAAGCACCAACGACGACGGAATCACGAGAATAACAAATGCCGCCAGCATTTCGAACACGCCGTTGATTATTTTCAATATGAGGGCTAAATCGAAGAGCCAGAGAACGTCTTTTTCGCGTTCCTGCTCATTTTCTATCCGCGCATGTTCCGGGGAAGGATGCACCATTCCCCGTAGCGTATCACGCGGCGCGATTCTTCAACACCTCGAGTCCTTTTGCAAGCAATTCCTTCGTCGGCATATGAGTGAGATTGCCTTTCTCGTCGAAAAGTTCCGAGGCGGGGCCGAGATACAATTCCGGCTGGCCGACAAGGTTGGCGTCGAGGTGCGAAAGCACCTGCCGCAAATGGCTTTGCGCGACCGCGGTTCCGATTTTCCCGACGGATACGCCCAACACCAACACCGGCTTCCCCGCAAAAGAATTTTGACCGTAGGGGCGGCTCATCCAATCGATGGTGTTCTTCAATACGCCCGGGATGGAGCGGTTGTATTCCGGCGTCGCAATGACGACCGCATCGGCGGCGGCAATTTTATCCTTTAGCGCTTGGGCGCTTGCGGGAAACGGCGACTCGGTGTCCTGATTATAAAACGGAATGCCCTGTATATCCTCAATGGTTATCCGGACTCCCGCGGGAGCTATCTTTTGCAGGGCGCGTAAAATCGCGGTATTAAACGAGTCCTTTCTCAAACTTCCCGAAATGGCGACGATATTCATATGGTGAATGCGTTATTTTATACGGCTACACGGTAGAGCGTACCCTACGGTGCGTGGGGTTACCGTGTGGATAACTAACGAAGCGTTTCTTTCCAGCGTTTGTAAAGCGCGGCGGTCGCGAAAAGGTCGCCGGCGTTGTAGCGCGCGATGTCGAGATACTTCCCTGTTTTATAGAGCGCCGCAACGTCATCGCCGGACGTTCCGGATGCTTTCGGACTTTCGATGCCGAGCGCGCGGCAAAACAGATGCAAACTTTTGCGAAAACGCGCGGCGCCGTAAAACGTGAGCTGGTCCATGAGGTCGACATGGACGGCGCCGCGCTGCAGCGACACGTAGCGATTGGAAAGAAGGTCTTTCGAGGGCCGAATATTGTGGACCATCGAGCGAATTGCGAGAAACGGAGCATCAAAGGAACGTCCGTTAAATGAAACAAACTCATTGCAGACGGCGGCGACTTTCCAAAACTGTTCAAGCATTCCCTTTTCGTCCATCGCCTCGTATTTAATCGGTCCTTCCTCGCTCGCTTTGATTTTCGCGCCGGGTGCGGAAAAATACACGGCACCCTTTTCGCGCTCGGTGTCGTACACGCCGATGGCGACGATGAATCCGGTCAGGGGCGAAAATCCCATTCCCTCTTTGAGCATTGCGAGCTCGTATTCGTATTCTTCGTTGTCCTTTGCGGACTCCCGAATCCACCGCGAAAGGTTGTGCTGTGTCGTTTCGTCGAACGTATCCCACGATTCCCCGACGGTTTCGATGTCGAATACAAGCGCCATGCAAACAGTATATAATGCCGGGTGTATGAATGCCGTTAGAAATCGCGGACATGAATGCGGGACCACGCAAGTGGTCGGTTTTACTATCGATAATCAAACAGACTGCGTAACCGACCGTTTTGGGTTCGCGTCCTATTTCTAACGGTATGAATCAGAAACTCATTCGTGCGGCAGTTGTGGCAGTGCTCGCGGCGGCGGCGGGCGGTGCGGGCTATGTGGCCGGAGGAAACGCACAAACGCAAACTCCGAACATCCCGGCAGAGACGGTCGCGGCGCCGCCCGCCGGTTCAGTCCGCGTTTTATACAGCTTGGACCAAAAACAAAATGACAAAGAAATCATCGCACTTATAAATGGAGCGAGGGACCATATTTATTTCGCCATTTACGAATTCACGCTGAAAGACATTGCCGATGCTCTTGTCGCGGCGGAGAAGCGCGGCGTAGTCGTGCGCGGCGTCGTTGACTCGGGCGAAGCGGCAAAGAGCTACGACAAGCCGATTATTGACGAACTCATCGCCGCGGGCATTCCTGTTGAAACCGAAAAACATCCCGACGGAAACGGCATCATGCATATCAAAGCGATTGTGACCGATTCTGCGTACGCGCTCGGAAGTTACAACTGGACCGGTTCCGCGACGACCGAAAACGACGAGTTGCTCGAAATAGGAACCGACCCGACACTTCGCCAAACGTATGAAAATATTTTGAAACGACTCTTTGATGCCTACCAAGGCACCAGCGCGGCCGCGGGAGCGGCCGCAAGCGTTTCAATCGGCACCATCGACTACACCGAAGCCCCCGCGCATGTCGGCGATTACGCCTCCGTGCGCGGAACCCTCGTCGACGCCTACACTTCCGCAAGCGGCACGGTCTTTTTGGATTTCTGCAAAAGCTACAAAACCTGCACATTTTCGGGCGTCATCTTCGCGGACGACGTCAAAAAATTTGGCGACCTGTCCCGCTATAACGGCACGACCGTAACCCTCACCGGCAAGATTTCTTCCTATCAAGGCAAAGCCGAAATCGTCCTTTCCGACCCAAGTCAGCTTGCAAACTGAAAAAACTGCATAAGTTCAGATACATTTGGCAGTCCTCATAACCGAGGATATATGCGCATCAGAAGCAATTTCAGGGGTACGAAGGGCTGGTTGAGCATGTGGGAAAGGACGATACGATTGCGGCATATGCGGAAACCAAAGGAAGTCGACAGACGGGTGAAGATATTGGGATTCTGGGACATGCACGGGACGGAGGCCGCATACGACGCCTTTGGCACCTCGGAGCGCACCTTGTATCGCTGGAAGGAGGAACTCAAAGCCCACGAGGGCCGCATTGATGCACTTGACCCGAAGAGCACTGCGCCGAAGGCGCGTCGAAGGAGGACTGTTCTGCCCGAGGTCGAGGATTTCATCATCCGCGAACGACAGGCGCATCCCCGGCTTGGGAAAGCAAAGCTTGCCGTTCTCCTGCGCGAAGAAGGGCACTCCGTGTCGGAGTCATACGTTGGGCGGGTCATTCTGGATTTGAAGAACCGCGGTCTGCTCCCGCAGCAGAGCCGGCTCTCGTTCCACGCACGTACGGGCAATCACACGGAAACACCGCAGAAACGCCGTACCAAGCTTCGCCGCACCGGCAAGCGCGGCATGGAGCTCGATACCGTCGTCCGCTTCATCGACGGCGTGAAGCGGTACGTCCTCACGGCAGTGGATGTGGAGCGGAAGTTCGCCTTTGCGGGCGCGTATACGAACCACTCGTCGAGAAGCGCGGACGACTTCCTTCGCCGAGTCATCGAGGTTTGCCCCTTCGATATCGACGAGTTGCAGACCGACAACGGGAGCGAGTTCGCCAAACACTTCGAGGATGCCTGTGCCGAACTCGGGCTCACGCACTTTCACACCCGCCCCCGCACTCCCAAGATGAATGCCCACGTCGAACGATTCAATCGCACCGTCTCCGAGGACTTCATCATGCTGAATCGGGGCCTGCTGCGGGACGATATTCATTCCTTCAATCTGAAGCTTGTCGACTGGCTGATCTGGTACAACACCAAACGCCCGCACCAGTCGCTCGGCATGGTGTCCCCCTTGCGGTATATTGTGTGTACATTAACCGTCGGGGACTGCCAAAAGTACTGGACGCGTACAATAAATTGCCTATTCCCTGCTTTTCGTGCTATACTCCGCTTACTACAAGTGGCTACCGAACGACTTCGCATCAATAACGAGATACGCGCGCAGGAACTGCGCGTCATTGGCGCGCAAGGTGAAAATCTTGGCGTTATATCGCTTGAAGCCGCTCTGGCGGCTGCAAAGGCCGCCGGGCTCGACCTTATCGAGATTTCGCCCTCTGCGGTGCCGCCCGTTGCGAAGATCACAGATTATGGTAAATTCGAGTACGAGCGAAGCAAGAAGGAAAAGGTGGCCAAATCTAAGGTCAAAATATCCGAGACCAAGGAGGTCCAGATAAAGGTAGGCACGGGCGACCACGATATGGCGCTCAAGGCGAAAAAGGCCGCAGAATGGCTCGCCGAAGGACACCGTGTCCGCGCCGAACTCTTCCTCAAGGGCCGCTAC
This sequence comes from Candidatus Kaiserbacteria bacterium, assembly GCA_963699165.1. Classification (GTDB taxonomy): domain Bacteria; phylum Patescibacteriota; class Minisyncoccia; order Phycocordibacterales; family Phycocordibacteraceae; genus C7867-001. Next base: position 658,792 of record OY969413.1, read on the forward strand.
AAGGGCATGGAGGAGGCATTCCTCAAGGAGCGCCTCCAAAGGTTCCTTTTGCGCATTCCGTACGCATACAAGGTGGCGGAGCCGGTCGCAAGAAGCCCGAAGGGCTTTGCGGGAGTTATCGAACGCGACCTTGTCGCCCAAGCAAAACGCGAAAAAGAACAGCCAAAAACCACATGAAATCCAACAAATCCTATTTGAAGAGAATCCGCGTAACCCGCACCGGGAAGCTTATGGCGCGCACGCCGGGCCAGAACCATTTCAATGCGAAGCAGAGCGGTTCCGAGCGCTCCCAGAAGCGCCGCCCGAATGCGATTAACCTCACGGTTAAAGTCCGCCGCCGCTTCCTTCCGGGCACCTAATTAATCTAACGCCGGCAATTATTTACGTATGACAAGAATCAAAGGAGGAGTAATGGCGCAGAAGCGCCGCAAGAATGTTCTCGAGCGAGCCAAGGGATACCGCGGCATTCGTTCGAAGAAAGAGCGCTATGCCCACGAAGCGCTTATGCGCGCGGGCCGCTACGCATTTGCGCACCGCCGCGACAAGAAAACCGTCTTCCGCCAGCTTTGGATTGTCCGCTTGAACGCCGCCGTCCGCGAAAACGGCCACAAGTCGTACAGCACGTTCATCGCCAAGCTGAAGAAGAACGGTTTTGCGCTGGACCGCAAAGTCCTCGCCGAGTTCGCCGCAACGAATCCCGAAATCTTCACTCGCATCGCAAAACAGGTCGTCTAATCAACCGGCCAAAGCAAAACCGCCCCGAAGGGGCGGTTTTGCTTTGGGTGCACTTAGTTCATTGTCAGCGGACCGACGTTAATTGAAGGTATTCCCGGGGTTTGAAACGGCACGCCCGCAAATGCGGCGATTTTTTGGCCGATATTTGCTTCCCTGCCGGACCCGCTCATCTGGACTGCGTCCGCCATAAGTTGTGACGCCGAGAGATTCTCGGTATGCGCATTGTCGATAAATATCTCCGTCCCGTTCTGCATCACAAGCACAAGCCGGAATTGTCTTTGCGGTGCCGTAGTGCGAACCGCCATGCCTGCTTGCGCATTTATCGTCGGACCCGTTGTGGTTGAATACGAATAGTTTTCCCGCATTTCTACGCGAACAATGTCGCCAAGGTTGAATGTGTCCGTTTTTTTACCTAAAATCCCCGCGCTGGTTATCGAACCCTGCCCCTGCTCCTTGTCTAAAACCGTTTCTTTGCTGCGCGCAGTGAAAAGGATAAGGAGACCGATTATAAAAAATATTCCGGGAATCAACCACGCGAACAGACTCGACTTTGACGAAGCCCCTCCCTGCAAATACGAATACAATGCTATGCCAGCAGTGGCAATCCCAACAACAAGCAGAATAAACCCGCCGATGAAACTGCTTAAGCCGGAATCCCCCAAAACGATTTTATCGGACGAATCTTGAATGATTTTCATAGATAGAAAGTTAACATATAAATTGGCTTATTGCGCTAGGGACAACTCTTTATTTTCGAAGCAGCCGTAGGAAGGCCGCCTTCTTCGATTTTGGAAATGCCGAGGGAATCAATGCACCACCATTCGTTTGGGGAAAGAGTCACCCCGACCAAATAACCTTCTCCGTTTGCATAGCATGCAATCGAATTTTCATTTTTCGCGTCGGCTGCGGCCGCGATAATGGCATTTCTGACGGCTGTCTCCTGAAATACGCCTCCGGTGCATGATGCGGGGCTTCCATTTGTCCATGCTTGTTCTCCAAAAGAATTTGCGTGATTCACCGAATACAAATATGCCTGAGTTTGAATCGCCGCAAAAGCGGTTTTGAGCGCTAATAGATTTGAGTTATCGAGCGATTCGGCGGTAGAAGAAGAATTGCCGGAAGGCGCTTGCGCCGCCGTTGGCTGTGAGCTATTCGGTTGCATGACCTGCGTCGTCGTCGGTTGCGCGCCAACTGTCTGATTGAGTTGAACAGTCGTGGAAGCGGTGAAAGCCGTCGAGGTCGCCGTTGCGGGTGAATTAAGATGGATGGAATTCCCGAAAAACGCCGCCATCCAAAGAAACATGCTTACGAACAGCACCATTAGGATGATATAGGCAATAGGACCAAAAACAGCGCAAAATATGAGAAAGCCGCGGCCTTTTGTTGCGGGGTTGGCTTCAAGCGAGGGCTTAAGCGCCTTAAGATATTGGTACACCTTATATCCATAGACTAAGCCAAACGTCGATATCAGCAGTGAAGGTATGATCATAACTGCCGAGGAGAAATCACGCAATTTAGTCGGATCTCCGCCTGCTTTGAGAAATGCAAATGCCGCAGCAAAATCGAACGGTATGCTCACCGCGTAATACACAATCAGAACAACGAACGAGACGATTATTGACCTGACGGCGATTGGCCACCAATATCCGCGCACGTATTCGCGGCTTTGAATCAAAGCGCCCAGTCCGCGCCTTCCTTCAAGCGCAAAAACATAAGCGGCAACAAAGAATTGAATGCTCATCATAACGCCGGGAACAACCAAGAGAGCGAAACCGCCGACGAGAACACAACAAGTTAGAATTCCCAGCCAAAGCCCCGGCAACAATAATGCAGAGCCGCCCGCTAACGATTGTCCAACGTTCGAACCTCGGTGAAGAGATAAAATGGCGCCGTAATATGCGCAAAACAAGAGAATAAATCCAAGGCCGATACAAACGACTTCACCCGCTACCGGACCACCGTACAGTGGCAACATTTCGCCGGCGAAAACAAGAAGAACGGGAATCGCGTACAGTGCCAGCAAGACACCAAATCGCAGTCGGTACAGCGCCCACGACTCGGAGAGCAGCTGCCACGCGGAGGGCAGTTCGCCGGTGATTTGGCCGGGAGAATTTGTCGCTTCGGCCGACTGTTGCGCCATAACGGATGAATTAGGATTTTGGGCTTCAATTGCCGGTGCAACGGGGACTTGCGGCTCGGCCGGCGGAGCCGGCCGAGCCGATTGCTCAATCATAAAAAACGCATCGGTTATGTCCTGCGCACCCCACCCGACGGATGCAAGACTCCTCTGTAAATTTTCTTTCGGCACTCCTGCGGCTAGCTGTTCGCGAATATAGTCCAATATCTCTTTGGTCAGCATCGGGACTATTGTACCTCCGAAAAAGCGGGCGCAGCGCGCTGTTCACACTGCCCGCAAGCTCATCATTTCCCCGGCACAATACCGGCGCTGATTATCGCCTCTGCGCTTTGCGCTTGCGAACGGACAACGGACCGCGCGGCTGGATTTATGAAAATAATTCCTACACCCGCAAGAACAATCACCGCGAGTATGCCGAGCACGACCGAGAGCGTGCTAATCGCGCTCGACGCACCCTGCGCGTCGCCCGTGCGCGGATATGCCGAATGGTACGCCGGAAAAGCATTTTCGGTGATGACTGCCTGCGTCTGCGGAAGCGGCTGCACGGAGGGCGACGCGGGGCGCGCCCCACCCACAGCGAAAAACGCATCATTGATGTCCTGCACGCTCCATCCGGTCGCTATCAACACTTTCTCCAATTCATCTTTCGACATTCCGGCAGCAAGCTGTTGGCGAACATAGTCCAAAATTTCTCTCGTGAGCATGGGATGAATAATGTATTAAAAGATACACCCATATTCTACCTTGCGCATGGACGCCGTCGGCACTTATCCACGCGAAACCCCGGGACCGACGGTCCCGGGGCAACATTTCGTCCAAATTCTGCCCGCACAGACGGGCTTTCTCGACAGTAGAACATGGCCGTCCCCCCAATGAAGCGAGGGAGCGGACCAAATATCAATCGCCCAGAAACCAACTACCCATCGGGCGGCGACCAAGGCGAGTTCGCCATGCCTGTCGGGTATGTTTGCGACGAGAAATGTTTCTTCGTTCGGCGATGCGATGGATTTGATCGCGAAATCTAAGTCGCACAAACCGATGTGCGCGATTTCGTTGCCCTCTTCGCCCCATTTGTCCTCGGGAAGCGGCAAAACATTGTCGGTATCTGACGTGTTTTTGTCAATCCACCGACATAGGTAAACGGGATGCGGCTCTATACCGTAGTCGCTTTTCGGCATGAACGAGTTGCGAAATGGGTCGCCTAGCACCCTTGTTCCTAACCCGCCGCAAAAATCGCGACACGGCCTGAACTCCTTCAGCCCGGGTACTTGGAGCACGCGTTCATCCCCGACAAAAAACGCTTGCCTTTCCTGTATTTCGTACATGTTTCCTCTGATAAAAGATAATGGTAAGAACTGGTTCGGCTGAAGGGAGCATAGACCTCCCGTAGGCAAAGTCAATGGGTCGGATTGCACGAGACGGAACAATTGAGGGTATTAAGAACGAGTTGGCACAAGCGTTAATGATTTTAATAAGTAAGTGCGCGGATTTCCGAACAATTCCGGTGAGGAAAATCTGAAGCAGAATTCCCTCACGTATTGCTCGAGGTTCTCGCTCCAGTGATGATGATACATCCTCCGCACAAAGGTGCGGTATACGCCGAACACGCCTTCGATTTCGGAGGTATGTTCGAACTCGAATTTTGAATGAATGTCTCTGCTGTGGGAGACCGGCCATCGCTTGCCGACACCCCGGTATATCGAACCGCCATCGGTCCACAACTCGCTCCCCGGCTTCACTTTGGCAAAGAGAAAGTCCATCACGTCCGTCTTGTTCGGGAAGCGATTGTGCATGACGGTATAGGCAAGCTTTCTCGTTCCTTTCTGCTTGGCCATCACGAGAGCTGCGTTCTTGAAATATGCCTCGTCCATCTGCACGATACGCTCGAGAATATGCTCTTCTTGGGGCAAATGCTCACGAAAGGTGGCATACCAGCGGCGTATCGTTCGTTCAGGCAAATGCGTGAGCTCCATGGCCTGCAAGACGGGTTCTCGTATCGTCCAGCACCAGAGGAGCATCCACCACGTCTGGAGCGGAAGCTTGAGGTTTGAGAGCCAGGTATGCGAGAGGAGCGAGAACCTTCGGCGGCAGGCAACACACCGGTACCGGTCTTCGTACCGCACAATCCTGCGCGAGCGGCAGAGCGGGCAAAACACATTCTTTCCGAACAACGTTCGCCGCAAAAACTTTCTAATCTGCACTTCAGACGGAATTTGTTTGAGCGTGTACATAGCTTCCATGATACGGGAGCTGTGCCAACAGAGTCTGAATACCCACAATTGAAGCATTGACAGTATGTCAAACGAGGCGTAAACCAATATGTAGAGAACCCCTTTTGGGTTCGCCCTCCGCACTTCGGTGCGGTTTGTCCTTGGGAGTTACTTTTATGTCAACTGGATTCACGATTGTTCTCGCCGTGCTGGCATTCGTCATCCTCTGTATGCGTTACCGCGTGAGGAAATGCGGATGCGGTTGGTGGATTGCGGTCTTCAACGAGACTCAATCGTCCGACGCTAGCAATGAAGACGTGGAGCATGTGCTCGGTACGTTTACGTGCACGCGATGCCGCGTCTCAACATCTCTACCGCCATACCGTCGGCCAGCCAAATCAACACGAGCAGTGACTTACCACTGGCTGTAGAGCCGGCACAAACCTTTCGGGCCGTCGCGGTTTCGCGACGGCCCGAATTTCATAGAAATTTGACAAAAGATACAATATTGTGTTATTTATTATTCCAGAAAGGTCTCTCATGAAGACCTTTGCACCTTTCGGAGGTCACATGGATTCAACGCTTTGGCAAAGTTTGTTCTATCTCTTGGCGGTTGTGGCGGCATTCCTCTTGTGGCCATCCCGGCATATCAAAAAGTGTCCGGAGTGCCACGAAATTGACTCTCTAATTACGAGAAGAGAAAGGATGCCCGACAACGGTGGTTCGAAAAAAATCACCTATGCTTGCTGCGAGAATTGCGGCCACAGGTTTACGGCGTCCGTTCGGTGGATCCCATAGACCGCGAGGCGCTATCCTTTCAAACCGCCGCCGAGACAGGACTCGGCGGCTTTTTTTATCCTTACATTTTGTTAACGCCGTCCTTGCCAATCGTCCACTTTTGACCGTATTCGGGGACAACTGCGCGTGCGTCTAGATAGTCGTGGATGCGCTGGGCAAGGAATCGCTCGGCCGATGGCTCGCCGAGAGCCGTGAAGATGGTTTTCGGGCGCGGAAGCGTCGCTTGCGCAAATTTCAAAAGCTCGTCGCGGTCGGCGTGCGCGGACCAACCTTCGAGAACTTCAACGGTTGCGCGCGTTGCGACTTCGCTTCCATTCAGTTGAATTGAGCGCGCGCCTTCTTGAATGCGCCGTCCCGGACTTCCGGGAGCTTGGTACCCGATAATGAGAAGCGTTGTCTTCGGGTCCGGCAGATATTTCGTTTCCCAGCCGCCAATTCGTCCGCCGTGGCTCATGCCCGCGCCCGCCATAATGATTTTCGGATTTGGAATTTTCTCGATGTCCTGCGAATCCTCGCGCGAAAGCGTCTGCTTCAAAAAAGGAAATTCGAAAATGCTTCCTTCGCGTTTCATCTCGTCCTCGGTTTCCGGTTTGAAATATGTCATTCCCCACTTTTCGTAGACGGCCGTGACTTTAATCGCAAGCGGCGAATCCAAAAAAACGGGAATTTTCGGAAGCGAACCGTCGGCGAAGAAATTTGAAAGTTCATACAGCATGAGCTGCGTGCGCTCAAGCGAAAAGGCGGGAATGAGAATCGCGCCGCCGCGCGCTATTGCGCGACTCAGCGTGTCGCGCAAGCGCGACACGCGCTCCGCCTGCGGCGGATGCAACCGGTCGCCATACACGCTTTCCATCACTATTGCGTCCGCGTCCGGAATCGGCTCCCAATCGGGAAGCAGCGGCGACGGCGAATTGCCGATGTCGCCCGTGAGCGCAACCGCATCGCCATCTTCGTCTTTGATGCGCACGCTCGCCGAGCCCAAAATGTGTCCGGTGTTTCTCAAAAAGACGGAGAGCCCCGGAGCGATTTCCTTTTCGATGTGATAGTCGAGCGTTTCAACGAGTGAAAACATTTCATCGATGTCTTTTTGTTCGTAGAGGGCGGGAATGCGCCGGCGAAACGCGTCCTGCGCGAGAATGCCGACCGAGTCCTCCAAAATAAGTATTGCAAGGTCGCGCGTCGGCGGCGTCATGTAGATTTTCCCGCGGAAGCCGTCTTTCACGAGTTTGGGAATGCGGCCGACATGGTCGAGATGCGCGTGCGTGAGAACAAGCGCGTCGATTTTAGTCACGTCGTACGGAAACGGTCCGTACACGTCCGCCTCGCAAACGTCGGCGCCCTGTTCGATGCCGCAATCGACAAGAATTTTTCCGCGCGCTCCCTCTACTAAAAAATTCGAACCCGTCACCTTTCCCGCGCCGCCGTAAAAAGAAAGTGTAAGCATACAAGAACAGTAGCATATCGCGAATGATGCTCCACGGAAAAACCGCTCTTTGCAGAGCGGTTTTTTGGCGGAGTCATCCCCAAGATTCGACTTAGGTTTGCCAGGTGGGTGCGGCAACGACATTTTTCGGACTTCCTCACGGACTTCACCCAAATGTCTTAATGCTAAGCTCCCGAATGATAGGCAAGTCGTTTTTAAGAACGACCCCACTTACAAGTATATCCCTGCCGGATGAAAACAGTATGTGGACAACTTATTCTAGTAACCCCAGCTTTAGTTATGTCCAAACTGAAATCGCCGCCTATTGTATCTGGGTAAGCGACAGGAGACTGAATGTCGTTAATGAGCCGCTGGGGTAGACAACATTTTGTAGCGAACATGAAAGACCGACTTTATTGCCGTAGTTATTGTTGGCTGCAATAACGATAGGCGTCGAGGTTGCAATTACGGTTGCCCCAGGTGTCCCGTAATATTCATAGAGATTGGGATAACCGGGCGCACCACCACCCACACTGCAAGATGCGCCCTGCTGACCGTTCCCGATAGTCGTAGATGCCATAGCGATGCGAAAAGATGCAACATACACACCACCCGAGACAACCGGAATACCAGCAGTGTAAACGTAGGCACCGTAGTTTGGGTTCGCCCCGGTGCCAGTGAAATTGAAAGATGGGTTGCCTAAATCATCTGTACCAAGCACAACTCCACCCTGTGCGGTCCACTTATACGAGGAAATGAGTTGCGGATTTGGAAGCAGGTTCCCTCCCATCAGAGTGACAGTTTGGTCAGTGGAGGTCGCGACGGGACTTTGCCCATTCTGGCTTACGACAGCGAAATGGTATGTGCTGCTAGCGGTGAGATTTTGAAGTGTCACAGTATGACTTGTGACGAGCGACGCATCAAGCGGCGAGGACGCGCCATACCCACTCGTGGGGCCGTATGCGACTTGCGAACTTGATGGCAGGTCGGTTGTCCAAGTAATTGTAGTGCCGGTCGCCGTTGTCGAGCCAGTGGATATATTGCTAATGGTTGGCGCCCCGTACAAAGACGAGCCATTCAATTCCTGCCCTTTCCCTTGGAAGAAAGCGAAGTTACCAGTCGAACCTTGCCAATAAAAACTCGATGAGTTCGCTCCGGTGTATTGGTTGCGATCAAAACTATTGCCTTGCGTTGTAAACATTGCCGCATTCGAACCGTCAGAGTCGTATGCCCCATTTATGCTACCGGCGGCCATAGTCATGGTGTTGTTGTGTACATGAACATTCTGTACTAGCCACGGACCGTTCGATGGATACAATGTCGACGTACCCCTAGATGAGTTTAGCAACATTACGGCAGCACCGAGATTGCTTGGAAGCATTGTGTTTGCTGATATTTCGACAGATTTTCCGTTAATTCCACCCGAGTTTGCAATAAATATATCCCCAGACCACATATTCCGATTTGACCCATGAAAGTTATTGGCTAAATAGTTATCGTGGATTGACGCATCCCATGATATTTCCAAATCAATACCGGACGACCAATTATTCTCCACGTCATTATGCGCAATGACCGCGCCCTCGTTGTCGGTGTCCAACCATATGCCAGGCCCATGATTATCGTGAACGTAATTGTAAATAATTTGTATATTTTCTGTCTGCCATGATTTGCCACCACCGCACTCTGCGGTAGACGGATTAGTGCAATAAACATCGGCTGGATTGTTATTCGATATGATGTTGTCGCTAATAACCGCTCCGCCGAGATCTCCGGTGCCTCCGGTTTCATACACTTTGTACCCCTCTTGTCCATTGTCGTGAATGTAGTTGGCCACTATCTTGTCGCCTGCGCCTATATTGACTCCGCTCGCACCGTTAAACGCTAACTCGTTATTGGAAATCACTGTGCTTGTACCATATACCTGTAATTCAGAACTTCCTGCTGACGAATTGTAATTTTTAATTATTAGGTTCTGTATCGTTACATAACTGCCCGTATCAAAAGCACTGGTCGTTGTAGCCGCCCCATCTAATACCGCACCATAAGAACCGATTATGGTATCTCTGTCAGGAATCCAAGCATGTTGACTGGTATACGTACCGGCAGCGAGACAGAATGAAGTGCCAGAAGGATAGCTATTTACAACGGTATTGATGTTATTCCCAGGCGAGATAGCAACTGAACCGGCGGGACATGTTATTGACTGCTGCGGCCCTACTGCAACACGAGGTCCGTAGTTCTCGATGGCCGAACACTGTGCGGTACTGCCGCCATTGCTGCCTCCGCAGCTCCATGTCCACGGACCCGAGCCCGAAACGCTTGAAGCATTACCCACGGTGCAGAGGTTAGTGGTCGGAGCACTCACGAGAGTCTGACCGTTCGAAGAGCCGCAGACGCCGTTGATTGGTGTGATGCTATTGATTGGTGTGATGCTAGGTGTTTGCGTCTGATTTCCAGAAAACACTCCTCCGAAAGCGGAGCCATTGCCGGTCGGAACCCACCATGGTTGTGAATTTGCTGATGCGGTTGTGGTTGCACCGGTCGTTTGATTTGTGGGTGGAGTTGTCGTCGCTGTCGTATTTTGCAGTGTAGGAATCACGGATGATTGGTTGCTGGAAGTGTCTTGGGTTGTAGCAACTGAACTACTGCCCGCAGAGATAGTTGCAATTTTGGCGCGCGTCAACGGACCAAGAAATCCTGTGGCCGGCAAATTTTGCGATGCTTGAAATCGCACTAATGCTTTGTACGTGAGAAGACCGAAAAAATCGGTTTCGTTTCCGGGAGAACCGTTGCCTTTTTGAGCAATGACAAAACCCTGCGAGTTGAGAAATTGCTGAAGCTGAAGAATTTCTGTTCCTGTATCGTTGAGTTGATGGTTTTTAACTAACGAGGGAGGGGTGGCAGCGAATGTTTGAGTAGCAAAAGTGACCGCAACGAAGATTCCAGCGATTAGTGCCACTCGTGAAGATATGTTCGATACCATATGTCTCATCTATAGTAACCCCCCCCCGAAAATCCTGTCTTCGGACAACTGGGGATAACTTTTTTCTCGCTAGTCATAAAAATGAAAAGGGCTCCTAAGTCACTAGACCTTTCGGATCCCTCTTCGTCTTGATGAGCGCATTATACACGCGTCGAATTGATTTGCAATGAAGGCGTGTGCACTTTAAGCACTGCTGAATAGCAGCGCGGACTGGCCACAAACCTACTCCAAAATCCCGTCGAGATTTACGTCGTAAAGAATGGCTTCGTTAATGAGACGATATTTGACGATTTCCTCAGGAGCAAACCAGTGTTTGATTTCTGCGTCTGACTCGGCTACCGAACCGGATGCGTGAATCAGGTTACGAACAGCCCGCTTGTCAGTATCGGATATCTGGTACGAATCCAAAACAAAGTCACCTCGAATGGTGCCGACATCAGAACTAAGCGGTTCAGTACCTCCCGTAATCTTGCGAACAATCTTGACCGCGTGTGCGCCCTCGATGACGAGGAAAATCGCCGGACCGGAAGTCATATATTTTTTCAAACCCTTCAGAATGGCTGCGGTAATTTCGAGCGGATCTTCAGACGGCGGCGTAAGTCCTTTTTCTTTATAGGAACGGATAGTCTTCTCGCCCGTGACGCGGCGCCACTCCGGGTCAAGTGTGTAGTGCTGTTCGATTTTCTCTTCAGTCGGAATCAACATCTTCATCGCAACGATTTTCAGTCCAACACGCTCGTAGCGCTGGATAATCTCTCCGATGAGCGAGCGCTGAATACCGTCTGGCTTTACGATGACGAGCGTTTGTTCTGTTTTAGGATGTGCCATGGTTTAAAAATAAAAACGCTTAAAGGGGGCGCTTATGCGGTGATAATACGCGCTCCGTTCTTTTCTATCAAGATGGTGTGTTCGAAGTGTGCGCTTTTCGAGCCGTCCTTTGTGCGATACGTGTAGCCGTCGGGCGCGAGCGTCACGGCGGCTTTCCCGGCGGTCGCAATCGGTTCGAGCGCGAGCACCATACCCTCCTCAATGAGCGGCCCCTGATTCGGACGGCCGAAATTCGGAATAAACGGTTCCTCGTGCACAACGTCGCCGACGCCGTGACCGCCGAGTTCTTTCACGACCGAAAATCCAGCGCCTTCGATTTCTATTTGAATCGCATTTGAAACTGCACCCATTCGATTGCCAGGTAGTGCTGCAGCAATGCCGGCAGCGAGCGCGACTTCGGTCGCGCGAAGAAGCTTTTTCGTTTGGTCGCTTATCTCGCCGACCGGAACCGTAATCGCCGCATCAACGACAATGCCATTGTGAATGAGACCGAGGTCGAGCGAGACGATGTCGCCCGTTTTCAGCTTCTTTGGCGATTCGTTTGGAATGCCGTGAACAACCTCGTCGTTTATGGAAACGCAGAGCGTCGCGGGATACGCGCGGCGCGCGCCTTCGGGCGTGTAATTAAGAAATGCGGGCTCGTCGCCGCCGTCGCGGATGACCTGCTCGGCCAAATCATCCAGCTCTTCGGTCGTCACGCCGGGCGCAACTTTTGAGCGCAGCGTTTTCAGGAGCGCGCCGAGACGCTTCCCCGCTTCGATGAGATTCGCCCGTTCTTCGTCGGTCTTGATAATCATGCGATATGGAACGCCGCGCGGATGTCGCGAGCGACTTCGTCAGGAGATTGTTCGCCATTTATATCGACTACTGCTCCTTTCGTGCGGAAAAAATCGACGGCCTCTTTTGTATGCTTTGCGAACTCATCGAGCCGGATGCGTATTTTTTCTTCCGTGTCGCTATCCGGCCGGTGCTCTGCGCGCGCGCGGCTAAGCTGCCGGCGCATGACTTCTTCTTCACTGACTTCCAGATTGATGACGCGGTATGGGCGATTAAGCCATTCCGCCACCTCGTCGAAAAGCTCGGCTTCCTCTTTCCAGCGGCCCGTTCCTTCGAAGATAACGCCCGCGCCATGCGGCAGATGCAGAAGCGCGTCTTCAAAAAGATACTCGGCAAACCATGTGGGCAAAAGTTTGCCCGTGTCATACACCTGCTTCACGCGCTCGCCGAGCGCATCGCGGTGTTCGCGCAATTCCCGAAATCGCTCGCCGGTCGAAAATAAATGGTACCCGGTAAGCTCGGCGAGCCGGCGGGCTTGCGTCTCTTTGCCCGAGCCGGGACGGCCGATAAAAAGAATCGTGCGAACGTCTGGATTATTCTGCGTCATGCGCTCTATGATACTCCCTTCGCCTCGCGAATGACAGAGCCGACGAGCGCGGAAAACTTGTCTTTCGCCGCATCGAGCTCGCCGTTTCTGTTCGAAATGATGACATCCGCATTATTTTTATATGCCGTCTCGTGTTCGTAGCGCACTTTGCGTTTCTCGAGCTCCGTTTCGGGAATCGGGGCGCGCGCGAGGATACGCGCGCGCAATTCCTCCCACGAACCGGCATCGACAAAAACGGTCCTTAGAGCTTCTTTTGGCAACAGCTTCTCAATCGCCTGCACGCCCTGCATTTCGATTTCGTGCAGTACCACGTGACCGCTCGAAAGCGCATCGAGCACTTCCCGTTTCGGCGTGCCGTACAGGTTTCCGCCATATTCCGCCGACTCGAGAAATTGCCCCGAATCGCGCTCGCGCTCGAATTCTTCGCGCGTTACAAAATGATATTCTTTCCCGTTTGTTTCGCCGGGGCGCATGGAACGCGTGGTCGACGAAACCGGAAAACGCAGTTCCGGGTACAGGGAAAGCGCGTAGCGCATGAGCTCGCCTTTGCCGCTTCCGCTTGGTCCGAACACGAGGATGATTTTTCCTGTGATGTGCGGCTCCATGGCGGTTATTAATATTCCCGCAACGAAACTTGAGCGTTTATTTTGTTGGCAAGATCGAGCGTCACCTGCACGGCAATGAGAAGAGCGGTGCCGCCAAGAACGATGGTCGTAACGCCGGTAAGCCCCTCGATGATTGACGGCGCGACGGCGATGAGGCCGAGAAATACCGCGCCGGGGAACGTGATGCGGTTCACCACCTTGCCGATGTATTCTTCAGTCTCACGACCTGGGCGAACGCCTGGAATGAATGCGCCGGACTTCTGAAGATTTTCAGCGACGCGGTGCGGTTCAAACGTGACGGCGGTGTAGAAGTACGTAAAGAGAACGACAAGCACGAAATACACCGAGCCGTATTTCCACGGATTCGAGAGGAATGCGGAATACCAGAGCGACGCGCCTGCGGCAAACGAGATATGAAGCGAGCTAAGCACCGAAAGAGCCATTTGCGGAAGAAGCAAAAGCGAAAGCGCGAAGATAATTGGAATCACGCCGGCCTGCAGGAGGCGAATCGGAAGGTATGTCGCTGCGCCTTGCGAAGCCGCGGTGCCCCGCACTGCACGCGCGTAGGCAATCGGAATCGAACGCTCCGCGTCCGACACGACGACGACCGCGTAAATCATGGCGAGCGCGAGGAACAGAAAGGCAAGATACGACGGAATATTTGCAGCCGAAGCCGCGAAGATGCTCTGAGAGACGCCCGCCGGAATGCGCGCAAGTATGCCCGCGAGGATGATGAGCGAGACACCGTTGCCGATGCCGAATTCGGTGACGAGTTCGCCGAGCCACATAAGGAACATCGAGCCGGCCGCGACAAGCAGAATATTTGCGATGAGCCCTATCGGGCTCAAGTGCGCAATGACACCCTGACTTTGCAACAGAAAAAGAAACGCTACCCCTTGCAAAATCGCAATCGGAATGGTGAGCAGGCGGCTCCATTCGATGAACTTCGCGCGGCCGGCCTCGCCTTCCTCAAAGTACGCCTGCTTCACTTGCGGGAAAATCATAGTGCCGAGCTGCATGATAATTGACGCCGTGATGTACGGACCGACGCCGAGCATCACCACCGAAAGCTGGGCGAGGCCGCCGCCGGAAAAGAGGTTCAGGAGTCCGAAAAATTGATTGTTTGCAAAAAAGGAAGCGAGCGCATTCTTGTCGACGCCCGGAATTGGAATAGACGCGAGAAAGCGGAAGAGCACAAGCGCGCCCGCAAGGAAGAAAATACGGAAACGAATTTGAGAATCGCCGAACGCGAGTTTGAGTTTGTGAATAAAAAAATTAAGCATGGCTTGTGCCGCCGGCGGCGGCAAGCGCGGCACGCGCGCCCTTCGAAATGGCACAGTCCTCGACGATGAGCGCCTTCGTGAGCGGACCGGCCCCGAGAATCTTCACCGCGGGCGCGCGGCCTTTCGAGCGGCGCACGAGGCCTTTCGCGAGAAGCGTTGCGGGAGAAATCGTCTCGCCCGCTTTGTAATTGAGCTCGATGTCGGCAAGATTGACGGCTGTTACCGCGATGCGGTTCGTGCGAATTGTGCGTGCACGGTTTTGCCCGTGTCCGCGGAGCTTCGGAAGTTTTTTGATTAGATCGCGGACTTCCGGACGGATTTTGTGTCCCGCGCGCGCGGTCTGCCCTTTGCCGCCGTGGCCGGACGTCTTGCCGCGCTTGCCGCCGCGCCCGACGGGCGCGTTCTTTTTGTTTTTTGTGCGGGGTGAAAGCGAGTTGAGTTGCATGGTACGGAAATTATTTTGCGCGGAGCTTTTTGAGAGCGGCGACCGTTGCGCGAGCGATAGTGAGCTTGTTTTTCGAGCGGGTGTGAATCTTGGTGACGACATCGGTGACGCCGGCAAGTTCAAGCACGGTGCGCACTGCCGAACCGGCAACAAGGCCGCGGCCTCTCGAAGGAATGATTTCAACCTCCGAAGACGCATACTTTGTCGAGACCTGATGCGGAATCGAGCCGGACGCTGTGCGAGGTACCGTGAAAAGATGCTTCTTTGCGTCGCGCGTTGCCTTGTCGATGGCAAGCGCAGTGTCGACGCCTTTACCAAGACCGACGCCGACGCGGCCCTTGCGGTCGCCGATGACGACAACCAAGCTGAAATTGAAGCGGCGGCCGCCTGCCATGACGCGCGCCACGCGGCGGGCATCAATGGTGACCTGGTCGAACTCGCCGCGTTCGCGCGGAGCTCGTGCGCGATTGCCGCCGCGAGGCGCGCGTCCGCGGATTGCGCCGCGGCCCGTGCGCGCCGGTGCTGCGGTTTCGACCGGAACAGCGGCCGCAAGAACCGCCTCTTCAGCGACCGCTTCCGCTGCGCCTTCAGTTACTGCTACTTTCTCCTGTTCCATGTCAGTTGCCATACTATTAAAAAGTGAGACCGGCCGCACGTGCAGCATCGGCAAGCGACTTCACCTGTCCGCCATAGCGGTAGCCGCCGCGGTCAAACACGATTGCGGTAACGCCGAGCGCCTTTGCCTTCTTTGCGATTGCTTCGCCGACGGATGTTGCCTGCACCGACTGCGGTCCTTTGAATTCTCGGCCGTGCGATGCGGCAATCGTCTTCCCTGCCGCGTCGTCGATAAGCTGCGCCGAAACAAAGCGGTTGCTGCGGTACACCGCAAGGCGCGGGCGTTCGGGAGTGCCTTTTATTTGCGAACGCACGCGCAAGTGGCGGCGCTTTCGAAGTTCGGAATTGGTTGTTGGTTTTTTGTTCATAAATTTCTACACGGACTTCTTGCCCTGCTTGCGGCGAATGACTTCCCCATCATAGCGAATGCCCTTGCCGAGATACGGTTCCGGCGGCTTCACGCGGCGAATGTTTGCGGCAAACTGCCCAAGCGACTCTTTATCGATGCTTTCGAGCTTGATGACGTTCTTTTCGACGGTCGCCGTGATGCCTTCCGGAATCGCAAGCGGCACCGTGTGCGAGAAGCCGACGGTAAGCACGATGTCCTTCCCCTTCACTTCGACCTTAAAGCCAACGCCTTCGAGAATAAGCTTTGTAAGATACGGCGTCTCAACGCCCTGCACCATGTTTTTTACGTGCGAAGCAAACGTGCCGGTAAGCGCTTTTGCGAGACGTGAATTGTCCTTCGGAGTAACGAGGACGCCGGTCGGCTCGACTGCGATGCCGATTGAAGGATGGACGCGCTTCGTAAGCGTGCCCTTCGCGCCTTTCACGGTGAGCACACCGCTCGCCACGGAGACGTTCGTCTTTCCTACTGAAATCGGTTTTTTAGCAAGGCGTGACATGGCTAGATTTTATTATGAGCGGAGCGAATTAGAAAATCAGCCACCCTGTTAAATACATTTGCTCCGCATGCTCCGCAAATGTCCCGCTTGGCGGGATTTAACAGGGTAAGCAAACTGTAATTCATTTCATTCATAACAGTATTGCTTACCAAATCTCGAAGAGGTCTTCTCCGCCGACGCGGTTCTTGCGTGCCTCCGCATCGGAAATGATGCCGAGCGAAGAAGACATGATGCGCGCTCCCGTGCCGCCCTTCACGCGATGCGCCTCCGTGTGCGGAGCGTAAAGGCGGCGGCCCGGCTTGCTGATGCGCTTCACGCCGCGGAGCTTTGCCTGACCGCGCTCGTTATAGGCGAGTGTAACAACAAGATCTTTCTTAATCTCGCTTTCGCCGCGCGCCTTCACATCGACGCTTTCAATAAAGCCAAGCTCCTTGAGCTTCTTTGCGATTGCCGAAAGATGCACCGAGTACGGCACCGTCACATCGCGCTTGCCGATGAGTGCGGCATTTTGCAAACGAATTATGAAATCTCCAACGCGGTCGCTTACCATGATGCTTTCTTAACGCCCGGAATCTTTCCCTCGAGCGCGAGCTCGCGGAACTGGATGCGGGACAACCCAAAGGTGCGCATATAGCCGCGCGAACGACCGGTAATCGCGCAGCGGTTCTTCAAACGGGACGGAGCGGAGTTTCTCGGGAGCGCCTGCAGGCCTGCAGAATCACCGGCCAGCTTCAAAGCCGCACGCTTTACCGCGTACTTCTTCACGAGTTTCGCCTTTTTGGCGTATCGCGCGAGCTGGGATTTTTTGGCCATAAGGTTGCTTACTTTCGACGTTCGTTCGGAAAAAGAGAAGCGAACCTTCTCTTTTTACTCACTCACTGGAAAGTAAAAAATAAAGCTCCGAGGAGCGTTCAGGTACTGTATCAAATAGCGTCTACGGCGTCAAACCTGTGTACGCGTCCAGTACTTTTGGCAGTCCCCGACGGTTAATGTACACACAATATACCGCAAGGGGGACACCATGCCGAGCGACTGGTGCGGGCGTTTGGTGTTGTACCAAATCAGCCAGTCGACAAGCTTCAGATTGAAGGAATGAATATCGTCCCGCAGCAGGCCCCGATTCAGCATGATGAAGTCCTCGGAGACGGTGCGATTGAATCGTTCGACGTGGGCATTCATCTTGGGAGTGCGGGGGCGGGTGTGAAAGTGCGTGAGCCCGAGTTCGGCACAGGCATCCTCGAAGTGTTTGGCGAACTCGCTCCCGTTGTCGGTCTGCAACTCGTCGATATCGAAGGGGCAAACCTCGATGACTCGGCGAAGGAAGTCGTCCGCGCTTCTCGACGAGTGGTTCGTATACGCGCCCGCAAAGGCGAACTTCCGCTCCACGTCCACTGCCGTGAGGACGTACCGCTTCACGCCGTCGATGAAGCGGACGACGGTATCGAGCTCCATGCCGCGCTTGCCGGTGCGGCGAAGCTTGGTACGGCGTTTCTGCGGTGTTTCCGTGTGATTGCCCGTACGTGCGTGGAACGAGAGCCGGCTCTGCTGCGGGAGCAGACCGCGGTTCTTCAAATCCAGAATGACCCGCCCAACGTATGACTCCGACACGGAGTACCCTTCTTCGCGCAGGAGAACGGCAAGCTTTGCTTTCCCAAGCCGGGGATGCGCCTGTCGTTCGCGGATGATGAAATCCTCGACCTCGGGCAGAACAGTCCTCCTTCGACGCGCCTTCGGCGCAGTGCTCTTCGGGTCAAGTGCATCAATGCGGCCCTCGTGGGCTTTGAGTTCCTCCTTCCAGCGATACAAGGTGCGCTCCGAGGTGCCAAAGGCGTCGTATGCGGCC
Source organism: Candidatus Kaiserbacteria bacterium (assembly GCA_963699165.1). GTDB lineage: Bacteria > Patescibacteriota > Minisyncoccia > Phycocordibacterales > Phycocordibacteraceae > C7867-001. Next base: position 676,989 of record OY969413.1, read on the forward strand.
TCCGTCCCGTGCATGTCCCAGAATCCCAATATCTTCACCCGTCTGTCGACTTCCTTTGGTTTCCGCATATGCCGCAATCGTATCGTCCTTTCCCACATGCTCAACCAGCCCTTCGTACCCCTGAAATTGCTTCTGATGTGCATATATCCTCGGTTATGAGGACTGCCAAATGTATCTGAACTTATGCAACCTGATGGTGAGCAGGAATCGTGCTACCCGATAGAGGCAAAATGCTCAAGAATTTAACAAAACATCAACCAGCAATCTCAGGGTTTTATAACCGTTCTCAACTAACAATCTGTCTCTTCTATCATCAGGATTCTTCGCGCCATGGAATAAGTTATTTCTTATGGAATGCCAGAACTCAATCATATTAACCCAATCCGAAAGATCCCTGATTTTCCCTTGTTCTACGCATATATGCTCTCTCGGATTCTCCTTTCCCGCGTGTGAACATTCCCAATACCAGATCGTATCAATCTCACCATTTTCACCGAGTGTACCCAACGGGCGAGTATCGAGCTCCTCTTTAATTATTTGCCAGGACTGATTCAGTTCTTGCTTTTCCTTAACTAACGCCAAATATTCGTCCTTGTAGTAAGTGTCACGCTTTAATTCTCTGATTGCATTTGAATCAAGATTCTGGTCTACATATTTAACTCTCTTTAGAAATCCTACAAAGGCGAGGTACTCAAAAACATATTTTGAAAAGTAGTCGTCATCTCCAGCTTTCAAATGCCAATTTCTAACAAGCTGCGTGTAATCCATATTTAGGCCTTAGACCAGCGTCATTTATCCCAATGTCTTTCTGGAGGTTGCAAATGGAGATTGGTCAAATCTGAGAGTTTTGTTCCCTGGCCTTCTTTATTTCTCGATACGATAAGTTGTTTCCCAGCTTGAGCAAGATCTCTCACGTCTTTGTCGTCAGATTTCAGCGCTTCATCTACGGCGTCTTCCGCCCACACGTTGCCATATTCCTCATAGAAATTGAAGACTGGCCGGAGTCTTTGCAATATTTCTTTTATTGCCTCAATCTCCTTAACGGAAAAAATGCTTAGTCCTTTATCGTCCGCTGGGAACCATTTCTCGGCTAAATCCTTTACAAAATAAGAATTCCAGCTCGCCACAAATCTGGGAAGAACCTCTTTGCCACCGATAAACGCAGCTCCGAGCCATGTAATTTTCTTTTGCAGAGCGTCAAAGATAAACGCGGAAAGCTGATCCCTGGCTTCTTGATTTGGAAATGATTCGAGGAAAATTTCCAAAACATCGTTCGCAGGCGGGTTCTTTCCGAAAATGTAAAGTTCGGCGAATTTGTCTACCTCGCCAATCGAATAAAATTCTTGTACAAGAAAAGAATCCTGAGTTCTATTTAAATTTCTCGCATTGAGGGCCAGTTCGTCAAATTTTTTCAAGCGCTCCGAATCTGAATCACCTATATTGCCCCGCATGTCAGCAACAATAGATTCCTTTATTCCCCGTACGATACTTTCTTCAGCCTCATTTTCTACGCGTACTGGAGTGGTAAGTAATCGAGACATATCACCAATATTCACATTGGCCTTATCGATAATTTCTTTCTTGACCAAGCCCATCCATTCCGGAAGTGGCAGATGATCTTTAAGAAATGGGTTAGTTTGTTCGCGCATGGCCTTTGCTATGTCAGATGAACTCAGATCATCTCTTTTGGTTTTATTGGAGACTATTTCTTCCCCGCCTCAACGATGAGCGGCATGCCGAGATGACGGAAGAAAGCCTCGGCCTCGGCCTTCCCTTTTGCGGTCGTCACAATGGTGATTGCGAGCCCGAAAACATCCTTAAGGTCTTCATCGCTCGTCTCGGGGAAAATGGTATTTTCCTTAATGCCGATCGTGAAATTACCCATGTCGTCGATGGCTTTCGGAGACAAGCCGCGGAAGTCGCGCGTTCGCGGAAGAGCGATGTGAATGAGTTTGTCGAGAAAATCGTACATGCGGGCGCCGCGAAGCGTCACTTGAAGTCCGACCGTGTCGCCTTGGCGAACCTTGAAGGACGCGATTGAGAGGCGCGCGGCGCGCGGCGCGGGCTTCTGCCCCGTAATCGTGGCGAGGCGGTCTTGAATAAGTTCAATCTGCTTCTTGTCGCGCTTCTTGCCGACGCCGGTCGAGACGACGACTTTGCTAATGCGCGGACCTTGCATCGGACTCGTGTATCCGAAAGTTTCCGCAAGTGCGAGATAGGCTGACTGCTGGCGCTGTTTGGTAATTGACATATTTATTTTTCTAGACGCTTCACGTTCGAGGCGTTAATCGGGCGCGAGCGCTCGACGATGCGTCCGACTTCTCCCGTACGGCCTTTCAGGTGGCGCTTATAGAGCGCGACGCCCTCAACGACTACGGCATTGTCTTTCGGCAATGCGCGGACAATGAGGCCGGTCTTGCCCTTGTCCTTACCCGCTATCACTTTTACCTTGTCTCCTTTTTTTACGTGCATACAAAAGAAATTAGACGACATCAGCCGCAAGAGACACGATGGAGTGCCAGCCGCGCTCGGAAAGTTCGCGAGGCACCGGACCGAAAATGCGGTTTCCTTTCGGGCCCATTTCCTTGCCCTGCTTTTCGATGAGCACGACCGCGTTCTCATCAAAGCGAACATACGAACCGTCTTTGCGGGCAAAGGGTTTCACTTGGCGCACGACAATGGCGCGGTATACATCCTTCTTCTTCACGGCCTTGCGCGGCTCTGCCGTCTGGATGGATACAATGACCGTATCGCCGATGCGCGCATAGCGGCGCTTGCTTCCGCCGATCACTTTGAAAACGCGGGCGATTTTACCGCCTGAATTGTCCGCGACCGTGACGATGGATTGTGGCTGCAACATATTATTTTTCCGAAGCGGCGGAACCTGCGCCCGCGACAATCGCAAACCGCTTCAACTTTGAAATCGGGCGCGTTGCCTGAATGGTGACCGTGTCGCCGACCTGCGCCGCGTTGCCCGGATTATGCGCAAGAAACTTCTTCGAGCGCACAAAGTACTTCTTGTACTTTGCATTCTTCTCGAAGCGGTCGACCTGAACGGTGGCCGTGTCTTTCATCGCCGTCTTTATGACAACGCCGGTGAATGATTGGGGGCGGGTCCCGTTAGAAGCGCCCTTAGCGAGCGCATCGGACGCCTTTGAATCATTGTTTCTAACGGGACGGGTAGTTTTTTGTTCCATAAAATTATTTTGCTTTCTGCGCTCGTGCTCCGTTAGAGGCGCTCGCGGTAGCCGAGCCAGACGCCAAAGGCGTCTTGCCTCTAACGGAGCGAGCATGCTGCTCGGTAAGAATGCGGGCGACCGTTGCGCGAAACTTCCGCGCGGCGTTTGGGTTCTTCGGGCGAGAACCGGCCTTGGCAAAGCGCTCGCCGCGCAAATCCGCGCGCGTCGCCGCAAGAAGCTTTTCAAGCTCCTCTCCCGTTTTCCCTGCCATGGTATCTTTTTTTGTCATAAAAATGGTGAAAATGCAATTAGCTGCGCGTTATGATGGTCGTTTTCACCGGCAACTTCATGCCTGCCTGGCGCAAATGCGCGCGGGCGATATTCTCCGGCACGCCGTCGATTTCGAAAAGCACGCGGCCCGGACGCACCTCGAAAACGTAGAACTTCGGATCGCCTTTGCCGCTACCCATGCCCACTTCAGCCGGCTTCATCGTGACCGGCCGGTCCGGGAAGACGCGAATCCAAAGTTTGCCCGTCTTTGCGGTTGCGCGCGTCAGCACCTTGCGGGCCGCTTCAATCTGATTGCTCGTCATGCGCGCGCTCGAGAGCGCTTTGAGTGCAAACGAACCGAAGGCCGCAGTCGTGCCGCGCGTATCAGGACGATTCAAACGCTTATCGCTTTTGCGCTGCGTCTGCCACTTTCGGTGTTTTACTTTTTTAGGAAACAACATACGAAAAATATTATGCGCGCGTCGCAGCTTCCGGCATGCGGACCGCCGTCTTCTTGTCCTGATAGATATTGCCGCGATAAATCCACACTTTGATGCCGATGACGCCGTACGGGAGGTATGCCTGCTCGTGTGCGAAGTCGATGTCGGCGCGGAAGGTCTGAAGCGGGATGCGTCCCTTTTTGAGCTCCTCCTTGCGGCTCATTTCGGCGCCGCCAAGGCGTCCGGAGACCGCGATGCGCACACCTTCAACCTCGCGCACCGCGATGACCTTTTCAATCGTCTGCTTGAGCACGCGGCGGAACGGCATGCGCTTCTCAAGACCCTCGGCAATCATGTATGCGACGACTGCCGCATCCGTTTCCGGCTGGCGGACTTCATTGATGTCGAACTTGACCTGCTTGCCGGCCGGAAGCGCCGTTGCGGAAACCTTGCGGACAACATCCGTGAGTTCTGCGCGGAGCTTGCCGGCGTTTTCGCCGGAGCGGCCGATGACGAGGCCCGGGCGCGCCGTCGAAAGCACGATGCGAAGCTCGTTTTCGGAACGCTCGATTTCGATGCCGCTCGTGTAGGTGCCGCGAAGGCGCTTCGTCAAAAAACGGCGAATGGTCTCGTCGACTTTGATGTTCTCGCGGAACGCCTGCTTGTCCGCGGTGAACCAACGGCTCTTCCAGCCGCGGACGGTGCCGAGGCGGTGTGCGTAAGGATGTACGGTGTGTGTCATATAAAAATTATGCGAGCGTTACTTTGACGCGGCTTTTCTTGCGGCGAATCGCAGAAGCGCGGCCGAAGGCGCGCGGCATGTAGCGCTTCATCATGCCCGCGCTTTCGACGACAATCGACTGCACTTTGAGCCCCTCGACGTCTTTGCCGTCGTTCTTCGCATTGGCGGCCGCGCTCTTGATGAGCTTTGCAATCGGCTCTGCGGCGCGCTTCGGAAGAAACTCGAGTGCGGCAAGCGCGGACGTAACCGTCTTCCCTTTTACGAGGTCGGTCACAAGGCGGACCTTGCGCGGTGTCTGGTTGTAGGTTTCGAGAGATGCGCGCGCCCCGTTAGACACAACAGAAACAGTCGCCGCGTTGCTTTTGCGGACGCCTTTTGTTTTCTTTTCTGTTGTAGCTGTTTTAGTCATAGGTGTCTAACGGGGTGTGCCATAGATTATTTCTTTTTTGGTGCCGGCGCCTCCTTTGCGGACTTTGCGGACGCGATTTCCGCCTGCTGCTTCTTCTGCTCCATTTCCTTCTGCATCTTGCCTCCGTGGCGAACGAACTTCTTCGTCGGGGAGAATTCGCCAAGGCGATGGCCGACCATTTCCTCGGAAACAAGGACTTCGAGGTGCTGCTTGCCGTTATGGACGCCAAAGGTAAAACCTATCATTTCCGGGCTAATTTGGCTGCGCCGCGCCCACGTCTTAATCACCCCCGCCGTTGACGGTTTTGCGTTTGCAACCTTCTTGAGGAGTTTGACGTCCACAAAAGGGCCTTTGGATAGTGAGCGTGACATAAGCAATGAAAAGCCCGCGCAAGCGCGAGATAGGTAGAATGTACAGGAATGCAAGCGAATCGTCAAATAGTTGTACGCGTCCAGTACTTTTGGCAGTCCCCGACGGTTAATGTACACACAATATACCGCAAGGGGGACACCATGCCGAGCGACTGGTGCGGGCGTTTGGTGTTGTACCAGATCAGCCAGTCGACAAGCTTCAGATTGAAGGAATGAATATCGTCCCGCAGCAGGCCCCGATTCAGCATGATGAAGTCCTCGGAGACGGTGCGATTGAATCGTTCGACGTGGGCATTCATCTTGGGAGTGCGGGGGCGGGTGTGAAAGTGCGTGAGACCGAGTTCGGCACAGGCATCCTCGAAGTGTTTGGCGAACTCGCTCCCGTTGTCGGTCTGCAACTCGTCGATATCGAAGGGGCAAACCTCGATGACTCGGCGAAGGAAGTCGTCCGCGCTTCTCGACGAGTGGTTCGTATACGCGCCCGCAAAGGCGAACTTCCGCTCCACGTCCACTGCCGTGAGGACGTACCGCTTCACGCCGTCGATGAAGCGGACGACGGTATCGAGCTCCATGCCGCGCTTGCCGGTGCGGCGAAGCTTGGTACGGCGTTTCTGCGGTGTTTCCGTGTGATTGCCCGTACGTGCGTGGAACGAGAGCCGGCTCTGCTGCGGGAGCAGACCGCGGTTCTTCAAATCCAGAATGACCCGCCCAACGTATGACTCCGACACGGAGTGCCCTTCTTCGCGCAGGAGAACGGCAAGCTTTGCTTTCCCAAGCCGGGGATGCGCCTGTCGTTCGCGGATGATGAAATCCTCGACCTCGGGCAGAACAGTCCTCCTTCGACGCGCCTTCGGCGCAGTGCTCTTCGGGTCAAGTGCATCAATGCGGCCCTCGTGGGCTTTGAGTTCCTCCTTCCAGCGATACAAGGTGCGCTCCGAGGTGCCAAAGGCGTCGTATGCGGCCTCCGTCCCGTGCATGTCCCAGAATCCCAATATCTTCACCCGTCTGTCGACTTCCTTTGGTTTCCGCATATGCCGCAATCGTATCGTCCTTTCCCACATGCTCAACCAGCCCTTCGTACCCCTGAAATTGCTTCTGATGCGCATATATCCTCGGTTATGAGGACTGCCAAATGTATCTGAACTTATGCAGCAGTTGGCCACGAGCGACAACTTTTTGCTACACTGTCCTTATATGAAGAAAAATTCTCTTATTGCTGGAATTGTTGTCCTCGTTGTCATCGCTGCCGCCGTAGCGCTCTATGCGACCGGAAAAATCTTCCCGCGCGAGCAGGCGACGGCAAACAATCCTGCCATTACTCTCCCGCCCAGCAGCTACTCTGAAAACGCGAAGTATTACGACATTGCGGCAAACTACGCCTCCACAACCCCTTTACTCACGACTGCGGGCGCTTTAGCGGACGCAACTGCGCGCTCGACGATGTACGGCTTCATCCGCGATACCATCGTTCAATTCAAAACCGACGGCAATTTCGACAAACTCACGAGCGACGACGTGAAGGCGATGGGTTTTGACCAGGGCCGCAAAGAGAAACTGCAAATCGTGTACATGATTTCGTCTTCTCCGCGGACGGTATCGTACATTTTTACGATTACCACAGATACGCTCGGCGCGCATCCGAATACCGCGTTCCGCACGTTCACATTCGACACCAAGACGGGCGCGGAGCTTTCGCTTTCGGATATTTTTGCGCCGGGTTCAAACTATCTCGACACTCTCTCAACGATAAGCCGCACACAATTGCCTACGATTATCGGTCCCGATGCGGACACGACATTCATCGCGAACGGAACCACGCCAAACGATTCTAACTTTGCGAATTTCTTCGTCGATAACAGCTCGCTCGTATTTCTCTTCCCGCCCTACCAAGTCGCTCCGTATGCGGCAGGACCGCAGACGCTTCCAATCGCGCTCTCGCAATTAAGCGGAATTTTGAAGGCGGAATACAAATAACGAAATGCCCGCGCCGAAGGCGCGGGCATTTCGTTATTTTTTAGGCGGCCTTTCGCTTCTTGCCAACCTTTCGTCTGCTGACAATAAATACATTTGAATACTTTTTCGGAGTCCTCGTCTTCTGGCCCTTGCCGGACGGCTTGCCCCACTTCGTCTTTGCGCGGCGCAAACCGCGTCCTTGGCGTCCTTCGCCGCCGCCATGCGGATGGTCTACCGGGTTCATCGCTGTTCCGCGCACCGTCGGGCGCTTGCCCATCCAGCGGCTGCGGCCCGCTTTGCCGATGACGACGAGATTGTATTCCTCGTTCCCCACCGTGCCGATTGAAGCCCACGCGAGGTCGGAAATCTTGCGAATTTCAGTCGACGGAAGTTTGATTTGCGCGTAGCCCGCATCATGCGCGACGACTTCGGCGAAGTTGCCTGCCGAGCGAACCAAGCTCGCGCCCGAAAGCGGAGCGATTTCGATGTTGTAGATAAAGGTTCCAACCGGAATCTTGCCAATCGGAAGGCGGTTGCCCGGAACGAGCGGCGCATTTTCCGAAACGATAAACGTGCTGCCGACTTTCACTTCCTTCGGGAGAATCACGTAGCGGCGCGCGCCGTCGCGGTAGAGCGCAAGACCGATGAAGGCCGAGCGGAACGGATCGTATTCAACCGTTTCGATTTTGGCCGGAATGTCTTTCTTGTCGTACTTGAAATCGATGTCGCGCAAACGGCGCTTGTGTCCGCCGCCTTGGTGGCGTGTCGTGATGCGACCGAAACCGTTTCGTCCGCCTTGGCCGCTTTTCACCTTGAGGAGCGCCTTGTGCGGCGCATTGCCCGAAAGCAACTCCTTGTAAGGGAGCGTGGTCATGTGGCGGCGGCTTTTTGATGTTGGGCGGTACGTTTTCATAGAAATAATTAAGCAAACTGAATGCTGTCGCCCGCGTTCAGGTACACATAGGCCTTGCGGCGAGCGGCACGAGTCCCGACACCGCGGCGCGTGCGCATCGCCTTCTTCTTTGCGGGAAGATTCACCGTGCGAATGGCACGCGGTTCGACATTGTAAATTTCTTTAATCGCTGAAGCGATTTCGGCCTTCGTCGCGCGCGGCGCAACTTCGAAGACGTAGACGCCTTTCTCCGTGATGATGAGCGCCTTCTCGGAAAACCATGGCGCGCGGATGATGTCATGCGCCGCGCCGCCTGCGTGCTTTGTGGTGCGCGCGCGGTACTTGCGGACAACTTTGTCCTTCTTTTCCTTCTTATTCTTTGCGGTGGTTCCGAAGATAGCCATGATAATTTATTTAGCTTTGACGCGGGCCGTGAGTGCTGCAAATGCCGCCTCCGGCTTTTCGATGATGAGATACTTATTCGTCATCACGTCGAGCGGATTCAAGTTGCGAAGCTCCTCGGTCGAAACGTTTCCGAAGTTGCTGAAGCTCTTGATGACATTTGCATCGTATGCGGAAATTGCGAGAAGCGCTGCGTTCTTTTTCTTCGTCGCGAGCGTTGCGGCGCTTGCACCCTTTGCGATTGCGCCGAGTGCGCTCTTTGCCGTTGCCGTCTTCGGTGCCGCAAAAACGAACTTGTCGACAAGAATGATTTCGCCGTCCTTCGCTTTTCGCGAAAGCACCGAAAGGAGCGCGCCAATGCGCATCTTGCGGTTGATTTTCTCGCTGTAGTTGCGCTCGTTGCGCGGACCAAACGTGATGCCGCCGTGGCGCCAAATCGGCGAGCGCGTCGAGCTGTGGCGTGCTTGACCGGTTCCCTTTTGCTTCCACGGCTTCTTGCCGCCGCCAGCGACTTCGGCGCGGTCCTTTGTGTGTGCGCGATTCTGGCGCGCATTTGCCTGCATCGCAGTCGTCACTTGGTGCACGAGGTCGGAGCGCCAAGGTGCGCCGAAAATGTCCGCCGGAAGCGTGATGCTGCCAACCTTTTCACCGGCCATCGAGAAAATAGGCGCTTCAATCGGCGTGTACTCGGCTTTCTTTGTGATTTTTTTTGCGGTAGCCATGGTATGAAAATTATGCGGAGATGACTTCAAGAAGCGTTCCGCGGCGGCCCGGAACGGCGCCGGAAACGATAATCTCGCCCGCCTTCGCGTCGACTGCGAGGACTTTGAGATTCATGACCGTCACGCGGTCGGCGCCCAAACGGCCCGCCATGCGAATGCCCTTTGCGACACGGCCGCCTGCACGGCCGCCCGATCCGCCGATTGAACCCGGAGAGCGCTCGGTGTGCTTCTGGCCGTGACTGCGCGGACCGCCATGGAAGCCGTAGCGCTTGATGCCGCTTGCAAAACCTTTTCCCTTTGTGATGCCGGATACGCGGACAACATCGCCGACCGCAAAGAGCGATGCGTCGATCGTTGCTCCGACTTCGGCAGCCGTGTCGGTGCGGAATTCGCGAATGGCTTCATAGCCCTTGCCCTTCGTGTGGCCGAGAACGGCTTTGCTCACGTTTTTCGTCTTGCGCACGCCCTGCCCCACCTGAACAGCCGAATATGCGTCCTTGCCGTTTGCGGACTTCACCTGCGTGACGGTTACCGGATCGGCAATGAGAATGGTTCCCGCGCGGGCGCGGCCATCATCCCCGAAAATACGGGTCATTCCTTCCTTTTTTGCGAGAATGAATTTCATTGTGTTGGTAAAGCAAATCGCGCCACAGCAATCGCGGGGCGCGATTTGCTGGAGGTCCTGCTTCAGGATGCCCGAATGGGCGCCCGCGAGGACATAGCGATTTGGCTACTCTACACGAGGCACGAAAAAGATGCAAATATCTGCAATAAACGGCGCTTACTCCCCCCCCCGCAGTACACTCGAGAACTTGACAGCAAGTGGTCTAAACTTATAGTTCTCGACAGAAAGGTTGGGCCGATCGGTGAGTCAACTACGAAAAAGAAACGAAGCCGCAAGACGAATGAGGTACATCGCAGGTCGTCTTAACCTCGGAGGCGATGTCCGACAAGCACTGCGCGATCTGATCGCCAAAGCGTACGAACAATGCAAAGATGTCGAGCCATACCACGAAAGGCACGTCCGCGCGGCAGAACTGTACTACGCAATCGATGGGGATCCGCAGACGTTCAAGAAAATCGGGCAAACCTTGGGGGTGTGCCCGTCCGGTGCCCGCAAACTCGCAAGGTACGGATTGGTTATTCTCGGAAAGGTTTGCAGGGGGATACCAATCCAGAAACCGCGGCGAGATAATCGCCCTCTCCCACTAGCCTTGTGCTTTAGCGCGGACGACCAATCGGGGTATTCAGACTCTGTTGGCACAGCTCCCGTATCATGGAAGCTATGTACACGCTCAAACAAATTCCGTCTGAAGTGCAGATTAGAAAGTTTTTGCGGCGAACGTTGTTCGGAAAGAATGTGTTTTGCCCGCTCTGCCGCTCGCGCAGGATTGTGCGGTACGAAGACCGGTACCGGTGTGTTGCCTGCCGCCGAAGGTTCTCGCTCCTCTCGCATACCTGGCTCTCAAACCTCAAGCTTCCGCTCCAGACGTGGTGGATGCTCCTCTGGTGCTGGACGATACGAGAACCCGTCTTGCAGGCCATGGAGCTCACGCATTTGCCTGAACGAACGATACGCCGCTGGTATGCCACCTTTCGTGAGCATTTGCCCCAAGAAGAGCATATTCTCGAGCGTATCGTGCAGATGGACGAGGCATATTTCAAGAACGCAGCTCTCGTGATGGCCAAGCAGAAAGGAACGAGAAAGCTTGCCTATACCGTCATGCACAATCGCTTCCCGAACAAGACGGACGTGATGGACTTTCTCTTTGCCAAAGTGAAGCCGGGGAGCGAGTTGTGGACCGATGGCGGTTCGATATACCGGGGTGTCGGCAAGCGATGGCCGGTCTCCCACAGCAGAGACATTCATTCAAAATTCGAGTTCGAACATACCTCCGAAATCGAAGGCGTGTTCGGCGTATACCGCACCTTTGTGCGGAGGATGTATCATCATCACTGGAGCGAGAACCTCGAGCAATACGTGAGGGAATTCTGCTTCAGATTTTCCTCACCGGAATTGTTCGGAAATCCGCGCACTTACTTATTAAAATCATTAACGCTTGTGCCAACTCGTTCTTAATACCCACCAATCGCGTATTGCGCGGCTCGCGAAACGGTGGGGAGTTACTCCCACCGAAGCGGTGATGAGAGCCGTCGAGGACAAGACCTTCAAAGAGGGCCTCGTCCGGTAAGAGAGCTTAATCCCTGGAAAATGCGCCGGCGGCCAACCGCCGGTGTATTTATTTTTTGTAATGCACTCCGACCCTGCAGGCAACTTACGTTCGAAACGCCGCTTACAAACCTTCCGTCTGCGAAGGTTGCGGAGAATACGTTGCCGGTGCGGGCGCAGGAGTGGGAGTATCCGCTTGAAGGCCGACAAATGAGTGGATGCGCGACTTAAAGCGGAAGTAGAGATACCCAACGACAAGCAAGATGAGTCCGAGCGTGATGAAGGAGAAGAACCGATACAAATCGCTCAACTGAAGCGAGTCGTAGAGGAAGACCTTGAGAGTTGTGAGCGCAAAGAGCAAAATCGCGAGTTGGCGGGAGAAAGTTGAGCGCCGTGCAATACCGAGAAGAAGTCCAAGGATGCCGTAGAGGAGCCAGAAGACCGAGATGCTAAAGCGCTCCATAAAGTCGTTGCCGCCGAGCGCCGACAAACGATAGTAGGTTTGAATTTCAAATGTGAAAACTAAAATGATGACCGCATTTGCGCATACCAAGAGGACCTGACGGACCGCGACGAACTCATCGGCAAAATCGCTTTCGGTTTTGAGCGTCGCATACATCACGGCGGCAAGTGCCGCCGTGGCTAGAGCACTGCCGATGTATAGATTGAAGAAAATGATGTGGTCGCCGCTGAAAGCAGCCGCGATGATGCTGAGCAGACTTGCAATACCGAGCGCTCCGTACCCGACGTAGCGGAGAGCTGCCTCGCGCGCACTTACCCCGAGCGCGTACATGCCAATCGTCACGAGCGCGAGCGCAACGACATCAGCCGCCAAAAATTCCTGAGTGGCGAGCGTAAGGCGATGGACTTCAAACAGAACCGCCGCAAGCGTCATGAGGTAGAAAAGTACGGCATCAATGACGCGAAACGTACGCACCGTTTCCTTGTCATAGGTCGGAGAACGCCAGAGGTGCGCTCCCCATGCGGCGCCAAGACTAATCGCGGAAAGAGCGAGGGTGAGCGTGCGTCCATTGAATACGAGCGGACCGTCCGGACTCGTAGTCGCCGCATAGATGAGCGCACCAAAGAGACCGACAATGAGAAGGAATTGGCCCAAATAGTATTGAAAGCGATTATCAAATGTGAGCGCGCTTATGACGACGAGTGCGCCTTCTATTGCGAGCAATATGACACGAGTATCGCCTTCGAAATAATAGGCAAAGCCAATGGCGAGGAAAGCCGGCGCAATGAGCATCGCCATCTCGGCAAACTTTTTGAGGGCAATGTTTCCATCCGTAAACGCATGTACGACGATTCCCATAAGTCCATACGCGGCTGCAACGCCGAAGGCGAGAAGTCCCGAGTTCTCATTGCTGTTCAGGAGCGGCGAGAGGTAGACGAAAAACGCGAACGGAGTCGCATAGAGATTGAAACTCTGCCACGTCGTGTATTCGTTTTGCGAAGCGCTGAAGTTGAAAAGGGTCGAGAGCGTGAAGATGCCATAGAGTATTGAGACGAGCGGAATCACGATGGAGAGCGAGACGGTATTCACCGCGGTCCACGAATAGAGTGCGAGCGTGGTGAAGACCAGTCCGGCCGTTACGATTTCAGGCCATTTACGGAAGTAACTTGCGAAGACAACCAAGAAAGCGAGCAATAACAAGGTCGCAAATCCGCCCGTTACGGAAAGCGCACCGATATAGAGGAAAATGCTCACGTATCCGCCCGCAAGAGCAACTGCCGCCAATTGCTTCGCATCGTACAAGAGAGCAAGCGCAACTCCGATGAACGCCACAAGCACCACGACCACAAAACTCGGGAACGCCGGCAGAAGTGAATAGAGCGCATATGCCGCGTAGAACGATATATAAATAACACCAAGACCAAGACCGACGAGCGTAAGGCCGTAGCTGCGATATTTTTCTTTAAGCCAATGACCGATGCCAATCAGCACCAGCCCAAAGGCAACGCCGAGCATTATGCGCACGGGCTCCGATATAAGGTTGTTTGCAAATGCGTACCGGAAGAAGAATCCTATGCCAAGCAATACCGCGATTGCACCCGCACCAAGAAACCACTCGGAACCGATGGTGAATTCCGTGCTTTTACTCTCGCGTGCCGGCGCTTCCGCAAACTGTGTCGGCGGTTCTTCCGAAACGGCCGGTGTTGGCGCAGGAATTGGATGCGGCCCCGCCGCAGGCGGCAAAGGTACGACTGCAGACGGATGAACGCCCGGCGGTCGCCGCAATTTTTCTACCGTCTTTTCAAGCTGACCGACGCGCCCATAAAGAGGAATCACTATAAAAGCGAAAACGACGATGAGAAAAATTTCCATGGCGAGATGAAGACTCGACTTGACTGTAGCACGTCCGTACGCCGTCATTTTCATTATCCCCAAAGCAAAAGCCCCCTTGATGTAATCGCCGGGGCCCCGCGACGGACGGGTCTACCGTTCGTCTTACGATGAGTTCGGCCGATGGCGTCCCTGCCTCGTTAAAACGACGAAGTTGCCGGACGCAATTTCACCTTCTCCCCGCCTAATTGCCTCCTGAACGCGAGGGTCTGCAAGCAATGCCGCGTCACGTTTTTTCCGTTCCTCCATGAGATTCTTTTCGGTTTGTTTGCTTTTATCCATCTGCATGTTTCTCCCTGAATGGTGCTGCCTAGAGGACAATTATACCTCATGAAAACAAAGCCGCCCGTAAGGGCGGCTTTGTTTTGTTCTTGGCTGTCTTTAGAATTTCAGGGGTTTCAAAAATACTGCAGATACGAGGCGCGCGACGTAAATTTCTGGAGTTGTACTTTTGGTACGACGGAAGAAATTTCCGGAACTGCAACGAAGCAGGTGCGGTATTTTTGGAAACCCTAGTGCGAGTGCGAAAAGAATGTTTCGAGGGAGTCGGGCGTGTTCATCTCTCCCGAAAAACATTCTTTCCGCACATCGACGCAATCTTTACCCCAGTACCACAAACGCCGCCCTCGGAAGGGCGGCGTTTGGCTACGGGACAGGCGTCTTGGCAATCGCCTACACCATTTTCACATCGATAGTGACTCCGGACGGGAGATTGAGGTTCGTGAGGGCCTCAATTACCTTTGGGGCCGGGTTCATGATGTCGATAAGGCGCTTATGGATGCGCATTTCAAACTGCTCGCGCGCGTCTTTGTGGACGAAGGTCGAGCGGTTGACCGTCCAGCGCTTGATTTCGGTCGGAAGCGGCACGGGGCCGACGACGACTGCATCAAGGCGGGCTGCGGTATCCATAATCTGCTTCACCGAAAGGTCGAGAATCTTGTGCTCATAGGCGCGAACGCGAATCCGCAGCTTGTGCTCGGCAACAACCGGAGCTGCTGCTTTCTTCGCGACACGTTTCGGTGCGCTTTTTGCGTCAGATTTTGCTTTTGCAACGGTTGCCATATGAGTAGTGATTCGGTTGCTACTGGCTTACGCCGTAATCTTCGTCACGACGCCTGCGCCGACGGTCTTGCCGCCTTCGCGGATGGCGAAGCGCTGCTGTTCCTCAAGCGCGACCGGGGCGGTGAGCTTCACTTTGAAAGTGACCGTGTCGCCCGGCATGACCATTTCCTTTCCTTCCGGAAGAGTCACTTCGCCGGTTACGTCCGTTGTGCGGATGTAGAACTGCGGCTTGTAGCCCGAGAAGAACGGCGTGTGGCGCCCGCCTTCGTCCTTTCCGAGAACGTAGACCTCGGCTTCGAAATCGGTGTGCGGCGTAACCGAACCCGTTTTCGCAAGCACCTGGCCGCGGTGCACGTCTTCTTTCTTCGTGCCGCGGAGAAGGATGCCGGCGTTGTCGCCTGCCTGGCCTTCCTGAAGCTGCTTGTTAAACATTTCGATGCCGGTGACGGTCGTCTTCGTCGTCGGCTTGATGCCCACGATTTCGACTTCCTCGCCAACCTTGATAACGCCGCGCTCGATGCGGCCGGTCACCACGGTGCCGCGACCTTCAATCGAGAAGATGTCTTCAATCGGCATGAGGAACGGCTTGCTGATTTCGCGCTCCGGAAGGTCGAAGTACGTGTCCATCGTGTCGACGAGGGTCTTCACTTTCTGCGACCACTCATCGTTGACATCTTTGGAATCAAGCGCCTTCAAGCCCGAACCGCGGATAATCGGCGTATTTACGCCGTCGTAGCCCTGCTTCGTGAGAAGCTCGCGGATTTCCTCTTCGACGAGGTCGATAAGGTCTGCTTCGGCAACCATGTCCACCTTGTTGAGGAAGACGATGAGCTTCTTAAGACCGACCTGCTTTGCAAGAAGGATGTGCTCGCGCGTCTGCGGCATCACGCCGTCAGTTGCGGCAACCACGAGTACTGCTCCGTCCATCTGGGCGGCGCCGGTAATCATGTTCTTGATGTAGTCGGCGTGTCCCGGCGCGTCGATGTGCGCGTAGTGGCGGTTCGGGGTCTCGTACTCCGAGTGGTGGAGCGCAATGGTAATACCGCGCGCCTTCTCTTCAGGTGCGCTGTCGATTTTATCAACTTCCTCGACGCGGGCGTCATAGCCCTGCGCCTTCAACTGCGAAAGCACATGCAGGATGCCTGCGGTGAGCGTCGTCTTTCCATGGTCAACGTGGCCGATGGTGCCTACGTTCATGTGCGGCTTGCTGCGATTAAATTCTGCCATAATCGGATAATTTAGTTAGTAATTCACGAAATAAATCCGACGTGAGTCGGAACAAACTCCAAACCCTTCACACTAAGATGGCGTTGTCCTGCGACAAAACTCTCGATTTTGAGAAATATGTTAGCGCCTACACTTTACGCCAGCTTGAAAGGTGGCGCACTGCAGGACGCTAAGTCGCGACGCCATCTTGTGTGCGGGGCAAAGAGCGACGCCAAGATGCGTTATAGGCACTATACGAGAAGCTGTGAGGAAATGCAAGAACAGGAATCTGAATTTACCGATACAAGGCCTAAAACAAAAATGCGGGATTGCTCGTGTGCTTTTGGACAAGCTTATTTATTCAAAAATTTGAAACTTTGCCAGACACGCTTCGTTTCGTCAGGCGAAAGGTTGGTGATTATTCCGCTCCACAGTTGTTTATTGTAGTAGAAAAGCACGTCAGTATTCGGATATTCTCCGATTTGAAATTCTGGGGCTTCCTTGGAAATTCCAAATTTCACGTTATCGACTATTTGATACTTGAGATTTGGATAAGCAAATCCGGGAGATGGCTGGCTATGAACGAAGGACACGAAATCTTCTACGGAAGAAAACTGCTTTGGGTAAATGGTAAAAAGTATATTTTTGTAGTTTCCAGCGGCAGTTGGCGCAGAAATATTATTGTTAGCGATAACGATAGTGGAGGTGCCGGCCGGACCGTTCATTATTAAGTGAATTTCATTTGACGGATATTCGAATGAGAAACCATATGCCGTATCGGTATATTGCGACCAACCTCCTCCAATATCAGTCACGGTCGCATTCGCGTTTTGTACGTTCTGAGTATTTGGTATTGCCTTAATGCCAGAAACTTGAGATGCACCCTCGGTAGGACTTTTCGAGATAATTTTGGAATACAAAACCGAGCATACTACTGCGATAAGTAACAGGGCAACGATTGTGGGGGCAGTATAGTTTCTCATGAATTTAACTAGAAACTGGGCAGCACTTTCATGCTGCCCAGAGTAACACGGACTAAATCCTCTTGTCGCATTGTGAATTTGGCAATTTAGTAAAAGGGCGGTGCCTGTTTTTTTAAAACTCTCGTTGCACTAAAACGAAAATGTAAGTTCTCGCACTTTCTTTGGTACGCCCTGTACCCACACGTATGTGTTGATGGTGAAAGAAGTATCGGTATGCGTTGCTTGTAGATCTTGCTCGCCTCCCATGCAACCGCCGCAATGATCGTATGTCTCATTGCCAGACAGCTTCGCTCCAGGTAGTTGGGTTTCTGACGACTGATCCGGCTTATATGTATAGATGTTTTGGCCTTCTACATATACCGCAACTTTGTCAGTTTTAAATAAGGGTTCCCCGGAAATATATGAATCAGATGTTTGAGACATGGAATCAAGAATCTGAATCGGGGCAGGGTTGTCAGTCGGCCGCACGACACTAAAAGCCACATATCGCTTACCTACCGCCGACAACGCAATCCCGTTCTGCAAATAATATTCTTGATTGTTGGGCTCTTGGGCAAGAAGAATGGCTATAATATCTTTTTCAATTCTGTGGAGAACGTCAGCAGAGAGTGTGGTGTGTTCGTCAATAAATTGTGGTGTGATTCCCTGCAAGTCAGATTGAAGTTGTGCAGATGCGGCTTGAGCAACAGGCGGGACAGAAATAGTTGTCGTAGAAGAATGCAACTTCCATATCGCAAAAACGCAGACAAGCATGGCCGCAGCGATAATAATAACGGCAAGAAGAAAATATTTTTTCATAAAGTTGTTTCCTATTTTGTCGGGGCAGTGATAACGTCCTGCGGGTTTGGGCGAACAATAAAATGCACTATGTAATCAGGCATATCTTTTATTGCACTTTTTACCGTCAAATCCACTTCTCCGTTACCGTCAAATTCATTATAGTAAGACCAACATGCCGGAGTTGCTTCAGAAGCAAATCCCGGAAGTCCGCCATTGGAAATATATCCTGCGGTTGCGTTACCGCTCACTGTTTTGAATTGCAGATTATGATCTTTATCGGGATACACGTCTTTGGGCAGATTGATGAATAATCTCGTCGTATCAATTACATTCTGCGTTGACCCGTTCGGGATGCCGCCGCACAGAAGCACTTTCGCATCGTCGGATGGGATAGAAGTGGGAGTATGCAATTTCAATATTGCAAAAATACAAGCCAGCACGGCGAGCACAACGACGGCGACGAGTATTATCTTTGTATTAGTGACTTTCATATCTTTACTGGAACGAAAGCGTCTTTTGCCCAACCTTTGCATACATATTGCCTCCGTCCGGATTAGGTACCAACGTGCTTGAGTCATAGGTAACTATGGTAATGCTGCTGTTCGTATGTGTCTCCCGCAGCGTGATTGGGCCCATGCCATCGAGTACGCCAAGGTACGTTTCATTTCCCGAAAGCTGCGAACCTGCAACAAGGGTGGTTGTTGATTGATCGAGTGAGTAGGTATACAGAGCCTGGGTCGTGACATACAGCGCAATGTTTCTCTTGGGTGCGAGATACAAAGCGATGTTGCCCGGTATCGGTGTAATTTCTCCGTTTTGAGAATCGAGAATTGCGTCACTCGATTTGTCTGCGCCCGATTGGGTGAAAAGAATGTACCGCTTACCGATAGCATCGAGCCATATGTCGAATTGGAGCATCTTCTCCGGACTAAGAGGAGGATTGTTCGGAAACGCCGCAGAATATTGGGAGCTCATCACTATGGCGACATCCGTAGCTATTTTTTTCTCTTCGGCAGTCAAATTCTGCTCCTGCTGCCACGTTGGGACAATGAAATGAGGTGTGACGGGGAGCAAATCCGTCCGCAATTGAGAAAGCGCAACATCATCGGGTGAAGGTTCCGTGGAAGTGCTGAACGCAAACGTGCCAATCATTTCTTCGGCACTTTTGTCATAGAGAGGATACCGGATGAGAAGTTTAGTGCCATCGTTATTTTCGACGGTTATAAGATTTTGCGTAACGCCGTCCGGAATGATACTGCCATTCCCTTCGGCAGTGTTCGTAAATCCTTTGGTGAGCGAAAAGGAATACGCTCGGTGTCCCGCAAAAGTTATCGGTACGAGAGCGCCTATCTGCCGGTCTTTTAGGTTCGGGTTCGAATCGTCAACTTGATACTGCCGAAGCGTCGAAGCGAACTGCTGAAGCGGTTCTGCTAGTAGGTCATCGTATTCTTTACCGGAATGCAGTCCCGTCGCGAATGCTTGTATGTCGATTTCGGTCGTGGTTCCCGGCAAGTAAATCATTGCGTAAGAGGTTTTGTTTTGAGATTCGTTCTCTTCTTCTATAAAACGATCGACTAGAGAACCTGGCGCATATTTTATCGAATATTTATAGGCGGTGTTGCTGTATATCGACCACGAAGCAGTATCGACGGTTGCCGTGACTGCGTGAAATTCCCACACCGCAATACACACAAGACCCGCGATAATCGCGAGCGATGCAATTAGAATGATGGGTTTTTTGTTTTTTGTGGAAAGGGCCATATATTGAAGCCGAGAGGTATGAGATAAGTATACAGAATAGGGAGGTCTCCGATGATAGGAATGTCAAAAAATCCGGCACCTATTCTCTGTTGAGAAAAGCTATACTCTTTACCATGCGCTGTGTATCGGCTTGAGAAAAACCGCCGATACTCATGAACACCTCTTTATTCTTATGCATATAAATTAAGTTCGTTTCCGGAGGTTGGTCCCATTTATCCGTTTTCGTGATGTAATCGTCCGGCGCAAGAGAACTAAAAATTAATACCCTGACGCCATTCATCGTTTCAAACCTAAGGTTCGGAAACTCATCGCTAAGGAGCAGTCCGCGCTTGAGAATTTGGGCCTGCTGTTCAGCAAGCCAGTTATCAATCGTCCCTAACCCATCCGTCGATGTTGCAGAAATTTCAATTTCTTTAAAATCTGTTCCCGGTGAAGCGGAATTTACAAAATTGTCCATTTGCATAAAACTCGCATTAAAGTCGGCGGGATTACTCCCCCAATTCTGACGAATTTCATCTGACGGATACTCGAACGACATGTCCAACGCCGTATTTGTATATCGCGACCATCCTCCGCCCAAGTCCTGCAAGCTTCCAAATGTCTTCAGGTCTTGCACCGGCGTCGGAATTTTTTGCGCATCCAAAGTATTCAAAGCATTTTGCCGGTACAAAAGAGCGGCCTCGGTGCCAAGAAGCAATACAAGGAACATCAGCACATAGAAAATATTGCTTCCCACTGGTTTATTAAAAAATCGCATGACGACATGCTAGCACGATAGACGAATCATAAGCGCCGAAAAATTTCTATGCTTATATCCAAGCTTGACCCTCGTAAAGTACCTTAACTTATTTTGGCCAAGCAAGATAAATTTGAACTCCAGAAGCAGTAATTGATAAAATTATCGCGATGATTGCAATTGTCAGTGAGTAGACCGCGAATCTTTTTGATGACCTTGAATCTTCTAACGAAATCCTCCTCAGGAGTTCGTATGACGCTAGAACGCCGTGCGAAGGATCGCTTATGTTGATGTACTCCAGCAATTCCGTTTCTGTAAGATTTTGAATTGGTTTGCCAAAATTGTTTATCATTTTAATTCTTCGTGGTCAGTATTATAATCCAAATACAAGAGAATAGGGGTTTGGGGAGCTTTATTGTTTAACCATTTCCAGAGGTTTCAATGCGGACAAAGCCGCGGTAAAATTGTATATATGAAAATCGTAAAAATTGTGGTCGGGAAAGATGATGATATTTTCGGGCTTGGCGACGATAATCTCATGTACATTTGGAATCAGTATTCAGCGTCTTGGGATTTGATCTCAGTCAAAAAGCCATGAAAGGAGTAGGCGGGGCAATCCTTTTTGGATTTGGGCTACTTGGGCTAATCGGAACTCAACAGAAAGAATTGGGGCTGTTGTGGCTCTGTATATTCATGGCCATTTTTGCAGTTGGACTTTATTTTTGGGTGGACGATATGTTAGACACGAAATTAGAAAAATTAAAGAAAGAGATTCTCTCGGAAATCGGACATTAAGGTATCATTTGTATTTTCCCCGTTAAGAAGTAATTTCAGCACGCAATGACCCCTTTACCACAACACCGCCGGATTACCGGCGGTGTTGTGATGCGCGGCAGGTGTCCGCCGCGTTGGTTTACTTTCTGGACGCGATTTTTTGATTACGAGGCTCGACCTCATAAAAAACGGAGTGCCACGCGGACTTATCTCTAATTTTTTATCTCGGGAATCGGATGTTCTTCGAGGTACTTCGCGAGCGGCGCTTCAGTCTCGTGCAATTTTGAAATGACGTCATTCCACACGAGCGACAGCAAAATTTCATAATATTCATGTACGACAACATCCCGAAAGCCGGCGATTTTCTTCCACGGCAAATCTATTTCGGCTCTTGCTTCTTCGGAAACGCGTTTCGCCGTCTCGCCTATCTGTTGCAATTGCATCAAAACGGCATCTTGGGTTTTGCTGTCCTCGAGAAACTCTTCGTACCTTTGCGTGCCAACATACTGTCGTATGTGCGATATGCATTCGAGCATTTGAGCAATGTACGGACTATCACTCTTTTTCATACAGCATTTTGAGTTCCGGAACGATGTAGGGACGCATAAATTTATTGATAGTTCCTTCGGCCACAACATCGACTTCCCGCTCGAGATTTTGCTCAAGCTGTTCTTTCAAGTCCATATATGAATACAATCCCATCTGCGGGTCGATTTTAACGAGAATGTCGACATCGCTTTTCGGAGTCGCTTCACCACGCGCAAAAGAACCGAATATTTGCGCACGCGTTACGCCGTACTTCTCAAATACGGGGCGTGCCTTTTCTGCGATTTCATCCACTGTCGGTTGCATGAGCGGATTTTACCATAAAACACATGCGTGACCGGCGAAGCCGGTCACGCATGTGTTTTCTATTTTGTTTGCGATGGTTTACTTTCTGGACGCGATAATGTCCGCAGCGACGTTGTTTGGCACGGTGTCGTAGTGGTCGAATTCCATCGTCATTGAGCCGCGGCCTTCGGTCATGGAGCGAAGAGTGGTCGTGTAGCCGAACATTTCGGAAAGTGGCACTTTTGCGCGGATGGTTTTGTTCATGCCGCGGTCTTCCATGCCTTCGATTTGTCCGCGCTTGCCCGAAAGCGAGCCCGTGATGTCGCCCATGAATTGCTCCGGCACGATGACTTCGACGCGCATAATCGGTTCAAGAATTACCGCCTTCGCGCGGCCTGCCGCTTCCTGAAACGCCATCGATGCGGCGATTTTGAATGCGATTTCCGAAGAGTCGACATCGTGGTAGGAGCCGTCGTAGAGGTCGACGGAAATGTCCACCATCGGGAAGCCCGCGAGGAAGCCGCGCGCCATCGCTTCGCGAACACCCTTCTCCACTGCGGGAATGTATTCCTGCGGAACCACACCGCCTTTGATGTTGTTGATGAATTCAAAGTGGTCTTCGCGTGTGATGTTTTTTGCAATCTTCGCGCCTTCCACAAGCGGCTCCATTTTCTTCATCTTGATTTTCACGTGACCGTACTGGCCGCGGCCGCCGGTCTGCTTGATGTACTTCCCTTCTGCATCGGCAGAACCAAGAATCGTTTCGCGGTACGCCACCTGCGGTTTGCCCACATCGGCAACGACATTGAATTCGCGCTTCATGCGGTCAACGAGAATTTCAAGATGCAACTCGCCCATGCCCGAGATAATCGTCTCGTTGGTTTCCTCATCGGTCTTGATGCGGAAAGTCGGGTCTTCGTCGGAGAGTTTGCGAAGCGCAATACCCATTTTCTCTTGGTCGGCCTTTGTCTTCGGCTCGATGCGAAGCGACACCACCGACTCCGGAAACTTAATCTCTTCAAGCACAATCGGACTCGCCTCATCGCAGAGCGTGTGCGACGTCTTTGTGTCTTTGAGACCAACGGCTGCAGCTATTTCTCCTGTGAAAACCTTTTCAACTTCTTCGCGCTTGTCTGCTTGAAGGCGGACGATACGGCCGACGCGCTCTTTCGAGCCGGTCGTCGAGTTGTATACATACGAACCGGCCGTGAGCGTACCGGAGTACACGCGGAAGAAGGTGAGTGCGCCGACAAACGGGTCGGTTTGAAGTTTGAATGCAAGCGCGCAGAACGGTTCGTCGTCGGATGCATGGCGTTCAATCGGCTCATCTGTCTTCGGGTCTTTACCGGTCGTAGGCGGAAGGTCGAGTGGCGAAGGAAGATAGTCCACAACAGCATCAAGCACGAGCTGTACGCCCTTGTTTTTGAGCGCACTGCCGCAGTACACCGGAAATACTTCATTGTGAATAACCGCCTTGCGAAGAAGCGCCTTGAGTTCATCAATGCTCGGCTCCTTGCCTTCGAGATAGGCATTCATCGCCGTGTCGTCCTGCTCGACGATGCGCTCGATGAGTTCGCCGCGGAATTTCTTCGCGTCGTCCAAAAGATTTGCCGGAACTTCGCCTTCGACAACGTCTTCGCCCATGTTGCCCGTAAAGGTGTACGACTTCATCGAAAGAAGATCGACGACGCCTTCATGCGCGGACTCTTCGCCTATCGGAATCTGCATGCGAATCGCTTTCGGCGATAGGCGGTCAAGAATGCTTGCGTACGAGCGCTCAAACGATGCGCCCGTGCGGTCGAGCTTGTTGATGAAACAAACGCGCGGCACTTTTGCCTCATCGGCGTAGCGCCAGTTGGTTTCGGACTGCGGTTCGACGCCGGCAACGCCGTCAAAGACGACGACTGCGCCGTCGAGAACGCGCATGGAGCGCTTCACTTCGGCAGTGAAGTCGATGTGTCCCGGCGTGTCGATAACATTGAAACGGAATTTCTTCGCTTTATCTTTTTTGTCCTTCTCGCTCGTGCGCGTCCAGAAACAGGTAATGGCGGCGGCCGTGATGGTGATGCCGCGCTCGCGCTCCTGCTCCATCCAGTCGGTGGTCGTCTCGCCTTCGTGCACTTCGCCGATTTTGTGCTGCGAACCGGTATAGAAAAGCACGCGCTCGCTGGTCGTCGTTTTACCGGCGTCGATGTGGGCGATGATTCCGAAATTACGAACTTTCTCGAGTGGATAGTCGCGGTTCATATAATGGTTACAAAAATAAAATGCGCGGAGCGCAGGTTGATAGTATCACGCACCGAACTGCTCTGCGAGTGAACGCAGAAATCACCACGCAAAGTGAGCAAATGCCTTGTTGGCGTCTGCCATGCGGTGCATCTCGTCCTTCTTCTTGATTGCATCGCCTTCGTTCTTTGCGGCAAGCAGGAGTTCGGCGGCGAGTTTCTCGGCCATCGGCTTCCCTTTCTTTGCGCGGGCGGCATTGATAATCCAGCGGAACGAGAGTGCGAGGCGGCGCGTCTGCGGAACTTCGCGCGGCACTTGGTAGTTGGCGCCTCCGACGCGGCGGGAGCGGACTTCCATCAAAGGAGACACGTTGCGAAGCGCGGACTCAAACGTCTCAAGTGGATTCTCTCCGCCCTTCTCGATGACGGCGAGCGCATCGTATACGACTGCACGGGCAGTGTCTTTCTTTCCGTCCCACATGACGGCATTGATAAAGCGGGAGAGGGTCTCTGAACCGTATTTGAGGTCAGGACGCCACGTTCGTTTCTTTTTAAGAGGTCGGCGCATATCAGTTTTTGAAAGCACCAATTCCCAAATTCGAAATATCAAACAAGTCGGAAACGCCGTTCGAATTTGCTGTCTTGTATTTTGAGAATTGAGATTTCATATTTATTTGGAATTTGTTGCTTCGAATTTTTTATTTTGCTTTACTGGGGCGCTTCGCACCGTAGCGAGAGCGGCCGCGGCGGCGCTTCTCAATGCCGCTCGTGTCGAGCTTCCCGCGAACGATGGTGTACTGCACGCCGATGTCTTTCACGCGGCCGCCGCGAAGCAAGACCACGGAGTGTTCCTGCAGGTTGTGGCCTTCGCCCGGAATGTAGGCCGTGACTTCCATGCCGTTTGTGAGGCGGACGCGGGCGATTTTACGAATAGCGGAGTTCGGTTTTCTCGGGGTCTTGGTGGTCACTTTCGTGCACACGCCGCGCTTAAACGGCGAGGAGTAGAAGGTAGGACGGTTCTTAAGTGCGTTAAAACCGCGGGCCAATGCAGGCACGGTCGTCTTGCGCGACTTGTTCTTGCGTCCTTTCTTTGAGAGTTGGTTAATTGTAGACATTTAGAAAAAGAAGACCCGAGAAGGGTCAGAGCCAATATAAAGGAATACCGCCCAGAATGCAAACCCGCCGCTCGCTGTCTGTCCATAGCCACGCAAACAATCACCAACAACCAATACGCAAATACTACCATATATGGTAGTATTTGCGTATGAAAAAGAAGACGGAAGAATTGAGTGAGACGGAACGCACACGGACACTCGATGCGCTTTATACCGCGGCCGGAGCAGTGCGGGGCCGCTCCGCCATGAAGCTTTTCCTACGAGATCTTCTAACCGAAAGCGAACGAATCATGCTCGGCAGACGAATTTTAATCGCCCGGCTTCTTCTGCAAGATGATACTTACGATTCCATCAGGCAACGAACAGGAGCGGGGTATTGCACGATTGAACGCGTTCATCGATGGCTGAAAGATCAGTTGCCCGGCTATGAAACCGCCATTGCCGCAATGGAGAAAGAGTTCGATGCGCGCGATTCAAAAAAGGAGTATTCTGAAAGCCCTCTCTTTCGACTAAAGAAAAAATATCCTCTTCATTTTCTTCTTTTTCCGGAGCCGAAACAGAAAAAGAAATAGACAGGTGCTCCGCGCACGGCAAAACAAGACACTACCATATATGGTAGTGTCTTGTTTTGCCGTGCGAGATTCTTTCCAGCTACATTTACTCAACTGGCTCGCGATACGGGTCGGTCGAATAGGGCTTTGCGGCAGGCGGGGGCGCAATCGGGGTGCTAGCTGTGGGGGGCAGCGGCGCGGCGGGCGGAAAGATTCGTGAGGGCGGTGCAAACGAAGGGGGCGGCGGCATTATTCGATTAATAGAAGGGGGCGGCGGAATCCGGTTTATCGACGGCATTGCCGGCGGCATTGCGCCCGGAAGATTCGGCGGAGGCGTTGGGGTGCGTGCCGGTTGTTGCGAGACGCCATTGTTGAATGAAATATGCGGCTCTTCACGGTCTTCCAAAAGCTTTTCATTTTCGGCAATCGGGCTTTGCGTGTATCGAGGCGGAAGCGGCGGCGGAACGGCGCGCGGTGCCTGCGCAGGTTGCGGATGCGCGGGTGCCGGATGCGCGGGCGCATGCGGCGCGGGTGACAACGAGGACGAACGGTCCATGGTCTTTACGAAAATATCGTTGTATTCGGAATGCAGGTAGCGCGGGGACTGCAGCGGCGGCGCATAATTATCAGCGGTCTTTTTTTCATCCGGACGATTTGCCGCAGGAGCCGGAGGAGCCACGGGCGAAGGCGGCGCGGCTTCCGGAGCTTTCGCGGCAGTTCCCTTTTCCATCTTATCGCGCAGGGGAACGAATATTCGTTCATTAACATCTTTCATAATGCCCGTAACGAGCGCGTCCGGAATCCCGCCGTCGTTTTTTAGCGCGGCGGCGAATTCATTCGGGTCTTCTATGCCGAGCAAAAGCAAAATGACGTTGCGTACTAATACGCCCGCCTGGTCGATATGCAAGGAGTAGGTCGCCGAGAGGTCCTGCACAACGGGAATGTATGCGCTGTCCTCGAAATATTGCCGAATCGCCGCCGGAAGAGTCCGCATTATCACATTCAGACTTTCTTCAAACTGGGAATCGTTTATGCTGTTGCCATCGGTATCCATATGAATAGATTACTTCCCTTTTTCTTCTCCGCCCTCTTTCTTTTCCTCCTTTTCCCCACCCTCCTCTTTTTCCGCATTCTTTGCCGCCTTTCTGATGGCCGCGAGAATTCGCTCATTGTCATCCGAGGCCTTAAGGTCGGAATCCGACTTTTTGCCCGCAAGACGCTTCTTAATCGCTAGCGCGGCGTCTCTATTTGCTTTCGGATCTACGCCCAGCACGTGTGCGCCACCCGCATAAATCGCCGCGGCGGCGGGTATTGCCGCGGCACCGGTGCCGACAGCAGCGGATGCAAACCCCGCCGCAAATAGAGAGCGAGGAAGCGAACCGGCGGCACTGCCCACCGCTCCCATAGCTTTCCCGGATAGGGTGCTCCCCGCATTCTCGAGATTTTCCGCATATTTCGTTTGTCTTGCAAGGGCAGAATTTGGTTCCTCAATGCGTTTTCTCGTATCCGCTTCTTCTTTGGTGGCCGCCGCCAAGTTTCTCGTCGCTTCTTCAAGGTCGGTCGCCGCGGTAGCAAGTTTGGTTTCGTTACCGGCAAGGTCTGCTTTCGCCTTCGTTAATTCCGCCTCTTTGGCGGGGTCGAATGAACGGCCCTTCACCGCCTTTTCCGCTTCAAGACCCCGTATCATCTCTTTGATTCTCGTTGATTCCTGCGCGATGGTTGTATGCTCGCTTTTAGCCGCGTTGTATGTATCTTTCGCGCCCCTGCTTGCGTCCTCCGCCCGCTGAATCTCGGCGGTGTCTTTTTCGGTTAGTTTGCGCGCCGAAATTGTTTTAGCATAATCTGTACGGGCTTTCGTAGCAGCTTCTTCGGACTGCCTGTACCCGCCCTTGTAAGCGGTCCCCGCATCAATTTTGGCCGACTTGAGCCCCGCCTTCACCGGAGCAATGCCGCGAATGTCCCAATTACCGGTTGCACCCTTATCAGCAAGGGCCGCGAGATGTCTTCCAGCTTCGGTTGTGCCAAGCTTGGAAGAGCGAATTCCGCGTGCAGCACCCTGCAAAGCGCGTCCGGCGGTATTGCGCATCACAAAAGAGGAGGTGCCCCCCATGATTTTGCCGGTCATTTGCGTCGCCTGCTTCGTCCAAAACGCTTTCAACTGGCCGGCGGCAACGACGACGTAGCCGAGAAGACCCATTGCAACGAGGAAGGAAAGGAACACACCGGCGAAGCCAGGTACCGTCGCGGCATTCGGGTTCCCAGTGAAAGCCGTCCACGCATCGCTTGCGCATTGCGACGCGCCGGAAGTGGCCGAACAGGTTCCCATAAGAAACTGCGCATCCGTGATGACCGCAAGCGCTATATAGAGGAGAAGGAGGAGTATTGGAGCCGTTATGGTTTGGTCGGAAAGCATCTTCCACCACCATTTAGCGGTGCCCTGCAACTGCGGCACGATGTATCCGGCAAAACCGAGCGGCGAAAGAATGATGAGGAAAAGCAGCATAACGAAACGCGCGATGAGTATGAAGGCAAGCGTGAACAAAACGAACGTCGCAACAAGAAAAATGATGCTCGCCATAAAGCCGATGAGCAATGTGTTCCCCGCCCTGAAAAACCCGTTGTCCGTCTGCGAGTGTTCGTAGATGGTGGCCAAGCCGATATTTCCCAAAATTTTGTCTGAAATGCTTTCGTTGCCCGCAGTATGCGCCGGCTGACCGCCGTTGATTTGCGTATAAAATTCGGTTGCAAAAAGATTGCCGACATCGACAATCGCTTCGGATATAAATAGCGAGAAATTGAGAAAAATCGCGGCAATGAGCATCATCGGGAGCATTTTTTTGCCTCCGCCGTACCAGTTCACGTTAAGAATGGTCGTGATGCCGACGGCGAGAAAACCGAAGATGAGCAGAATGTTGCCGATATCGCGGAGAATGCGCCACGCAACGCCGACGGCGGTGAGCTGCTTCACGTAGCTGCCCATAATGACGATGGTGAAGTACACCGCATTGTCGAGCGTGATTGCGGCAATGCCGAGAAGCCACGCGAACAGCTTCATGATTTGCAGCATCGCCAAACTGAACGGGTCGCTCGCATCTGCGGAAGCGCCTGTTGGATTTGTGGGCTGATCGGTTGCCGAAGGCGTATATGTCGACGAGCCGGGAACACCTCCGTAAGCCGTTGGCGACATACAAACTGCCGCATTCGGATTGCCGTCTTCTCCGGAGTATTCGCAAACATCGCCTCCCGTACATGCCGGTGTGCAGGTTTGGGCGTGCGCAAGGCGCGCAAATCCGATTGCCCCGCCGGATGAGAGCGAGAGCGTTATGAGCAAAAGAATGAGGAATCGTTTCATGGTGTTACTATCCTCCGCCATCGCCGGAAACCGGATTGGAGGTTGCTGGTGCGCAAAGAGCGGCGGCGGCATTCGCATTTGCGGTTATGAGGTTCATCTGGTCCTGAAGCGTGCCGCCCGAGACGGTGAGCGAACCGACGGGATTCGCTTTCGCTTGTCCGGTCGTTTGTGCGTCCCCTTGCGCGGTTTGGACATCTGCCGCGGTCGGCGTGTCTCCCATGAGCGTTGACAGGTCGGTTGAAAACGTCGTGATTTCTTCCTGCGTGGTCGGACTGCTTTCCGCGTTTACCTTTGCGGCGAATTGCCGCGTGGCTTCCGCGGTCGATATCGACGTCTGCGCTTGCGTTATCACCGGCGTTATCTCGCTATCAAGCGCCGCCTGCGCTTGCGCGGCCGTCACTCCGCCGCCGAATACGCTCGCGTTCGCGGCGCATGCCGTGCCCGCCGCGCGGACGGCTGACTCGGCCGCATTCGCCGCCGAAAGAACGGTATTCCACGCGCTTTCATAGGAATTTATATTCGCAATGGTGTCGTTTACCACGGAATTCGCCGCGCTCGACGCTGAAGACGACGCGGTCTGGGTAGGCGCGCTGTTGACGTACTGCTCGATGAGCGAACTCGAGCCGCTGCCCGAGGACGGCTGGGTGGAACCGAAGAGACCTCCTTCGACGCCGCCGATGACTTTGTTGAGAATCGAGGACATGAGGTCCGAAATCAAATCATTAATCTGGTTCGCCGAAACGATTTTGTCGACATTCGCGCCAAGTGATTTGTTGAGGGACGCAACGATGACCGAACCCGGAGTATCTACGGTGCCCTCGCTGCCGTCCGCGTTCACGCATTGCACGGGAGCAACCGCGTTAACCGCCGTGCTTGATTCGCACGCATATGAGGGTTTGCCGTCTTCCATTCCGGTTTGCGAGCAGGTTTGTCCGCCCGGACATGTGCCGCAAGGCCCTCCGGCGCTCGAAACATTCGTGCTTCCGCCGCCGCACCATGACATGAAACCTTGTCCCCAATTCAGCTGTTGCTGTTTGGTCGATTGCGCACCTCCTACAAGCGAGGCCAGCTGATTCTGCGAATTCTGATACAGCATGAACGGATTATTCTGGTCCTGCGTCGTGAGAGCAAGCCAAGCCGATACGCCGCCCTTTGTCCAATCGCCCGCGAGAAAGTCGTTGATAGTCGCCGGGTTAAGAGTGCACTGATTTTTCACCCAAAATCCGCCGGTACCGGTGTTCTGCAGATAATTAGTGCGCAACGATGAGACAATTGACGATGCAAACGGGGAGTTTGAATTCTGCATAAATTGAGTTAAAAATGCATTTGCTTGCGTGTCGCCGATATTTTGCAGAAGTTGCGACAGATTTTGCACATACATCGGACTGCTGTTGTTGCCCGGATTATTTACGAAATTCACTACACTGCCGGTAATGGATTGAATTAATTTTGAAGAAACCTCGAACTGTAGCGCGTCGAGAAATTCGTGGGCTATTTTGCTCCAAAGCGTAGAACCCTCTGTTAGGAAATCGGCCACCGGCACGCCGAGTTGCGCATGCGCCGGACGCGGAGCACTCAAAAAAGCGGCCGGCGCGACGAGGATGAAAACCGCGATGAGCGCAAGCTGTTTCCTCATGGCGTTGCCGTCGTGCTCGCCTCCTCCAGATTTTGCTCGAAGTTCACGATGGAGGCGCCCGGTTCTCCGTTTTCGATCGTAACGCCTTCGGCCGCATATTCGTCATCCATGTCGGAAAATGCCCGCACGAGCGCGGAAACCGCGCCTTCATATTGACCGAGCGCGAGCATGGTCGCGAGCGGGTCCGTGTTGACCTCGGCAAAATCGCTCGATATTTCTCCGATACGCGCCGCCGCGTTTATGATTTGCAGGTCTTCCGACAGCAATTCTTTCGGCACCGGTAGTGCCGAAAGGCCCGCGGCCGAATCGCGGAAGGCCTTTGCTTTTTTCGCGACGCTGTCGAGGGCGGTGGCATCGCCGTTCATGGCGTCCTGCAGGTAGGCCAGCGCGCTTTTCGGCAAATGGGAATCATTCTTCGCCAGTACGCCCTCGGCGAGAACGGCAAAATTCTTAAGCGCGTCCGGACCCGAACCGGACACCACGAGGTCGGACGACGATTTGAAATCGGGCGCGGATGCGACGCTGCTCTCGAGTCCGCTCAGCGCTTGCTGTTCAACGGTGTTTATCTGATCTTGAGTGAGGTCGGCGCCGTTATTTGCGTTTTTCGCAGCGATATAAAGCGTGAGGAAACTTTTTGCAAACGTATCGGTGAGCGTCCCTTCAGGCGCGGCGGCCGGAGCGTCCGGGGTCCCGGTTTCGGCGCTCGACGTTGCCACCGGAACATCCGCAATTGCCTTCGGAACGACCATCCCCTGCGCAACGGCCTGACCGTCCGTCATGCCCAAATGAAAGTAATCGGTTGTCGTACTATTTAAAGGAATGCCGTACAGCGTCTTTTCCCAGTCGGGCAATCCGTCGCCGTTCGAATCCTTTGATGCGATTTGCTGCAAGAGCGCGGTCTCGGTCGATGCCTGCGCGATAGGCGGAGAAGCTACGCCCTTCGCGAGCAGATACGCGCCGACGACGAGTCCGACCGACAATAGCGTCGCGGCAAATATTCGCCAATTTCCAACTATTCTTTCCCCCATAGTATCACTTGAAAGTATAGCAGTAGCCGGCCGAAAAAAGTCCAGACGCCTGTATATAAAAGTGCATTACGCGCGACGAAAAGCGGACCGCGGGCATGGTACGATATTTCCATGCGAATATTCTTCTCCGCTTTGTCGATTTTCCTGCTGTTTTCGTACGGACCCCGCGCATTCGCGCAAACGAGCGCGCTAAACATCTTTTCGTCAAACCTGTCCATCGGCGCTTCCGGCGTATCGGTAACCGCGCTCCAAGAGGAGCTCAACCGCGACCCCGATACGCAAATCGCAAGCGCGGGACCCGGTTCTCCGGGAAACGAGACGGGATATTTCGGCGCGCTCACGAAAGCGGCCGTCATACGATTCCAAAATAAATACGCGGCGGAAGTTTTGGCGCCCGCCGGCCTTGCGGAAGGGAGCGGGTTCGTTGGTTTGTATACCCGGACGAAATTGAACGCGCTTGCCGCGACGCCACCCGCCACGCCCGCGGGCGGGAATACGACATCGTCCTCGCCGTCCGCTTCTTCGACCGCGGCGCAACAGACCTCCGCTGCCGCTCAAAATCCGAATACCGCGAATTTGGACGCGTTTATCGCAACCGTGGACGCCGAAGGAGTCAAAGAGGGATTCTCTTCGTCGAGCATCGCCGCCGCCAACGAAAAAATACGGGAAGTCGCGGCGACCACCACCGATTTGCGGGCAAAGTTCATCAACGTCCTGCAACAGAATTCCCGCGTCGCCAAAAGAGACGATTCCATTGCGGCGAAAATTCTTGCTTTTTTAACGCGACTGTTCGTTCCCGAACGCGCATACGCTTCCTTTGTGGGCGTTCCGTTCGGGGGCATCATCACGTTCGCCCTGCCCTGCAATGACGGATGGAATGTCGCCATCACGCCCTTGCCGCCCACGATGGTTTCCCTGCTCACCTATATTATGGGTTCGCAGGCGTTCCCGTACTACACGCTGAACGGTGCGCATCCGGGTATGGGCGTTGTCGGCTCGTATACTCCCGGTCCGGGCGCATGCGTCCTCGGCATCATCCCCATCCCGTCCGAGGGCATAATCAGCCCGTTCACGAGTTCATCTCCTTAGCGAGCGAAAGCCACACGGTAAGCAAAACGTCTTCGGCGCGCGCTTTTTCCGGAAGTCCGTCCGCGGGAAGTCCGGCCTCGGCGAGATTTTTGCGCGCGAATTTCCGTTTGTGCGCAAATCCGGCATGCAGGAGCGCGAAAAATTTTTCTTCGGCCTCTTTATTCGGAAAATTTTTCCGCGAAATACCCCGGACGGAAAGCACCGCGGAATCGACGTTCGGCGCCGGAACAAATGCGCCGCGCGGAACAGTAAACAAATACTTCGGCATGCCGTACGCTTTTACCGACAGAGAAAGAATGCTTTCTTTTTTTGAACGTGCGATTCGTTCGGCGACTTCTTTCTGCACAAGAAGCGTCATCGAACATGGCTGATTCTCCGATGACAAAAACTTTCTGAAAATTTCTCCGGTGAGGTAGTACGGAATATTTGCGACAAGCGCATATCCTTTCGGAAGCGCAGTGATGTCGAACGTACGCACGTCGCCATGCATAAGTTCCAATTTTCCCGATGCAATTTCAGACGCGAATTCTTGCGCAAGGCGCTCAAACAAGTCCCCGTCGGCTTCGAGCGCAATGACTTTGCGCGCGATTTTCAAAAGTTCGCGCGAAAGCATGCCGGTGCCGGGACCGATTTCAAATACGACTGATTCGGGAAAAAGTTTTGCGGAAAGCGCAATGCGCTCCGCGATGCGCGCATGCATCAGAAAATTTTGTCCGAGCGACTTCTTAGGCCTCGATGATTTCTTCTCCATCGGTTTCATCATAAAGCATCGCGCCGTTTGCGGACGGAATGTCGGCCAAAAACGACGACGGGTCGGCGGCGAAATCGCTGCCGTAAATCTTTCGCACGCGCGCAAGCGTCAAGTAAATACGCTCTTTTGCGCGAGTGAGGGCGACATAAAATAGACGGCGTTCTTCTTCCTCGTCGCGGTCTTTATCGTTTCCCATATCGCCGTGCGGGAACAGCCCTTCCTCCATGCCGGTGATAAATACCGTACCGAATTCAAGCCCTTTCGCCGCATGCACGGTCATAAGCGTCACGCCCGTTTTCTCGCCCTGGTCGAGCTCATCCTGGTCGCTTGAAAGCGCTGCCTCCGCGAGAAATGCGGCAATGCTTTCCTTCCCCGCCGCCGCATCATGCCGCGTTGCGACCGATGCGAGTTCTTCGATGTTTTCAAACCGCTCGCGGTCTTCCATGCTTCCCTCCTCGTAAAGCGCGCGGCGCATGCCGCTTTTTTCAATCACGAGCTTTACGAATTCCGAAGGCACGAGCGTTTCGGCCGCGGCCGAAAGTTCATTCACGATTTTTTCAAATTGTTCTACCTTTGCAAGTTCACCGGCGCGCAACTGCGAGCGCTGTCCTGCTGCAAGCTTCCCGAGGGTGACGCGACCGATGCCGCGCGGCGGCGAAGCCGCCGCGCGGACTTTATCCGTTTCGCGCG
The DNA here is from genome assembly GCA_963699165.1 of Candidatus Kaiserbacteria bacterium. Taxonomy (GTDB): domain Bacteria; phylum Patescibacteriota; class Minisyncoccia; order Phycocordibacterales; family Phycocordibacteraceae; genus C7867-001. The sequence goes on from OY969413.1 coordinate 711,462, forward strand.
ACGGGTCCATCGCAAGACGCATCCACGCGAGCGCGTCTTTCACTTCTTTGCGCGCGAAGAAATGCGTGCCGAGCAATTTGTACGGCACGCCCGCGCGGAGCAATCCTTCTTCGAGCGCTCTCGATTGAAAATTGGTGCGAAAAAGAATCGCAATGTCCTCAGGCGCTGTTCCCGACCGCATGAGCTCGCGAATTTTAAGCGCGACCCAGTGCGCTTCGTCTTCCGCGCTTCGCGCCATGTGAAAAACAATCGGCTCGCCTGCCGGATGGTTGGTGGTCGATATTTTTTCTTTTCGGTTTACGTTTTTTTCAATGACGGCATTGGCCGCATCGACGACATTTTTCGTGGAACGGTAATTGCGCTCGAGAATAATCGTCTGCGCCTCCGGATAGATTTTGTCAAAATTCAAAATATTTTCCATTTTCGCGCCGCGCCATCCGTAAATCGCCTGGTCGCCGTCGCCCACCACGAAAAGATTCCGATGTTTATTCGCGAGTATGCCCGCAAGCCGTTCCTGCAATCCGTTCGTATCCTGATATTCATCGATGTGAATGTATTGCCAGCGATTTTGCGCAAGCTCTCGCACGTCCGCGTGTTCTTCGAGCATGCGAACGGGCAGTGCAATCAAATCATCGAAGTCGAGCGCCTTTTCTGCGGCGAGCGTTTTCTCGTAGCGCAGCCACGCTTCGGAAACAATGCGCGCGCCGAAACCGCCGCGCGAATTTTTCTCATAAAATTCGCGCGCAACGGTTCCCTCCCCTTTTGCGCGCGAGATGCGTCCTAGCACCGAACGCGGTGAAAGTTCTTTCGTCTCTACATCGAGCGCTTTGAGCGCGGACGCAATCGCCTTCTCCGAGTCATCGCGGTCGTACACGCTGAAAAAACGCGGCACGCCGATAACCTTGCCGTAACTCTCGAGCAGTTCCCTGCCGAGCCCGTGAAAGGTTGCGATGAACGGCGTCTCGAAAGAATCATCCTCGCCGAGCATGCCGCGAACCCGCTCCCGCATCTCGCGCGCGGCCTTGTTCGTGAAGGTAACCGCAAGAATCCGGCTCGCGGGGACGCCTTCGCGGATGAGGTGGTAGATACGGGTGGTGAGCACCTTCGTCTTCCCACTTCCGGCGCCGGCCAAAACCGAGACCGGACCCTCTACGGCCAGCACCGCCTTCTTCTGTTCTTCATTTAATCCTTCGAGATATTTCACCTACCGACTATAGCGCACAAACCGATGTCCACAGCCCCACTTTAAGGCGGTTGACTCCCCTCCCCGCTTGGCTATACTCGCTGTATTGACCGATACGGTGGTACTCAAGAAATGGCTTATGTAGGCCATTTTTGTATGCGGAAGCCCGACAGAATTCCTTTGTTTACCTATTGATTTAAACCCTAAAAATACCGACCCGTTGCCGCAGAGCGCGAGATTGGATACATTCGAGATTTTGGAGCGATGCGCGGTTTGCGTCGTTAGCGTTTCGTTTGTCATCTTTGGCGCAATCCTCATTCCCTCTCGGGTCAGCGCGTTCTGGCCTTTTTCGACCGATGCCGATGCGGCCGCAAGCTCGGTGCAGCCCGTCTCGGCAACTCCCGTTCTCCAGGCCTCCACAAATACCGACCCGAACCCTTACAAGGGCCTTTTGGCAGATGCCGACGTATCAAGCGACAATGCGCTGCTAGCCCAGGCCGGCCCCTCAGGCACAACGGCCGACATTGTAGGAACCACGCAAATCGACCGCATTTCGGTCTATGTCGTCCGCCCGGGCGATACGCTCTCGGATATAGCAAATATGTTTGGCGTGTCGAAAAACACGATTCTTTGGGCGAACAACTTGAAAAGCGCGAAGGACGTGCACCCGGGCGATACGCTCATTATCCTTCCGATTACCGGCATTCAGCACGTCGTGGTCTCCGGCGATACGCTGAAGTCGCTTGCGAAGAAGTTCAACGGCGACCCGGACGAAATCGCGGAGTTTAACGGTCTCGACCCAAATGAGGCGCTCGATATCGGCTCGACCGTTATCATTCCGGGCGGCGAAGTGGTTGAATCGGAGACGCCGACCGCGCCGAAAACGAAGAGTTCTTCGCAAAAGACCTCCGCGCGCAAAGCATCGAGCTCGAGCGAACCGTATCTTGGCGGCAGCGGAGCTCCGCAAGACGGCTATTACGGCAACCCGCTTCCGGGAGCGATTCTCACGCAAGGCATTCACGGCTGGAACGCCGTCGATTTGGGTGCGCCGCGCGGCACGCCGATTCACGCGGCGGCCGATGGAACGGTCATTATCGCCAAAAACGGCGGGTGGAACGGCGGCTATGGCAACTATGTTGTTATCACGCACGATAACGGCACTGAAACGCTCTACGCGCATATGAGCAGTGCGATTGTTTCTCCGGGAGAATCAGTTTCCGCGGGACAAACCATCGGCTACGTCGGCATGACCGGACTCACGACCGGACCGCACCTCCACTTCGAAGTGCGCGGCGCGGCAAATCCATTCCGCGATTGCAGCGAGGGCTCGGTGTGCTCGCCTGAATAGGAGCTCGCAGATAAAATCCCCGCCGGCGCAGCGCCGGCGGGGATTTTATTTGCAGAAATTCACATTCAACTGATAGGATGCGAGTAATGAAAAAGTGGATTCGTTACATATTCTTCGGCCTAGTGGGATTGTTTGCTCTCATCGGTCTCGTCTTTACCGCGGTCTTCGTCGGCATGCGCTTCGGCCTTTTCAACGTGCGCGGATCAATTGCAGAGCGGAATCAATTTTTTGCGCAGACAAGCAGCGCGGCAACGAGTACGCCGCCGTGCGTCGATACAGCCGTCTCCGTATGCGCATGGAATGCAACGCCTGAATGGACGGTCATCAAGGGCGGCTTGGAAAAAGACGCTCCCGTCATAGCGCGCGTAAGCGCGGAGACCGGCGTGCCGGAGCGCATTCTCGCGGCAACCGTCGTGCCGGAACAGACGCGATTTTTCACCTCCGAACGCGACATTTTTAAAAGTTATTTTGAGCCGCTTAAAATACTCGGCTCGCTCTCGCAGTTCTCGCTTGGCGTCACCGGCATCAAACAAGAAACCGCAAATCAAATCGAGATGTTTGCGGCAAGTACGACCTCGCCGTTTTATCCGGGCGCAAGCGCGGCAACGCTCATCGCCTATCCGGCGGGAACGGTTCACGACACCGAACTCTTCAATCGGCTTACCGATGCGAAAAATCATTACTACTCGTATCTCTATACGGCGCTCTATATAAAAGAAATCGAATCGCAGTGGAAAGCGGCGGGTTACGATATCGGCAACAAACCGGGCGTTATCGTCACGCTTTTCAATATCGGCTTTCAAAATTCAAAGCCGAACGCGTCGCCTAATATCGGCGGCTCCTCGGTCGAGTCGGGCGGCAACACATACACCTATGGAGAGCTCGGGCAAGATTTTTACGATTCGAACGAATTGACTGATATCTTCCCGAAATAAAGCGAGGCCGGCAAAATAAAAATCCCCGAGCAGCTCGGGGATTTTTATTTTGCCGGATGTTATTTAGGTGTTGCCGCCCCGCCCGTTCCCCCACCCAAACCAACCGACGCGATTATCGAGCCCGTGCGTGATTGCTTTCTGTGTGTTGCCGAAATCATCATGCTTCGACACCGCGCCCGAATATATCAGCACCGGCCCCGGATGGTCCGTCTGTCGCCATCCTGCCTGCGATACTTCGGAGAGTTTGTAGACGCCCGGACCGAGATTCGCAAACGAGTAGTTGCCGTTTGCGTCGGTAACGGTCGATATAGTCGAGCCGTCGGGTTTTTTGAGCTGAATCGTCCAGCCCGCAAGTCCGCCTTCGCCGTTATCCTTGTGTCCGTTGCCGTTTTTGTCGTTGTACTTCTCGCCGGAAATTGTTCCGAGTTTGAAGTTGCCGAAGTTTTTGTTTTTTGCGATTTGTCCTGCGGCAAGCGCGATGTCATATGTGTCGCTTATCGCTATTTTCGACGGATACGTAGACGTCCAGCCGGTTTGCTGAACTTCACGCACGTGGTACGTGCCCGCCGCAAGTCCGGTGAAGCGATACGCGCCGTGGCTGTCGGTCACGGTCGACGGCTCGCCGGGATCCAATATCCCGTTATTGTTGGTATCGAGATAGATAGTCCATCCCGAAAGTTTTTTCTCCCACGGACTCTCAAACGCCCTGCCGCCGCCATCCCAATCCTCGAACTTCACGCCGCGGATTTCTCCGAGTTTCGGATTCTTGGTGTTGGTAACGATACACGTTGTCGGTGCGCCTGCGGCAATGACGACGCTTGAGCATTCGTTATCGCTCAGCGTCCAGCCCGTTGTCGGCGTTTCACTCACGTGATACGTGCCCGGTGCGAGGTTAGCGAATGTTTGACTCGAGCCCGTTCCGCCGGTCGCATTGCCGGTCGTCGTAATCTGGAAGCTGCCGAGGTCGCCGGTGAATTTGAATGTGCCGTTGCCGCCGACGGTGTCTTTCTCGACGATAAGGCCGCCGGTGGTCGGACACGATTCGTTGTACACGAGCACATATTCATCGGCAGCCAATCCGTAGAGATTGACGGCCGTGGTTGTCGCCTGCGATGCAGCATCCGCGAAACTCACCGAGCTCGTTTTGTAGCCGTCGAGGAGGTATTTGCCCGGCGTGCAGAGCGCGGGACTTGCCACGACTTGGCTTGCGGTATCGGTGACTTCGGCGGTGCCGTAATTTGCAGGTGCCTGCATCGGTGCCGTGTCTGCGCCGTAGAGGTCGGCCGCGCCGCCGAAGTTATTTCCGAGCACATAATTTCCCGTCGATGTCGCGCCGCCGTTTAAGTTCGCGGCCTGCCACACCGCCGTCATCGGGAACTGATAATTATTTGCCGATGCTGCCGCCGCTTTCTGTCCGTTCAGATATTTCAATACATGAACTTTGAGCGTCGGCGCTTGAATGCAGGTCTTATTCCAGACAATCACGTACTCATCACTTTGCAGATTCGTGAAGTTGGGAGCGTCGGCCGTCGGCGTTCCCTGCTCTGCCGCGGCCAGCGTCGCGCCCGCAGTGTATCCGACAAGCGCGAATGGATTGCCCGCATCGCACGTTGTCGGGCTGTTTTCACTCGTTGTATAGCTTGCGCCGGGAGTCATGTCGACCGTCACCGCCTCATACGGATTCGGGCTGTTGAAACCGATCGGACCGAGCGCATACGAACCGGTTCCCTCTCCGGTGCTTGTTGAATTCCATGTCGCCGTCATCGAGAACGACGTGCTGCTTGCGCTCGCAGCAGTCGCCATCGAACCGTTCAGGAATTTATCAATCGTCACTTTCACCGGCGGAGGAATTTTGTCATACGCGACACAATTGACCGTTGCATTTGGCGAAACAAACGTAAGTTCCTGATTGTCATTGGTGTTCGAAGTGTCCCCGTCTCCCTGGCAATAGAGACCCAGAATGTCACCGGCGGCGAGCTGCTGATTACTGCTATCGGTTTCGACAACCAGATACCGTCCGGTTGCCGGAAGGTTCGGAATCGTCAGAACGCCGCTCCCATTCGTTGCCCCGCCCGCCGTTAGCGGCGCGCTTAACTCGGGATACGGAGCATTCGCATCGATTTGCGTTCCATGCACGTAGCCGAATGTTTTGCCCGAATCCGGAACGCATCCGGTCGGAACGGTCTGCCCGACCCCGTTTGCGGCCCGCGTTACCGTCGTGCCGTCGGGACATGCGTATTTGGTAATAACTATGGTACCCGTTTCCACCGGCGTCGGACCCGAGAGAAGCGAAAGATTGTCGATATAGTAGCCCTTCCCGAGGTCAGCCGGCGTCGCCGTGCCGCGCGCCTGGAAAATAACCGTCTTTACGATGCGCGGGCTCTGTTCGGAACTTTGTTCCGGGTCATAACGGTAGAAGTCCTCCCAACTGCCGCCCGTGTGTTTCAATACGCCGTCGATGTACACCTTAACGACGTCGTTTGCCGCACCGTCCGCAACATCCATCGTGAGTTTGATTGTGTGCGGAGCGGTACGGCTAATCGTACCGACATCGTATTCGTTGAATGTCGCCGTTGTGCCGACCGGCCCGGGGTCCGTCACGTCGTCAAAGAATACGTGTATGCCGTCCTCCAAATCATCGAACCGCAAGTAACTCATGCGCGAACCGTCGCCGCGGTCGGGCGATACGGAAAGGTGCATGCCCGGCTGTTGCGTTGCTTGCGTCGACATAATGTCAAACTGCACTTCGAAATGCGTTTGCTTGGTTCCGGCGGCGAAACTGCCGGCGGTTGCCGAGGTCTCTCCAACGGAATTAATCAGCGGCTTTGCAAACACCCAATCGCCGAAAGTCCCGCTTGTAACCGCATCCGACATTCTGAAACTTTGCGCCCCGAAACTTGCGGGCAGCGTGCTTGTCGCCACCACCGCCTGGTCATAGGTTGGATTGACCGCACTGCTCCATCCGTCTTGCCCGCTAATTGAACCGACCGTATAGGTTGGGCTCTCGAAATTTATCGGCCCGACCGTATCTGCGGAAACGATACCCGGAAGAAAGAACAAACTCGCGGCCGCAGCTGCAGCCGCGACCGACACCGCACATTTAGTGACATTCATAATATTTTCGCCAGCGAATTTATCGAATAATGCGCTCATTTACGCACAGTCGGTATGTGGAAATCATGAATACGGAAAGTCCCGCGACGCTTCGCGTCGCGGGACTTTCCGTATTCATTGCTATTCAAACCCAAACAATCCTCGCGGACGGTATTGCAACGCTTCATGCACGAATGCGGGCGTCACTTTTTCGGAACCGGCAAGGTCGGCGACGGTGCACGCAACGCGCATGGTGCGATGATAGCTGCGCGGAGAAAGATTGAGCCGCGTCGCCGCGTTCGTGAGCGCTTCTTTCGCTTCGGCGGTAAAACCGCTTTTCTCATCGAGCTCGCGGCCGGAGAGCGCGGCATTTGTGAATCCCGGCTTGCCGGTGCGTTTCTCCGCACTCTTTCTCGCAGCGACGACTCGCTCGCGAACTTTCTCGGACGGTTCGCCGTTTGAAAGTTTTGCGAGCGTGTCATGCGGAACGAGCGGCACTTCAATCCATAAATCGAGACGGTCGACGATGGGACGCGAAATGCGGCGCGCCTGTTTTGCCGCGGCGCGAAGCGCAACGCGCGAATCGGAAGCAATGGTGTCCGCCGGATTCATCGCGGCTACAATCATGCAGTCCGCGGGAAAGGTAATCGTCGCGCGTGCGCGCGAAATGGTTACGATGCGGTCTTCGAGCGGCTGGCGAAGCGCCTCGAGCGCTCGAGAATCAAACTCGGGAAATTCGTCCAAAAACAACACGCCTTTATGCGCAAGCGTTACTTCTCCCGCCTTCGGAAAGGCGCCGCCGCCGACGATTGCAACGTGCGAAACCGAATGATGCGGCGCGCGAAATGGCGGCCAGTACACCGCTTCCCCGCCTTGCAACAGTCCGGCGGTCGAATGTATGGCCGTCACTTCAAGCATTTCATCATCGCTTAACGGCGGAAGGATTCCGGCAAGCGCGCGTGCGAGCATCGTCTTCCCCGTTCCCGGCGGTCCGTAAAAAACGATGTTGTGACGGCCTGCGGCGGCAATCTCGAGCGCGCGTTTCGCGCTCTCCTGCCCTTTTACATCGGCAAGGTCGAGCGCGGGCGGCGGCAACTGCGCACGGCGGTCGCGCACCAACCGAGGCAGCGGCCGCTCGCCTTTTAGGTGATGCAAAAGTTCCGCGAGCGAACGCGGCGCATAAATCGCCACGCCTTCCGCCAAAAGCGCCTCACGTGCATTTCCGGGCGGCACGAAAATAATTTTTGTGCCGTGTCTTTTTGCGGCAAGTACCTGCGGCAATACGCCGCGCACATCGCGCAGCGTGCCGTCAAGTGCGAGCTCGCCGATAAAAAGCATTTCGTCGACCGGCGAGAGCACTTCGCCCGCGGCGATAAGGTATGCAAGCGCAAGCGCGAGGTCAAAATGCGAACCCTCCTTTTTCAAATCGGCGGGCGAGAGCGAAAGTACGATGCGCTTGTTCTGCTGCTTCGGAGGTTTGTAGCCCGAGTGGCGGATTGCGGCGCTGATTCTGTCTCGCGCTTCCTCGACCGCCTTGTCGGCGAGGCCGACGACGGAAAAACTGTGCAGGCCGCGCGTGAGGTCGGCTTCAACGCTGACCAATTCGGCACCGGAGCCGACCGGCTGCGCCGCAAGCGTTTTTGCGTAACCGACTTTAACCGTTGCGCTTGCGGCGCGCACAGGTGTATTAATTTTCGCGGGCGCCGTCTTTGACGCGGCCATGGAATTCTATAGATGCGCAACGCACGTGAGCGCGGCCGGGTCCGCGTCGAGACGCTTCCCTTCGATGCTTTTCCCGCACACTTCGCACGTTCCGTACGTCCCGTTTCCAATCCGTTCGAGCGCCGAGAGAATCGTATCGTACCGCGCTTCGAGGTCTGCAAGGATTGCATTATTGCTTTCGTGGCTAATGACCACATCGGCCTGGTCGGCAAGGTCCGCTTCCGAGCCAATTTCCGAGGGGGCCGATTCCCAATCGTTCGGAAGAGCCGGATTTCTCCGGCCGACGCCTCCCATTTCCGTCTCGAGTTTCTTCTTCTCGGCCAAAAGCCGTTCTTTAAACCGGTCGGTATTCGTCCCGTTAGAGGCAGGTGCCATGTGTTTCCGCAATTATACGTTCCGCGCTAATAATATGTAAATCCCCAAGGATATCGCAATGGCGGCCTTTAACGGGATTCATGCGGGAATGATAGCAGATTGAGCTTTTATGTGTGCGAGTTTGCCAGCCGGCCGATTATTTCGGAAAACGCGGCCGGGTCGCGCGCAATAACGAGCGTCGTCTGATTCCAATAGCCGTACAACAAAACGATTCGGCCGGCTTCGTCGCGATATACGCGCACGTCATGATTGTTCACCGACTCGTCGTCAAAGCCCCCCCTCTTGGCCGCAATCGCAATCGTTGTCGTCGCGTTTTTTGTTGTTTTTGAGGTTGTTGTTGCGACCGGTGCCGGTGCCGTGTTTGCCGCGGGCGCAAACGGCGGGAAAAGCGCCGCCAAATCGGTCGCCATCATCGGTTCCCAGGCAAGCATGCCCCCGAATGTCACGCTATAAGAAGAAACCGAAAGAATGAAAAACGGACTCTGTATTCCGCCGGCATTAACGATGCCCGCCATACTTCCATCGGCATTTATATTCCGCACGAGTTCGTCCGGCGCAGACGGTTGCAAAGCGGCAAACACATTGTCCGTGCCCGTACCGGTCGTCGTTGCCAAATACAAAAGACGAACGGCACCGGCAGCAAGCGGGCTTTGGACCGAATCCTCGATTGCGCGGGACAACGCGGTGCCTTCGCCCGAGACCGACACTCGTTCATCCACGAATATCGGCGCAGCCGCCACTCCGATAGGCGCAACCGGCGCATTCTCTGCAGTGAAATGCGTGTATGCAACATATGCGCCTATTCCGCCCAAAACCAAAAATAATACCCCCGCGGCAATATATAAAATATTCGCGATGTTCATCGGCGCTCGCTGCGGAGCATTCGGTTCCGTCGGGAGCGGCCCCGCATCCTGTTCGGCGGCGAGTATGCTTGCGGTCGACGCATGTGTTTCCTTCAGACGATTCGAAAAATCGCTTGAGTATGTTTCAATCGGATTTTCTGCCGGCGCTTTGCGCGCGGGCGGCGGAGGCGAAGATGGCGGAAAAATTTCCACCGGTTGTGGCGCCGGCTTCGTAGGCGGCGGAATCGGCTTCGGAGCCGGTGGTGGAACCGGTGCGGAGGGAGGAACCGGTATCGGTTCAGGTTCAGGTATCGGTTCGGGCGCGGGTTCTGGAACGAACTCCGGTTCCGGTATCGGCTGCTGCATAGGAGACGGAATCGGCGGAGGAGGAACCGGCCCTTTCGATGCAGACGAACCGTCGGGCTCTGAAGAGGACTCCGAGTTCTTTGGCACAAAAGGCGCAAGATCCAGAGATCCTCCCTGCTTCACTATTTCCATATCACCCGCAAATGTGCGGATGTACTTCTTCGGGAGCTTTCCGCCGGAACCGGCATTCGAGGTGGCATCGTGCGTTTCCATCTCTTCTATAGTAGCGCATCGAGAGCGCTGTCACGCGAGTTATGCTCGGGAACCGATGGTGAACTTGCGCGGGTCGTCGCACATATCGGTAAACGCATGCGCGGCCTCCTTCAGTTTGCTCGATGACGATTTGCCGAATGAAATGACTTCCACCTGGCAACCTTCGTTCATGTCGAGGTATTGGATGAGCGGTACGAAATCGCCGTCGCCCGTCACGAGAACGACCGTATCGAGTTTCGGCGCCATTTTTACGGCATCGATGGCCATGCCGAGGTCCCAATCGGCTTTCTTTGCGCCGTCGGCGAAGATTTGCAGATCCTTTACCTTGGTTTCGATGCCCATTTTCGTAAGAGCGCCGAAGAAATTATTTTCCTCGCCCGTCTCGGTTGAGATAACGTATGCGATTGCGCGCACGAGAATGCGACCGCCGACGGCTTCTTCGAGAATTTTGCCGAAGTTAACGCGCGCTTTGTAAAGATGTTTTGCGCTGTGGTAAAGATTTTGCGTATCGATGAAGACCCCTACCCGCTGCGCCGGATGTTTGATGACTGCCATATAAATATGTTGTTAGTTGGTAGGGAGAAGTTTGTAGTCAAATCCGACTCCCATCGTTATTAAAATTGCGGCGCTGCCGCCGAGTTCATACTACCACCTCAAAATACGGATACCCATTCGGCGTCCGCGATCTGTTACTTCTTCAAACCGAGTTTTTTCGTGAGCGCGTTGTAGCGGCGCTTGTCGTGCGTCTCAAGATAGCGCAAGTGGGTGCGGCGGTCGGAAACCATCTGAAGCAGTCCTCGGCGCGAATGAAAATCCTTCTGGTTTTTCTTCAAATGCTTTGCAAGTTCGTCGATTTGCTTCGAAAGAAGCGCAACCTGAACTTCCGGCGAGCCGGTATCCTTGTCGTGTCGGGCGGCGGTTTTAATGATTGCCGTCTTTTTCTTGGTGGTAAGCATGTCGCGACACATTACCACGTCTTCATTATATATGCAAGTTGCGGCGGCCGTGCAAATATTATGCCAGACAGAGCAAATTTTGCAAAATTTGCTCTCCGGCGATACTCATTTTTGAGTTGCAAATATTGTGCGCACTTTGATGCTACACTTTAAGTATGGAATCTGAAGCGGCAAAGCGGCAATTTCTTGAATATATTGAAATCGAGCGCGGACGCGCCGTAAAAACAATCGAAAATTACGACCGTTATCTCACCCGCTACTTCTCGCAAATGCATATCAAGAACGTGGGCGACATCACCGAGCAAAACGTGCGCGAATTCCGTATCTGGCTCAACCGCCAACCGGGAACCAAAAGCGATTCGATGAAACGCCGCACGCAAAATTACTACATGATTGCGCTTCGCGCCTTCCTCAAGTTCCTCAGAAAGCGCGATATTCCCGCGATTTCTCCGGAAAAAATCGAGCTCGCCAAACTCCCCGAACGCCAGCTCGACCTCATCACCTCCGCCGAGCTCGAACGCCTCATGCGCGCGCCGCGCGAAGCATTCGAAAAAGAAGGCCGTCCTGAAAAAGCCATATGCTATCTACGCGATACGGCGATTCTCGAGCTTTTGTTCTCGACCGGGCTTCGCGTCTCCGAGCTTTGCGCTCTAAATGCCGATATCGATCTCACGCGCGACGAACTTTCCGTTCGCGGAAAGGGCGAGAAAGTACGGGTGGTATTCCTCTCCCCTGCCGCCAAAGATGCGGTACGCACCTATTTGAAAGCGAGAAAAGATATGGAGGAAGCGCTGTTTGTCGACGGCAGGCCGGGAAAGCCGCACCGCATTTCACCGCGAGACATTCAGCGGCACCTAAAGGCGTACGTCTCGCGCGCCGGCATCACAAATGTCGTCACGCCCCATACCCTCCGCCACGCTTTCGCAACGGATTTGCTGAGCAATGGCGCCGACATCCGCTCCGTACAGCAGCTTTTGGGCCATGCATCTATCAACACGACGCAAATTTACACGCATATCACCGACTCGCATTTGCGCGAGATTCACAAGAAATTCCACGGGAGAAATAGAGTTTAAACTACGGTTCCGCAAACACGGTGTAGAATATGCCTATGAAAATCGTCTCATGGAACGTAAACGGCCTGCGCTCGCTTGAGAAAAACGGATACTGGGTAGATTTTTTAAAGGGGGTAAAGCCCGACATCTTCTGCCTGCAGGAAACCAAGGCCTCGCCCGAACAGCTTTCCGAAGCATTGCTCTCCCCTGCCGGATTTTCTTCATTCTTTTCCTCATCGCAAGTCAAAAAGGGCTACAGCGGCGTCGCGCTCTATTCGAAAGTCGAACCGTTGTCGATTATTTACGGCATGGGAATAAAAGAGTTTGACCAAGAAGGTCGGCTGGTCGGTGGCGAGTTCGACGACTTCTGGCTGTTAAATGTCTACTTTCCAAACGGCGGACAAGGGCCGGAACGGCTTGATTACAAGATGCGCTACTATGATGCCTTCCTTGGATTCGCTGAAAAATTGCGCGCAAAAAAACCGGTGATTTTCTGCGGCGACATCAACACCGCGCATGAAGAAATCGACCTTGCCCGCCCCAAAGAAAACGAAGAAAATACGGGCTTTTTGCCGGAAGAACGCGCGTGGCTCGACGAAGTCGTCGACGCCGGATACGTCGATTCGTTCCGCCATTTTCATCCGCATACAAAGGATGCCTACACTTACTGGGATATGGTGACTCGCGCACGCGATAGAAACGTTGGTTGGCGAATCGATTATTTTTTCGTATCAAGCGAGCTTTTAAAAAAAATAAAGAAGGCCGAAATACATCCTGAAATTTACGGCTCCGACCACTGCCCTCTTTCGATTACGCTCTAAAGGACACGTTATCCACAGCGTGTCCTTTACATTGTCTTTAATAGATATATCTTTACCACAGGAGGTAGTTCCTTACTGGCTCTTTGGAATCGGCACTAATTTGTTTGTCGTTTTCGGTCCCTGCCTACGCTCGGCGGCGAATCCGCCCTTAAGTACTGCGCACGGAGATCTTGCGGCTGGCACAGAAGTGCACATCATCGGTTTTTTAAAAACTGCCCTTAAACATCTCGGCTGGAAGCCCCATCGATTACGCCCCTGCTCCTTTTTTGCTTCCGACCACCTAGGGCAGTTTTTTGTACTCGAATGCAGTTACATGTGAAATCGGTTCACGTGTAACTAACAAACATGATGTTTCTTCATTATGTTTCTGACCTCCTCGTCTTCTGCCTCCTCTCGCCGCTGCTTACCGGTTTCGCCTAACTCTCGAAGGTTATCGTCAGTCATTTTTAAGAGCATTTCTGCCCGCTTATCTAGGTATTCCCTAGTGTTTCTGGTTGAATCGTCCAGCACCTCTTCAAGGAGAGCATTGAGAACATACCCTATTCTGGGACCCGGTTTCTCGTAAAACTTCTCCATAATCCTATTTCCATCGACCTTCAACATTTTCACCGATATTGGGTCGCGAAGGGCCTGCTCAACCATCGCCTTATATTTTCGAAAGCGAAAAGGTTGCTCTTTTGGACGGCCCGTGCCGATGCGGTCGCAAATGCGCAAATTTAGCAAATCCCATATATTCGCTTCACCAACATTATTTATCATTCTTCGAACCGCAGATAAGGTGATTTGGTCGGGATCAGAGAAAAACATGTGCCATCGGACCAACTTCGTAACCTTTTCTATGATTTCACGTGAAAAGCGCAAGTCCTCGAGTGCCTTTTTTGTTACACGTGAACCAACCACCTCGTGGCCATGGAAAGTCCACTCATGTTTTTCGTCTGACCAGCGGCGGGTCTCCGGCTTTGCAACGTCATGAAAGAGACCAGCCAGACGGACATCGAAGCTATAATCCTTATCCGCAGCGTGCTGCATTGTGCGCATGAGATGCTCAAAAACATCGTAGCTATGAGCTTGGTTTTGCTCAATTCCTATGCCCCGCACTAAGTCCGGTGAAATAAACGTTAGAATATCGAGCTGCCTTGCGAGGAGCAGCGCATTCATCGGCTGGCTCGAATTAAGTATTCTAATGAGCTCATCCCTAACCCTTTCACGTGAAACGTGTCTCAAATGCTTGCTATTTTCCTTTATCGCCATCGCGGTGTCGCCTTCAATGCCAAATCCAAGTTCTGCGACAAGACGTACGGCGCGCAGCATGCGGAGGGCATCTTCGTTGAATCGTTCCGAGGGATCTCCTACTGCCCGCACTATTTTGTCCTTTATGTCCTTTTGACCGTCATACGGATCAGTTAGATGTCCTTTAGAATCATCGAGCGCAATTGCATTCATTGTGAAGTCGCGGCGAGCAAGATCTTCGAGCAGGGAAGTGCCAAACTCAACTTTGTCCGGCCGCCGCTTGTCCGAATACTCGGACTCGGTCCGGAACGGCGTAACCTCAACGATTGCGAGTTTTTCATTTTCGGAACCTGTCTTTACTCCGACGGTTCCATAATCGTTTTCATAAAAAGAGTCAGGAAATACGGCCTGAATCTGTTCAGGGTTTGCATTGGTCGTGATATCCCAATCCTTAGGTTCACGGCCTAAAATAAGGTCGCGAACGCATCCGCCGACCAAATACGCCTCGTAACCTGCGTTCCGCAGGCCGTCTGAAACTGCCGATATTTCCTTCGGTATCCTCTGCAGCATACGGGAATCGTAGCACAACGCGTCTGGTTTTTTCGGGTTTGTGCCGTAGTATGCAGGTAAGCCCTCGTGGTGAAATGGATATCACATCTGACTTCGGATCAGACATTCCGGGTTCGAATCCTGGCGGGGGCACAAAACGAACGCAGTTAGATTTGTGCCCCGAAGCACGCCTCGGGGAGGCGTGCGTCCAGGATTCGAAGACCATGAGAGCATTTTATCGAGCATTCATATGCGAAGAGAAAATCCTCGTTCTCCAAGAGTCATTCTGCTGAATGAGGTGTACTGAAACTGTAAGTTTCGAATCCTGGTCGGGGCACTAGAAATTGAACGGGGGAACGTGCTATCATGGCGCACAGCGCGGGTATGGTTCAATGGTAGAACATCTGGTTGCCAATCAGATGATGGGAGTTCGATTCTCCCTACCCGCACATACGAACAACGTGAGGATGTGCGGGTAAGCAGCCGCCTGCGCGGCTTGCGAGGGAGAATCGAAGGCCGCAGCGATATTCGGCTAGCAAGCCGAACCGCGAGGAGGGGCCGAGAAAATTCGTGAGCGGCGGCGAACGAATTATTCGTGGCCGATTCTCCCTACCCGCACCGAAGGAGGCCATAAGAAAATCGAGTAATCTCGTTTTTTCTTATGCGCCGAACGAGGTGACGGGTATGGACATTTCCATACACGCACATACGAACAACGTGAGGATGTGCGGGTAAGCAAGCCGCCGGTGCGGCTTGCGAGGGAGAATTGAAGGCTCGAATGCGTACTCGCCGGTTCTCCCCATGCCCGCAATTCACCTTTCCACCCCATCTTCATCTTAAGTTCCGAATATGCTTTATATAAGCCGTTTTTGCTTGTCTTTTGGTTATGTGGTAGAAGTGGATAAAGGTGTTAACACTGGGGATAAGAGACATTTGTCTCTTATCTTTGGGTGCAGAAATGTCTGCTGTATACTTAGTAAATGAGCCGTTTTTCTAAAAGCCGTGGACGTTTCATCTAAGAGCCGCAAGGAAGTCGGGGCACTTGGGGAGAATGTCGCCTCCGAGTATCTGAGGCGGCGTGGTTTCTCGATTAGAGACCGCAACGTCGCGCGGAAAACCGGGGAGTTGGATATTGTTGCCAGAAAAGGCGACACGCTCCACTTTGTGGAGGTGAAGACGATGCTTGCTGATGCCTTCCCAAATGACACGGCGAAGTCCGATGAATATGATCCCTCCCTCAATTTGCACGAGGCAAAAATCAGGAAGGTCGCACGGACCGGCGAATGGTATGTCCTTGAGAACGATTGGGAAGGGGATTGGCAGGTTGATGGCTGCCTCGTTTGGATACGCCGACATGACGGCATGGCGTTTGTACGCTACCTGCCGCAAATTGTTTGATTTCCCCTCACTACCCCATATATGGTAGTATTTCGCTCCGCTACGTTCGGGCCGCCGAGATTGGTCACGAATCTCGCCTCGCCGTCGCTCGGACTCGTTCGCGACCCCGCCTCGTCGTTTCGCCTGCTGGCGAAACATGACTGCGGCATTCAATTCTCGACGCATTGCGCGCAGGCGCAATGCTACGCCCCTCACTCCGCTCCGCTACGTTCGGGCCGCCGAGAATTGAACTCGGTCTGCCTGCTCCCAAAGCAGGTGTACTACCGGCATACTCCGGCCCGTCATACGAGATGGCATCATCCTGCGACGCCAGTATGCAGTCCACAAACACTTTTCGTCCTTCAAGCACACCCTGCTTAGCGTTGCGAGCGCAGGACCAATCGCAATGCCATTTCGTGTGCACGGGCTCCGGCCCGTTATCTGCATCCTAACAGCTTTATTCTTATTGTGGCAATTGCGCGGCGATGACCGCTTCGAGCGAAGGCAACTGCGCCGCGAAGTTTGAAAGAGCAGTTGCTGTCGGTTCGGATATGAGTTGGTCAATCGGCTGTCCCGTTTCACTTGCGTATTCAGCCCGAACATAGGACGCGCTGATTGCATTTAGAGAACGCGAATCCGTCGCGCCCTGCACCGTACTCGTGGTAATCGTACCAACGAGTTCGCCGGAAGCATCAGACACGCCGCCGCCTGAAGAACCTTCCTGCGCGGCCGCCGAACCGCCGAGCGCAAGCACGTCAACCGAACGCACGGCAAATGTGAGCACTTGCTTTATCGAACCGAACACGATGGTGGGGAAGAGATCGGACTGGATTTGGCTCGTATCAAGAAACTGCGCGCCATACGAAGCAATGACTACGGGCGTATTTGCAGCCGGTGGCGATTCGGCCAGCGCTATTGACGGGAACGAAGCGGGAAGGGGATGGGTTGTTTCGCTTTTTGTAATGGCAAGAAGCGCGAAGTCATACTGGCCGGTTCCGCTCGGATTTGCCTGCGTCAGCACGCTTTTGTTCGTTTGCAGCCAAATGGTTGGAATGTAGATAAGCGCCGCACTGTAACTGTCCACGGCCGGACTGCCGGTGCGGATGCTGCAACTCACATTTTTATCGACCAGAAGAAAATATTGCGCGATGTGCGCATTGGTGAGAATGATGCCTTTCGGGTCGATGATGACGCCGCTGCCGGAAATGGAATGCAGGCCGCTGTTCGCCGGTACATAACAAAGAATATTTACGAGCGCGCCGCGAAGCAGAGCGGCCGACGCATTAAGCTGCGCATCCGCGGATTCGGAAAGAACCGTTGCCTGCGCAGGCGTGGAAGAGGGAACCGGGGAAGTCGGAGTCGAAATCGTCATCGGCGATGCGGGCGAAGTTGCCGAAGTGGGGTTTGTCTTCTTTTGATCGGCAACCGGCGCGGAACTTGCGGCCGACTTTGCCGTTTCGGTTTTCGGCGCAATCTCTCCGCTAGAGGTTGCATTCTCGGTATTCTGCCTTTGAGTCGTCGAGTATTGAGGGGCGGGGGTCTTCTCGTGCACAATATTTAGTCCTGGCAGCGTTGTGCTTGTAATGTGCCCGTTCGACGCGGGCGCTTGAAATACGGATGGGCCGCCGATAAAAATTGCGGCAAAACCGCCGACGACGAGAGCGGCCGCGATGCCGAGATAGGGAGTAAATCTCTCCACTTCCATAAGGTAACCTAAAAATGGTATCCTCGCATTACGCGGGATTAGTTTAATGGTAGAACGTCAGTTTTCCAAACTGAGAGCAGGAGTTCGATTCTCCTATCCCGCACATACGAACGAAGTGAGAATATGCGGGATAAACAAGCCGCCTGCGCGGCTTGTGTGGAGAATCGAAGGCCGCAGCGATGTTTCGCCAGCAGGCGAAACCGCGAGGCGGGGCCGAGAAAATTCGTGAGTGACGACGAACGAATTATTCCTGGCCGGTTCTCCTATCCCGCACAAAACGAGTCCACGAGATTTTGTGCGGGATTGAGCGGGACGCGGGGCGTCCCGCTCGGAGAATCGAAGGCCGGAGGCGCGACGGCGCCGAGGCGGGGTCGCGCAAATTTTCAGCAGAAAATTATGCGTGACCGAAAGGTGTAATCACCGGTTCTCCTATCCCGCACAAATCACCATCAAGAAACCGGTTAAGCATTTCAGCAAAAGTGTTACTATTTGCATAAATTGCCATTAGGAAAAGTTATGGGAAAAATGCATCATGGAGAGAGAATTAATCCGCCTCACGAGAAACCTCCCGAGGAGGAAGCGAGAATTCCTGAACAACCCAGAGAAGGAACGCGGGGAAATATCGAGTTCGTGCCGGAGAATACGTTGGACGCAATAGACGTTGAAGATTTGACTCGTAAACTTTCCAAACTTGATTTTACCAATGACAGTGAGAATAACGTTGCACAGCTCCGGGATTTTATAAATTTTGACCTTAATCCGAGCGGGACACTTGGATTTCTGGATATTTTGCTTGCTTTGCGAACTGTCGCAAAGCAAGCGTTTGAACAGGATGGAATATCCGCACCACTCTATTGGACTATATTGGATTATTTTCAGACACGCGAGTCGCTTCCAAAACCATTTGGAACACCGGACGAATTAAACGACGACGGTTACGTAGAAGACGGTTTCATCTATACAATCTTGAAAAAGAAGCTCTCCGAAGAACTTGTTACTTTCGCTCACAAACGCGAACGGGGTGCTGATGAAAGAGCTGTTTTTGTGCCGAGCGACAATACGAAGTTGGACGAAGAGGATGCCGCATTCCTGCATATCTTGAAAGAAAACCATATTACTGATGCCGTTGAACATAAACTCGGGATAAAACTTGAAAATCTTGGCGAGCTCGCTCAAATCCGATTTCTTTCATACATTGCAGGACAATCGAACGAGGGCATGGATTGGACTGCGGAATTGTTCGAAAAGTACACCGAGGAAGAGCGCATACAAATATGCTACACGCTGCTTGCCTTTACGGAATATCCGGAATTAAGTTATACGCTTTTTTCTTTTTGCGAAGACCCGGAGTATGCGCGGCCGGTCATTAAAATCGTATCGGATATATTGCGGAATGTCGACAAAACGGAAGAATTTTTACGCGCCGAATTCAAATCGGAAGGGGATCATAAGGCAATTGATTTGCTCCGAAAGAAATTGATTGAGCGGGCAGATTCAGTGCTAAATACATACTTGCGTGCGTGGTATGGCTATCGTCATAAAGAATATGAAATATCGGAAGAAAATACCGATAGTAAAAAATTACCGGCCGGCGAAAAAGAACGCATTGCGGCAGAAATCGAGGAGTTAAAAAATGCATTGGCCGAGAAAGCGAAACGTGATCTTCAATACGCCAATGCCGACCAAGTGCTTTTCATGAACGCTTTTAAAACGTTAAAAGATCAAGGGAAGCTGCGCCTCGAAGATGTGCGAGGCGTTTCGCTTGTGACTGGAAGGTACCCCTTTCTTCGTACACTCATTCTATAAGTATAGGATACTATGCTCTGCTCAGAGCAACAAACTCTCTTGGCGCCATACGCAGTGCTGAGTGAATGCGAGCGGTATTGTGATAGTGGATGGTGAGGTAGATCTCAGCCACTAATTCACCTAACGTGTCGAATCGGTTCGGATCACCCAGGTCAATCTTGAACCCTTTGTAGAAGGACTCTTGGTAGCCATTCTCCCAGGGACATCCAGGACGAGACATAGATTGCTGTATGCCGATCGTTGCCACGAGCATCGCATAATCCTTTGAGGCATACTCGCTGCCTTGATCCGAATGGATGACACGAGGTGGCGATTTGTGATGTAGCGCAGAGAGAAGTGCATTCATGATGAGTTGCGTGCTGTGGGTGGTGAGGACTGACACACCGACAATCTCTCGGGAATAGACGTCAAGGATGGTAGCGACGTATACCCAGTACCCGTGGTACTTGAGGTAGGTGAAGTCACTCGCCCAGATGTCACCGTCCTGCTCGGGAGTTTGATGGAGCAAGAAGTTCGGGAATATACTGTCTTTTGTCTTTAGCACAAATCGCTTCTTTGCGGTCCTCCGATATGGTTTGATACCGAACAATTTCATCACACGCAGAATGCGCTTTTTGTTGACTTTGAGGTAGAGTGCCAACCGTTTGTGCCCATAGGCGGGATGGCTATGCAGAGCTTCTTCGATGAGTTGCTTTGTGTGCCAATCCCTCCGAGCCTGCTTCGGCTCGTAGTACAGCGTACTGCGAGCAATACCGCTCTCGCGTGCAAGAGCACTCTTGTTTTCTCTCATCAAGAGCCCCTTTTTTCTCCGTTTGAGAGTTTAAACGTCAATTCTCCGATGAGTGCTTTAAGGAGACCGTTCTCCTTCTTCACTCTGTTGTGCTCAATGATACTCACTCCTTTTGCAGAGGTGCCAAGCCAAGCATAGATAGTGACGGTACTGACTCCGTGTTCTTTCGCTGCCTCAGCGACACTGATGCCATCGTTTTTGATACGGTTGATAATCTGCTCCTTAATCTCAGGAGCAATACGGTATGCTTTCTTTGCCATAGGTACATTCTAAATTAGCTGCTGGTATTTAGAATGAGTGTCCGACGTTTGGGGTACCTTGCACAGCGGCTCGTGATTCCTCTTCGCCTGCATGATTTCACGCGCAACACGCACATATTATTTTGCGGCTGCCGGAACTCGTGCGGGTAAGAGGGATCGCATTTGCGATTCCTAAGCAAAGGCTTGTCTGTGTGCCCGAGAAACACAGAATGTGCGGACGAGACAATGTGCATAATCTTTTGCACATATCTTGCTCGAAGGAGCATCCTGCCGTGGTCGTCATTACCATGGGTCCGTCAGGAATCCCTAAGGAGGGAAAAATGAACAACATAGCGAAAATTCGTAAGTCGGCCGCCGTCCGCATATGGCGGGTTTTGAGTCCTCAGGGACTCAACCACCCGATGGTGTGTGCACCATCGGAGTGGTTGCTCGAGCGGCTCGCGGAGTCCTTCGAGTCTGACGCCCAGATCTCTAAGGAGATCTGGAAAATTGCGTGCAGGGCGTTTGCTCTGCACTACCCGGGGCTCGAACGGCCCCTGGGGTCGTGCTACCACCCGGACGTGCACGACGTGCTCGACGTCGTGTATCACTACGGGGCGGCGGCGCAACGCGCGTTGCGCAAGACCGCTGCAGCGGCAGCAGTGGTCGTCACGTCCCAGCGCGAGCTGTGGACGAAGTCGGACGTGTTCCCGACGGAGGAGGGGACGTATTACGTCCCGCCGACCGGGAAGGGCTTCCGGCACGTCGAGTTGACGGCGGGGTATCTCGGCCGTCTCGCCGACGCGGTGCGCGAAGGTCGCGCACCGGAGGTGCGGGACATCCGTCCCGAATTCTTCGAAGTCGGCTGGGATGCGCGCATCGAAGCGATGCGTCGCATCGACGCCAAACTGCGCGAGCAGTATGGCGAACTGGCCGCGCTCGTCGCGCGCGACCACCGGGGCGCCATCGTCGAGTCGACTTCGGACCATCTCGACTGGTCCGAACGGTGGTATGACAACGGGCACTGCCCGAACGGTCGTACTACCAACCGGATGGAGACCGACGGCCGAAAGGTCGTCATCTCCTCCGAGGAAACCGAGGCGCCGCAGGGGTATTTCTGCGGTGGCGGCCGCAGGGAAATCCGGGTGGACAGCGCCACTTACGCCGTCGACGTTCAGTACGAGCCGAGGGTTGGGTACCGGCTCGGCCGCGTTTATTTGTGGCCGGGGTATAACCCGGCCACGGTCGCGGAGGCGCTCCACGACGCAATGAACCTCAAGTAGTTCGCCCCATGTGCCGTGCCGCATGGACAGTAGTTCTTTCCCGCAAGCGTAGCACGGAGCGCTGGCAACGAGTTTCGGAAAACTCGTAAATATTTCCGAGGTTGGCAGCGAGCCGGGCGTTAGTCCATTCGCTTGCAGGCAGGTCTGTGGAGTAGGCGACGGCGGTCCGTTGTCTACTCCACTCTATTCAGCCCGCGAATTGTTCGTTGGCTGATTGAGAATATGAAATCGAATTGCCGTTCCTCTTTTCCGATGGTACGCACTTGTGCGTAGTTTCAGGAAAGAGGAACGGCAATCAACGCGATTGTTGTTCCGAAAAATACTCGGGCGCGTGAGCGCCAACCGGCACCGAAAGGTGCGAGGAGAGAGTCGTGAAATTTTTGCTCCCTAAGTTCGCCTATCACCACTGGTTGGGCAACCAGGGCCTCACGAGTTATCGTTGGGGGCAGCTCGAGGACCCCGACGTGGAGGTAATCGTTTTCCCGGATGGCCGGGTGTACCTGCCTGCGGGCGACTTCAAGCAGGCCTATGACCTGCAACAGGTCGGACCCGGAGTGTACCGGCTCCCCGCACCGGTGCCATACCACTGGGCCGGGGAGGAAGCAGACCTTGTCTGCTTTGGTTGGGGTGATGGGGACCCCGACCAAGAGCTCGTGGTCTGCCCGGATGGCCGTGGGGTCTATATGGCCGCCGGGGACTCCGGCCAGGCCTATGCCCTTCGGCGTGGCCAGATGGGCCGGGAGGATTTCCCGATCGGCACCCGGGTCCGGTACCCGGATTTCGGCGAAGGGACCGTCGTCAGCCACGGGCCAAGTTGGTCCGTCTCCGTTCAATTCGATACGGATCATCCTGCGTCCCTGAGGGCTTTCCAGCCCAGGCGGCTGGAAAAAATCGTTCCGTAGCGGGATGGTTCCCGCAAAATGGTTCGGGCGGCGCGCGAAAGCGCGCCGCCCACGAGGGACGAGTATGGAATACTCGTTCTTTCTGTATCGGGATGTGTGTCCCGACTGATGAGCTCGAAAGGGCGAAACAGAAATTGCCGTTCCTCTTTTCCGACGGTACGCGTGGAGCGTAGTTTCAGGAAAGAGGAACGGCAATCAACGCGATTGTTGTTCCGATGAATTCACTCGGCGCATGTGCGCCGATTCTGCCGCACCGAAAGTGCGACGAGGAGGACACCATGAGTTACTACGGACAAACGACGATTCAATGCCCGATATGCCAAGTTCAGGCAGGGGAACCATGCCGCGACGGGGGTCCTTTCGGCCACTCCGCGCGAGACACACTCGCGCGGGCGATGCGGTTGTCCGAGCCCAGAAGGGCTGCTGCGGCCGCTCGGCTGCCTGTCATCCGCCGCGTATGGGCGGATGACCGGGCCTGGATTGTTGATCCAGACCTAGCGGTGCTCCGCGCTTGGCTCAAGGCGCCGAGTCAAGAGACTTGGCTCGACGCCTACAAGACGGCTCTCAAAATTGAGAGCTGGCTGGCCGATTACGCCCAGCGTTGCAATCTCGCAATGGAGGCGAGACTAGACGCGGGCGGTCGCGCTATCCACGACCTCATAGACATCCTGCGGAACGAAACCGACGAAGCCGCCGCTGCCTCGCCCGTGCGCGAGTAGTTCTTTCCAGTTAATCGCCAGCGCGGCACGGCGCGCTGGCACAAGCGCGGGATGGTTCCCGCAAAATGGTTCGGGCGGCGCGCGAAAGCGCGCCGCCCACGAGGGACGAGTATGGAATACTCGTTCTTTCTGTATCGGGATGTATGTCCCGACTGATGAGCTCGAAAGAGCGAAACAGAAAAGTCCACAAAGGGCTATAGGTCGTTCGAAGAACCGAAATGAAGTGCGGTGTGAGTTCTAAAATCTCTCTCCTCTAGCACTGCACTTTTATTCGAATCTCTCGGCCTGTAGCCCTTTTGGGATTTCGACAAACCCCGCGCCGCAGGCGCGGGGCTTTTTGTATGGTATGTCTTTGCTCAAAATAAACGAAGAATGTTTGGAATTCGAGCCGCATTTTTGAATGCAAACGTGGTATAATACACATATGACAGAATTACCGGCCAACATCAAGCGGCTATTCTGGGATATGGATTCGGATGCGCTCGACGCCGAAAAACACGCCGATGCGATAATCGAACGCGTATTGAATACGGGTTCACTTGCCGATTGGAAATGGCTCGTTCAAAATTATGGAACTGGCGCTATCCAGTCCCGTCTTTCCCGAAAAACAATGTTTGGCCGCGACAACTTCCGCCCGGAATCGCGCCGTCTTGCATCGCTCATCTTGCGATAACATGATTCATTTTGAGGCACTAACGTCGGAAGCGCGGGAATTGTTTCCACTCCTTTCGGCGTTCAAAAAAGATTTTTATCTGGCGGGCGGTACGGCGCTTGCACTTCAGCTCGGACATCGCATATCCGTCGATTTCGATTTGTTTTCACCGGACCCGATAAAGAAAAATCTGCTCGGAAAAGTCGAGGCGCTGTATGCGCTCCGTACGATTGAAGTTTTTATAAATAATTCCCGCGAACTCACGCTCACTGTGAGTGGCGTGAAGCACACCTTTCTGCATTATCCGTTTCCGGTTCTTCTTCCTATATCCGAACATGAGCCGGTGGACACGCTTTCGCCGCAAGAGATTCTCGCCACCAAGGCGTACACGATAGGCAGGAGAGGTTCGCAGAAGGACTACGTCGATTTGTACACCGGAGTATCCGAGCACGTTTCAACACTCGCGGATGTGATTCAATCGGCACGGACGAAATACGGCGATGCATTTAACGACCGACTATTTCTAGAGCAGCTTCTCTATCTAGACGACGTTCCGCAAGCAGCCATGCAGATGCTCAAAGGCGCCGCGCCCACGCGGGAAGAACTTGTAGATTTTTTTCAAAGACAAATTGCAGGACTCTTATTGTAGAAAGAACGATTGAGAGGGAATACAAAAAACGGTCTAACAGTGAAAATTTCACCTTTCAATCGCACATATTGATGCATGGGATAAGAATTTTGAAAAACAAACTATGTAAGGTTCGTCAAAAATCGGACAACTTTATATAGTTTGCTATGACAAAAAAATTTCTACCCCGATGACTTGAGCGGTTTGTTTTTGAGACTGGCAAGAATGCGCCTGTGGTCTTCTTCCGCCAAATCCCAAAGGTAGTTAAAAATCATTTCAAATGTCGCATGAATGGCGGGATTTTCGATGATGGTGGTTATGATTGATTCCTTATAGGCAGTTATGCCGACCTTGTTTCCATACATTAGAATCTGAGCAGGGATGTTCAATCTTTCTGCCGGAACAAAGCGCCGTGTCGTAAGTCGCTCGGAATCGCGGGCAATGATTTCTTCAAGACTTCTTTTCAAGAGATTTTCCGCCAGTGGAGTAATTGCTTGCGTCTGTATACCTAACTTTCTTTGCTCCGCAATTTGAGCTCGTAGTACTTCCGCCAGTTCAGGATGACGATTATCTTCTGGTGAACGAATAAGCTTCATATCCTGCCGATTATTTAGGATGTCCTCGTACAGCTCTGCCACGCCGGCAACGCCCTCAAGTATCCGTATGCCGGGAGAGCCGGACTTTGCATTGAAATCCGAAATGAGTTTTGCAAGCACTCCGTCAACGGCGATTCTTGCCTCTTTTGCTTGTTCAAAGCGCTTGTCGACAATCTCTTTCAGTTTGAATGGATGCGCCGCTGAAAAGAGCGCTACTTTGCCGGGCGCATCTTCTTTTTCAATAAGTCCCAGCTTTTGTAGTTCTTGAAGCGCTTTATACGCCAAGGTTCGAGGCACTCCCGCGAGCCGCGCTGCGCGACTCGCGGTCATTTTTCCTTGTCGAACAATCGTTTCGTACATCTTCGCTTGGTGCACCGTCAGACCGCCTTCAGCCAGCGATTGATAATTTGGAGACCGCTTTTCATTTGAATTCATGGATTTAATCCTAATCCTCAATATTTGTTTTGTAAAGTATATTTTACAATTCTACAGTTTGAAATATCGATATTCGGCAATAATTTAAAGCATATTTGCAATCATTGTATTTATATGTTGACATAATATATTTTATCGATTACTTTCCTACTTGTCATGGTGTTTCAGGTCAGGCCGACGCACCGTGACAACATTGATCTTTGTCTAGATGGTTTTGCCCCAGCTGAAAATACTTCAAACGCCGTATTGGAGTGTTACCAGCTGAGGCAAATGCCACAGTCCTTAACTCTCGGGCTAGAGAGTTTCCGACACAGTCGGAGAAGGAGAAAACATGGACATGAATACCAACGGCTGCCTCTTGCTGGTCGAGGCAATAATCGACCAAGCCCGCCTGGACGAGGCGCGCGAGCCCGGCGCGTTTGCGGAAGCGGTCCTCGAGTGGGGACCGTGGTCGGGGCTCTCTGACGAGGAGCTCGACACCGCAATCGCATCGCGGCGGACGCGTCGTGGCCGGTCGGAGAACGGGAGAGATGTTTCCGGAAAAACTCCTCTCCCCCTTTGATGGGCGCATAAGCATACGCTTGTGCACCCATAGAGGACGCTCATTGTCTTTATCTAGCGCAGACTATCTACTCTGCAAAATATGCCTTTGCCTTAGCTGAAAATACTTCAAGCTCATATGGAGTGTTACCAGCTGGGGCAAATGCCACGACCCCATCTCTCGGGTATGAGAGTTTCCGACACAGTCGGAGAAGGGTCCCAACTATGAGCAAGACCGCCACGAATCTGGTTGTGCTGGTGCTCATGGCCGCCATCGTGGCCGCCAATGTGTCGGGGTGGGTCCTCTACGGGATGCATCAGCATCCGTGGTGGGCAATGCCGGTACGCTGGACAGCGTTCTCCGTACTTGCAATCTTCGCGATTGCCGGCGCGGTGAAGTTGGCCGCTGACTGGAGGAAGCCATCGCCATGAAATTCCTCCGTCCAACCCCGCGCCGCAGGCGCGGGGTTTGTTGTATTCAAAATCGGCGTAGTATGAGGGCATGGAACCCCTCGCCGCTCGGATACGACCGCAGACGCTCGACGAAGTCGTGGGGCAGGAACACCTTGTGGGAGAAGGGAAGCCGCTTCGCGTCGCAGTCGAGAAGAAGCACAAGTTTTCTTTCATATTGTGGGGACCGCCCGGAACAGGGAAGACGACCATCGCGCGCATTTATGCGCGCGCGCTTCACGCGGCGCTTTTTGAACTATCGGCGGTTTCGGCAGGGAAGGACGACGTCCGAAAAATCATCGCCGCCGATGCGAAAGGGAAGGACAAGGTGTTGTTTCTCGACGAAATCCACCGGTTTAACAAAAGCCAGCAGGATTTTCTCCTGCCGTATGTCGAAAGCGGGGAATTGACGCTCATCGGCGCGACGACGGAAAATCCTTCGTTTGAAGTCATCTCACCGCTTTTGTCGCGCTGCCGCGTCTTTGTGCTTGAACCGCTCTCGGAAGAAGCGCTTCGCGCCATCGTTAAGCGCACGAAGCTGAAAGTGAAAAAGGATGCATTTGATTGGCTTTTGGGGTACGCGAACGGCGACGCCCGCAAAGCGCTCGGTATGATGGAAGGCGCACAGAGTTTATATGGAGAAATTACGGCCGAGACGCTAAGCAATGCGCTTGAGTCGCCGCATCTGCGCTACGACAAAAAGGGCGAGGAGCACTACGACACCGTGAGCGCGTTTATAAAAAGCATGCGCGCTTCGCAGGCAAATGCGGCGATGTATTATCTTGCGCGCATGGTCGAAGCAGGGGAGGACCCGATATTTATTGCACGAAGGATGGTTGTTTTCGCTTCGGAAGACGTGGGCCTTGCTCAGCCGACGGCGCTCGTCGTCGCAAATGCCGTCTTTCGCGCATGCGAGACCATCGGCTACCCTGAATGCGCGATAAATCTGGCGCACGGCGTCGCGTACCTCGCACAGGCAAAGAAAGACCGCTCCGCTTACGACGCGTTACGCGCCGCGCAGGCGGACGTACGCGAGTACGGAAACCTGCCCGTGCCGAAGAAAATTCGAAACCCGGTCACGAAACTGATGAAAGACCTCGACTACGGCAAAGGATACGAAAAGTATGATTCCGAGGATTATCTGCCGGACGCATTAAAGAAAAAGAGGTATTTTAAATAACATACGGTTTAAGGATTCCAATGGAGAATCGGCATTTGTATGTCGGTCGGTGAATACAAAAGGTCAAAGTAGCTGCCGGTATACAAAACTTTCAAATTCGGGAAATACGTTGCCCCCGCCGGACTGACTGCCATGTAGAACGGACCTTTAAATGGCTTTCCGGTCACATCGGCGGGATTGACCGGTATCGCGCGTGCATTTCCGTAATAATCAAATGTTTCGACGGGTATGAAGTCGAGAAGGTACAGCGGTGTGCCGTTTGGATTTTGTTGTTTATACATCTCTCCGACTGCTTTCTCATCGCCGGTATATGGCGGTATTTTGGCAGGCATAAGATACATGCAAAATGCGGCTGCAATCAATATGCATATCGCCGTTATTGCGAAGAACATCGTCTTGTTTTGAGGCCAAATGAAAGATAGATCGTAATAGAGAATTGCCACGCAAATCGCAAAAAACGGAAAGGCGGGCATGATATATGGAGCCAAGTGAGTTTGAGCAGAAGTAAACACGGTGAAAATAAAGACGGCCGAGAGCACGGGCGGAAGGATGTTCGTAAACGTGACTTTTCTCTTACGTTGTTCCGAAAAAGCGGCTGCACATAAAGCAATAAATCCTCCGACAATTAAAAAATTCCATGGCCAGTTCGAAGGCAGGAACCACGGAACGAAAAGCACAAAATAATCGCCCGGGTTATTTGTACCGGTCATCGTTGCCGCAGCTCTGTGAAAGACCTGTACACCCAGGTAGTTATCCCAAAATGCATTTCCGAACCGAATTGTCTCGTATAGATGCCACGGAACGATGATGGCGAGCGCCGGCAAACCCCCGAGCCACAAATAGCGGCTTTTGATGAAAGTCCATTTTTTATAGAAGACACTGTAAAGGAGAATAATCGGCAGAACGAGCAAAATGATTACGCTTTTAAATAGAAAACCGATTGCGATGCACGGGAAAACCCAGAATAGATACTTTTCATTCTTCCGGGACTTGATAAAGAAAAATAAGGCCGCGAGCAAGGATGCAACGACCGCCGAATCAAGCCGCATTTCTCTTGCATATGCAAAAAAGGCGCTTGAAAAGAGCAGGGTTAGAAAGCCGAACATCGCCGCTATCGGGTCGCCGGTTAGCTCCAGGGCGATGAGATATACCAACCAGCAGCACAACACCGATGCGATAATGCCCGGCAAACGAAAGGCAAATTCGCGCTCGCCAAATATTTTTGCGCTAGCCATTGCCGACCATATATATAAAGGCGGTTTTTCAAACCAGTTGTTTCCTTGGTGTTGAAGGGTGAGGAAATTCCCGCTATGCATCGTGTCGACAACCACTTGAGCATAAGTGGCTTCGTCATAGTCCACGAGTGGACGATTGGCGTCTATGCAAAGAAAAATCCCGGCAATCAAGACGAGGGCAAGCTGTGTAGCCAGAGCGTATTTTTTGAAAAAAGCATCAAGTTTGGACACAATGCAAGGATAGCAAAATACCCGGGTATTGAAACGGCAATATGCCGCGAAGACAGGGTAAAACGGTATTTCAAATAAAAACAAGCGCGGCGCCAAAGGCGCCGCGCTTGTTTTTACTACACAAACCTTATTTAACCGCGTCCTTGAGGGCCTTTGCGGGGCGGAACTTCGCCGTGCGCGTTGCTGCGATATGAATCGTCTCGCCGGTGCGAGGATTGCGGCCCTGACGAGCAGGGCGTGCTTTCGTCGCAAAAATACCGAGACCGGCAACCGAGACCTCATCGCCCGACTTGAGCGAGGAGACGATTGAGTCAATGACTGTCTCAACAGCGCGCTCCGCATCGGCCTTCGTTGTGCCGAGAACTGCGTGCACTTTGTCGACAATGTCTGCTTTGTTTGCCATGTATATTTGCTAACTGCTAATCCCACGACCTGTCTTTGGGTGGGTATGGGGAAAGTATAGGAAATGAGCCATTTTACGCAATGGCCTTTACAACCCGCCGTGGATAGCGCGAAATTTGGAACATTGGCATTAAAAGAGCTCCGCATAATTATGCGGAGCTCTGAAAACAGCCTTCGGCTCATATTGATCGATATCACTTTTCTGCCAAAGCCCTCGCTACTGGCTCGTGCGATCATTAGCTCGCGGGGGTACGGTTTAGAACACCCCTCAATGCTGTTCTTTTTCGCATTTGACGCGCCCGAGCTCAAGAAGTGGCTCGACGACATATTTGTTAACCTCGGGTACTCCCTTACGAATCCTCTTGAGCAGAAGCGGCAACGCTTTGTGCAGCAATACCACGTTTGCAGGCGGCATATCATTCAACTCGGCCGCGACTGACGTTCCCTCCTCTCCCGGAAACGGATTGACCCGTATCGTATTATCGCCCAGGAAGCGCACGTATGCATCTACTCCCCACGTTGATGTGTGACTGGCTTCAATATCCCAGTAGACCGCGGCTACTTCTTGAGCCTCAACAAATTCCGGCCCGCCGCGACGTACATTCCAGATGTAATACGTGTCTACGAATAAGACCGACATGAATTTGACGATTTCTTTCTTCTTTTCCTCCAGCCGGTCGCTGCCAACCAGAAGTTGGTCGACCATATTAGGCGGCCGCTTTGCCCGCTCAATCATGCTAAGCACAGCGCCGAGGATACCGATTAGACCAATCACTCCAACCATGACAATGATGTTGCTGTTCACGTTATTTCCCTTTCAAGGGAGCGTGCTATCTGATACAAGTGTAGTCCTTCGGACACGTTTTCTAATCAATAGCTTGGACGCATTCTGTTAATATGGCGAGCGGCGTTTTGAGGTCGAGCCCGAAGTGGTGGCGGGTGGTGTTGTACCCGCTCAGATAGGTCGGCAGAATCGCATTGATTGCCCGTATCTCAATCGAAAGAGCATCAAGACACTCTTCACGCAGTGTGCGATTGAATCGCTCGACGTGCGCATTGTCGTTGCTCTGCCTGACTCTCGTGTGTCGATGGCGTATCGAGAGGCGTTCGGTGAAGTGCATGGAGAACTCGGGGCCATTGTCGGTCTGCACGCACTCGAACAGGAATGGTGCCGCAACCTGTGCCCGCTTCACGAAGAGGAGAGAGACGCGGCAGTTGATGCGCGGGGTCGCCCAGGCGTACGCCCAACGGCTGTATACATCGATTAGTGTATACACGTACAGAACCGTTTTGCCGTGGAGTGCCAGATGGATGGTGTCCACCTCCACAAGAGCGCCCGGATATGCGGCTTCCGGACGTTCCGAGTGCGGGTGGTACCGTTTCCACGGGCTCCGCTTTTTGATGAGGCCGAAACGACCGAGCGTCCGCTTCACCGACGAGAGCGACACCGAGACACCCTCGTCTTCGAGCGCCCGGTGTACGACCTCGGCCGAGCGTTTGAGTACGAGACGCTTCTCGACAATCTTGTTCACAATCTTCGACGGCAGCTCGTTTGGATGATTCCTCGGTTTTGATGAGAGCGTCGGAATCGGATGATACCCGTATATCTTCGCCTTCTTCACCCATTTGCATACCGTACTCGACCCGACGCCGAACCGACGGCCAACCTCGGTGGGCGTATATCCTCTCCTCACCATGTCTGCAGCATCCCTTCTGACCTTGGGCATGTGCGGGTTTTGTGTGTATGCCATGACGCGATGATATCGCGTCCAAGCTATTGAACCATTACGCGGACATTGACAGTACAATTAAGTATTGCAGAACACGCTATGCGAGAATTTTGCGTCGTAAATACATGCTATATCTTAATATATAAATGTCGGAAATACTTTACAAATATGAGCATTTTGCTAGAATTGGCATATGGCCCTGAAAAATAATTTACGTTTACTCGGACTTTCCACCAAGGAAGAGAAGGTATTGCGGGCGCTCATGGACTGCAAAGATACGCCGCTTCTCATTGCGCGGGCGACAAAAGTCTCGCGTCCCGCCATCTACGCCATTTTGAACATCCTGCACGAGCGGGGAATTGCCGTGCGGCATACGGTAAACGGGAAAAAGAAATGGGCAATTGCCGACGAACGCGGTATCGAAGAAACTTTGTATGACGCAAAGCGCACTTTGCTCGACATCCCGCACGGCCGAGAGGAACTTCGCGGCAGTTCGGATTCGATGGTCATCGTGCACCGCGGATTGGAAGCAATTAAGAAAGTCATGCCGACCTTGTTTGCCGCTCACAAGCACGAGCGCTTTTTCTGGGGCTTTCAGGGAGACATTGCCACGGCAGAGTGGAACAAAACGTTTTCCCTCGCCGAAACGAACCGCATCAATCGCGAAATAAAAAACAACGGCATCATCACCGAAGCCATTTTGCCCGCCGGTTGGCTTGAAGAGCAAACGAAACTGCTCGGGGCGTTGTGGGCGAAAGATTTTGAAGGTCGAACTGCGCGCGTCAACATCATCGACCCGTCGTATTTCAAACACGGCGGACAGTGCTGGGTATTTCGCGACGCGCTCTATCTTTTCTCGCTGAGCGAGCAACTGGTCATCGAAATACGCAACTCCGAAATCCAGAAGATGGTTTTGGCGATATTCCAATTTATGCAGGATGCATCCATCACAATCGATGCCAATGAGGTGCTGCGGAAACTCATCTCTAAAAATTAGAAGCTGGTGACGTTCTAGCGTGCGAATTCTACGACACGATTTTCTCTAATAATGTTTACTTTAATCTCTCCCGGGTACTTTAGCTCCTCTTGAATGCGGGCGGCAATATTGCGGGCGAGCGCGTGCATTGCAACGTCGGAAACCTTTCCGGGATTTACAAAGACGCGGATTTCGCGGCCGGCGGCAATGGCATAGACCTTTTCGACGCCTTCAAAGGCGGCCGCGAGGCGCTCCAAGTCGCCGAGGCGCTCGAGGTAGCGGTCAACCGTGTCGCGGCGCGCGCCCGGACGGCCCGCGGAAATAGCATCCGCAACCTGCACAATCACCGCTTCCGGCGTTTCGTACGGATACTCATCGTGATGCGATTGCATTGCTAGAATGATGCTTTTGTCGACGCCGAACTTTTCAAGTATGCGGCGGCCGATTTCGACATGTGTACCCTGCACTTCGTGGTCGACCGCTTTGCCGATGTCGTGCAACAGCGCGCCGGTGCGGGCAACTTGCGGGTCTGCGCCAAGCTCGGTCGCGAGCATGCCCGCAATGTGCGCCATTTCAATAGAGTGCGTGAGCACATTTTGTCCGTAGCTTGTGCGGAAATGGAGTCGTCCCAAAAGAGAAATAAGTTTCGGATCAAGTCCGACGATGCCGACTTCAAATGCCGCCGCTTCGCCCTTTTGCTTGATGATTTCATTTACTTCCACGCGCGTTTTCTCAACGGCCTCTTCAATCTTGGTCGGTTGGATTCGGCCGTCGGCAATGAGTTTCTCAAGCGCGATTTTCGCAATGGCTCGGCGAAGCGGGTCAAACGAAGAAAGCGTAATGCGGTCGGGAGCATCGTCGATAATGACGTCCACGCCGGTTGCGCGTTCAAATGACTTGATGTTGCGGCCTTCTTTGCCGATGATTTTTCCCTTCACATCTTCGGAAGGCAGAATGACCGAGAGCGACATCACCTCTGCGTTCACCGCATTGCCGAGTCGGTGAATCGCATTTACGAGAATCGCATTTGCACGGCTTTCCAGACGCTCGCGACCGTTTGCTTCGAGTTTCTGGAGACGCAGAAGAATTGCATTCTCATACGCCCGCTCCAGTTCCGCAAAAAGCTCTTCGCGCGCTTTCTCTTCGGAAAGGTGTGCGATGCGGGCGAGCTCTTTCGAGCGCTCTGCGATGAGTTTCTCCGCTTCGCTTCGCACGCGCGCCGCCTCTTGTTCGCGCGCGCGCACTTCGTCTTCGTTTTCATCAAGGTCGAGCTGGCGCGCATCGAGAAAACTCTCGCGCGAGTCGAGATGCTCTTCGCGAAGCGCAAGTTTCTCTTCGCGCTCTTCGATAGGAGAGAGTCGCTCTGTTTCTATGACTTGGGCGCGGAATTCCGCGTCTTTGATTATTTTTGCTGCCTGTTCTTTCGCATCTAAAAGTTTCTGCCGCGTGCGAAGCTCGACCGAGCCGCGCTCGGCAAGCCCTATAAGCACTCGGAGGACGTAGCCGAGGACAATGCCGCCTACGCCCGAAAGCGCAAGCATAATAAGGATAATTTTGAGTGACATAAACGGCCCGTTTATTATTCCCGGCCTCGCGGAGCGAGGCCGGGCCAAAGTGCTAAAAAGCGGCGAATCGGCTCGGCTTTCGGTTCAGTTCGTCAGAGGGGCAGTGTGAGGGGACTGTAGCATAAAACCGATAACGGCACACCTCTGATAGAAAAATTAGGCGCTCGCGGGGTTCGCGAGCGCCTGACGTGATTTAAGCCGCGGATCACATCAGAAGGTCACCTCCCTCCGATTCCAAGCCGCGTCTCGAAGCGCCTATGAAAAACATGAGCATAAGAGCCGCGAGAGATGCCCAAACGGCGACCCCGATAACAACCTTCTTCCACCGTGACACGGCTGTTCCTTTCTCCTGCCAAAGGCAGGAAGGACGGGCGACTAGTCTTTTGAATTCGAACGTTTGATACATTGAGCGAATGAAAAAACCTCCGGCGGTGCGCACTTCACAAGGTCCGAACGAGACGAAATACAGATACTGTTAGCGAAGGGATACTCTTTGCAAGATGTCGGAGATGCACTCGACCGACCGAAGAGTGTCATATGGTACGAGACGCAAAAGAAGAGGAAGGGACGGCCGTATGATGCTGCATATGCGCATCACATTTCATACGTACGAAGGAAACACAGCCGAGCGGTCGGCAAGATGATTGCTCTCGACCCGAAGCTCCGGAAGTTCATCGAGGCGCATCTCTTCGACGATCAGTCGCCCGAAAACATCTCACTTCGATTGAAGCGGATCGAGAAGGATATCGGATATGCTTCATCCTCGGCTATACGCCGATATATCAAGAGCCCGTATGGCAGACGGATCGAGTCGCATCGAGCAAAGTTATTCAAGAAGAGGCGACGCTCTCGGCCATCGAAACCACACATTGCCGACAAGCGCCTGATCGACAAACGACCGAGCAAAATCAACAAGCGATGGGGATTGGGTCACATGGAGGGCGACTTCATCGTGTCGGGCAAGAGCGGTCAAGGCATCATTCTTGGTCTGCGGGATCGCAGGGTGCGCAAAAACCTGCTGGAGCGGATCCTGCCAGTGTCAGTGCGAAACGTGGAGCGAGCGCTTCGCAGAATGAAAAAGCGGTATCCCGAGATGCAGACCATCACATTCGACAACGATATTCTCTTTCTCGAACACAAACGGCTAGAGAAGGTGCTTGGGGTGAAGATATATTTCTGTCATGTGCATGCGCCATGGGAGAAGCCATCAATCGAGAATCTGAACAAGGACTTGCGGCGGTACATCCCGAAAAGCTCGGATATTTCAAAGTATTCAAAAAGATTTGTGCAGAAACTCGAAGCAAAGATGAATCGCCGCTTCATGGATGTGCTCGGTTCACTCACGCCAGATGAGGCGTATGCTGCGGAAAAGAAACAACGCGCTCAGAGGAGCGCAAAAAACCGTCGTTCGAATTGAGGGGTTTGGGTGCCACGACTACACTGTTGCGAAAATAACATTTCCTTGCAACTTGTCAAACCTTTCAAAACAAAAGCTAAGCGCTCGCGGGGTGTAAATCCGCGAGCGCTTGGTTCCCGGCCTGCATATCAGTTGAGCGCAGGCCCGGTTTCGGACTCACTCGCCTGCGGCTCCTCGCATACCGCCGCGAACGCGAGAAATCGGGTCTTGAAAAGCAGGGCAACCCCAAACCCTGCCAGTAGCCAGGCGAAAAGCCCGGCGATGATTTGAATGAGCACGAGCGACCCTTCCCCTGCTTAACGGCAGAGATAAATGCAAGCTTCTGCAAGTATTACATACTTGCAGAAGCTTGTCAACCCTTTCGTTCAGCGCTGTGGATATCTTTATCCGTACACTTTGTCGACCAGGCCGTACTTCTTCGCTTCATCGGCGGACATGAAAAAGTCGCGCTCCACATCTTTTTCGATTTTTGCGAGCGGCTGACCGGTGTTTTTTGAAAGAATTTTATTGAGGCGCTCGCGGAGCTTGATAATTTGCTTCGCGGTGATTTCAATATCGGTTGCTTGGCCTTCGGCGCCGCCGTGCGGCTGATGAATCATCACTTCGGCATTCGGCAGGGAAAAGCGTTTCCCTTTCTCGCCCGCGGAGAGAAGAATCGCCGCTCCGGACGCCGCCATGCCGACGCACACGGTCGAAACGGCCGGCTTCACATGGTTCATCGTGTCCACCATGGCGAGCGTGGCCGTCACCGAGCCGCCCGGAGAATTGATGTAGAGCGAAATGTCTTTCTTCGGGTCTTCAGCTTCAAGGAAGAGAAGTTGGGCGATGACGAGATTCGCCACATCGTCGTCAATCGGACCGCCGAGAAAAACGATGCGCTCCTTCAAGAGGCGCGAATAAATGTCGTAGGCGCGTTCGCCGAACTGGCTTTTTTCGATAACCATCGGGACGAGCATTGAGGCGCGGGGTTGTGTGCGGGTGTTCATGGAATAAATGTATTACGTTTCGCGGAGTTGGCAAAGAATACCACATTCGCCGCCGCAATGGATAGATGCGTGCGCCGCAAACCTATTGTGCGGCAGCCGGCAGTTGATATTGCGAGTCCTGCGCGACGCGCTGGCCCCACGCGTAAAATGCGCCGATGATAATCATGAGCATAATCACGATAATGGAGACGACGGCGCCCCACGACTGCGCTTTCCGAGAAGGTACACCGGGCTCCGGCGCCGCCTCGTCTTGCGGAACGATTTTCTCCGGCTCCATATTATTTCTTCTTCGCCTCGTACAGCTCGCGCGCGCGGTCGAAAGCCGCCTCGGCTTCGGCTCGGCCCTCGAATTCGCCGACCGCTACTTCTTTTTTCTGAATTTGCTTGTAGGTCGCGAAGAAGTGCGCAATTTCCTTTAAGAGGTGCGGATTTGCATCTTTTATGTCCTGCACGTGCGCGTACCGCGGATCGCCGACCGCGACCGCGATGACTTTTTCATCCGGCTCGCCGCTGTCAATCATGTGCATGATGCCGATGGGGCGCGCCTCGACGAGAATGCCGGGCGCAAGCGGATAGGTCGTGAGCACGACCACGTCGAGCGCATCGCCGTCGTCCCAATGCGTCTGCGGCACAAAACCGTAATCGAACGGATAGTCCTGGGCGGAATGCAGAACGCGGTCGAGCTTGATGACGCCCGTCTTTTTATCGATTTCGTATTTATTGTGCGACCCTTTCGGAATCTCGATGATGACGTTCATCTCTTCTTTCGTGCCCGGAACAATATCGTGAAGTAGGTTCATCCCGTTAGAAATTAGTTTGCAAAAACTGCAGATTTTTAAGTATTCCTCCCGCGAAACCGGAAATTTCTAACGGGATTCATATGCAACCAAGTATAACGCCGGCGCCGACTTTTTTAAAGTCGGTGTACGCGTCCAGTACTTTTGGCAGTCCCCGACGGTTAATGTACACACAATATACCGCAAGGGGGACACCATGCCGAGCGACTGGTGCGGGCGTTTGGTGTTGTACCAGATCAGCCAGTCGACAAGCTTCAGATTGAAGGAATGAATATCGTCCCGCAGCAGGCCCCGATTCAGCATGATGAAGTCCTCGGACACGGTGCGATTGAATCGTTCGACGTGGGCATTCATCTTGGGAGTGCGGGGGCGGGTGTGAAAGTGCGTGAGCCCGAGTTCGGCACAGGCATCCTCGAAGTGTTTGGCGAACTCGCTCCCGTTGTCGGTCTGCAACTCGTCGATATCGAAGGGGCAAACCTCGATGACTCGGCGAAGGAAGTCGTCCGCGCTTCTCGACGAGTGGTTCGTATACGCGCCCGCAAAGGCGAACTTCCGCTCCACGTCCACTGCCGTGAGGACGTACCGCTTCACGCCGTCGATGAAGCGTACGACGGTATCGAGCTCCATGCCGCGCTTGCCGGTGCGGCGAAGCTTGGTACGGCGTTTCTGCGGTGTTTCCGTGTGATTGCCCGTACGTGCGTGGAACGAGAGCCGGCTCTGCTGCGGGAGCAGACCGCGGTTCTTCAAATCCAGAATGACCCGCCCAACGTATGACTCCGACACGGAGTACCCTTCTTCGCGCAGGAGAACGGCAAGCTTTGCTTTCCCAAGCCGGGGATGCGCCTGTCGTTCGCGGATGATGAAATCCTCGACCTCGGGCAGAACAGTCCTCCTTCGACGCGCCTTCGGCGCAGTGCTCTTCGGGTCAAGTGCATCAATGCGGCCCTCGTGGGCTTTGAGTTCCTCCTTCCAGCGATACAAGGTGCGCTCCGAGGTGCCAAAGGCGTCGTATGTGGCCTCCGTCCCGTGCATGTCCCAGAATCCCAATATCTTCACCCGTCTGTCGACTTCCTTTGGTTTCCGCATATGCCGCAATCGTATCGTCCTTTCCCACATGCTCAACCAGCCCTTCGTACCCCTGAAATTGCTTCTGATGCGCATATATCCTCGGTTATGAGGACTGCCAAATGTATCTGAACTTATGCAGTCGGCGCCGGCGTTCTGCGTCCTATGTTAGGATCATTCGTCTTTTGCGCTGTCGCGGTCTTCTTCTTTTTCGGAAACCGTTTCATCGCTCGCCGGAAGTTCGGCAAGTTCCTCCTCGGCGGGAAGCACCGTCGTTTGCGGCGCTTCGCCGTCAACAACTTCAATGCTCTCGGTCGGCATGAGACCTGCGGCCTCGGCGGGGTCTTCTTCGATTTCCGCGACGGCGACCGTTTCGCCGTCCGACTCGGCAACTTCCTCGCCGGCGGCCGAAACGATGTCAATGTTCCATCCCGTGAGTTTCGCCGCGAGCCGCACATTTTGTCCGCCGCGGCCGATGGCGAGCGACTGTTCGTCTTCGGAGACGGTCACCGTTGCGCGATGCTCGGATTCATCAAGCACGACTTCGAGCGGCGTGGCGGGAGAAAGCGCTTCTTTAATAAATTCTTTCGCGTCGTCGCTCCATTCGATAATGTCGATGCGTTCGCCACCGAGTTCGCTCATGACGGTCGATACGCGCACGCCGCGCTGGCCGACGAGCGAACCGACCGGGTCCACATGCGGGTCAATAGACGAAAGCGCAATCTTCGTGCGACTGCCCGGTTCGCGCGCAAGCGCTTTCACTTCGATGGAACCGGCGGCAAGTTCCGGCGCTTCAAGCTCGAAGAGCTTCACGACAAACTTCGGATGTGCACGAGAAAGTCGAAGATATACGCCGCGGAATCCCTCATCAACGGCGTACAAATACGCGCGAATGCGTTCGCCCATGCGATAGCGTTCACCCGGAATTTGTTCCTCGTAGGGAATGATGCCGGTCGTGCGGCCGAGATCGACAAAAATCGCGCCGCGCTCCATGCGCTGCACGATACCGCCCACGATTTGCCCTTTCTTCTCGCTGAATTCTTGCATCATCGAGAGTTTCTCGGCCTCGCGCACCTTTTGAATAACCACTTGCTTTGCGGTCTGCGCGGCGATGCGGCCGAAGTCGTCCTGCGGCTCAAGCGGGAAGATGATTTCCTCGCCGAGCGTAACGCCGCGCTTCATAAGTTTCGCATCGGCAAGGAGAATGTGCTTTTCGGAATCAAAACGCGGCAATTCTCCTTCCGCAAGCTGTTCCTCTTCGCTATGAAACGGATGCGCGTGCATCGGCTTTTCCTCGGCATCTTCCTCTTCGGTCGGGAAACGGACCGTCGTTTCGTCGACAACCGTTTTCACCTGTTCAAAAGTGATGGTGCCGGTATTGAGCTCAAGTTTGGCGCGCACAACCTGTCCGCGTTTGCCGTATTCGCGCTTGTACGCGGTCGCCATCGCGCTCTCGATAGCGCTTATCATCGTCTCGCGACTGATGCCCCTGTCTTCAAACTCCCCCAGCACCGCGCCCATTGTTTTCAAATCAATCATATGGAATGTGTATGTCGCACCTTGTAAAGAGAAACTCCGCGTCGCGGAGTTTCATATGTATATAAGGTATCGCCGATTGGTCACATTGTCAATCCGGTGTACGCGTCCAGTACTTTTGGCAGTCCCCGACGGTTAATGTACACACAATATACCGCAAGGGGGACACCATGCCGAGCGACTGGTGCGGGCGTTTGGTGTTGTACCAGATCAGCCAGTCGACAAGCTTCAGATTGAAGGAATGAATATCGTCCCGCAGCAGGCCCCGATTCAGCATGATGAAGTCCTCGGACACGGTGCGATTGAATCGTTCGACGTGGGCATTCATCTTGGGAGTGCGGGGGCGGGTGTGAAAGTGCGTGAGCCCGAGTTCGGCACAGGCATCCTCGAAGTGTTTGGCGAACTCGCTCCCGTTGTCGGTCTGCAACTCGTCGATATCGAAGGGGCAAACCTCGATGACTCGGCGAAGGAAGTCGTCCGCGCTTCTCGACGAGTGGTTCGTATACGCGCCCGCAAAGGCGAACTTCCGCTCCACGTCCACTGCCGTGAGGACGTACCGCTTCACTGTACGCGTCCAGTACTTTTGGCAGTCCCCGACGGTTAATGTACACACAATATACCGCAAGGGGGACACCATGCCGAGCGACTGGTGCGGGCGTTTGGTGTTGTACCAGATCAGCCAGTCGACAAGCTTCAGATTGAAGGAATGAATATCGTCCCGCAGCAGGCCCCGATTCAGCATGATGAAGTCCTCGGACACGGTGCGATTGAATCGTTCGACGTGGGCATTCATCTTGGGAGTGCGGGGGCGGGTGTGAAAGTGCGTGAGCCCGAGTTCGGCACAGGCATCCTCGAAGTGTTTGGCGAACTCGCTCCCGTTGTCGGTCTGCAACTCGTCGATATCGAAGGGGCAAACCTCGATGACTCGGCGAAGGAAGTCGTCCGCGCTTCTCGACGAGTGGTTCGTATACGCGCCCGCAAAGGCGAACTTCCGCTCCACGTCCACTGCCGTGAGGACGTACCGCTTCACTGTACGCGTCCAGTACTTTTGGCAGTCCCCGACGGTTAATGTACACTGTACCGACCCCTATTCTTCAGACCACTTCCTAGACGAGTGAAGATAGTGTACGGGTGATGTGCGATTTCGCAAACTCTCTCGGTGCCATCTTGAGTGTTGAGTGTATACGCACGGTGTTGTACCGGTGAATTGTCTGATAGATTTCAGCAACAAGTTCACCAAGCGTATCGAAGCGATTGGGATCGCCCAGATCAGTTTTGAATTTTCCATAGAACGATTCTTGGTACCCGTTCTCCCACGGACAGCCCTTTTTTGAGCGAGAGATGCTGATGCCGAAATTGATGAGCATCTCTCGGAAGGATGCGGCATTGTATTCCACTCCGTTGTCGCTGTGAAAGATGGTGGGACGAGGATGGTTGAGAAGTGCCGCGCACAATGCCTGCGTCACAAGTACGGTTCCACCTCGCGTACCAATGGCGAGCCCAACGACACTTCGAGTGTATACGTCCATGGTGGTTGCCACACGAATGTCTTTCCCTTTGAAATACACATGAGTGAAATCAGCGACCCATGCTTGATGCGGATAGGCGGGTACAATCCGCATCAGGAGATTTGGATACTCCACGGCTTGTTTCCTTGATTTCCTCCACCGTCTTCCTCTTCTTCGATATGCTTTGATACCAAAGAGTCGCATGACTCTTTGAACCTTCTTTTTGTTCTCCTTGAGATACAGGGCAACTCTCCGGTATCCATACGAAGGAAACTCTCGAAGGACTTCTTCAATACGGCATTTGAGTGCCCAGTCTTTGTCAGGCTTCTTCTTTTGATACCAGAAGGTGGAACGAGCTATACCAAGAGTACGCGCTGTTGTGCGCGTACCAATCGGAGATTCTTTGCTCACTTCTTTTTTTGGGTTTCAGACAGCTTGAGCGTCATGAGTCCAACAAGACGAAGGAGTTCGTCATTCTCTTTTCGAAGTCTCGCAATCTCAAGAACAGATGCGGTACCGTCTTGCACTTTCGCACCAAGCCAGCCATAGATGGTGGTCTCGTGGATACCATGCTCTTTGGCCGCTTGGGCGACAGTGACACCATCGTTCTTGATTCGATTAATGATTTGTTCCTTCACCTCAGGAGCGATGCGGTATTGCTTCATATGACGTCATTCTAGCGGTTAATCCCGTCTAGAACATGGTCTGAAATTTGGGGGTCAGGTCAGACTGCCAAATGTATCTGAACTTATGCATCCGGCACCGCGCCCAGGATTCCCGTAATGGTTCAATAGCTTGGACGCGATATCATCGCGTCATGGCATACACACAAAACCCGCACATGCCCAAGGTCAGAAGGGATGCTGCAGACATGGTGAGGAGAGGATATACGCCCACCGAGGTTGGCCGTCGGTTCGGCGTCGGGTCGAGTACGGTATGCAAATGGGTGAAGAAGGCGAAGATATACGGGTATCATCCGATTCCGACGCTCTCATCAAAACCGAGGAATCATCCAAACGAGCTGCCGTCGAAGATTGTGAACAAGATTGTCGAGAAGCGTCTCGTACTCAAACGCTCGGCCGAGGTCGTACACCGGGCGCTCGAAGACGAGGGTGTCTCGGTGTCGCTCTCGTCGGTGAAGCGGACGCTCGGTCGTTTCGGCCTCATCAAAAAGCGGAGCCCGTGGAAACGGTACCACCCGCACTCGGAACGTCCGGAAGCCGCATATCCGGGCGCTCTTGTGGAGGTGGACACCATCCATCTGGCACTCCACGGCAAAACGGTTCTGTACGTGTATACACTAATCGATGTATACAGCCGTTGGGCGTACGCCTGGGCGACCCCGCGCATCAACTGCCGCGTCTCTCTCCTCTTCGTGAAGCGGGCACAGGTTGCGGCACCATTCCTGTTCGAGTGCGTGCAGACCGACAATGGCCCCGAGTTCTCCATGCACTTCACCGAACGCCTCTCGATACGCCATCGACACACGAGAGTCAGGCAGAGCAACGACAATGCGCACGTCGAGCGATTCAATCGCACACTGCGTGAAGAGTGTCTTGATGCTCTTTCGATTGAGATACGGGCAATCAATGCGATTCTGCCGACCTATCTGAGCGGGTACAACACCACCCGCCACCACTTCGGGCTCGACCTCAAAACGCCGCTCGCCATATTAACAGAATGCGTCCAAGCTATTGATTAGAAAACGGATTCCGAGGAACGTGGGGATATCCGGGACTCTAGTAACCGACTGGTGAAAGTAAAACACCGACCGGTCGTTTCCTTCGCCAACAACGTAGATGCGTTTCCGCGGTCCTGCGCCGATGAAGGCCAGAATGATACCGGCGACGAGCGCACCGCCGGTTTCGATGTGATACCCGACGCCGTTAGGAGAACAAAGAACGATCAAAATGTCGCAC
The DNA here is from genome assembly GCA_963699165.1 of Candidatus Kaiserbacteria bacterium. Lineage (GTDB taxonomy): Bacteria > Patescibacteriota > Minisyncoccia > Phycocordibacterales > Phycocordibacteraceae > C7867-001. Next base: position 754,819 of record OY969413.1, read on the forward strand.
TCCATGACAGCCCTCGCCATGCGTTCCGCCGCTTCCGCCGCCAGATTGGCATGCTTCTCGAACGGTTTCGGTACCGGGTTTTCCGTCCAATCATACGCCACGACGTATCCGAGAATGGTGAGTATATGAAATAAGTCACGCACGACGGCTTCCATTTTCCCGGTTTTGCTTGCAATATACACTGACTTTCTTTGATCCTGCATTGCGACTCCTTTCTTCCAAATGCAGATGAGAACGGCTTGCTTCGAGCGTCAAACGCCGACGTTTTCACCGTTTTGAGAAAGTATTTCAACTACGCGACGCGCAACGCGTTATACTTCACATATATGCACGTTTCGGAAAGCGAATTGAAAGAATTCATCATCGACTCCGGTCTGGTCGCAAAAAAAGACATCGATGCGGCCGCGCTCGTCGCGCAGGAGCGTAACCAACCGCTCGGCGACATTCTTGTTTCGCAAGGTTCGCTGACCGAAGACGCGCTTCGGCGCATTCAGGCGTATGTGCTCGGCGTGCCTTTCGTAAACCTGAAGGAATACCGCATTCCGCTCGATGTTCTCATGCTCATTCCCGAGCCGATTGCGCGCACGCACAACATCATCGCGTACAAAAAAGACAACGAGTCGCTCGAAGTGGCGATGCTCGACGTCGACGACCTCGCCTCCATCGATTCTTTGCGCAAAAAAACCGGCTTTAAAATTCTCGTTCGGCTCACGGACACCGACAGCATCAAGCATTCGCTGTTGCAGTATCAAAAATCGCTCAAAGACGAGTTCGGCGACATTATCTCGACCGAGGCGGGAAAAATCCGCGTTGTTACGACAAACGAAAAAGACCCGACCGGCGACGACCTTAAAAAAATGGCCGAGGATTTGCCGATTGTGCGCATTGTCGACACGCTTTTGCGCCACGCGATTGTGCAGGGCGCGTCCGACATCCACATCGAACCGATGGAGGAAGAGGTGCTCGTGCGGTATCGCATCGACGGCATTTTGCACGACGCGATGACGCTGCCGAAAGTCGCGGCGGCCAGCATCGCTGCGCGCATCAAAGTGCTCTCCAACTTGAAGCTCGACGAAAAACGCTTGCCGCAGGACGGCCGTTTCAAAATGGAAACCGAGGCAGACCGCGTTTCCTTCCGCGTGTCGGTTCTGCCGACGTTTTTCGGCGAAAAAATCGTCATGCGCCTCCTTCGCGAGACGGGCGAAGGATTTACGCTTGAGGCGCTCGGTCTGCACGGCGAAAATCTTGAGCGCATCGAGCACGCGCTCAACCAGACGACCGGCATCGTGCTTATTTCCGGACCGACCGGCTCGGGCAAAACCACGACACTGTACACGATGCTCGACATTTTGAACAAGCCGGACGTGAATATTTCCACCGTCGAAGACCCGGTCGAGTACCAGATGAAGCGCATCAACCAAACGCAGGTAAATCCGCAAATCGGATTCACGTTTGCAAACGGACTGCGCTCGCTCTTGCGCCAGGACCCCGACATCATCATGGTCGGAGAAATCCGAGACAACGAAACGGCATCGCTCGCCATCAATGCCGCGCTTACGGGGCACCTTGTGCTTTCGACCATTCACACAAACAGCGCGGCGGGCGCGATTCCGCGCCTCATCGACATGGATGTGGAGCCGTTTCTTCTAACCTCGACGATTCGCGTCGTGGTGGGACAGCGGCTCGTGCGCAAACTCTGCGACAACAAAGAACCGTACGCGGTCGACAAAACCATGCGCGCAAAAATCGCGAGCGAAGAAGCGTTCAATAACGCGTTCAAAGCGCTCGTCGACGAAAAACTCGTAAAAAAGGGAGCGACGCTCGATGACACGGCATTTTATCGGCCGGTTCCGTCGGACGATTCCGAGGACGGCTACAAGGGCCGCATCGGCATTCACGAGGTGCTTGCGGTGTCGCCGGCCATTCGCGAAGCGATACTGCATTCGAGCGCGCCGGACGCGATTGAAGCGCAGGCGAAAAAAGAGGGGATGCTCACGATGCTCGAAGACGGCTTGTACAAAGCGATGCGCGGCATTACCAGTTTGGAAGAAGTGTTGCGCGCTATTTCCGAATGACCATGAAATTCCGCGCGCATATACGAAAAGAGGGTTTACCGGATACGACGACCGTCATCGAGGCGCCGACGCGGTTCGCCGTATATGAACAGGTCGAAAAAGAAGGAGGCGTTGTAGTCGAACTGACCGAGGATACCGGAGGGTTCGCGCTTCCCAAATGGATGAGTATCGAAATCGGCGGCGGCGTAAAGCGCAGCGATGTCATTCACATGGCGACGAATCTTTCCGCGATGCTTACTGCCAGCTTGTCGCTTTCGCGCGCTCTTTCCGTCATCGAACGGCAAACGAAAAAGAAACGGCTCAAAGCGGTCCTGGACGACCTTTCCGAATCAATCAAGAAAGGACTTTCGTTCCACGAAGCGCTTGCAAAACATCCGGACGTATTCCCGGATTTATTCGTCGCGATGGTGCGCGCCGGCGAAGAGTCGGGGTCGCTTTCCGAATCGCTCACGAACGTTGCGGTGCAAATGCAGCGCTCCGAAGAACTTGTCGGCAAGGTGCGCGGCGCGATGATTTATCCGTCCATCGTGCTTACGGCCGTGCTCATCGTCGGCGTGCTCATGCTCATCTTCGTCGTGCCGACGCTGACGAGCACGTTTACTTCGCTCAAAGTTCAAGTGCCACTCGCGACGCAAATCATTGTCGCAGTTTCAAACTTCATGGTGTCAAACGTGCTTCTCGTGCTCGCGGGACTTGTCGTTCTTGTCATCGGCGGCATCCTCTTTCTGCGCTCGCGCGCCGGCGGCCGCTGTGTGCTTGCTTTGGCGCGGCGCATGCCGGTCGTCGGCGAACTCGTGTGCGAAACCTACGCCGCGCGCACCGCTCGCACACTTTCGTCTCTGCTTTCGTCCGGCGTGCCGGTCCTCGATGCGCTTGCCATAACGAAACAGGTCGTCGGCGCCGACGTCTTTGCAAAAGTCATCGCGGAAGCGGAAGAGCATGTGAAGAAAGGGGAGCTGCTTTCGACGGCATTTACGGAACATACGGCTCTGTATCCGGTATTGCTGAGCGAGATGCTCACGGTGGGCGAAGAGACCGGCAAGGTCTCGGACATGCTGAAACAGATTGCGGAGTTTTATGAAGGCGATGTCGCGGAAAAAACAAAAGATCTTTCTACTATCATCGAACCGGTACTGATGCTTTTCATCGGCGCATTCGTCGGCGTCTTTGCGGTATCGATGATTGCGCCGATTTATTCGCTTTCATCGGCATTTTAAATGTTGCCTCGCGCGCGCGCATTCAGCTTGATTGATGTGGTGGTGGGAGTGGCGCTCTTGCTCGTGCTGTTTATGGCGCTTTTCGGCGTCTTGCGCGCGTCGCTCGTTCTTTCCACGGTCGCGAAAGCGCAGGCGGCGGCCGTCGAACTTGCAAATACTCAGATGGAATATTTGCGCGGCCTTTCGTACGACTCGCTCGGAACCGTTGGCGGCATTCCTTCGGGCGCCGTACCACAGTATGCGACTTCTACGGTCGACGGAATCCAGTATGTCACCCGCACCTATGTCGAATATTACGACGATCCGGCCGACGGCATCGGCGTAAACGATTCAAACGGCGTTACGACCGACTATAAGGTGGGGAAGGTGACCGTTTCGTATTCGTACGAAGGCCTTGCGAAATCAATCGTCCTCGTCTCCAATTTTGTCCCGCCCGGACTCGAGTCCTCGACGGGCGGCGGCACGCTGGTGCTGCATATCGTGGGCGCAGCGGGACAAAACCTGAGCGATGCGAGCGTGCAAATCGTCAACGCCTCCACGACACCGGCGGTGAATTTCACCACATTCAGCGACACATCGGGACTTGTGATGATTGGCGGAGCCGCAACCTCGTCGATGTACCAAATATATGTATCGCGGAGCGGCTACTCGAGCGCGCAAACCTATGCCCGCGCCGGCCAAAACGTGAACCCTACTCCGGGATATTTGACCGTCGTAAAAAATCAGACAACGAGCGCGACGTTTGCCATCGACCAGTTGTCATCCCTCACGCTTTCGAGTTTCTCGCCCGCAACGACCACCGCCTTTTCCGATTTGTTCTCGAATGCGTCAAATCTCGCCTCGCAAACCAATACGCAAGTTGCGGGCGGCGCACTTACGCTTGCGAGCCAGGCGCTTTCGGGAAACGCTCATTCAATCTCGATTGCGCCGAATGCGCTTGCCGGCTGGGGAATTCTTTCGGCAACTATTTCAACGCCGAACGGCACAACGGCGGTTATCCGCGTCGATGACGCATCCGGCAATCCGGTGCCCGATGCTATGCTTCCTGGCAACGCCGCGGGATTCTCGTCGTTCCCGATCTCGCTCACCGCCATCGCGACAAGCACATATCCCGCGCTTACGCTCGAAGCGGATTTGACGAGCAATGCAACCACAACCACTTCTTCCATTCTCGATTGGTCACTGTCATACACGCAAGGGTTGCTCGCATTGTCGAATGTTTCTTTCACGCTCACCGGCGCGAAAACCATCGGAACGAACGGGAGCGGCCTGCCGATCTATAAAACGATCGTGAATGACACGACCGGAGCGACGGGAACGGTAACGGAACCGCTCGAGTGGGATGCCTATACGCTTGGTCTCGGCGGCGGCAATCTTATCGAAGCGTGCCCGAGTTCGCCGATTTCGCTCATGCCCGCACAAGCGTCGTCGACCGCACTTATCGTCGGACAGCCGACGCAAAATACGCTGCTCGCCGCTATTCAAGACGGCAGCCATAACGTTATCTCCGGTGCACGCGTGACGCTCGCAAAAGCGGGCTACGCGGCAACGGTGCCAACGTCGGCATGCGGACTTGCGTATTTCGGCGGTCTTGCCGCCGGCACGTATAGCGCCAGCGTTTCGGCGGCGGGCCATACGACGACCGTGTTTCCGAATATTTCCGTTGCCGGACATGCGACAACGACGCTGACTTTGCCATGACATACCGCGGCATGACCTTAATCGAAACCGTTGTGACCGTCGCATTGACGCTGATCATCTTTCTCGCGCTCGGCTCGATGATTATTTATTTTTACCGGACAAACGCGTATACGCTTCAGCAATCGACTGCCGTCGGACAGGCCCGCCGCGGCGTCGAAGATGCAATGCGGTATTTGCGCCAGTCGTCCTACGGCAGCGACGGTTCGTATCCCATTGAAGTCGCCGCGACATCGTCGATTACGTTTTACACAAACACCGACAGCGATTCCGCAATCGAACGCGTGACATACTTGCTCTTAAACGGTGTGCTGTATCGCACCATTCAAAATCCGTCTGGCAATCCGCTTAGCTATGTCGGCGCAAGCACCGCGACTTCGACGGTTGCCGTTTCGGTCGTAAACGGCACGTCGACGCCGGTCTTCCGTTATTTCGATAACACTGGTTCGGAACTTGCCCAACCGGTGAATGTCTCGAGGGTGGCCTCCGTCAGAACAACGGTCATCATCGATGTCGACGTAAACCGCGCGCCGGTCGCGTTCACGCTTTCCGGCGGCGCAACGTTGCGCAACCTGCGCAACCAACCATGAAAAAGACGATCTTCGCCGGTTCGGTCACGCTGCTCGTCATCGTATTCGGTGCAATCTTTTTCTCCCTTCTCGCAGCGCTGTCGAGCTTCGTGCTTGTGCAAAATCATTCGCAGGACATAACGCGCGAACACTCGGAGGCCTTTGCGGTTGCCGAGGCCGGGCTTGAGTATTATCGCTGGTTTCTTTCTCACTATCCTGGCAATACGACAAACGGCACCGGACACGCCGGACCGTATGTGACGACGTATGCCGATCCGGAATACGGCACGGCAGGGACGTATTCGCTTTCCGTTGTCGGCAACAGCTCCTGCGGCGCCGTACAATCGATTGATGTGACGAGCACCGGTGTACCGGGCGACGCTCCGAACGTTTCTGCGGTGCTTGTCGCGCGCTATGCGCAGCCATCCGTCGCGGCGTATTCCTATATTGTGAACAGCAGCGTGTGGGCCGGTTCCGACCGCATCATCAACGGCCCGTACCACAGCAACGGCGGCATTCGCATGGACGGCACCGCGAACGCGCCGGTTACCAGTTCGGTTTCATCATGGACCTGCGACAGTAACTTCGGCTGCTCGAATTCGCAAACCGTCGCGGGCGTGTTCGGCGCGGGCACCAACCAAAATTTGTGGGCATATCCGACGCCGAACGTCGACTTCAGCGGCATACAGTCGAGTTTCGCGCCACTCAAAGCAACGGCGGTGGCGAGCGGATTATACTTGCCGCGATACTCGAGCAATTCGGGAAACAATTCGCACCGCGGCTATCATCTCATTTTCAACGCCAACGGAACGATAACCGTAAACAAAGTGACCTCCACCACGGCGCTCGGCGAGCAGCCCGTGAATCCGGGCGACCCGCCGATCGATTACACACTAATCAACACTGAAACGCCGTACCAAACGCTGACCATCCCGAGCGGTTGCGGACTTATTTTCGTCGAAGACAACGTCTGGATTGAAGGTGTCATACCGAGCAAAGTTACGTTGGTTGCCGCCGGCGTCATCGATACCAGCTTCACGCCCGACGTCGTTCTGCACGACAACATAACCTATGCCGCAACCGACGGTTCGGACGGACTTACCGTCATCGGCGCTCACGATATTCTCATTGCTCCCGATTCGCCGCAAAACATGACGCTTAACGGCATTTTCATAGCACAATCGGGCGCCTTCGGACGCAACAGTTACAGCTGCGATAATGGCACCTATGACCCGCGCGGCACGCTCACCATTCTCGGCACGACCGTTTCGAATTTGCGCACCGGCACAAAGTGGGAAAATGGATGCGGCCAAAACAACGACGGCGGGTATCAGACGCGCATCGATGCGTATGACCGGCAGAACTCGACCAATCCGCCGCCGTTTACGCCATACACTTCTTCGCAATGGCAATTCGTCGACTGGCAGGAGAAGTCATAGCAAGCTGATATACTGAGTGCCTATGATCATTGTCGCCAACTGGAAGGCCTACGTTGAGGATTTGCCGAAAGCAAAAAAATTGGCGGCCGCCGCAAAGCGGCTTTCGGGCGCAAAAAATGTGAGCATCGTGCTTGCGCCGCCCGCGCCGCTCTTGAGCGCGCTTGCCGCGTCCAACAAGTCGGCGGTTGCTTTTTCCGCACAGGACATTTCGACGAGCGCGGGCGGCGCTCATACCGGCGAATCGACCGCGCAAGCATTCTCCGCCGCAGGTGCCGCCTACACGATTGTCGGCCACTCGGAACGAAGGGCGGCAGGCGAAACGAATGCCGTCATCGCGGAAAAACTCGTGCGCGCGTTTGCGCACGGTCTTACGCCGATGTTGTGCGTGGGCGAGAAAGAACGCGACGGCGAGGGGCGGTACCTCGCACAAGTGCGCGAGGAACTTACCGCGGCGCTCGTGGCGCTCGCGCCGAAAGAACGCGCGAAAGTCATCATCGCGTACGAGCCCCGGTGGGCCATCGGCAAAGGCGCGGCGTTTGCCATCGCCCCGAATGATTTGGCCGAGATGGTTCTCTACATTCGCAAGGTGCTCGGTGAACTTTTGAAAGGGAAAAGCGCCGCTCATTCAATCGTGCTCTACGGAGGTTCGGTTGAACCGGGCAATATCGCGATGCTCGCCAAAGGATCGGGAGTCGACGGCTTTCTCATCGGACATGCATCGGTGGAACCGGCAACGTTCTCGCTTCTCGTGAAAAATCTTTTGTGACATGCGCTCGATACGCGATATCCGGGTCTTTGCAAATATTCCGATACTGGTGCGCGCGGCGCTCAACGTGCCGATTGAAAACGGGCGCGTTACGAACGACTACCGCCTGCAGCGCGCTGCGTCGACCATCCGCTTTCTCGCGGAACGCGGCGCGAAAGTCATTCTCATCAGCCATTTGGGAGAACTCGGCACCGAGACGCTGGCGCCGGTTGCCGAAGCGCTCGGGAACATCGTTCCGAATGTTTCTTTTTTCGGCGAGACCGTCGGTGAACGGGCGCGCGCCGCGGTGCGCGATTTGCCCGCGGGACATGTTCTCGTGCTAGAAAACCTGCGCCGCAACGCCGGTGAAAAAAATAACGATAAGGACTTCGCGCGCGAACTTGCCGCGCTCGGCGATGCGTTTGTCGAGGATTCGTTCGATACCTGCCACCGAATGCACGCGTCGATTGTCGGCGTGCCGCAATTTTTGCCGAGTTATGCCGGTCTCCTGCTCGAAGAAGAGATTAGGCAGCTGACCCAAGCACTTGCGCCCGAGCATCCGGCGCTTGCCGTTATCGGCGGCGCCAAATTCGGCACAAAAGAAGCGGTGCTGACCTCGATGTTGAATTCGTACGACCATGTGTTTGTCGGAGGCGCGCTCGCAAACGATTTTTTGAAAGCTGCGGGGCATCCGGTGGGGCAGTCGCTCGTGTCCGACGGAGACGACGCCGAGATAAAAAAATTAATTGCAAATCCCAGAATCGTTTTGCCGGTGGATTCGTACGTTGTGCCGAAAGCCGCGCTTGACACTCCGGACGCGCACGGAAAAGCGCGCATCGTGCCGGTGCAGGACGTGCGGGACGACGAAGTGATTTGCGACCATGGACCCGGAACGGCAGCGCTGCTTTCGCATTTGGCGCACGATGCAAAGTCGGTTTTGTGGAACGGACCGCTCGGGCTCTATGAAAAAGGGTTTGTCGATACGACCGAAGAACTCGCCCGCGCAGTCGCGGATTCCGGCGCGCATTCGGTTGTCGGCGGCGGCGATACCATCGCCGCCATTGAAGACCTCGGTCTTCTACCGCGCTTCTCGTTCGTTTCAAGCGGCGGCGGCGCGATGCTCGATTTTCTCGCAAAAGGAACGCTGCCCGGCATTGAAGCGCTTGATGCTCATCCGAGTGCCTGACGAATTTTCTCGGCAAGTGCCGCGGCATCGGTTTTCTCCAATGGTTTTTCCGGCCAAAAAGAAAATTCGCTACGCGTGCCGCGCGGAATGATGTGGAAGTGCAGGTGCGGAACAATCTGTCCGGCTGCCGCTCCGTGGTTTGAATTGATATGAACGCCATGCGCGCCGACCGCATCGCGAACCGCGGGTGCTAGTTTCCGAACCGCCCGCATCACGGCCGCCAGTGTCTCCTCGTCGGCATCGAAAATATTTTCGACCGGTTTTTTCGGGACCACGAGCGCGTGCCCAATCGAAACCGGATGGATATCGAGAAATGCAATGGTCTCGTCATCTTCATACACAATGTCGGCGGGAATCTCGCGCCGAATGATTTTCATAAACACGGTGTCTTCCATTGCCAAAGAGTATACAATAACCGTCACGATGTTTCCGCTCCACGACCCGCTTGAAAAAAAACTTCGCGACAACCTCGCGTCGTATGACGACCTTACCGCGGCGCTGCTTGCGCGCCGCGGCATTTCTTCAAAAGCGGACGCGGAAAAGTTTTTGAGTCCTTCCTATGACAATCATCTGCACGATCCGTTTTTGATGACCGACATGAAAAAGGCGGAGCGGCGTTTTGCGGACGCGATTCTTTCGGGAGAAAAAATAGCGGTGTGGAGCGACTACGATTGCGACGGCATTCCGGGCGCCGTGCTGCTGCACGACTTTCTAAAAAAAACGGCTGCAAATTTTGAAAACTATATTCCGCACCGCCATGAGGAAGGGTATGGCATGAATATTGCGGGCATCGAAAAGCTCGCGAAGAAAAGCGGTGTGAAGCTCGTCGTCACGGTCGACTCGGGCATCACGGACGTCGAGCCGATTGCACGCGCAAACGAGCTCGGCATGGAAGTCATCGTCACCGACCATCATTTGCCGGGAGAGACATTGCCGCCCGCGTTTGCGATTTTAAATCCGAACGCGCGCCCCGACGAGGACTATCCATTTCGAGGCCTGTGCGGTTCGGGTGTCGCGTGGAAACTCGCATGCGCAACGCTTTCAGTCGAACCGAAACTTCGCGAGCAGGTGCCGGAAGGATGGGAGAAGTGGTTGCTTGATATGGTTGGTCTCGCGACCATTGCCGACATGGTTCCGCTCCTCGATGAAAATCGCGTGCTCGCAAAATTCGGCATACTCGTCATGCGCAAATCACCGCGCATCGGACTGCAAAAATTGTGCCGCGGCATGCGCGTCGAACAGCGCGCTATTACGGAAGACGATATCGGCTTTATGGTTGCGCCGCGCGTGAACGCCGCCAGCCGCATGGGCAATGCGCGCGATGCGTTTCAACTCTTTGTGACGACCGATGAGGACGAGGCGGACGCGCTTGCTAAAAAACTCGAGAAAGCGAATCGCACGCGAAAAGCGGAAGCGGGCGCCATCACGCGCGCCGTGCATGCGCGGCTCAAAGACCGCGCAGAAATTCGAAGCGTGATTGCGCTCGGCGATCCCGAGTGGCGGCCCGCGCTCCTCGGTCTTGTCGCAAACACGATTGCCGACGAATACGAGCGGCCGGTGTTTTTGTGGGGACGAGAAGGAAATATGCGCCTTAAAGGTTCGGTGCGAAGCGGAGGAGCAACGCACATTATGGAACTCATGCGCGCGACGGAAAACGCATTTACCGAGTTTGGCGGGCATGCGGCCGCAGGCGGTTTCACCGTGGCCGATACCGAAGTATTTTTTCTCGAAGACCGTCTCGTCGACGCATACGAACGGGTGGCCGCAAATGCGGTTCACGACGACGACCTTTCAAAACACGCCGATGCGGCAATCGCGCCCGAAGACATCACGGATTCTTTTTTTAAAAAAATCGATCTCTTTGCCCCGTTCGGCATGGACAATCCAAAACCGACGTTTCTATTGCACGACGTTTTTGTGCGTGAGATTTCATCGTTTGGAAAAGCGCAGGAACATTTGAAATTAAAAATTTCCGGAAACGAACCGGCGCAAACAATTGATGCGGTTACATTTTTCGTGAAAGGGCATCTCTTGCGCGCATCAAAAACGATTGCGCCGGGCAGCCGCGTGAACCTGCTTGCGCATCTCGAGCGCGACACATTTTCGCGGAGCAATCCGGTCCGGCTGCGACTTCTCGACCTCCGCTTGGTATAGTACCGATATGTCCGAACACACTCCGCACTTCACCATCCACGCCGACGGCGGCTCCAGAGGCAATCCGGGGCCGGCGGGTGCGGGCGCACTCGTGCGAGATGAATTCGGGAATGCGGTCGCGAGCGTCTCGCAGTATCTCGGAATTCGCACAAACAACTTTGCCGAGTACGAAGCGGTGATTCTCGCGTTTGAAGCACTCCTCGACATCGTGCCCGAAAAGAAACGCGAGGCGACGATTGTGCAGGTAAAACTCGACAGCGAACTCGTGGTGAAACAAATGCGCGGCGAATATAAAGTGAAGCATCCGGTGCTGAAGCAGCAGCAGGCGAAGCTCGCGCACGTTGCGGGTTCATTCGGCACCGTCACGTTCTTGCATGTCCCGCGTGCGCAGAACAGCGATGCCGACGCGCTTGCAAACGAAGCGATGGACGAAGGCGAACGCATATGAACCAAGAATCGAATACGGTACTTTTTTACGGACCGGAGTGGTACGTCTTCTCGAATTTTTCATCTTTTGCTGTCGAATACGCCGGGGCGCTGTGGCCTACCTCCGAACATGCGTACCAAGCGGCAAAATTTACCGACGAAAAAATAATCGACCGAATTAAACGTGCGCGGTCCGCGCATGCTGCGTACAAATTGGCGCAGGAACTAAAACCCAATGCGCGCCCGAATTGGAATGAAATCAAACTTGGCGTCATGGAAGAAATCGTTCGTGCAAAATTGCGGCAGCATCCGTACATCCAAAAAAATTGCTCGAGACCGGCGACAAAACGATTATCGAGGACTCGCCGAAAGATTCGTTTTGGGGATGGGGACCGAACAAGGACGGCGAAAATCATTTGGGAAAAATCTGGATGAAGCTGCGCGCCGAATTTGTGCGCAACCAACATGCAACGGCACAAAAGAAAACGCTTAAATTTCGCGAGTCGCTTGTGCCGCTCGTGCTTGCGGGAGAAAAGTATGCGTCATGGCGATTGTTTGACGATAAGGATTTAACGGAGGGCGATACGATTGAATTGCTCAACTGGAATACCGGAGAAAAGTTTGCAGACGCTGTCCTGACTTCAGTTTGGGAAAAGAAAATGAAAGATATTAACGGCATTGATTTTGACGGGCACGAAAAATTCTCAAGCAGTGAGGAACTGTACGCGACATATCGCGCCTACTACGGCGACTGTGTTGGGCCGGAAACCGTAGTAAAAATCATTCGGTTTCGGCTAACCTAGAGTGACCGTTTGCAGAGCGAAAGGAGAGGGTAATGAAATAGGCGACATCAAACGCTCAGATAAAAGCCGCGCGGCTCATTTAATCGCTGTAGACCATGCCAATGCTTTATTCTGGTAATATTTCATCATGACTACACTTCAAGTGGGCGTTAAAGCGCTGTTAAAAAATCCGGAGGGGCGGTATTTGCTGGTAAAAAGGAATTCGGAAAAATACAAAAATGCACGCGGATCATGGGACATCGTCGGCGGACGAATCGAACCCGGCACGCCGCTTGTTGAAAACCTCAGAAGGGAAGTTCGAGAAGAAACGCAGCTCGAAATCAATTCGGAGCCGCGGCTCATTTGCGCCCAGGATATTTTGCTTCCCGAAAAACACGTTGTCCGGCTCACGTACACTGCCGACACGCAAGAGGAACCGGTGCTCGACACATCCGAGAATATCGAATACAAATGGCTGACTCCGGATGAAATCAAAGCGCAGGACGATTTGGACATCTACGTCAAAGACATTTTTGGGATGGACATAATTAAATAATGTATGGAATCATTTCCCAAACAAAACGAACACTCTGGGAAAACAGAAAAAGATCCGCGAGTTAAGTCGGGCTTGGATGACTGGGCGCGATCTCTTTTAAAACGGGGCGTAATCAATCAGGATGTCTTTGACGCATTTATCGTGCAAAACAACTCCAAGGAGCAAAACATGCAAGCGTGGCGCGTTCCGCAACTGAAGCATTACGGTTTTTTTACCTCCGAGGATGAAATCCGCGAAAAATTATCTTCGCTCAAAGGGGAAAAGTTTATCATCCGGTGCGTATCAAAAAAAGATGGCAAGGTTACACGCCTCCTGGATGTGACGTTGGAGGAGGCCTGCGAATTCGCCGAAAAATTGGAGGGTGGATTTGACGCGTGGAATGTTGAAATGAAGGAATTTGCGAAAACGAAAGCAGCAGGAACGATTATCGTCAACGCATCGGGAAGAGCCATGATTGAGATGTGGCACGGGCCCCACTATATGAACGTGAAAGGCGCAACAGAAGTGCCTAAATACAGCGCCATACTTGATCCCGACCAATTCCATCACGGTTTCCACTGGTCCGGGCCGCAGGATTCTACTGACCTATCCGAGATGCAGCGGTATGCGATTGATGCTCTTCGGTATCTTTTCCCTCATTTGAAACCGCGTGAAAATGATCCGGTATACGCCGAATATGGGGTACGCCCCGATGACAGTATCTATTTTATCGAGGTCAGCAACTCTCCTTTGCTCACGGGCGAATTTTGGAAGATGTATTCGCGCCGCTCGGAAAGTTGAGGGTATCGCGCATCTGAACAATAACGCACACCACCCGGCCATATTCGTGCGCTACCGGGGTTTGATACAATTTTCTGATGGCACCACTCATCGCCATCACGGCCGGATTTGCGGGCGGAGTGTTTCTCCGCTCGCTTTTCGTTTTTAGTTGGCAACCTGCGGCTTTTGCAATTTTGGTCGCGGGACTTTTTGGAATCGGGTTGGTGTGGCGGCCGCGCCTTGCGTACTCGCTTGGCGCGGTTTTTTGCATTTGTCTTGCGCTTGGGATGATTCGCGCAACACTCGCGGACACTGCCGCGCCGCAATCGTTTTCGAGTGAGCTCCGTCATCGCGTTTCATATGAGGGCGTAGTCGTTGCCGACCCGGATGTTCGAGACGCGAACCAGCGCGTCGAAGTCCGTATTTCAAACGGAACCGCAACGACAAACATGCTGGTCGTTGCTCCGCGCTACCCAAGCGTGATGGTGGGGGACACGGTCGACGTTTCAGGCACCCTGCTTACGCCCGAACCGTTTGCAGACGATGGCGGCCGCATCTTCCGCTACGACAAATATTTACAGCGTGACGGCGTCCGTTTCATTTTGAACTTTGCGTACATGCGAGTCGCGCAAGAAGCGCCGTGGTATTCCATTCCCGCGCTCCTAGCGCGCATCAAACATTCCTTTCTCACCGGCCTCGCAAACACGCTCCCCGAACCATACGCCTCGCTTGCGGGCGGCGTCGTAATAGGAGGGAAGTCCGGTCTCGGCAACGATTTGCAAAATGCATTTACAAAAAGCGGCATGGTGCAAATCATCGTGCTTTCGGGATACAACGTGATGGTGGTCGCAGATTGGGTGATGAAACTGCTTGCGCTTACGAATATTCGCAAACGATGGAGCTCGGCGGCGGGAGCACTCGCAATTCTCGTTTTCATCGGCATCGCGGGCGCGTCCGCAACGGCGCTTCGCGCCGCCCTCATGGCATTCATTGCGCTCTATGCGCGCGCAAGCGGTCGCACCTATGCGGCCGGTCGCGCGCTCCTTCTTGTCGTATTCCTCATGCTCGCATGGAATCCGCTCTATCTCGTTTTTGACCCCGGCTTCGGACTGTCGGTCGCGGCAACCGTGGGAATCATTTGGCTTGCCGTTCCGATTGAGATACTGCTCTCGTTTATTAAAAATGCTTTCTGGAAAAATGCGCTTGCGACAACACTTGCCGCGCAAATCGCCGTGCTGCCGCTCCTCCTGTACGACACCGGCAACCTTTCATTCGTCGCCATACCCGCAAACCTGCTCACACTTCCCGTCGTCCCGCTTACGATGGGACTTTCGGTTCTCGCGGGAATCGCAGGGATGCTATTTAGCGCAAGCGTTCCAATTGTTGGCATCGTGCTTTCATTCCCCGCATATCTCGCAAACGCATACTTGATTTTCATTGCACAAGAATCCGCGTCACTGCCGCTTGCGGCAGTGACGCTTCCTCCGTTTCCTTTTTGGCTCGTGCTCGTCGCCTACGCCGCGCTATTTTTCATCGCCTCATCAAAACGCTTTTCGGGAACGCTCCAATTAACGTTGGCCAAAAACGCATCAACGTAGTTTTTCTTGTCTGCGGGTATATAGTCAACCATGTAGGCGTGCTCCCACAAATCAACCGCCAAAATAATCGGCAGACCGGCGAGCTGTCCGAGCTCGTGGTCGCCGACGAAAACCGTATGCACGGTGTTCGCCGAGGGGTCGGCATACACGACGACCCAGCCGATGCCGCGGCTGCCGGCGACTTCTTTGATGTGCGCCATGAAATTTTCTCCGCTGCCGTATTTTTCATTGACCGCAAGCGCGAGTCCGGATTTCTCATCGCCGCCTTTCTCGCCTTCGAATTGAGAAAAATAATATTCATGCATGCGCATGCCGTCGAATTCAAATGCAAAGCGGCGGCGCAATTCCGCCATCGCGTATGCATTTCCTTCGGCGTCGGTTTTTTTTAACTCGCGCAACTTTTCGTGGATAAGATTCACATGCTTCACATATCCTTCGTACAACGCAAGATGCACTTTAATTTGTTTTTCCGAAATTCCTTCGAGCACGGGCAGGTTGAATGTTTTTACGGGGTAGGTCATAGGAATAAAAGTACCATATACTTCGTGTATGCCGCGTGAATTATCCATTAGTTTCTCCATTCTTCTCTTTGCGGGTCTTATAGCCGCAAACGCATATGTGTTTCAAAAACTGCACGCGCCTGCGGCAACCGAGGTTACTGTTTTTGCGGCGGGGAAGGGAACGGCCGCACTCGTGCGCGCACCAAGCGGCGAAACGCTTCTCGTCAACGCCGGTTCCGATGCAAGTATCTTGCGCGCGCTCGGAGCGGCGCTGCCGCCGTGGCAGAGAAATCTCGATGCCGTCATGGTGACCGACATGTCTGCAAATAACGCCGGGGGATTGCCGGATGTGCTTCATCGCTACAAAGTCGCGGCGCTCATACGGCCGGATTTGGAGGGTTCGAAAGGTCTGGAAGCCGCGCTCGCCGCAGCGGCGAGCGCGAATACGTCCGTGCGCCGCCTAAGGGCGGCGCACGGCATTCGCATCACGCTTGCAAGCTCGACTTCAATCGACATTCTCTCGTCCGATACATTCGACATTTCCTACGGGCAGTCCGTTCTTCATATCTCATCAAGCACGCCAAAAAGCCTGTATATACTTGATGGAAATCCGATTAAATAACCTTCGCCTTTTTGAGCGATGCAAACGCGCCGTTCTTTTTAATCGTCTTCAAACCCTTCATGGAGACATCGACAATGACCGTCTTGCCGAGTTCGGCGACATAGATGCGGCGGCGCTGGAGATTGGCCTTCCGGCGGACCTTGCCGGTAGGGTTAAATTGCGTCGCGCGGGTTCGGTTTGAATACCGTCCGCCGATTTGCGTGCTTTTGCCGGTTATTTCACATGCTCGTGCCATAGTCGTCGCATGGTACCATACGGTACGAATCCCGCAAACATGGACATCGCTCTCACCATTTTAACCTTTATAGTGCTCATTCTTTCCGTCATTGCCCACGAGGTGGCGCACGGCTATGCGGCCAACTCGCTCGGCGACCCGACCGCGCGGCTTGCCGGCCGTCTGACACTCAATCCTATTCCGCACATCGACCCGCTCGGCTCGATTATTTTGCCCGCACTCCTTATGTTGACCAACTCGCCCATCTTTTTCGGCTGGGCGAAACCGGTCCCGTACAATCCGCATAATTTGCGCGACCAGCGATGGGGCGAAACGATTGTTGCGCTTGCGGGCGTTGCGACAAACTTTTTTTTCGCGCTTGTCTTCGGCCTTCTCGTCCGCTTCGGCGCGTCTCTCGGACTTGATGCGGCCATGCTTTCTTTTGCGTCAACCATTGCCTTTATCAACCTTTTCCTCGGGATGTTCAATTTGATTCCTTTTCCGCCGCTCGACGGTTTTACCGCGCTCCGCTCCGCGCTTCCGTGGCGTTTTTCTTCGGGCCTTTATCGTTTTGAGAACCGCATGCGAAGCACGGGCTTTGTGTCGCTCATTCTTTTTCTGTTCGTGTTTTCATACATCCTTGCGGGACCATTCTATGATTTCGTCGGCTGGATGTTTCATCTTTTAACGAACACCTACTATGCCTGAATCGAGCATCATCATCATTGTCGGAATTACGGGCGATTTGTCGAGGCGGTATTTGCTCCCTGCGCTTGGCGAGATGGCTTTCGCCGGAGTGTTTTCGAAACCGTTTCGCATCGTCGGCATCACGCGGCAGGAACATATGAATCTCGATGAGTTACTCTCGGGAATCGCCAACGCCGAGCACATTCGCCCGCACATTGAATTATTTTCCATGTCGCTTGTCGATGACGCAGAATATAAAATTCTTTCGTCAAAACTTTCAGCCATCGAGGTCGATTTCGGCGGCGGAGCGCAGCGCCTCTGGTATCTTGCGGTGCCGCCGAAAACCGCATGGCCGATTATCGAACATCTCGGCGTATCCGGGCTTTCAAAAGCGCCGCATACAAAACTGCTACTCGAGAAGCCGTTCGGCATCGATGAAGAAAGCGCTCGCGAACTCATTACACACGTCGAAAAATCGTTTACCGAACAGCAGGTGTACCGTATCGACCACTATCTCGCAAAAGAAACGGTTCAAAACATCGTCGTGTTTCGCCGAGACAATCCGCTCTTTGAACAAACATGGAACGGCGACTTCATAGAACGAGTCGACATTCTTGTGAGCGAGAAAATCGGCATTGAAGGCCGCGCCGCCTTTTACGAACAAACGGGAGCGCTTCGCGATGTCGTGCAAAGCCACTTGCTGCAGCTTGCCGCGCTCACGCTCATGGAGCTGCCCGAAGACGGCGAATGGGCGCGCATTCCCGAGGCGCGCCGGAAAATTTTGAGCACGCTCGCCGTCGCACCCGAACGTGCGCGGCGCGGACAATATGCCGGCTACCGCGACGAAGTCGGCAACCCGGGTTCAATGGTTGAAACATTCGCATCGCTTACGCTCGTTTCGAGCGAGCCGCGCTGGCGCGATGTTCCGATACGGCTCACGACCGGCAAAGCACTCGGGGAGCGGAAAATGGAAATCGTCACAACCTATCGCCATACTGCAGCGACGGAAGGGAATCGCCTGTCCATCCGAATCCAGCCCGACGAAAGTATCGAGTTTTGCATTAATGCGAAAAAGCCGGGCTATGAGCAGGCAACGGAACGCATTCCGCTCACTTTTACCTACGCCGACCATTTTGGCGCGCTTTCCGGCGCCTATGAGCGCGTCTTCCTCGATGCGCTCCATGGAAACCACGCCCTCTTCGTCGGAAGCGAAGAAGTGCTCGAATCGTGGCGCATTATCGACGCCGCAAGAAAAATTTTCGAATCGACCCCAGGCAATCTTCTTATACATGAGCGCGGGGAATCGCCCGAACGCATTTTGAGCATGGACGCTTCGGGTTCGATGCGGAAGTAAACAGCGTTTTTGCATTTTTTGACGCAAACAACTGGTATACTGGAGGGAATGGAATATCAGGTGCCGCAATTTATCGAGGTCGAGGACAAAATTATCGGACCGCTGACCTTGAAACAGTTCATTTATATCGCCGGCGGCGCCGGGTTATGCGTCGTCTTTTTCACTTTTTTGCCGTTCTTTCTCGCGGCGTTGTTGTCCCTGCCGATTGCGGTGCTTACATGGGCGCTCGCTTTTTACAAAGTAAACGGCAAGCCGTTCATCGAGGTTCTCGAAGCCGGATTCAATTACTGGATCGGCGCAAAACTGTTTCTCTGGAAACACCAAGATGCGGAGGTTCCGCAGAGAAAACCGGTTCCGGTTGCGCCGGAAACGCATGCGGTGGCGGGCGCGCCGCGGCTGTCGCGCGGAAAACTTTCCGAACTGGCGTGGTCGCTTGACGTAAACACGGAAGGCGGCGCGGCCGCCGACCGCGAGAAATAATATGGCAACTCAGCAAACGGGCATCACGCAGCAATTCGTTCCGGTCAAGGAAATCCGGAACGGCATCGTCATTCTGAAGGACGGCAGCTACCGCGGCGTTCTTATCTGTTCGGCAATTAACTTCGGCCTGAAATCGCCCGACGAACAGCAGGCGATTACGCTCGGATTTCAAAACTTTCTGAATACGCTCGATTTTTCGATTCAGATTGTCGTGAATTCCCGAAAAATGGATTTGCGTCCGTATCTTGCCATGCTTGAAGAGAAGACAACCGACCAAAAGACCGAGCTGATGAAAATCCAGCTTCGCGAATACATTGAGTTCATCCGTTCGTTTACGGACCAGGCGAACATTATGACAAAATCGTTTTATATCGTCGTGCCGTATACGCCGCGCGTTACCGTCGCTTCCGCTACGAACTTTTTGCGGCGAGACAAAACTGCGGCGGCGGCTCCCGTTACCGACAGCCGCACTTTCGAGGAAGATCGCGCGCAGCTCGAACAGCGGCTTACGCTTGTCGCGAGCTCGCTTGGAAACACGGGCGTGCGTGCGGCGCCGCTCGGCACCGAAGAAGTCATCGAACTGTTGTACCGCTCCTTTAATCCCGGCGAGCTCGAAAACCCGATTCGCCTCGATGAAAACTGATATGGCCCTGCTTGATTTTCTCAACCGCAAGAATAGTGCCGAGATACCCGAAGTCATACCGGTGCTGCCGAAAGATATTTATAAGCGCGGCGCGCTCGATCTCGTCGACACCATCGCGCCGGCTGCACTCAAGATAAATTCCCGCGACATAGAGCTCGGTGAAAAATTCGTTCGCGCGTTTTACACGGTTTCGTATCCGCGCTTCCTTTCCGACAGCTGGTTTTCACCCGTTATCAATCTCGACCGCGTGCTCGATGTTTCGATTTTCATTCATCCGGTCGCAACCGAGCAGGCGCTTCGCGCATTCCAGAAAAAAGTCGCGGAAGTGCAGAGCCAAATCAGCGAGCGGGAATCGAAAGGCCTTGTGCGCGACCCGCTTCTTGATACCGCGTATCAGGACCTCGAAAGCTTGCGCGACAATCTGCAGCAGGCGCAGGAAAAACTCTTTGATGTCGGCCTCTATCTCGCGCTCTACGGCGATACCCAGGAAGAAATCGACAAAACCGAAGGCGATATACGAGGCATCCTCGATGCGAAACTCGTGTACACGAAACCCGCGCTATTCCAACAAGAACAGGGTTTTCGTTCGTGCCTGCCGCTCGGGACCGACGAACTCCTCGTCAATTCAAAATTGAATTCGTCCCCCCTTTCCTCCATTTTCCCGTTCGTCTCCTTCGACCTCACGAGCGACCGCGGCATTCTCTACGGCATCAACCGCCACAATGCATCGCTCATTCTGTTCGACCGCTTCTCGCTCGAAAACTACAACTCGGTCGTCTTCGCAAAATCCGGTTCGGGAAAAAGCTACGCGACCAAACTCGAAGTACTGCGCTCGCTCATGTTCGGCGTCGATGTCATCGTTATCGACCCGGAAAAAGAATACGAACAGCTTGCCGAGGCGACCGGCGGCCGCTCTTTCCATATTTCGCTGTCGTCCGAACATCACATCAATCCGTTCGATTTGCCGCCGGTGAAAGAAGACGAGGATCCGAAAGATATTTTGCGCTCGAACATTATCGCGCTCGTCGGACTCTTCCGTATTATGCTCGGCGGTCTTTCGCCGGAAGAAGACGCAATCATCGACCGGGCCATCAGCGAAACCTATGCGCTGAAAGACATCACGGGCGACACCGATTTCACGGGCGCCGAGCCGCCGCTGCTTTCCGATTTCGAGCAGGTGCTCTCGAACATGGCCGGCAGCGAGTCGCTCGTACAGCGCCTCTCGAAATACACGCATGGCACTTGGGCCGGATTCCTCAATCAGCCGACAAACATCGACATCAACCAGCAGTTCGTCGTCTTCTCGGTGCGTGAGATGGAAGACGAGCTTAAACCGGTCGCGATGTACATCATCACGCACTACATATGGAACGCCGTGCGCCACGAACTTAAAAAGCGCCTCCTTGTCATCGATGAGGCGTGGTGGATGATGAAGAGCGACGACACCGCGTCGTTCTTGTATTCGGTCGCGAAGCGCGGTCGCAAATACTATCTTGGCGTCTGTACCATCACGCAAGACGTCGAGGACTTCCTCAAGAGCCCGTACGGCCGTCCGATTCTCACCAACTCATCGATGCAGCTTCTGCTCAAACAATCGCCGACGACAATCGACGTACTCCAACAGACGTTCAGCTTAACCGATGAAGAAAAATATCTCCTGCTCGAAGCGGGCGTCGGGGAAGGACTGTTCTTCGCGGGACTGAAACACGTCGCGATTCGCGTTGTCGCAAGCTACACCGAGGATCAAATCATTACGTCCGACCCGTCGCAACTGATTGCCATTAAACAGGAGAAGGCGCGGTATGCCGCAGATGGAAAATAACGAACCGCCGCCGGAAACAATGACGTGGGGGAAAGCCGCGCCCGTACTCGCGCTTTCCGTTATCTTTGACGCGTTGCGGTTTGTTTTCGATATGTTTTGGCTCTTCGCTCCGCTTATCGCGTCCGGTATTGCGGCTGTTGTGGCAAGCGGGGTCGTCAATCAGTGGGTAGGGTGGGCGCCGGGAGCGATAAAGGACGGCATTGTTTCGGCGACCGTCACCATCGCCGGTCTCGGCACGGTTGCCGGAACTGAGGTTATTGCCCCTTTCGGAGTTTTTATGGCGATGGCAACGGGCTTGTGCGGCTGGCTCACCATCGGCGCCATTTTGGTAGTCACAAACCGACGCATTTTCGCTGAAAACACGGAAACCGTGCTTGAATACGGATCAACTCTTGCAGGAAGCGAACTGCCTATCTTGAATGCTCTTCCGATGCTAACCGTAGTGACGACGAGAATGTACCGGAAGCAAATTCGTCTCGAGAAAGCGGCATTGAAAAAATATGAACAAGGACTGGCCCAAGCAAGGATGTTTCAACATAATGCGCGAGACGCAAAAGTGACGGAAATTCTGCGGCATCGCGAGGCAAAGGCGCGCGCCCAAGAGGAAAGTGGGGAGGATGGGGAGAGCGGACGGAATCAGAGCCGCTCGGCGACCGGCACGTTCCCGGGTGATTCCGCCATTCCGCAAGCAGTCCGTCCGCCTTCTGCGGCGAGCACAGTAACGTCCCTCGAGGACTTTAAAGCAAATCGGCAATCGGCTCGGCAGATGCCAAGAGGATCGGTCATTCCAAGAGCCCCGGGCACCGTTGCGTCCCTTGATGACCATCGCGCAAATCGGCAGCCGCCCGGCACAATCCCCGAAACGGACAAAATACCGGCATGACGTATCTCTGCACGCGATATACTAGCAGCATGCGCTTTCTTTCTTCCGCAATCATTCTCATCCTTGCGCTTCCCGTTGCGGCGCTCGCGCAATCCGTAGCCAGCACCAATCCGTTTGACATATCGGTGAATCCGCAATATCCGACCCCGAACAGTACGGCAACGATTTCCTTTACCTCGAATTCTCTCGACCTTGCAAATGCAACCGTTACGGTCACCGCAAACGGCACGCGGTTATACCAAGGAGCCGTGGAACCGGTTCCTATCACGCTTGGTCGCGCGGGAAGCGCCACAAACATATCCGCAACTGTGGTCTCGGAAGGAGAAAGTTATACCCAACAGATAACCATCCAACCGGAGGATGTTGTTCTCGTTGTCGAGCCGATTTCTTCCGCACCGCCCTTATACCCCGGGAAATCATTGGTGCCGCTCGAAGGGAGTTCGCGCATCGTGGCTATGGCAAATCTTGAGACCGCGAGCGGTAAAACGCTTGACCCGTCAACGCTGTCCTACGCATGGACGGTAGACGACGCGCAAATCGGAGATTCCTCCGGCATCGGCAAGGATTCCATCATCGTCGCTTCGCCGATGCAATACCGAAGACGCACCGTTTCCGTCGTCGTTATGAGTACCGACGGAGCGCTTGTCGGAAGCGCCGGACTCTCGCTCATTCCACAACAGCCGACCGTGCGCATCTATGAAAATGATTCTTTGCTCGGTATCGAATACAACCGCGCTCTCGCTGGCAGTTACGCGCTTCCCGGCGCTGAAGAATCGCTCTACGCCGGAACATTCTCTTTTCCAACCGCCACCGGCGCGCCGAGCGTTCGCTGGTTTTTAAACGGCGCGGCCGCTCAAACCGGCGATTCCATCACACTGCGTCCGACGGGCTCGGGACAGGGAGCCGCTTCGCTTTCGCTCACCGCTTCGGCCGGCACGTTTACGACGGCCACACAGGCGTTGACCGTTATGTTCGGACAAACGTCCCGGGGTTTTAATTTATTTGGCTTATGAAAAAGATTCTCGCTCCGCTTCTCATTCTATTCACCGTCGTTGGCATTGCGGTTCCGCACGTTCTTGCACAGGGTTTTGTGCCGCTCGCGCCGATTCCGGGTCTCACCGATAACGTGCAGGCAAGCCAGGGCGGTCTCGCCGACTTTCTGAACAATCTGTATAAATTCCTCATTGGCATTGCAGCCGCGCTTGCCGTCATCGTGATTATTTGGAGCGGCCTTGAAATTGCGCTCAATCCGGGAAACGTTAGCAAAATGGGCGAGAGCCGAAGCAGAATCGTCGGCGCTATTTTCGGCCTTATCCTTGTTCTTTCACCCGTTCTTGTTTTTTCAATCATCAATCCGAGCATCTTGAATCTGTCGCTCGACCTGCCGGTTATCGGCAACACAATGTCGGGCACCTCCGGACAAACCCCACCGACCACAACCACGACTCCGGGATGTACGCTGTCTTCCGGCACGACTTATCTGCTGACCTATTCCTGCACGGACACAAACACCGCGAATAGCTATACCTGCCCGGGCGGTTTTACCCTCAATAAAAGCGGAAGCAGTTCGAGCGTATATTGCGAAGATCCGAATTATAAAGTCACGTTTTATGTGACTACGGATAACACCGGCGGCATGAATCCGGCGGTTCAGCCCTTTTATAATCAAGCCGTCCCGTCGGGCACGTGGGGAAAAACGACACTGCAAGCGTTTGAGAGCGGGTGCTCCGCTGATGGCGGACAAACCTATGCCGACGGTTCACCGATAAATGCAACGCAAATCACGCCCGGCGAAGCCGGCAGCGCCGCCTCCTGTCCGGCAAATTCCGGTGCCCCTGCCGGAGCAAAATGCGTTGATGTACAATTGCTTTGCCAGCCGTCGTCGCCATAATTGCCATGCGCCGAACACTTCTCATCGCTTCAGTCATAATTGTCATCCTCGGCATCGGCGTGCTCGTGTATTTCTTTTTCTTCGCAAAATCGCCGAGCATCACAACCACACCCGGAGGAAACACAAACTTCCCGACGGCAGGGCAGGGCACTGCGGCAACTCAAACAACGGAAAATGAATCTGCTCCGAGCGCTCCGGTCGTCGTCTCGCCGCGGCTGGTGCAAATAAGCGCAGGGCCGGTAGTGACCGGCGAAGCCGTCATTGATGAAAAGTCCGCGGAGGCAAGTTCCACGACTGATATCGCCGTCGACTACATCGAGCGGCAAAGCGGTAACGTATTTACATATCTTGAGAACGAAAAAACGAACACCCGCATCTCGAACAAGACCATTCCCGGCATCCAGTCGGCTTCATGGCTTCCCGACGGTTCGCGGGCGTTTGTCCGCTATCTCTCCGGAACGGACTTTTTAACCGTAAACACCTACGCTCTTTCGGCAAGCTCCACCGATGGATTTTTCCTGCCGCAAAACCTTACCGATATTGCGGTATCATCGACAAGCGTGCTTGCGCTTGCATCGGGCGTAAACGGTTCAACGGCTTCACTGTCGCGTGCCGACGGCACAAACGCAATGAATGTTTTTTCCACGCCGCTTTCCTCGCTACGTGTCGGTTTTGCGGGTAAGTCGCAATATCTCGCGACAACAAGGGCCTCCGCGACACTTCCGGGCGATGCGTTTTTGGTCGACGCAACCGGACATTTTTCGCGCATCGCGGGCCCGCTAAACGGCCTCGTCGCGCTTGCCAGCCCATCGGGAAAATACGTACTTGCCAGCTATTCTCTCAACGGGAGCATGGAGATGGAGTTGGTTGACGCTTCGAGCGGACAAACCATCCCTCTTCCGATCGCAACCATCGCCGATAAATGCGTATGGGCGCCGGATAGTTCCTCCATCTACTGCGGTATCCCGGTGAGTCCGCCATCCGGCTTTTCATATCCGGACGACTGGTATCAAGGTGCCGTTCCGTTTGCCGACCGCATCTGGAAAATAGACGTTGCAAACCGTGTCGCGGAGCTGGTGTTGGATTTTTCGGGGCAAACAAAAGATTCCATCGATATCGAATCGCCCGCCATCGACGCCAACGGCTCAACGCTCGTCTTTGTCAATAAAAACGACGGATCCCTTTGGAGTTATTCGCTATAACGCCTCCTCGGCTACGATACTGCGCCGCACATACCACTCCTGCAGCGAACCGACGAGGTTCGTCGTTATGAAATACAGCGCTACGGCGCCCGAAGTCGAATATGAAATCGCGCCGATGATAAACGGGAAAACGTATTTAAGCTGCGTTCCCATGATCTTTTGGAAATCGGCCTGCACGCCCTCCGAATCGGAAGGTTTCATCGTACCCGAAAGCGCCATATGGGCCTGCAGGAACTGGGTTAGGCCGGCGAGCACCGCAAGAACGATGCTTTTCCCGGCAACCGATATCAGACCGAGAAAGTGTAGCGAAATGATGTGCGGCACCGGGGTAAACGCGTAGAGCCGCGCGGTATCGATTGCCGAAAACGGCTCGTAATAAAAAACCCAGTACAGCGCAAGCAGAACGGGAATTTGAATAAACGCCGTTAAAATGCTCGCGAACGGATTTACTTTCGCGTCACGGTAGAGCGCGAGCGTTTCAACCGCCTCTTTTTCTTTGTCGTCCTTATAGGTTTCTTTCAGCGCCTTGATTTTCGGCTCGAGCGTTTTCATCGCCCGCTGCGTGCGCGCCGCAGAGAGCGAAAAAGGCAGTAATATGACCCGAATGCCTATCGTGAGCACAATGACGGCAACACCGACATCTCCGCCCGGCAAAAACGCGACAAGCGCGACAAGCGCGTTGTAAATCGGATTATAGAAGGCGGCGTGAAAAAAATTTGAAATCACAAACTATGCATTAGAGCGCCGGTTAATTTTTAAGAGCGATTGCGCAATCTCTCCTCTGATATCTTCGTAGGATACACTATGCGCGGATGATTTGGGAAATACGATGAGTCCGCCGCGGGGGAGGGAAAGGGTGCTGAGCGCCGCAAGCACGCGCCGCTTGATGCTGTGGCGGGTAACGGACAGACGGGCGGTTTTTTTAGACACTACCACGGCGCATCCCTTCATGTTATCGGAAAATACAACCGTGAAATGCGGGGAATCCACCCGCCGGCCGGTTTTAAGCACCAAGGGAAAATCCGCACGCGGGAGCCGTTCTCGGCGCGGAAACACGAGTTAGGCGCTGAGGCGCTTGCGGCCGATGCGTCGGCGTCCTTGCACTATTTTTCGACCTGCAGAGGTCGCGGTTCGGGAAAGAAACCCGTGCGCGCGGGCCCGCTTTCGTTTTTTTGGCTGATACGTTTGTTTTGTTGACATGCCGATGCGGAATTAGTTTATGCACATGATATTAACAGATTCTCCCCGAAAAACCAGTATGTTTTCTTTTTGCGGAGAAGGTATACTCCCATCAATATGGACACACGGAATCCGAAAGAGTTATGGGAGTATGTGATGAATCAAGTAGAACTGTCTATATCGCCCGCAAATTTCAATACATGGTTCCGCAACAGTTTTATCGTTAAAATAGGCGACGATGGTGTGTTGTATATCGGTGTTCCGAGTCAATTTTTCAAGGATTGGTATTTGAAAAAATTTCATTCTTTGCTGCTGAAGATCGTTCGCGGCGTGTCCTACGAGTTCCGCAATATCGAATATGTCATTGTAAAAGACGAGCACCGAAAATCGGTGAAGGAGGTGAAAAATGCGCGCGGAGCGCTTGAACTGCCGCTCGACGAGTTCTACATAAACAAAAGCGATAATTTGAATCCGCGATATACCTTCGACACGTTTGTTGTCGGTTCGTTCAATGACCTGGCGTTTGCCGCCTCGCAAGCCGCATTGAACCGCCCCGGCATCACCTATAATCCTCTTTTCATTTACGGCGACACCGGGCGCGGCAAAACGCACCTTATCCAATCCATCGGAAATCAGTTTAAAAAACAGTATCCCGGCCGGCGGGTCTTTTATCTCACGTCGGAAAAATTCGCGGTCGATTATACCGATTCGGTGCAGGCCGGAACCGCAAACCGTTTTAAAGACAAGTACCGGCAGTACGACCTACTCATTATGGATGATGTGCAGTTCCTTTCGAAGAAAGAAAAAACACAGGAAGAATTGTTCCACCTCTTCAATGCGCTGCATGACACCAATAAACAGATTATCTTTTCATCCGACCGCGCGCCCGCATCCATTCCGGACATTGCCGAACGCCTTAAAGGCCGTCTCGCGAGCGGTATGGCGGTCGACATCGGAGAACCGGACACCGAGTCAAGAATGGCGATTGTGCAGAAAAAAGCCGCCTCGCACGGTGTGATACTGTCGCCCGAGGTGGTCGAGTACGTTGCTACCACGATGGGCGGCTCCATACGCGAACTTGAAGGCATGGTGAACAGCATTATTTGCCATACGCAGGTAAAAGGGACGGTTCCGGACATTGCCGAGGTCCGCCAGTCGCTGCGGTCATTCACCCTGCCGCAGAAAAATATTTCCGTTAAAAATATCGTTGATAAAGTCGCCGATTTTTACGGCATTGATGAGGAAAGTATTTATGAGAAAACGCGCCGGAGGGAAATCGTGCGGCCGCGGCAGGTCATTATGTATCTGTTGCGCGAGGATTTTAATATTTCATACCCGACCATAGGCACAAAACTGGGTGGGCGCGACCACACGACAGTTATCCACTCTTGTGAGAAAATAAAGAAGGAGGTAGGTGTGGATACCGAACTCGCGAAAGAAATCCAAAATATTCGCACCCTTCTTGTATGAGCATTTCACGACACTTATCAACATTATACCGGTCGCGCTGTGCGATAGATTTCTTTTATTTTATAGCTCTTTTGGGTTTATCCCCTTATCCACACCCATAATAAAGATTGTATGAATATTTCAATTGAAAAAAAGAAATTCTCGGAAGCGGTATATATCGTTTCGCGGTTTGCGGAACGAAAGAGTGCAACACTTCCGGCTCTTTCTTCGATTTTGATTATTGCCGGTGATGAAGGGATAAAGATGCGTGCCACCAACCTCGAAACGGGCATTGATTTGAAATTGGACGGCACCTGCAGAACACACGGTGTTGTTGCGGTTCCAGCAACCGTCCTTCAACAGTTTGCAAGCTCTCTTACGCAGGAAGGAACACTTACTCTTGAACATACCGGCGACATCGTTTCACTCGATAGCGGTATGGGAAAAAGTTTAATAAAGACCGTTCCGTATGACGATTTCCCATCCATACCATTTCCGGAAAATCCAAAAAACCGAATCGTGGTTCCGGGCGCCATTCTAAAAAATCTTTTTACCGCCATTGCATCCTGTGCATCAACATCAACTGTGCGACCCGAATTGTCGAGCGTGTATCTTTCGATAGAAGGCGGTTCACTAACGGCGGTTGCAACCGACTCGTTTCGTCTTGCGGAGAAAAAAATTCCTCTTTCAAATAAGGGAACACAAGGAAAATTTCTTATACCAACAAAGAACGCACTCGATATCGCTCAAGCGCTTCCCGATGACGACATTATTATGTCGTTTGATGAACATCAGTGCGCGTTTATCAACACCGGAAGCATGATTGTGTCGCGGCTCACTAATGCGGTGTATCCGGATTACCGGCAAATTATTCCGAAAGAGTCCGTCGTTGAGGGGGTCGTGCTACGTAAAGATTTCGAGGCGGCGCTCAAACGCACCACTATTTTTTCCGATTCGTTTCAAAAAATACGCATCGGTTTCGATTCGAAAAAGAACACATTGTCGTTTTTTGCGAGAAATACCGATATCGGAGAATCTTCGGAAACGCTGCCGGCAAGCATTTCCGGCAGCCCGCTTGAACTATCGTTCAATCACCGGTATTTATCAGCAGCTCTCTCACTCACACCAGCGGAAAGCATTTCGCTGCTTGCGGCAGGTATTGGGCGCCCGCTTATTATAAAAGGCGTCGGAGATACCTCGCTTCTATACCTTGTTTCACCGATGAATCAATAATTTGGCAGTACATTATTGAGGGGTCGAGGTTTGCATTGGGTTGGGTGATGAATATGAGATAGGAACGGGAAGCATCACGCCGCCCGAGAATGCGGCGGGATGGGAGGCGAACCAGGCCGAAACCCCGTATTCCCAATAGGAAAATTGAGGATCTTGTCCGGGGTTTGACGGCGGCGGACCTTGAGGGTCGTTTTTATTCGTCCAGTAGAGCAAGTCATGCGGGATGACATTTCCCTGTGCATCCGGTATGCGCCAGTTTCCTTGCAACATTTGCGGAACCGAAGATGGAATTGGGTCCGGTTCGCCGAAATATGCTTTTGGATATTTTGTAAGTGCATACGCCATAGCATCGTGCCACATCGGAGCCGCAATAAATCCGGCGATTGTTTTCACCATCGGCGTATTATCGTTATTTCCAGCCCACACACCGACTGCGATGGATGGCGTGTAGCCGATGACCCACGCGTCGCGCGTATCGTTCGTGGTTCCCGTTTTGACTGCAACATCGTATCCCGGAAAAGAAAGGGGGGAATTAAGCGGATATTCCGGAACGCGGGCCGGTGCATCGGAGAGCATTGCGGACATGTCGCGAGCGATATTTTGCGGAATTACAACGGACGGATCGGGCGCAAATTTTTGAAGCACATTTCCCTGCGCATCATCGACCTCAAGAATACCTGTCGGTGTATTTTTAACGCCGTCATTTGCAAACGCGGCATAAGCGCCGGTTAAGTCGAGCAAGCGAACTTCGCCGCCGCCGAGCACGAGCGTGAGTCCGTACTTGCTCGGGTCGCCGAGCGTTGTGAGACCGAATGATTTTGCAAGATTAACGGCATTTTGTATGCCGACAAGATACAGTGCTTTAATGGCCGGGACGTTTATTGATTGAGCAAGCGCAGTTTCAAAAGTCATCGGGCCGCGGAACGAGCTATCGAAATCCTGCGGCGCATAGCAAGGAGGAGTATCGTTTGTCGTGTCGGAGGGGCTGCAATCGGTTGAAAATTGCGTCGGGACATCGAATACAACCGTATCGCGCGTATACCCGTGCTGGAGCGCCAATGAATAAATAAAGGGCTTCATCGTCGAACCCGGCTGGCGAAGCGCTAGTGCGGCGTTGTACTGCCCGTCGATTGTAGTGTCGAAAAAGTTTCGTGAACCGACCATCGCAAGAATTTGTCCGGTCGCCGGATCAATCGCGACCAGAGAAGCATTCGACGCTTTGTATTTGGTGACATTCTGAAGCGCATACTGGCTGACAATCGACTCCGCTTTAACTTCAAGATCCGCATCCAACGTTGTTGTAACTTTCAGTCCGGATTGCAGCGCTTGCGCTCCATAGGAACTTTCAAGCTGATTCAAAATATAAAAAACGAAATGCGGGGCAATGATGGAGTTTTGCGCGGCAGGTGCAAATGTCACTTTCTCGGCTTGCGCCGAGGCATAGGTAGCATCGTCTATGAATCCGAGGTCATGCATGCGGCTCAATACCAGATTTTTTCGGGTGGTTAGATCCGCAAGATGCGTACCGTACGGAGAATAATAGGTCGGCGCCTGAATCATTGCGGCAAGATATGCCGCTTCTGCGACAGACAAATCTTTTGCCGATTTTCCAAAATAGGCCTCGGAAGCGGCTTCAATGCCGTAGAGCGTTCCGCCGTAGGGAATATTATTCAAGTATGTTTCAAGAATTTGGTCCTTCGAATACGACTGCTCCAATTTTACGGCAAGAACCCATTCGTGGATTTTTCGAACAATGCTTTTTTGATTGGTCAAAAGAACGTTCTTTATGACTTGTTGTGTAATCGTCGATCCGCCTTGCGAAACCGCTCCGCCGAGCACGTCGGCGAGAAATGCACGGATGATGGATGTAAATCGAATGCCGCCGTGTTCGTAAAAACCGGAATCCTCGATGGCGAGAGTCGCATTAATCGTATTTGGAGAAATTTGAGTAAGAGGAACGATGCTTCGCTTTGCGTCACGGTTGTAGTCATAGAGCAAAACTTGTCCGGTGCGGTCGTAGATTTTGGTTGACTGGTCGACCTGACGGTCTGCAAAAGAATTGATATCGGGCACCGGAGTGACTGCTACCACAATAAGCAAACCGCCAACAGCAAAAAGGCCGATGCCGAGAAGCACGAGAAGAATTGCAATGATAGTGTGCCGCCAGGATATATGTCGCATGCGCCGTCGCTTCATGCGGCATATGCTAACACGCGCGGTTCCGCCTGTGGCTGAACCGCGCGTGTTCATTTCAAGCCGTCTTAAATTTCCTCTTCTTCGAATTCATCATCATCCAGCTCGTCGTCGTCAAGTTCATCATCATCCAGCTCGTCGTCGTCGAGCAGACCTGCTTCTAGCGTCTCGGCGTCAAATTCTTTTTCGTCATCCGACATATACATATGGTTACAAGTAGCCCCGGAGGGGACGGGTATATTTGAGCAAATCTAGTATGCAATGCAAGGTCGCCGAAGCGAAGAGTGGGGATTAATGATTCTGCAATCCGAATGCGAGCGCCGTGATGCCGATTGCGATGGCATCGAGTTCGTCGTCGAGACGTTTTTTCTTAGAGAGTGCGAGCAGTTTCGGAACCATCCCCAGTATGTCCGCTTTGCCCGCGCCCCCGTGCCCGGTGACTGCAATCTTCACCTGTTGGGGGGAACATTCGATAACCGGCAAAGACGCCAGACCGGCTGCCGCAAGTATAGCGCCGCGGGCTTCGGCGACGCCGACCGCCGTTTTTTTATTGGCGTTAAAAAAAAGCGTCTCAAGCGCAAGCGCATCCGGAGCGAATTCCCGTATCGCATTTGTGATGGCGCTTGAGACGGCGGCGAGGCGGTTTTCGCGGAGTCCTTTCTCCGGCTGAACGCAGTCGCTCATGACTAGTGTCGGTCGCGAAGGGTCGCCCTCGACGACTGCGATGCCGAGGCGGTCGTAGCCCGGGTCAATCGCCAGTATCCTCATACCCGCGCGCATTTGTGAAAATGCGTTGCACATCCTCATGATTGTCGAGCGCGTCGAGAATGGCGGACAAGCGTTCCTCATCTGCTTCGGAAATTTCTACGAGCGGTTCGTTCGGGGCATACAGTGCGCCGGTTTTTGTAAATGCCCAGCTCGCGGCACCCGGAGAAGCAAGTTCCGCACCTTGCAAGACGAGCAGATGCTTTATCTCCTGCGTCGTTCTGTTTTTATTGTCGGTGAGCGCGTCAATGAGAATGGCGACGCCGCTCGGTCCGTACGTTTCGTAGATCACTTGCTCCAAGCTATCGGAATCCTTTGAGGTGCCTTTGGCGATGGCGCGCTCGATGTTTTCTTTCGGCATGTTTGCGGCCTTTGCGCGGGAAACAGCCACAGATAGTCCCGGCGCCGAGAGAACGCCTTTCGCCTTCTTTGATTCAAGCGTGATGAGCCGCGCAAGACGAGAAAATACGCGGCTTTTTGCGGCATCGGTTACTGATTTTTGGCGCTTAATTTGCGACCATTTGCTGTGTCCTGACATGCGTGCACTATAGCAAAACGGGCGTCAATTAGACAATATTATTTTTCCAAATACGCTCGTCCTTGTTGCGTCAAAATGCGTCCGCGCAGCGAGCGTTCTATAAATCCAAGTCGCAGCAAGTAAGGTTCGTAAATGTTTTCTATAGTATCGGAATCTTCGTGAAGAGCAGCGGCAATCGCACCCACGCCTGCCGGCCCTCCGCGGAACCCTTTTAGAAGGGTTTCAAGATAGCGGCGGTCGTCTTTAGTGAGCCCATGCGCATCAATACCGAAAAGTTCGCAAGCATCGTCGCATACGGCGGCGGAAAGCGGCCGTTCGCGCACTTCGGAGAAATCGCGAACACGTTTCAAAAGTGCATTTGCAACGCGTGGGGTGGCGCGGCTCCTCGCCGCTATGCGGCCGATGACTTCTTCGGGCACCGACAAGTCAAGCAGTTTTCCGGAGCGGCGGATGATGTCTCGCAAATCGTCTTCATTGTAAAAATCGAGCTGATGAATGCCGCCGCCAAAGCGGGAGCGAAGCGGCCCCGAAAGTTCGGAGACGCGCGTCGTGGCGCCGACGAGCGTAAA
The DNA here is from genome assembly GCA_963699165.1 of Candidatus Kaiserbacteria bacterium. GTDB lineage: Bacteria > Patescibacteriota > Minisyncoccia > Phycocordibacterales > Phycocordibacteraceae > C7867-001. The sequence continues at coordinate 788,247 of OY969413.1, forward strand.
CGAGGGAAGCGCAAGTTCGACGGTGCGAGCTGACGGTCCTTTGCCGAGAATGATGTCGAGATGTCCCGATTCAAGCGCCGGATACAACAGCTCCTCGATTTTTCGAGAGAGCCGATGAATTTCATCGATGAAGAGCACCGTGTTCGGTTCGAGGTTGGTTAGAATCGCCGCGAGGTCGCCCGCCCGTTCGATTGCGACCCCTGACGTTGTTTTCAGCGGCGCTTCAAGCGTGATGGCAATCAAATGGGCGAGCGTTGTCTTGCCGACACCCGGCGGACCGTAAAAAAGAATATGTTCGGGCATGCTTCCGCGCTTCTTTGCGGCGTCGATTGAGACGCGGACATTCGCTTTGACCTGTTCTTGTCCGACATAGTCGTCCCATTCCGACGGACGCAGTGCGGCATCGAGCGATGAGGAGAGAGGAGTCGGTTTTTGGGAGGGACTTGACATAAATCTTAGTTGTTGCTAACATTCTATCACAGAAGTTTGATCCTGTTTATATTCCTCTAGGCAAGGCTTGACGGCTTTGGGCGACTCCCCAAGGACTTTGTGGTCCGATACTTCGGTATTGGCGCTGCGGGGCACCTCAGGTGTTTTGTCTACCCCGCATTTATGCGGGTTTTGCCTGGAGGAATATGCACGGGAGCTCCGCAGGCGCGTACATGTGTGTCCGAATTTTCGGCCGGGCTGTGTCGCCGAAAATTGGACAAGGAACTTCTGTTTAGTGTATAAACGGCGGAGAGACAGGAGTGTGGAAGATGATAGTGCTAGGCACCCAAACCCCTCAATTCGAACGACGGTTTTTTGCGCTCCTCTGAGCGCGTTGTTTCTTTTCCGCAGCATACGCCTCATCTGGCGTGAGTGAACCGAGCACATCCATGAAGCGGCGATTCATCTTTGCTTCGAGTTTCTGCACAAATCTTTTTGAATACTTTGAAATATCCGAGCTTTTCGGGATGTACCGCCGCAAGTCCTTGTTCAGATTCTCGATTGATGGCTTCTCCCATGGCGCATGCACATGACAGAAATATATCTTCACCCCAAGCACCTTCTCTAGCCGTTTGTGTTCGAGAAAGAGAATATCGTTGTCGAATGTGATGGTCTGCATCTCGGGATACCGCTTTTTCATTCTGCGAAGCGCTCGCTCCACGTTTCGCACTGACACTGGCAGGATCCGCTCCAGCAGGTTTTTGCGCACCCTGCGATCCCGCAGACCAAGAATGATGCCTTGACCGCTCTTGCCCGACACGATGAAGTCGCCCTCCATGTGACCCAATCCCCATCGCTTGTTGATTTTGCTCGGTCGTTTGTCGATCAGGCGCTTGTCGGCAATGTGTGGTTTCGATGGCCGAGAGCGTCGCCTCTTCTTGAATACCTTTGCTCGATGCGACTCGATCCGTCTGCCATACGGGCTCTTGATATATCGGCGTATAGCCGAGGATGAAGCATATCCGATATCCTTCTCGATCCGCTTCAATCGAAGTGAGATGTTTTCGGGCGACTGATCGTCGAAGAGATGCGCCTCGATGAACTTCCGGAGCTTCGGGTCGAGAGCAATCATCTTGCCGACCGCTCGGCTGTATTTCCTTCGTACGTATGAAATGTGATGCGCATATGCAGCATCATACGGCCGTCCCTTCCTCTTCTTTTGCGTCTCGTACCATATGACACTCTTCGGTCGGTCGAGTGCATCTCCGACATCTTGCAAAGAGTATCCCTTCGCTAACAGTATCTGTATTTCGTCTCGTTCGGACCTTGTGAAGTGCGCACCGCCGGAGGTTTTTTCATTCGCTCAATGTATCAAACGTTCGAATTCAAAAGACTAGTCGCCCTAAAGTCGCAGTGCCCGGTCGATGATTGCAAGGGCGTAGCGAATCTTATGTGGCGGTTGCGTTCCAAGATACGCGGAATTATTGAGACCAACCTCACGGTCAATCGGCGCAAAAGAAATGGCGAGAAAGGCAAAAAGGAGCACCTATTTGTAAATGTATTGCCACCTCAATCAGCACAGGGGAAGCCGCGTGAAATTTCCATTACTATTACGATGCCCGAGAATCCCGCATGTAGACAAGATCTCTACGAGAGGGAAGGCAGAATAAAGAAACTTCTCGGGGAGGTTTTTAAGCAGGAGGGCTACACGTTGAAAGATTGCTGGGTGTTTCTTATGTAAAGACAACAAAATGAATTCGCGTCCGAAGGAATCGCCTGAGTCCTTCGGGCGATTTCTATTTATCTCGGCAAATCGACTGTGTCTGCGACTTCGGAAAGGGAAGTGATGCCGGCAAGAGCTTTTAGGATGCCGTCTTGCGCCATTGTGAGATAACCCTGCTTTGCGGCCAGCTTTGCGATTTCATTTTCAGGCGGATTGTCTCGGAGGAAGTGCGCGAGTTCATCGTCCATAAAAATCGCCTCATACAAACCGATGCGTCCTATGTAGCCGGTTTCATCCGCATTGTCCGGTGCGGGTTCCCATACCGTTTCTATCATTTCGGGTACGAGCGTTTTGTCCGCGAGCGGTTCAAACACTTTTACAATCATCGCTTTCTCGTCGTCGGTCAACGGCCGTTCTTTCTTTCTCTCCGGGTCGAGTTTTCGCAGCAGCCGCTGAGCCATCGAGACGGTGACGGCCGAACCGAAGGACTTGGGGTCGGCGCCGAGGTCTGCGAGGCGCGGAAAGGTGCCCGCGGCGTTGTTGGTGTGAAGCGTCGAAAAAACGAAGTGGCCGGTAAGCGCCGCCTGGATCGCAATGTTCGCCGTATCGCCGTCGCGGATTTCGCCGACCATGATGATGTCCGGGTCTTGGCGCACGATTGAGCGAAGACCTTCGGCAAAGGTATATTTGCCCGCCTCGACCTGCGTTTGTGTAATGCCTTCGAGGTGGTACTCGACCGGGTCCTCAATCGTGATGATTTTTATTTCCGGCCGGTGAATTTCGCGCAAAAAAGAATACAAGGTTGTCGTCTTTCCGCTGCCGGTCGGGCCGGTCGTGAGCAGCATGCCGTTCGGTCTGCGGATTTCCTGCTCAAGCCGCGCGAGCAGTTTGGGATGAATGCCGAGCTCCGCATATGAAATTTTCGTCGTTTCGGGGTCGAGCATGCGCAGCACAATCGATTCGCCGTAATTGCCGGGGATGAACGATGCGCGCACCTCGATGTCGTTTCCGCCCGGCGAGATGCTGAAGCGTCCGTCTTGCGCCTCGTTGGTGATATTTAACTTGATGCCCGACAGCAGCTTGATGCGCGAATTCAATTGGTGATAGGTGAGCGGATCAAAAAAATACGCATCGACAAGCACGCCGTCGATGCGTAAGCGCAGACGGGTGTTTTTCTCCTCCGGCTCAAAGTGAATGTCCGACGCGTGGAGCGCGAGTGCGCCCGTAAAAATAATTTCAAGCACGCGCGACACCCGCTCGAGCGACTTCAGCGACGTCGTCGAGTCGAGCGCCGTCGTAAACGAGCCGAGCGATGCGGTACCCTCGGCAAATGCGCTGCGCACCTCGGGCGCAATGGTCAAAATGCCTGCGCGCTCCTCGACCGCAAACGACAAATCGGCATAGCGCGCGAACGCCTTGTCCAAACTTTTTTTAGACACCAAATACTCTTGCAGCGTATATCCGCGCGTTTGCAGTTCCGCGCACAGCTTGCCGAGCGCGGGATTGTTCGGGTTATGAACGGCAAGCGAAATCACTTTAGCCGTTTTCGCAAACGCCGCTGCGTCCGCAAGCCGCGCTTCCGCTTCGGGAATGACGCGAAGCGCCTCGGTGTCTATCTCCGCCACCGAAAGGTCGGCATACGGCATGCCATACTTTTGAGAGAGAATCTGCGCGACGTCCTCTTCTTCGCGCTCGCGCACTTCGGCGAGCTTTGCATCTTCATTTGCGGCATTAAACGGCAAATCCATTCACGCAATTGTAGCACTCGACCGTGAGCCGAAAGGGTGCTTGACAAATATGTAAATATCATGTTACTTTAGAATCAGAAAGGAGGTACTCCATGAAGTACCTTTTCATCGCGTTAGTTGCCATTTCATTCTTGTTCGGTCAAGCGGTACCGGCAGGCGCTCTGGGTAACTGCCAGAACGGGTATGTCGAGACACCAATCGGGTGCGATGAGATAGTAGCGCAGAATACGTTCACCGCTCCGGATGGGTCCGTGGTCACCGACTACGAGACCCGCGAGGGATGGTATGTACGGTTAGTGACGGACAAGGGCGTTCTTGTTGGAAACTCCTTTTCCAGAACCCCGTTTGTTGTTGTCCAAGCCGCACCGCCCACGACCGGGCAAGTGCTTACGGTCCTGGGGTTGTACGCAATTAATCGCATCATCCCCAATCCTGCCCGCCATCGACATGGGCGGTAAGGAAGGGGAGGCACGCGAAGCGCTTGAGTCTCTCCGGAGGTTCGGGCGCTTCTCCATTTCGAGGTACAATTGAAGCAATGGAGAAGGTCGTCAACACACTTGAAGAATTTGATGCCGACGCGGCGCGGTTTGCCGGCGCCCTTGCACCGAGCGAGTACGGAGCGGCACTCGTGGTGCTTTCGGGAGAACTTGGCGCCGGTAAAACGGCATTTACGAAGGCGGTCGCAAGAACGCTCGGCATCGAAGAAACGGTGAGCAGTCCGACATTTGTGATTGAAAAAATCTACCTGCTTCCCAAAGGGCATCTATTTAAACGCCTCGTTCATATCGACGCTTATCGGCTTGAAAAGGGAAGCGACCTCGCGCCGCTCGGCTTCCACGAACTTATGCGTGACCCTGAAAATCTCATTTTGCTTGAATGGCCGGAAAAAGTCGCGCATGCGCTTCCGCCGGTAATCGCGAAAATTTCCTTCACCGTTCTTCCGGACGGCGCGCGTAAGATTTCGTATGGCTAAAAAATCCGACAAGAAACGAATTGTGCTGCTCGATACGCATGCGATTATTCATCGCGCATATCACGCCTTGCCGGATTTCACCGGTCCCACCGGCGCGCCGACCGGCGCGCTCTACGGACTGGTTTCGATGCTGCTTAAAATCGCAACCGACTTAAAACCCGATTACATCGCGGCATGCTTTGATTTGCCGAAGCCCACGATTCGCCACGAGGCGTATGCGGACTATAAAGCAACGCGCGCAAAAACCGACGATGCGCTCTCGCAGCAAATCGGAGAATCGCGCAAAGTGTTCGAGGCGTTTTCGATTCCGCTGTATGAGCGCGAAGGATTCGAGGCCGACGATTTGCTCGGCACCATCGCATACGAGCTGCACGGAAAGGGCGTCGATGTCATCATCGCCTCCGGCGACATGGATACGCTCCAGCTTGTCGACGATGAAAGCGTTCGCGTATACACGCTGAAGAAAGGCATCAACGATACGATTTTGTATGACGAAAAAGCGGTTGTCGCGCGGTTCGGATTTCTGCCGAAACTCATTCCCGACTGGAAGGGACTTCGCGGCGACCCGTCCGACAACATAAAAGGAGTGCCCGGCATCGGCGAGAAGACGGCAACCGACCTCATTGTGCATTTCGGCTCGATTGAAAAAATATATGCGCAATTAAAAAAAGGAGACAAAGCGTTTCTTGAGAAGGGCATCAAACAGCGGATGATTGGACTGCTGAAGGACAACGAAGAAGCGGCGCGTTTTTCGAAGTCGCTCGCGACGATTCGGCTCGACGCGCCGATTGCGTTTTCGCTTCCGGAAAAGCCGTGGCGGGAAAATGTCGATTTCAAAAAAGTGCTTACGCTCTTCGATGAATTCGGTTTTCGCTCGCTTCGGGCGCGGGTTCAGGATGTCCTCGGGTCAGTGGGAGGCATCGGCGCTCGGGCTGAATTTTCCGAATCCTCGGTTCTCGACTCGCCGGGAAGCGAGTCGCCGGAATCGAAAATTCAGCCCGAGCGCCTCGCTGAAGCCGGCGTGATGCTTTGGCTTATTTCTTCGGAATTCACAAATCCGTCGCTTGACGACATTCTCGCTTTTACAAAAGAGCGAACATTTGACGCCGCATATACGGTGCTTGAAAAACAGTTGTCCGAAATGGGGCGCGTGCGCGAGGTGTACGAGAAAATCGAGAAGCCGCTCATTCCCGTAGTTCGCCGCATGGAAGAGCGCGGCGTATTAATTGACCCGAAGGTGCTTGCCGGCCTCGCGGAGAAATATCGCGCGGAACTTATTTCAATCGAGAAAAGCATCTATAAAGCCGCCGGACGGGAGTTCAATATCAGCTCGCCCAAACAGCTCGGGGAAGTGCTTTTTGACGAGCTCAAAATCGTGCCGGAGCGGCAAAAGAAAACCGCAGGCGGACAGCGGTCGACCCGAGAGAGCGAACTCGAAAAAATCCGCGACATGCATCCGGTCGTCGGACAGATTCTCGAATACCGGGAATTAAAAAAACTGCTTTCAACCTATATCGAAAATCTTCCGCCTCTGCTTGATGTGGAGCACCGTTTGCACGCGGAATTTTTGCAGACCGGCACAACGACGGGACGCATGGCGAGTCAGAATCCGAATCTGCAAAATATTCCGCTTCACTCGGAACGCGGCCGCGCGATTCGCCACGCATTTGTCGCACCGGAAGGGTTTACGCTGCTTTCGCTCGACTATTCTCAGGTTGAGTTGCGGCTTGCGGCCATTCTCTCGGGCGACGAGAAGCTCTGCGCGATTTTTCGAAGCGGCCGCGATGTTCATACGGAAGTCGCGGCACAAGTGTTCCATGTCGCGCCCGAATCGGTCGACAGCGAGATGCGCCGCCGCGCGAAAGTCATCAATTTCGGCATCCTCTACGGCATGGGAGTGAACGCTCTTCGCGCGCAGCTTTGCTCGACGACTGCGGAGGCGCACCAGTTTTTGGAGGATTATTTTTCAACATTTAAAACGCTGTCGGAATATCTGGAGAGCACGCGCGGCTTTGCGCGCAAGCACGGGTACACCGAAACCATGTTCGGGCGCCGCCGGCAATTTCCCGAAATGAAATCGACGCTGCCGTATGTGCGCGCGCAGGCGGAACGCATGGCGATAAATGCGCCGATTCAGGGAACGCAATCGGACATCATCAAACTCGCAATGGTGCGGGTCGACGACATGTTTGATAAAGAAAAAGCGCGCGCAGATGCCTATCTGCTTCTGCAGGTGCACGATGAATTGGTATTTGAAATTCGAGACGGACGCGTTGAGTCGCTTCGTGCGAAGATTCAAGAAATTATGGAATCCGTTTTGTCGCCCGAACAGGCGCGCGATGTGCCGGTGATTGTTGCGGCGAAGGAAGGCCCGAATTGGGGCGATATGCAATCGGTATGATGTATCTTTTCCACGGGAGCGACAAGGAGAAAGTCCGCGCTAAGGCGTTTGATTGGGTTGCGAAAGCGCGCGCAAAGGAGCCGAACCTCGCATATGCGCGCCTTGCCCGCGAGGAGCTCACGGCTGCGGCACTCGAAGACGCGGCGCAGTCGGGCGGACTTTTTGTCAGCCGCCTTTTGATTTTGCTCGACGACCCTTATCCGGCTGCGCGAACGGCGGCTGAAGACGATGAAGGCGGTGAAGAAGAAAAGACGGAAAGCGTGCTCGAGGAATATCTCGACGAGTTGGCCGCGTCAAACAACGCCATCATCATGCTTGCGCCAAAACTAGCGGCTGCGAAAGCAAAAAAAATCGCCGCGAAGGCGAAGGCGGAATACAAATTCGACCTGCCTGCCGCGCGCATAGATGCGCGCGGATTCAATTCCAATCTGGTGAACGCCCTTGCCGCTCGAAGCCGCGAAAAACTCTGGCTTGAAATCAATCGCGCGCTTCGCGCGGGCGACGCGCCCGAAATGTTGCACGGCCTTTTGCATTGGAAAGCGCGCGACATGATGGAAAAGGGGAGTCCCAAATGGAAGCCGCAGGAATCGCGCGAGCTTTCGCTCGCGCTCATCGAACTTTTGCAGGCCTCGCGCCGCGGAGGGCTTGATTTGGGGCTTGCGCTCGAGCGTTTTGCGCTTAGCATTTAGCGTCCTTTATACTTTGTCCATGAAAGAGTACGAGAACAAAATCCGTGAATTTTTGCATGAACGAAAATGGGACAATCTGCGTCCGGCGGACGTTGCGAAGTCGATTGCTATTGAAGCGGGAGAATTGCTCGAACTTTTTCAATGGACGAACGAAACGCTCGAGGACGTAAAAGGAAATGCGGAAAAACTCGGGGAAATAAAAAAAGAACTCGCGGATGTGCTTAATTATTGTTTCGATATGAGCGTGTTGCTCGATTTTGATACGGAGCAAATTCTTATAGACAAATTGGAAAAAGTTAAGCAGAAATATCCCGCGCACTTATTTAACGGCCGAGATGAAAATGTCGATGCGGGTTCCGAAGAAATTTATTGGAAGATAAAGAAAGAACATCGCGCAAAAGGCGGATAGGTTCAAGTGGTCACACATAATTCGCTCGTCGCCCCTCGCGAATTTGCGCGACCCCTAAAGGACTGTGGTTTGTATGCCAATCGCTTCGCTCTTGGACAAACCGGGAGCCCGGCTCGCGGTTTTGTCCGCTGACAAAACATCGCTGCGGCCCGCACTTGTAAACAAAAACGGCATGCAGATGCCGTTTTTGATTCAAGTGCGCCCAGCAGGGTACGATCCTGCGACCTTCTCCTTAAAAGGGAGCTGCTCTACCAGCTGAGCTATGGGCGCGTAGTGAGGAATAGGAACTCCCCGGATTCTTGGTCTTCGAACGAGCGCTCATATCGAATCCGAGAAGATATGGACGCGGTATTTGCAACTTACCATCTACCACCGGCTTTTTCTAGTAGCTAAACGCATCAACCGTATTTCCGCTTTTATCGAGCAGTTTTACCACTTCGTGTTGCGAGCGCCACATCGAGTTCGTGCGGCCGAGATAAATGCGCCATGTATCGCCCTCGAAGTCGGTGTCGTTTTGATGGGAGTTTACGCAGCCGTTATAGTTCAGATGATTTACCAATACCGACTGGCACGCGGACGTAAGATTGGCCGGTGGCGACAGCACGACTTGGCAGCGTGACAGCGCATTCACGTAGTTGATGCACGCCGCGTCGCGAATGTAGATGCCGCCGTAATAGGCGTCAAATTCGCTTGACGGCGATGGACAATCTTGCGGAAGCGCCGGTGAGAATTTCTGGAATGTGCTGAAATAGCCGATGCATTTATTCTCGCGGAATGACGCGCCGATGGGCGATTGTCCCGAAATGAGAATCGCGCTTTCTCCCGGAGTGAGTACGATGTCCTGCGCCGCGTTCACGATGCCCGACATCGGAACCTCGGTTCCTTTCGGAATAACGGCCGAATTGCCGGTGGCATCGCTTACGAGCGTCCATCCGGTGAGGTCGACCGGAATGCCTCCGTTTTGGGAAACATGCAGCGCAATGTTTTCATTTTTGGGATCGCTTGAGCCGGCGCCCGATACCGAATGGCTGAGCGAAACGATGCCGCGGTACAGCGAGGGCGTTCCGAAAATGGCGCCGCCGCTAAGCGTCGGAAGTTGCGTTCCTCCGGACGTGCCGGCCGCGTAACTGCCGCCGCCGTTTGAGGAGCCGGGCAAAGAAATATAGGTGCTGCCGATGCCAAACGGCGCCTGCGGAAGCGCAAACCCGGCGCGATTCCCGGTGCTCGTACCGCTGCCGCCCACCGAGGCGCCCGGCAGTGAGATATTTGAGCCGCCAACGCCGCCGATGCCTCTGCCGCCGCCCGTAAGTCCGCTAAACCAATTCGAAAATGAAAAGCCCGAACTGCCGCTCGTGCCGCTTCCGTTCGTTCCGGTTCCGCTCGATTGCACTATGGTCGACGCGGGAAAAAAAACGGAACGGAGCGGGCCGCCGATGAAAATCCAGACGAGAAAAATGAAGGCGAACAGCCAGATGAAAAACCATGCATCGCGCTTCTCCATAGGTAGATAGTATCAAAGTTTTCCGAGCATTTTTCCGAGCTCTTCGCGGACCACGCGGGCGTCGCTCCACGGCTCTTTGGTGCCGCGGGGTCCCATGATGTACGGGTCGGTGCCTTTGCCGGAAATGAGCACGGCATCGCCCGTCTTCGCGAGTGAAAGCGCATGCCGAATCGCTTCGCGACGGTCCATAATGATTTCAGGCGCGCGCTTCATGCCCTTCGCCATCGCGTCGACAATCGCGCGCGGGTCTTCGTCATACGGGTCTTCATTTGCAAGAATGACCTTATCGCACGTTTCGTCGGCAATGCGCCCCATCTCCGCGCGCTTCCAGGTGTCGCGGCCGCCGCCGGTGTTGCCGAGCAAACAGATTTTTCGCTGATGCGGAAATGCGCTGTAGAGCGCGCGGAGCGAATCCGGCGTGTGCGCGTAATCGACGACGGCAATGAAATCCTGCCCCTCCTCGATTCGCTCGACGCGGCCGCGCACAACGGGAAGTTTCGCAAGTGCGCTCGCCGCGGTTCCAAGCGGAATGCCGAATGCTTCACAGAGCTTCACCGCCGCAAGCGCATTCGTCGCATTGAATGTGCCGGGCAAAGGAAGAACAAACGGCGTTCCGCCGTACGTAAAGCGTACGCTCTCGTCATCCGCCACGACGTGCCGCATGTCCTCTTGCTGAAAGGGAATGGCGCGCTCAACTTTCGCGGAAAGAAAGTCCCGTGTTTCCGAAATGTCTCCGTTTGCCACCAGTATTCGCGGCCGTTTCGGCGAATGCACGAGCGTATCGACGATGGCGCGCTTTGCCGCAACATACTTTTCGAACGAGCCATGGCTTTCGATATGTTCCTTCTGAATGTTGGTAACGATAAGCCCGTTAAAATCCAAAAAACGGTTTCGAAACTGCAGCACGCTTTCCGACGTAACTTCGATAACAAAGTGCGTGCATCCGGCATCGAGCGCCTTGCGCATAAATGACTGCGCAAATCCGCGGCCTTGCAGCGTCATTTTATAGAGGTTCGGTTCGGACTCATCTTCGATGGCAAATCGTATCGTCGAAATAAGGCCGGTTTTTTTGCCGGACGCGCGCAGGATTTGAAAAACCATTTCGGCAACCGTTGATTTGCCTTTGGTGCCTGTGACGCCGATGACAATGAGTTTCCGCGCGGGGAAACCGTAGGATGCAGCCATAAGAAAAGTGAGTGCGCGATGATACAACGGGCGCAGTGGACGCACGACCGGTTCCGGTACGACTTTTTTCAAGAGGCGAACAATCCGATTTACGAATTCGTACATATATTATTCTCCGTGAGAAAGCGCCGCTTTCAATCGCGCGTCTTTTCCGGTCACGCTTTCGGGAATGCCCTGCAATGCTTTGCGCGCTTCGCGTTCGGTGTAGCCGAGCGCGACGAGCGTGTCAAACACCTCGCCGTCGGCATTGTCGTGCGCCCGCGGGCCGACCTTGTCCGCAAGTTCGACCAGCATTTTCTCCGCGCTCTTTTTTCCGAGCCCGACAACTTTGGTGAGGTACACAAGGTCGCGTTTCCCGATGGCGCCCTCAAGCGCTTCACGCGGCGAGCGGCGCAGCACGCTCAAAGCTGTTTTTGGGCCGACGCCGGAAACCGAAAGAATAAGCTCGAAGAAATCGCGGTCGGCGGCGTCTTGGAATCCGTAAAGCTCCAGGCCGTCCTGTTTGAGCGCGAGGTGCGTCGCAAGAACGGCCTCCGCGCCGACCGAAAGCGTCTGCGGCGCGCTCATCCGCACCTCGATGCCGAAGCCCGCCACTTCGACGACTGCGCTTGTCGGCCCCACCGAAAGCACCCGTCCGCGAATCTGTCGAATCATACCGACATCGTACTACCATTTGCCATTCCGCGGGAGGTAGCGTATATATAGGACATATGGCAATCACCAGTTCGGCAAAAAAGGCAATCCGCGTTTCCGCGCGGAAGCACGTATTTAACCTGCGCCGCAAGGACGCGCTCTACGACACGACCAAGTCGCTTACCAAGGCGCTTGCCGCAAAGGATGTCGCGGGAGCCGCAAAGCTTCTTCCGTCCGCATACAAGGCAATCGACAAGGCGGCAAAGCGCGGCGTCATCAAGAGCAATACGGCCGACCGAAAGAAGGCGCGCCTCGCGGCCGCAATCAAACGAGCGCAGGCGTAACGCTATGTGCTAGGGTTGAGTCGGGTCGTGCACCGTGCCCGACTTTTGGCAGACCAACACCATTTATTTTTAGTATGAAAAAGCTGTACGGCGCGCAAACGGAAAAAGCTCTCGCGAATTTCCCTTTTCATTTTCGTAAAACACCGAAAGAATTTATTCGTGCAATCGTCGAAATAAAAAAAGCCGGCGCGATTGCGCATGGCAAAGCGGGGGAGCTCGATGCGGGAAGAAAGACGGCAATCGTAAAAGCATGCGATGAAATTTTGAAAGGGGAGCATGCCGAGCAGTTTGTGTTGCCGGCTTTTCAGGGCGGGGCGGGAACCTCGAATCACACAAATGTGAACGAAGTGATTGCAAATCGAGCGACGGAGATTTTGAAAGCATCCGGCTCGAAAAATGTTGTGCACCCGAACGACCACGTCAACATGTCGCATTCGACCAACGACGTGATGCCGTCTGCACTAAAAATCACTGCGTATCGTATCGCGGAGAAATTGCTCGCAACGTTCGATGTCGTTGCCGAAAGCTTTGATGCGAAAGCGCGCGAATTTAAAGATGTTGTAAAACTCGGTCGGACGCATTTGCAGGACGCCGTTCCGGTAACGCTTGGGAGCGAGTTCGCGGCATATGCGGAATGTGTCCGCCGCGGAGCGCGAAGAGTTAAGACGGCATCGCATGATTTGCTTGAACTTAACTTGGGCGGGACTGCCGTAGGAAATGCCATCAATTCGTCCGCACAGTATCGAAAGCAACTTTTTGTAGAACTCAAAGAAATAACCGGATTGAAAGTCGTGCCCGCGAAAAATCTCATGGCGCAGACGAGCAGCAACACGGACTTTGTGTGGCTCTCGCAGAGTTTGGTCGCCGTATGCGTTGACCTCTCGAAAATCTCTAACGACTTGCGGCTGCTTTCTTCGGGACCGCGGGGCGGCCTCGGCGAACTGTACATTCCTGAACTCCAGGCGGGTTCGGCGATTATGCCGGGCAAGGTCAATCCGGTTCTTATGGAAACGGTCAATCAATTGTATTTTTTGGTTTCGGGCAACAATCTTTCAATCGAGCATTCCGCGGAGGCGTCGCAGCTTGAGTTGGGAGTGATGCTGCCGCTTGTCGCCGACCGACTCATCGAGTCGCTCTCGCTTATGGACGAAGTGCTTTTGCAATTTGCGAAGAAATGCGTGGACGGCATTACGGCAAACAAAGGCCGCTGCCGCGAGCTTCTTGAAAAATCAACCGCGTATGCGACGCGCCTTACTCCGAAAATCGGCTATGACGCGACGGCGGAATTGGTAAAAGAGTCGGTTGCCGGGGGAAAAACCATCCGCGAATTGGCACTCGAGAAAAAATTGCTCACGAACGAGGAGTTCGATGCGCTGGTGAAAGGGTTTCGGCCGTAAAACAGGCTACCTAAATGAATCTTCCATTTTGTTTTTAAAGCCAATAAGCTTATTTTGAAACCAACCATTGGTCAGAAACAAAATTCCCGCTATCAGAGAAATTGCAGCGTATAGGAGTATGTTACATGGCCACGTTATGGGTGACATAGAAATTACAGCTCCCGCGATTGAGAGAGTGAACCCCAAATTGATATAAATATAATCCCAGCTTCCTTGACCGCGCTTAATTTTTGCTTCTAAGGCAGTTTTCATAACATATTCTACAAATTCCGTTTAAAGCACCTTTGAAATCATTGCTTGCGCCTCTGGTTTCATTCCGGTCATGAATATCTTCAATGTTGTTTTGGCAAATGACACTCGTTCCTCGTGTTTTTCTTTTATAAACCTGTCGTCTGTCAGCAACTCAAGCCAAGCAGGACTTTGGGCAATTACCTTTTCTTCATTTAGGAAAATATAAAAAGACGTTGCGGCTGAGCTTGCTCTTGCTAAGCGATGTTGCTCGTCCCTTTCGTTTTTGCTCATTTCAAGTTCAAGTGTTCCCCCTATAAATGCCACATCCAGTATCCCAAATTTAACTTTCTCATTGCATGACTGGTCAATCATCTTTTTGCAATCAGCTAACAGATAAAGTGCTTTCGGATAATCCTTCTTTTCGGCGTAGATTCCCGCTAGAGCTGTGTAAGCCGTGATGCTTTCTGGATTGAGTTCCAGTATCTCCCTAAAATCGTGTTCCGCATCGTCAAATCGCCTTTCCTTAAGTAAATACGTTCCTCGAGTAGAAAGCCACCCAGTTTTTGACAGCATTAAAATCTTCGGGTCCGAGGCCCACTGCATCTGAAATTCTTTGAATTTTTCAATTTTTTCCTTCTCAAGCAAACCCGATGTCTGCGTATTCATATGCTGACTCCTAGATTGTTATTTAGGTTGTAATTTTATCACAATCCGGTTAAGGAAATGCTTCGATTTGAATTCAAGATAGCTCGAAGCAGAATCTTCGAGATGGCTAATTCAGTCGGTGTGGCCGCGAATTGTTTGCTCGTCGACACCCGCAAATTTCCGCGACCCCGGCTCGCGATTTTGCACCCGACGGCACGATGAGGCGTCGCGTGCTAACAAAACATCGGCCCTCGACAGTGAGACGAGGCGTCTTGCTCCAAGCACAAAAGCAGAAAGCCCTGCCGCAGGGCAGGGCTTTCTGCTTTTGTGCTCTCGGACAGAATCGAACTGTCATTGCCGGCTCCGCAAGCCGGTGTCCTATCCGTTGAACGACGAGAGCATGACGCGCGAACTCAAGTATGCCTACATACGAGAGCAACACTTGAATGTATATCAGAATCCGAGCAAGGCCGCCACCAGCTCTGCGAAAGTCGGCGGGTGTTCCTTCTCGTCCACATGCTGCAGGAAGTAGGCGTAAATCAAGTCGGCATCAACGCCTTCCAGCGGAATAATGAGGTGCGGCGAGTGCCAATTCTTTGTCTTGATTGAAATCATGGGAGGAAATTCTCCCTCGATATCTTCGAGAACGGAGAATGAAATCATTTGTGCAAACGGATGCAGCTGGTCGCCGATGAGGATGCCGTTGTCCGCAAGGCGAAATCGATGGACCGGCGGCACCTTTGCCGCATGAAGCGCGATTGCCGCCGCCGCGACAACGATTAGAATCGCGAGCAGGTAATTTGCGAAGAGAACCGATGCTATGACGGCGGCCGTGGCGACTATTCCGAGCGCCCAATACCAGTCCGCACTTTTCGGATTGTGGTCGTATTCTCGTCCTTCCCATTCCAATATAGCGGGGCGGGGCATACGGAAAGTATATCACTAGAAATGCGCGGTGAGCGGGGTTCCGAGACCGGTCACGTAGTCGTAGTGCGTTCGCGCCGTGCAGACGTATCCGCAGTCGCCGTTTGTTCCGCTTACGATGTCGCGGAAATATTGTTCCGAACCGCTCGACGCTTTGTCGGTGTAGAAATTCGGATTGTTAGCACCGCTGCCGAGTGCGGCGATTGCCGCCCATTGCGGAGCGCCCGCGCTCGTGCCGCCCACGACGCGCCAAACGCCGCCGCGGACAATCGAAAAGCCGCTCGCCGGGTCGGCGTCATACGCGACGTCGGGAATCGCGCGCATGCCGCCGCTTTTCTTGATGGAATAGCCGCTCTGATATACCGGTTCTTTTTCATACGCGCTGATGCCGCCACCAGAGCCGCCCCACGCCGTTTCGCTTTGAAATGCACCGCCTGCGCCAACCTTAAGCGTCGTACCACCGACGCCAATCACATTCGGTGAGCTCGCCGGCCACGACGCTCCGGATCCGTCGTCGCCCGCGCTTGCGAAAAAGACCGCGCCGTTTTTCGAAACGAAATGCGAATCGAGCGTCGTTTCTTCGGAAAACTCGGAGCCGCCGAAACTCATCGAAACGGCGACGACATCGCCTCTGCCCGCGGCGTAATCAATTGCCTTAAGAAAATTTGCGCCGGATGGCGTCGGTGCCTCGATGAGAAGAATTTTTGCCGACGGCGCAATCGCGTGCGCCCACTCGACATCGAGCGTTGTCTCGAGAGCCCAACCGCTGTTTGTCGATTCCTTCGCGCTCATTTTGTGCTTTTCAAAACAGCCGTTCGCGGTTGTGCAGGCGGGCAAGTTAAATGCTTTTGAAAAATCGCCGAGATCTTTTTCTATCGACGAGTCGTCGTAGGCATCGATGATGGCAATGGTGCCTTTGCCGCCCGTGCTCGGCAAATGGTATATCGTTTTGATTTCGCTCGGTGTCATGCCTTGCGGTGATTTGCTTGTGCCGGATGCGACATGAATCGGCGGCACGCCGCGATAATTTGAAAAATGATACGCGGCATTCGCGAGCGGAGTACCGCTCGCGAATGCGATTATAAAAATGAGCACCCCAACCCCTCGCACCAGCCGAAGAAAACGTACGCGCATCGGAAGTATTTTAAAATAAACGCGCGCCATTACAGCGCCGACCCTGTGCATAAATGCCCACGGCTTCGCTTCGGCGGGGAAGCCGCGATGTTATCTCAAAGCCGCTACAATGGCATCCACAACCTTTGGTAATGGCTCCGTGGCATCAATCACAACTGCACCGAGCGCTCTAAAATCGTTTGCAAAAGTTTTATTCCATCGGAGGATGTCATCATGCTGGTGTTTTGCTTTTCCGTAATCGTTGCCGGTCCGCGACATAAGGCGATGTTCCAGTGTTTCGTCGTCCACCGCTAGGCAGAACACTGTATCAAACAGATGTGCCACTTCGCGCGCGTTTCCCGGTGTGCCGCACAGGAACACCGCTGTATCGTCTGACTCTTTTTTCAAACGGGAGACGACGGCTGCTTCGAGCGTCCACCGGAACGTGCGATACCACTCCGGAGTGCCGTATTGAATGCCGGACTGCCCGTTGTCTGGCTCTCGATTGTCACGGCGGATCCATATTGACAACGAGTCGGTACCTTGCGCGTCATATTCGCGCCGGGTGAGTTCTCTTTGTACGGAGGTCTTGCCGGCACCGGGAATGCCCGTGACGAAATATATTGCCATTATTCAGCATTCTAGCCGATGCAGTTCGGCTTACATAGCCCCGTGCTGGTCTACACAGTCGAATGTTCCGTATCGGACGGCTCCTTGGTCTCGTCATGGTGCAAACTAAAGCTTGATATTATGGATGCAACGATGTAATCAGTATCCGCGTCGCCTGCAATGATTTCGTCCGCGAATTTTTCATACAAAGGCAGACGCTCGGCGTACAAATCAGCAAATGTCCTGTTTTCGGCGACTACGATGCCGCGAGGTTTCCCCCCGATTCTTTCTTCAAGCACCGCAAGCGGTACACGTAAATAAAAAATGCGAGAGATATTTTTTAAATGCTTCATCGCCGTTTGGCGGTAAATGACACTTCCGCCGGGAGAGATGACGGTGTCGTTTCTGCCCGCAGTACCGGAAATCACCATCTGCATTTCTTTATCAAGAAATTCGTGATCACCTAGTGTCTCGACAATCTTCTGGAGAGGCATTGCGAAATTCTTTTCAAGCATAGCATCGGTTTCAACGAGAGAAAAACCGAGCTGCGCGGCTAATTTCGCCCCGATGAAAGATTTGCCGGACCCGGGCATGCCGATAAGGGTTATGTTCATACGCATTTTTCCTGTTCGAGAATTATGCCATAGGTAATTGAGCGATTTCATTCGCTAGGCATCCGTGCCCGCATTTCTTTTTCACAGTTTTTGAATGCGAATCAAAACTGCGGTGTGTCAGCGATTCAACCTTTGGTGTCCAAGCCCCATAAGGGTATTCTAGACGATTTTCTTCGACCCCGCTGAGGGCTCGGCATAGGTCTGCTATTTTTGAAAATGAGACAAATAAGACACTAAAAGGGTGTCTCGTGCGCGTGTCTCATTTATAAACTAACCCCATATACTATGGAGTTTTCAGACGATTTGGTTGCAAGGGCAAAAGCGGAGTTCAAGGATAAGGACGGCAAAGAAATGAGCGACGGCGAAGCGCAAGAGGCGCTCCAAAACCTCGCTGGGCTGTTCGAGCTCCTATACGAGGGCGCGGTAGAAGATCAGCGCCGGAAGCAACGGCTGAAAAAGGAACCCGAAGGATTTAGCCTCGACAATCATTACACCTGTCATGTTTGTCACAACACCTTTGGACCTGATCAGAACTGGTACTCGCGCTGGGGCATCACCTGTCGCACCTGCTTGCGGGCGCTAAAGGATGGCACTGTACCGGATTTCGTGACCCGAGACAGAGAAAGCTTTTATGCCGACTGGCAACTCAAGAGCGACTTCAACATACACCCGCAAACGATGCGCAAGATGGTGCGGCTCGGGGAGCTCAAAGCGAGGATCGTGTTGAACGACCAGGGGCGGCCATATGAATATATATTTCTCAAGAAAGAGAACCCGCAGCTTATAGACCCCAAGCGACATTCCTCCGCGCGCAAGTCATATGAGCGCAATCGGGAAAAGTTAAGCGACGCACGTATACGGGAAGCGAAGAAAGAATTTCGGGAAGAGAGGAAGAAAGAAATTGCAAAGTGGAAGAAAATAAATATAACTTGAACATATCGATTTTAAAGAATAATAGCGGCTAAGGCCCTTGCCTCCCGAATTAGGCGTTCAACATCCGCAGGAATGACTTGCTCTTTGGGATGAGCGCAATTGTTTCCTACCTTAAATAGAGACTCAAGCTGCGATTGCTGTATTGGACTTATCACGCTGGAATTTTTGAGAGAGGTGATAACATCTTGAACGTCTGCCTTCTTTTTGCCGGGAGGGTTAACTGCGATTTTAACACCATGATCGTCTGCCACCGTAAAAAGATGTCGCTCTAAAGCAACCCGGGCTATCATGCCACTCACTCGGTAAAATACTTCTTCTCCATTTGCGTTTTTGAATATCGTTTCGGCAGTGGCAAATTCATCTGCCGCCACCTCGAAGCTCAGTTGTGTCTTTACAGGTAATTCACGAGACAAAACCTCTTCGACGACAGAGAGTAGCAGTGCTCGTGCCGTCGAAAAATACTGCGAAAAGAGTCCAAGATATTCATGCCCTTTGGCTTCTTGTCCAGGTCCCGGCCAGTTTGCTTCGTGATAACTGTTGGTACCGATATTTATGTATTGCCCTATGTCGGTGTAGCTTCTCCTGCTTGGTATACCGTTACCTCGGCGAGGAAATTTCGAGGTGTCATAACATTGATCAAACTCTTCGAGGGCAGAGGAGTTTGCTTGCACTAATATTTCACGCGCCCCCCGATACCATCGCTGTCCTTTCACCGACAAATCCGGCTGGACTTTTTCACCCTTGCTGAGACGTTCTGCTAGAGCTTGCGCCTCATCCGCGAGCACTTCGAGATCAGCAATTCTTTTTTGAAGTTGTACAAGTTTGCTCGACATATTTAGTTGGTGGTATGCACGTGGAATCCGCAGGCACGGCAGAGACCATTGATTTGTGCGGGATTCACATGAAATTCAAAACGTTCAACGCCGCAGATGGGACACGTTACGCTGCCGTATTTTCTTCCACTTTCGTCGATTGTGGTAAGTACTGTTTTTACGTCACGTACATACCTGTCTACGTTCTCTTTGTCATTGACGTAACCCATAACCCACAAATCGGTGCTGATTTTACCAGCTGACGTCTCCTTGTAGCGGATTTTACCTTCATTCAAAAGTTTCTCCCAATATTGGCGGCTCTTCCCGTACTCACGAGCAATATCGCGCGATGACATAGTCCTTGCACGAAATGGAATAAACCCGTCCTTCTCCATCTGCTCGTAACACTTCGCTATTCCATGGGCGATCTCCTGTTCCTTCTCTTCTTTGGTGAATTGGCCGGTCATATCGATGCCCAAACTGAGCGTGCCGCCACTGCTAGCTCCGGCGTGCCAATAGACCTGTCGTTTGTCTTGTTCTGCCTCCATGTTTGCAGTATAGCGCGCTTGGTTGCCAAAAGCAACCACAGTAATCCCCCTTATCCACAGTGTATTTCCCTTGTATTCCCCCTACGGAGGCGTAAAGTTAAAAGCGTGTAACCCTAACAAAGGGGCGCAGGTGAAATCCCTCCGTTTAACTGGCACGAACCAAGAATGGAAAAAGTTGTCTGAAAAGACCCATCAACGCAGTCCTGAAAAGGACAGGGTTTAATTCCCCCGCCGGTCGTTGGGCGGAAGTGGCGAAAGCACACTGATTTTTAGGTAGGTTCTCGGAGCCTAGTAAAACAAATCCTGCGTAATCCCCTAAAAGTCTGCAAGAGCAAGGGTAACGCCTTCGTTTCGCAAACGAAAAGTGCCGAAGGGGCGCGGGCGACATAGTCTCAATCCCTTGAAATTAAAGGGGGAGAAAAGCTGAGGCTTTTTTCTGCATGAAGTAAAGACCTCGGCAACGAGCGGTTTCGTCATGCATATTATGTATCTAAGAAAAAATAATGAAAACAAAAACAGGCCCCGAGGGCCTGCGGATTGAGCATGTCTCAACCGCCGCCCTCAAACCCGCCGAATATAATCCCCGCACGTGGGACAAGGAAGCCGAGCAGCAGTTAAAGGAAAGTATTACCAAGTTTGGCATCGTCGATCCGATTCTCGCTAACAGCGCACCGGAGCGCAGGGATGTCGTCATCGGCGGGCACTTCCGGCTCTCGGTCATCAAGGAGCTGGGCATCGAGACGGTGCCGGTGGTATATCTCAACATCCCCGACATCGAGCGCGAAAAGGAACTTAACTTGCGGCTCAACAAAAACACTGGCGCGTGGGACGAAGCGCTGCTCGCAGAGTTCGACGAGGCATTCCTCTCCACCGTCGGGTTCACCAGCGAGGAGATAGACGACATTTTCGCCATCGAAGAAACGCCGGAGCAATTCGACTTGGAGAAGGAACTCGCCAAGCTCGATATCAAAAACATCAATGTAAAGAAAGGCGACATCTACGACCTCAACGGCTCGCGCCTCATGTGCGGCGACAGTACTGTTGAGGAGGACACGCTCAAACTCATGGATGGTGCAAAAGCTGACATGTGCTTCACCGACCCGCCGTATATCCTCGACTATCTCAAGGGCAAGACGAAGCAGAAGGATGGAGTGACACGCGGATTCGGGGCGAAGAAAAATCGCGTGTACCTCGGTACCGAAACACTGCCGGAGAATTTCTCCGATCTTTGGATGGCAAATGTCGCTCTCGTACAGAAGCCAGACTTCTCGATCATCATCTTCGAACATCCAAAGAACCTCCGCACCATATGGAACGCGATGGAGAAGCACTGGCGGTACCGCAACACCATCACCTGGCATGTGCCCAATCGGGTGCAGGGCTTCTCTGCCAAGTACAAATTCTTCAACAAGCAGGATATCGCGCTAGTTGGTACGGGTGGCAATGTCGCGTTGGACATGGAACCCGAATCGGACACATTGCTCCAAACAGAATACGAGAACGCACTCTATGCCACTTCCGGCAAACCGCACTGGGAAGGATACGAGAAAGGCAAGAAATATCAACCCACCGACTTCATCGATCATATCGCAGCTGACCAAAAAAGTAGCGGCCAAGGCATCATATTCGGCACCAAACCTCTAGAATTGCTAATCCCATACATCAAAGTGCTCACGAAGCGCGGAGACCTCATCTTGGAGCCGTTTGGAGGCTCTGGGAGCACTCTCATAGCCTCGGTAAAGATGCAGCGCCGCTGTTACCTCATGGAGAAGTCGCCTGTGTACGCCGAGGTCATCCTCAATCGCTGGTCAAGACTTACCGGTCTTACTCCAAAAAAGATATGACCGAGACTACCGAACCCTTCTCCATAGAGGAGAGGCAGGCGCATGACAAGCAGAAAGTGCTCGACGCGCTCAAGGAAATGCCAATAGTACAGATTGCGTGCAAGAAAGCGGGCATAAGCCGACCGACGTATTACCGCTGGCGGCAGGAGGACAAGATATTCAGACGGCAGGCCGTCGACGCGATGAACCACGGGGTCGAGTTCATCAACGATATGAGCGAGTCGCAGATTATCTCTCTCATTAAAGACAAGAAACTGCAGGCCATGGCACTGTGGCTGAAGCACAACCATCCGAAGTACGGCGCCAAAGTCAAAGAATACACGCCCCTCAGCGCGGACGACGATCTGACCGAAGATGAGCAGAAAATTGTCATGGAGGCACTGTCGCTTATCGCGCAGGGAACACATAATGTAAAACCATATGAACGAAACCGAACGCCTATCGACGCTGATAAATACGGCAAGAAATAACCCGAAGGTACGCCGGAGGCTCGGGCACGAGGACCCCCTCTACTTCGCCCTACTCTACCTCACGCATCACTTCAAGCATCCGCTGGCGCCCATGCACCTCGAGATGTTCGACATCGTGAAGCGTGGGGAGATAAACCTCGCGGCAGTCATGGCATTCCGTGAGTCGGGCAAGTCGACCATACTCAATACCGTGTGCGCGCTCTGGTCGATACTCTGCAAGCCGGAGCGCAAATTCGTGGTCATCGTGAGCAAGACGCAGGAGCAGGCGAAGAATCATTTCACCAACATCAAAGCGGAGCTTGAGCGCAATCCGTGGCTCAAGGAGGACTTCGGACCCTTCACGGAGCGGCCGGAGGAGTGGAGCAAGCAATCGCTCGAGCTCGAGTACCACGGCGCGAAAATCCTCTCTGTCACCGCTCGCCAGAGTCTACGCGGGATGAAGCATCTCTCACACCGCCCCGACCTCATCATTATCGACGACGTGGAGGATGCTACATCAGTTAGGGACGATCGCTCGCGCGGCGACGACCTGTACCAATGGTATTTGGAAGAAGTCGTGCCGGCGGGGACCGACAAAACGCGCATCATAGTCCTCGGGAACCTGCTCTCAATGGTATTCGATGAGAAAAAGCCGGACTTTCTCGTCATGCGACTCCGGAGGGAGATACTCAGCCGCCGGCAGGTGGGTCTGTTCCGCGCCTACCCTCTCATCGACAATAACGGCGAGTGCCTCTGGCCAGGCAAGTACCCGACACGAGAATCCCTCAAAGTGCTGCGAGAGAAGGTAGGCCGAGGCCTCTGGCAGCGGGAGTACCTCCTCAAGGTATGGGGGCAGGAAGATACTGCTTTAGTGGCCCCGCTGTTTTATGGAAGCGAACACGGCCGCTGGTCTATGGGGGCACACTTCATCACCATGTTCAATAAGGATGGATATACCGTGTATGACGGGGAGAATGGCGTTATGCTGCAACAGCCGCTCATCGCGCAGATGGCCAAATATGAAATTACGGCTCCGAGTATTCGAACCATGCTCTTCTACCCGACCAAAGACGACCCGCGCTTAAAGAAATACCTTGAAGGACTGCTGCTGGAGTGCGACTACCGGCATAATAGCGAGTGAGAGAGGTTTACGACTCCTGCCAAATTTCCAGAGCTTCTTCCAAGTCCACACCAATCTCATCAGCCACATCCTGCACCTCCTGCGCCTCATCAAGCGTGAGGTCGTTCTCTTTTGCTAGTTCAAAAAGCTCCTCATCCATATCAATGTGAAAAAAGGAGTGCCCATCCGATAAGAAGTAAAAAACCGGCAAAGCCGGCAGCAGCAAGCACTACCACGCTGCTTATGGCAAACGAGAGCGGATCTTTACCAAGAACTACGCCAAGCACGAGCAAAAAACAAAACAAACCAATAAGAAGGATAAGCCATCCCATAACCAATATAATAACTACGATTGATGTATAGAGCAACAAAAAACTCCCCAATGTGGGAAGTTCTTTGTGGGAGTAACAAACTACTTGAAGATAGGCAGGATTTCGTCGCCTGCTTCGCCCTCTGTTCGTTTTTCAGCCCTCAATTTTGCTCCAGTCTTGCCCGGCTGAACTCTTGGTAGACCCGTAAGCCAGTGGTCGCTTTTTACCGCTACCTTCGCCCCTCTGGGCGATCCACCGCACAATGGCGGATGACGGTCTTACTTCACGACCCCTGTTCCCGGCCGAGGCCGAAAAATACCAACTCTCGCTACTCCGCGGACTATTTTATCACAAGTGCCCTCGTGAAGGGCGAACCTCCAACCTTGGCGATGTATAGTGTGTGTAGCAGGGTATGGTGAAGCGGTATCATGCGTGGTTTGGAATCATGCGTCGTAGGTTCAACTCCTACTACCCTGACAGATTATCTTGTGCCGAGCATTGGACGAAGTGAGAACCTCCGGATGGATATGCAGCCCAACAAATCTCTTGTTATGATGACCCCATGATTACCCAGCTCCTAATAAGCGGCGTAATAGGCCTAATTGGCTGGTTCGTTTTGATGTATTTGAGCACCAACCTGCTTGGGATGTTTGTAAGGGGTTTATTTACTAATCCCGAATTGGGGTACACGAAGCTCATAAAGAGTAAGTGGTATGCAAAAAGAGCCATGTGATATGACTCTGAATCAATGGCGGAAAGATATTGGGCCTTTAATCCCTCAAGATACTTCTGCTCCTCGCCACTCTCATATCGAAGCGAGAGGTATGAGGCAAGCAACGGTTCCATATTTTATTCGCTCCACAGCTTTGCGATAGTGTCTTTGGTCTTTTGCTCGTAAATGTCAATCAGTTTTTTGGAAGATTCTACTAAGCTCCGCTCGGCCTCGATTTTTTCCACTATTTGCTCTTGGACGGCTAAAGGCGGGAGAGGGATTTCGATTTCATTCAAAACTCGTATCGGTAATTGGGGTTGCGCACTTCCAGACATAAAATTTGAAACCTGCACCTCAAACTCTAAAGAATTCAAAAACAACAACAAAAAGTTCGGAGAAATCTTATCTAAGTTACTCCTTAGAATAACCATACCGGAATTGATTCTTATATTTTCAAACGGAATATTTTTTAAATAGTATGCCGTGTTTCCTAATGTGCCCCGCGTTGTCAAAACTACATCTTCACGCTTTAGTTTACCCTTCCGTAGTCCTGACCTGACCCCCAAATTTCAGACCATGTTCTAGACGGGATTAACCGCTAGAATGACGTCATATGAAGCAATACCGCATCGCTCCTGAGGTGAAGGAACAAATCATTAATCGAATCAAGAACGATGGTGTCACTGTCGCCCAAGCGGCCAAAGAGCATGGTATCCACGAGACCACCATCTATGGCTGGCTTGGTGCGAAAGTGCAAGACGGTACCGCATCTGTTCTTGAGATTGCGAGACTTCGAAAAGAGAATGACGAACTCCTTCGTCTTGTTGGACTCATGACGCTCAAGCTGTCTGAAACCCAAAAAAAGAAGTGAGCAAAGAATCTCCGATTGGTACGCGCACAACAGCGCGTACTCTTGGTATAGCTCGTTCCACCTTCTGGTATCAAAAGAAGAAGCCTGACAAAGACTGGGCACTCAAATGCCGTATTGAAGAAGTCCTTCGAGAGTTTCCTTCGTATGGATACCGGAGAGTTGCCCTGTATCTCAAGGAGAACAAAAAGAAGGTTCAAAGAGTCATGCGACTCTTTGGTATCAAAGCATATCGAAGAAGAGGAAGACGGTGGAGGAAATCAAGGAAACAAGCCGTGGAGTATCCAAATCTCCTGATGCGGATTGTACCCGCCTATCCGCATCAAGCATGGGTCGCTGATTTCACTCATGTGTATTTCAAAGGGAAAGACATTCGTGTGGCAACCACCATGGACGTATACACTCGAAGTGTCGTTGGGCTCGCCATTGGTACGCGAGGTGGAACCGTACTTGTGACGCAGGCATTGTGCGCGGCACTTCTCAACCATCCTCGTCCCACCATCTTTCACAGCGACAACGGAGTGGAATACAATGCCGCATCCTTCCGAGAGATGCTCATCAATTTCGGCATCAGCATCTCTCGCTCAAAAAAGGGCTGTCCGTGGGAGAACGGGTACCAAGAATCGTTCTATGGAAAATTCAAAACTGATCTGGGCGATCCCAATCGCTTCGATACGCTTGGTGAACTTGTTGCTGAAATCTATCAGACAATTCACCGGTACAACACCGTGCGTATACACTCAACACTCAAGATGGCACCGAGAGAGTTTGCGAAATCGCACATCACCCGTACACTATCTTCACTCGTCTAGGAAGTGGTCTGAAGAATAGGGGTCGGTACAGAATCGCTATAGAAACTCTGGGCACGTCACCTAACCGAGAGAGTGTCCTTGATTTTTTGAGCAAGCTCGCTTGAGTTGAAACTTCCGTGGTTTTCCAATCGCAAGAGAGGCAAACCTGCGTCCTGCAAAATGCGCTCCACTTCTCGATCCCTCTCTTGTCGATCGGGGCGCTCGTGGGTTTTATCGTCCAGCTCAATTGCTAGTTTGGGCGAGATGTATGCCTTATCGCACAACACGAAATCAACTGACTTACCGTTTATGTGCCGGAATGCGCCTCGCCAGTTTTGGCCAACAACCTTACTATCTACCAGCGTGGGCAGGTGAACCTGAGCGAAAACGAGATACTCGTTCCCAACAGCGGCTACCAAAGCGTCATAGCACTCATGCTCTGCACGGGACAGGAAAAAGTCCTTCCGCTTGTATTGGTACTTCTTTTCCTCGACGTCCTCACTCGTGGGGATTCGTAGAACGAAAAGTACGATAGCGATAACGGCTACAACACCGGCAAAAATGAATAGTATTGTCATAGCGATGGGTCAAATATAGCACCACGCCACTCATTGCAGATCCGCGGCATCGTCCATATCAACATCACCGTCGGCAACCATCTGTTGCACCTCCGGATCGAGAGCTTCAAAATCCGCAATCTGGTCGGGCTCGATAACTCCATCCTTTACTAGCTCAAGTATTTCTTCCGGGTCCATAGATAGATAGTCGACATCAGTAGAAATTCACCCCGCTCTTTTTGAGCTCACTCTCACGCGTATTGGTCAGTGAGAATTCGATTTGCGCGATTTCCTTCTCGTTCAGGTCGAAGAGTTTATAAACGATCTCGTCAATTTCATGTTCGATTTGTGTGACTGCGCCCATGTCGCCTGCAGCAGCTGCTTTTGTCGCCCGATCGGCAAGATCCGTAAGGCGGCCTTTGTCGGCGGGGTTCGCTGTAGGAATCGGCACTTTGGCCATTCGATCTCCTCGAAATTGCACTCGGCCCGCACTCCAAGGGTCACCCCATGACGGAAATGTTGATCGATAGAACCAATCCATAACAGTGCTATTTAATATTGCCAATACGTACAGAGCGTCGGGCGTAAGAATTATAAAACCCGTTTTATTTATCGCGTTTCCTTCAGTATCTAGATATGCATGAAGTCGCTTCGAGGTTTCATTGAACACTATTTTCGGCTCATTGAATGCGGCGATATAAGACTTCGATGGATTGTTATCCAGCTCAAGCCAGTGATGCTGGCCTTCGCCACCCCCGCGCCTTGACGTTTTACATTGCCCGCGAGCTTTTAGTAGATCTTCGAACCTGTTTAGATGATTCAGGACAGCAGGATATTTAGCCAGTTCTGTATTGAAGCCAAATGGAACTATAATTACATAAAACTGATGATATTCGTGAGTCCATCGTTTAATGTCGCGTCCACGAATCCATGGCTTTATCAACTCGGCCGATTTTGAATCCTCGCAGACTAATTTTTGCCGAGTGTCGCCATCTATCACGAACGCTTCATTCAAACCCGTCTTAATACCGTAATAAAATCTGTCTTTAACATAATCCTCAAGCGGAGTACCGACAGATTTTAACTTTTCAATTAGCTCAAGCCCGGAACTACCTTCCAACGACCAGCCCTCCTCTTTCAGTTGTGACGGCGAGTAAATACTTTTCTGTTTGGTGATAACCTGCCGGAGCCACGCAATATCAGATTCATTTTTTACCACCAACGCAGTAATTTCGTCCGCTTCTTGTGCCTTTGATTTCTCTACAACCACGATCATTGGATCTGTCGATGCCTCAAAGACCGGAAGTTCGCAAAAATCAATTAGGTCGTGGATTCGATACGAGGAAAGCAGCTGTCGCAAGTTGCGGCCATACCCGGCCCGCTGAAATTTATTTGAACTGATGAAGGAAAGGACGCCGCCTGTACGCAAAAGATTCAAACCGCGTTCATAAAAGAGACAGTAAATGTCACCACGGGCCGCAAAGGTCTTGTAACTTTTTCTCCACTCCGCCTGTTTAACGGTTCGAGCAAATTTTTCAATAGAGATATAAGGCGGATTGGCAATAACGATATCGAAACCGCCTTTTCGCTCTACTGCGGGGAAGAAATATCTGGTATCGAAAAATCCGACCGGCTTGTTTGTAAATATATTCTCGTAGCTGCCCCAAAGATTATTTATCCTAAGTCGTTCTTCGTGCTCATCCTCATTTTTTTCTGCCAGTAACTTTCTATGTTTTTCGTCTTTAACGACACTAAACGAGCGCAAAATACTCTCCAACTCTTTTTTTGTTCTGTCAGTTATCAACTGCTGCAATTTCCTGCCAACCTCTAATTTATGCAACTGGTCTACTGGGGCAAAATATTCATCGATGAGTTCGCCCAGTTCTACTGCAAACGTGTCTCCAAATAGCGGTCCTTCGTGGACCGGTGGTTTTGTGAGTGTGTCGGCACAAACGAATTTAAAGTCGAGGTTGGGTAACGGGTCGATGCCTCTATTGGGAGCACTGTCGTCAACGCGTTGATCGACAACAAGCGTGAGAAAGCAACGCAGTCGCGATATGTCGGTCGCTACTGGCTGAATGTCGACTCCGTGAATGCATTCTCGAATCACACCTAACTTTCGGACATAGGGAAGGTTGTGTTCTTGCAGCTGTCTGCGCACCTCTACTGGCAGTTTACTCAGGTAAATGGAGCAGTCAGGATCAAGGATTCCAAGCATGCGCACCAAGTGTTGAAGCACTCCGATGGGAAATGCGCCAGAGCCGCATGCTGGATCTAAAACCGCTGTTCCGTGTATTGCTTCCACGATCGTCCTCCTTTCATTTTCAGGAATCGGGTACTGTAAATCGTCTTCAACGTCGTATGTCGAGAGAGCACGTATCTTTTCCTCGGAAAAGCCAGTTTTAGTCACCAAATGACTAACAATCGCTTCCTCTACCATGAAATCAACAATTTCGCGTGGCGTATAAAAACTTCCGGTTGCACTTCGTGCACTGTCACCAGTTTCGGGATTTACCTCGGCAAGAAGATTTTCAAATATTCTTCCCAGCATTTCAGGGTCGATGGAGAGCTCTGTATCTATCGAGGTATTCTCATCGATTGTGAAGTTATACTCCTCGAAAATCCCGAATAATCCCGCAAACCATTCATCGGGAACTACAACAGATCCACGTCGGTCGCTCATGCCCGTAGTACGGTTAAATTTGTGATTGTCTTCTGCGTGGTCCTGAAACAGACCTCCATTTAGAAATGGCACCATCTCGAATAGGTCGGAATGCCTAAAAAAGGATGGCCTAGAGTTGTGCGGCTTATTCAGTACTTCAAAAAAAAGTGGCACACAAAGGGAGTGATAATAATCCCCGGTTCTCGTCACCGCATCGACTGAAAGTAAATCGGACGGAATTAGCGGTATACCTTCATTGCTTTTCTTTTGCTTCAAAAACCAGCAAAAAACAAGACGACCAATAAGCCGTATTGCGAAGTTGGCATACACGTCATCGCTTTGCGCTCCCAGAGCAAGGGTTCTTTGAAATGATACTGCACGCCTTCCTTCGCCTCTTACACCCCCAACCAGCTTAGAGTATTGCTCCGCAATTCGCGTATAAAATTCCTTGCTTACGACTTCAAGCGAGAAGCGACTCAAGAGGTCGTCGGTGTCTTTGACACGACCGTGTTTTACGAGTTGTTGTTCCGGGGTCTTCGTTTTCGCGCCGACACCGAGATAAAAAGAATAGCGACGAGCATTGGAATACTTTGCGACGATCTTGTTCTTTTCGTTGAGATCGAGCGAAATGGTGAGGTACGAGAGGCGATAGTTCTCAGATTCGTTGTTTTTGAAAATTACAAGTGCCTTGTCGTAGCCGAAAGTGGCGAGGATTTTGAACGCATCGGTCGCAATGGAAACACGCGGGTCTGTCTCCTTTGCATGGGTCATTTCGAGTACGTAGGTATTGAGCGAGGGGGCGTGGCCGAGCTCGCGCGCTTTCGTGATTATCTTACATCGCGATAGATCAGCGATGTCTTTTTCTTTCTCAACATAATCCTCAGGCAGAAAATCTTGAAGAAATGCCGAAAATGCATCGGGGTTGTATTTTTGGTCAAACTTCATGCGGCTATCAATTCTTCGGACAGCACTATTAACTTTCCTGCATCGTTCGCGCGATCAGCGGTTTCAAAAATGCTCTCAAGATACTTTTGGGGCACGAGTTCCTTGAGCGCGATGAATGCCTTACCGAGATTATCTTTTTCCATTCGCAAGTCGCCAATTTCTTTGAGCACGCCGTACGGAAGGCCGTCGAGATCTTTGATGGTCTTGATGATATCATCGCATAAATCTTTCGCGGGCGAATGATTTTCGGATAGGAACTTGAGATTTTTAAGCGCATCCTGCTTGCGGCGGCCGGTAATCGGTGGTTTGGTATTGTCCTTAAATATGTGTTCTTTGGCGATTTTGTATATTGGCTCGAAGTTTACCGTCGTTTCTAACGCTTTCTCCCCTTCAGTGATGTCATTGAAGAGAGGGAGCGCGATTTCCGGTGCAACGATTTGCACGGTCTCCGGTGTTTTACCGAACGCAAAAACAAAGTTGCCGCTCCTTTTTGCGAGCGCAACAACACCCGGGATGGCAAACTTACGAGCAATACGAGCCCGGTGCGGAATGGAGGCAATCTGCTTCCTGATTTCGGGATCGTGCCGGAAACGCATCCACTCGTCCCGATATTTCGCATCCCACGACAAACTCTCGCTCTTATTCTTTTCTTCCTGATACTGCTTGGCAAAGTAGTTTTTGAGGTCTTCGTCTTTGGTGAAGATTTTGGTGTCCTCACCTAGCAAAGAATGGATCAAGTCCATTTTCAGCGTCGAAATAGCCCGCGTGTGGGTTTCCACTTCCCCGGTTGTCGTTGGGAAGAAGTTGAAAATATATAACTCATCAAATACCTTTTTGTTGATACGGTTGATGCGACCGACGCGTTGAATTACACGCGTCGGGTTATATGGAATATCGTAGTTTATAACCGCCCCAGCACGGTGAAGGTTAAACCCTTCGGAGATGGCGTCGGTGGCAATGATGATGTCATAGTCGTCGGATTGCTTCGCCTTTTCAAGGCCGGCATCAAAGTTCTTTTGGATGATCTCCTTGTTGCTTTTCGACGAGTCCTCCGAACTGTATTTATAGACACGCTTGATGCCCTCGGCAGCAAGCTTGTCGGAGACGTAGTTTGCCGTATCAGTAAACTCGGTGAAGACGATAATTTTGCGTTTCGGTTCGTTCTTGATGGACCGCGTGATTTTTTCTTTGAAAAAATCATACTTTGGGTCGGTTTCTACCTTGAGCCACTTTTCCTGTACCTTTTCCAGGAGCGTAATGTCCTTCTCAAGTGCGGCACGAAATTGCGGTTGCATTTCAGAGACTGGGATTTCGATGAGCCCTTTATCTTTGAGTCGCCCGAACAGCTCCTCGATCTCTTCGGCAGTCTTTTCTTCCAGTTCTTCAGTTGTCGGAAGTGCGCCCTTTTTAAAAATCGGAACAACGCCTTTATTATCGTACCAGTCGAGCATCGTCTCCGACGAAGCGATCATGTTTTTAAGCGAAGCACGGAACGAGCCGATAGAGCTTTCAAACCGGCGCACGAGCAAACGTCGCATGAACTTGGCGACGTTTGCCTGTGCTTGCGTGATCCGTTGGATTTTCTCTTCAGCTGAGATGTCACTTTCTTCGTCTTCTTCAGCTTCTATAAGTTCTTTGATGAACTTTGATCCGGTTTTGATGTAGCTTGCAGGCTTGTAGCGCACACCCTCGAAACTCTCCGATTTATCGGAGGACGATATTTGCTCAAGCGTCTCAATGTAGAGAGGAGTGAGTTCGCCGAGGTCGTACTCAAGGATTTCCGGGTCGCGTACTTCCGCGAACGCAACACCCTGTTTCTCAAGGTCTAGGCGATAGTCCTCGATTTCTTTGAGATCAAGGCGAGAGCGACGAATAACAAGTGGCTCTATCATTTTCCGCAGTTCTGCGGCGATGGCGTGAAGTTCTGTTTGAACCTCTGATATTCCTTCAAGCCCGTTTTGCTTGGATGATTTCCGTATCTCACGGCGTATGTTTTTGTAGCGCTTGAAGAGTTCATGGAATGAGATGCTCAGGTTTTCGACGGTCTTGATAGTCGACTGACCAGGCGTGCTGAAAAGCTTAATGAGCGCGTAAATGTCTTTTGGGTCATTGTTGAATGGGGTTGCCGAGAGCGCCATGACGGAATTGCCCGCACAGAGTCGGTGGAGCACTTTATAGTTGTCAGTATCTTCATTGCGGTGCTTATGAGCTTCGTCGAGAACAATGAGTACGTTTTTGTCGTTGCCATGTCGCTCTAAGGCTTTTTCGATTTCTCCAGTGGTATACACGAAGCCGTTGAAGTTGAAGCCCGAACGATAGTCATCCCACTGCGCCTTTAGATGCGGGGGCGCAATGATAATTGTCTTTCGGTCGAGATTGTGCGCGATGGTAGAAGCAATGATACTTTTGCCAAGACCGACGACATCAGCGATGATGACTCCACCGAAACGCTTGATGCGGTCTATACCAAGATTTACAGCATCTTTTTGGTACTTAAGATCGATGAACTTGCCGTCGGTGATCTGCTGCGGCGTCTTCATGCCATCTATCTCCTCGACGGAAAAATACTCGTCGAGAACGCGGTAATACATCAACTTCGGGTCAGGCAACTGATAGAGCCAAATACGTTTTTTGACTTCAGCGATGAACTCGTCCGAGATGTTGATGTCGGTGATGGTTATATTACTCGGGTCATTCCACGCAGCCTCAAATTCTCCAAAATGCTGTTCGTAGTAGTGCTTTTCAGAAAGTACGAGATTGTGTTCCCTTTGTCCCTTGAGACCGGAGTAGGTGAGATTACTTGAGCCCACAAAGACCATGCCCGGTTTTTCACCATTCTCAGAGTACTCTGGTTTATGGTGGAGGATATAAAACTTGGCGTGGTTTGCCTCGGCAGTCTTCCTTATTAGTAAGCTGCCGTCTTTTATTTTGCTCAAGAAAATCTCAAAGGCTCTTTGCGACTCTTCATTATCGAAGTAGTCAGTATCGTTGAAGATTTTTGAAAAACTCTCGATATACTCATTGCGCGCACTTGAACGAGTAGAGATTTTTGTACCCACCGCATGGTCGTCAAGGTCAAGGCCGTCAAATGATGAGATTTTTTCGATAATTTTCTTATCGATATCCATTCCGACGAGGATACGAATTGTTTTATCTTTCAGCTCTTCGTGTAAATCGCGAAAACCAGAAAAATAGAAATAGCCGACGAGAGCATCAATCCGGTCACTTTTGGGCAAAATCTCCTTGAGTTTTGAGGAAAGTGTGTTCTCGCCAACGTTGGTAATTGAGGGCATAGATAAAATCTAGCATTTTTGCAGACATTTTGGAGCATCTGGTTACCAACTCCGAGGCCTCTCGGACGCTCTGGACTCCTGGGGGGAGACGCGTCATCCCTTGTGTTGTATGCAAACCATAACCGTGCCGGTGGGGCTTCCGGCCAAGCCAATACAAGCCCCCGTACGGGTCAGGTACTGCCTGTACGCCCGCAAGAGTACCGAAAGCGAGGAACGCCAAGTCCTCTCCATAGACAGCCAGATCAAGGAGATGCTCCAGCTGGCAGAGCGGGAGGGGCTGGAGATCGTGGAGCTCAAACGCGAGAGCCACTCTGCGAAAGAGACCGGCCAGCGACCGATTTTCAACGAGATCGTCGAGGAGCTCAAGGCGGGTAAATTCAACGGCATCCTCACGTGGGCACCGGATCGTATCAGCAGAAATGCCGGTGACCTCGGCAAGATCGTAGATCTCATGGACGCAGGTGTGCTGCAAGAGATACACACGTACAGCCAGAGCTTCAGGAACAATCCGAACGAGAAGTTCCTTCTCATGATATTGGGGAGCCAGGCGAAACTTGAGAATGATAACCGAGGTGTGAATGTGCGGCGCGGACTAAGAACGCGCTGCGAAATGGGTTTGCGTCCCGGCGTTGCGCCGACCGGCTATATCAACGAGTACACGAAGGAGCAGAATGCCGCGAAGCGCTGCCACGCCGTCATCGACCCCGTGCGCGGCCCCATCATCAAGAAGATGTTCGAGAAGGTAGCAAACGAGAAATGGAGCGGTCGCAAGCTCCATCACTGGCTCAAATTCGATATCAACTTTAAGTCCAAGGGCAACAAGAACCTCTCCCTCGGCAACATCTACGTCATCCTCCAAAATCATTTCTACTACGGCACCTTCGAGTACCCGGAGAAGAGCGGCAACTGGTACCACGGCAAGCATGAGCCGCTTATCTCGAAGGAGCTTTTCGACGCCGTCCAGGTGCACCTGAAGCGCGATCAGATCGTGCGCTCGGAGATAAAAGAATTCGCCTTCACGAAGCTCATGGTCTGCGGCTCCTGCGGCTCGGGCATCTGCGCCGATGAGAAGTTCAAGCGCCTCAAAGACGGCACCTCAGCCCGCTATGTCTACTATGGCTGTACCCGCCACAAGGACAAGAGCTGCAAGAACGGCTATGTACGCGAGGAGGCCTTAATCGAGCAGATGGTGAAGGTGATGGACGACGTGGACTTCAACAAGATAGCTATGCGGGAGAAGTTCGAGGAGGAGATGGAGCGGCTCAAGAAGTTCCAGCGCATGTTCGCCAGCGGAGACTCTGCACCAAAGAAAGACATTGATCTCTGCGACTATGCGAAGTATCTTCTTCGCAACGGCAGTCTCACAGAGAAGCGCGAGCTACTGCTCTGTATCAAGAGCAAGTTGGTGCTGAAGAAAGGGGTGTTAGGACTGGAGAAATAGCTAACCGTGCTTGCCGTGCTTTTTCTTGGCGGCAACCCATTCGACTTTGTTCGGATGCTTCGTGGCATACGCACGCGACGTGATCCGACCAGTGTCGACTTGGTGCGGTTGGTATTTCGCCCAGTTGTGATGTCTCGGGTCTTTACCCATATAGAAATTTTATCATGCAAGCTCTAAATGGGCTGCTTGATTTTTGCGTATTCTATTTTGCAACCGACGATTCCGAAGGCCTCGTGGCAATTCACTACTGGCGACATCCAACCCGGAACTTTTGGTAAGGTGCCGAAGTCAAGTGCGGTTTCCTGAGTGCCAGAAAACACCACCAACTCCCGATCAACGACCGGCGATTGCTCTGCAAGTTTGAAGCCGTTCTTTCGCAAGAAATCAGCCACCACCTGTCCGACCTTCTTTGGAGAGTAAATCTCGACGTACCCCTTCGGTAGCAAAACCTTAGCAAGGGCGGCTTCTGCATCAACCGGCGTCTCATAAATCTCATCCAATATGTATTCGGTTGCGTAACCAGAGCCGACACTTGAGTCTACGATTTCAGCGGCGGCTCTCCATTTGCCGTCCTCCGAGCGCTGCTGTGGTTTTGAGTAGTAGAAAAGCATAGTTAATGTTGTACCAACTTCGCAGTCATCAGTCTGACGACATTCCTCACCGATTCAAACACCAGCCCGATGGTCGCCTCATCAGCGACGATGAATCCGCGATGTGCGTATTGGCACCTGGCTTTATATAGTTTATCAAACCAAGGAAGAAGTGAGGCATCGAGGGCGTGTATTGCACCCACGATGTATTTTACATTGTCGTTAATAACGGCTTCGGGTACGAATAGGTGCTCAAGACAGCAATAAAGCAGGAGCAGTTTCGCGCCGAGATCAGAGACTTGGGTTGCAGAACTCAAAATATCTAGCGATGGTGCCACGTTAGACATACTCTCCTTGCTCCAGGGATTCTCGAGGAGATCAAAGATTAGCTTGTTATCGACAATGAATCTTTTCATCCCGCCGAATGTTCGCGTGTCGAGCCACATCGGCGAGAGGCCGCGATACCCAAAGGAGCGGAAAAGACAGCCGTCTGGGAATTTAGCCCACGGCTCTTTCCGATCCTCATGCCATGCAAAAACTCCTATGGTGCGAGCCCCAAGAAACACGGGAGTAGTGGGCGCTTCAATTTTGACATCAAAGCCGAAATCTATTTGCCCGTGGTGAACAAAGCCCGCGATTCGAAGTAAGTTCAGGAATGCACGAAGCGAGGCGGAGGCATAAAGGTACGCGTATGTCTCTGTGCCGGTAACCGTAAATCCTATGGATGGACTTGAGAAGAATTGCCGAGCGCTCGGGAGTGTGAGCTGCCGTAGATGTGGCTGTAACTCCTTGAACTTCTGCTCCAATGCATCGTCCTCAAGGTAACAAGAAAAAGGTGCTTCGAGCCCAACAAACATGTCTTCAAAGAATTCTCTGGCACCGCCCATCTCGGTTCGGAACTCAGTTATGTGAGTTATGAGGGTGCGCTCTTTAATCGAACCATCAAGTAATTCGAAATGACGATTGAGTACATCTTCCGCTGGTGATTCGCGCTCGCGCCAATCGAAACGGAATGCGGGCTCCTTAAGGTAGAAGAGGCCTCCGCCCGTTCGTTGAATAAACTCTTGCTCTGTGTCCGTAGCGAAAACGAGCTTGTAGTGGAACAAGATGTCAAGAATATCTAGCGGAGAAAATCTCAAACCATTCTCATGAAAGACTCGGCATTCTTCCTTGATTTCATCGAGCATTGGTTTGCGTTGAAAATATTGTTCTTTCCTCCACTTATCTTGGAGCGGCATAGCACGAGCACGACCGACTTCGCTGTCGGCGAGCCGCTCTATGCGGGAATAGGCCTCCAGTCCGATCCTTTCCTTCAGCTCTTCCACTCGTGGCATACGGGTGATTATAGACCGGCTGCCCATAAAATGCGGTCCCGACGTTTAGCCAGGAAGAGTTGCGAGATACTGATCCGTAATGTAGAGAACGCCTGCGGTGGGGATTTTCGGAAGCTCAATTTTGTCGAGGAAGCCATACTTTTGCGCGTCCGCAGCATGATAAGTTGCCGACTTTAATGCCGCATTCCGGACAGCCGCAGCTGTCAGATTTTTAGAACCCCGTGAGGCTGTTTCTTTTATGATAATCTTTTGGGTCTTCTCGTCCGTCGCGGATAGTGCAGCGTTTTGTGTTGCTAGGTCAAAGACATTGAACTGCTCGGGCAATGCCGTTCTTGGCATCGTTGTCTGGTGCACCATAAAACTACAGTCCGGTACGCCAACTCGGTTCTGGAAGCTCAGGAAAAACGGGACGCCGGCTGAGGCAACATTTCCCATGTTATAGACGGTGGTTTTCTGAGGAATGGATTTAATAAAATTGTAGAGGCTTATCGCCGAGAATGGGCTGCCACCGATCGTCGATAGATAGACGACATATTCAGAAATGTTCTGTCCTGTCTGGGCTTGGTTGAGGATGAACCCGATGAAAACATCTTCCATTTTCTTGCTGATCAAAACACTGCACCAGATGTGCTGGACCTTGGGAGGTTGTGCTGTTTGAACTGGAGGCATGAGAGTCATTGTACGCTCATGCAAAATAAACCGAAAGATTCATTCAGTTCGAGTCCCTCCCGCCCTCCAATAGGAGAAGGTCGGTAAACACTAGCGCCCTAGACTGCGGAAGGGGTGAGATTCGAACTCACGGTCCCCGTTAAGAGACGGCGGATTTCAAGTCCGCTGCGTTAGACCACTCTGCCACCCTTCCCTCGATTTGATTCTACTGTGCCTCGGGTGATTTGTGTACTGGAGCGTCTTCGGCCGGTTTTTCCTCGGGACGGAACCAGATGAGGTAAATGATTTCAAGAAGACCGGCGGTGTTTAAAACGAGGAGGAAAACAAACCACCATTTCTGACTGCCACGGGCGGCGAACCATAGTGCGAATCCTTTCAAAACCGTGCTCCATATAATGACCGCGATGAGAAGCGGGAGAAACGCCAGAATCACCTCGGGCGCAATCGGGTTGTAGAACGGTGTGAAGTCGTGCATATATGCGGATTATACCATACAATTAGTCGCATGCGATACCTCGGCATCGATTACGGCAGCCGGAAAGTCGGCCTCGCGCTCTCGGACGAAGCGGGCACGATGGGGTTCCCGCACGACATCGTCCCGAATACGCCGCGGCTTGTCGACGAGTTGTGCGCCCTCATCGCGAAAGAAAACGTCGGCGCAGTAGTGATCGGCGAATCAAGAAATCTTGCGGGCGGCGAAAACGCAATTGCAAAAGATGCGCGCGAACTCGGGGCGCACATTACCGAACGCGCTGGCATTCCGGTTCTGTTTGAGTCGGAAGTGTTTACGAGCGCCGAGGCGCGGCGAATGCCGGAAAAGCAGGAAAAGTCGCGCGGCGCGAAGCGCCGCGCGGATGTCGACGATTCGGCCGCCGCACTTATTCTTACCAGCTACCTTTCCAGAATCGACCATGAGTAAAGAACGGATTTCAATAGACGAGTTTGCAAAAATCGAGGTGCAGGTCGGCACCGTTAAAACCGCCGAGCGCGTTCCCGAGACCGAAAAATTGCTGCGGCTCACGGTCGATTTCGGCGAGGAAAGCGGACCGCGTCAAATCATTTCCGGCATTGCCGGTTATGTTTCGGAGCCGGAATCGCTTGTCGGGCGCCAGCTCGCATTCGTCACCAACTTGGAGCCGCGCACGATTCGCGGACTCGAAAGCAACGGAATGCTATTTGCCGTCGGTTCGGCCGAAACGTTTGCATTTCTCGAGCCGGACAGGGAAGTGTCGCCGGGCACCAGTGCACATTGAGCAATAAAATGCGCGGCCGCGAAGCGGCCGCGTGATATTCTGTATGTATGGCCTTTGTTTTCAGTGAGCGACTTCGAACCGCGTTTGCGCCACCGCGCTATCTTGCGCTTCCTCTTTCCGGAATTGATATTTCAAACAGCGGAGTCAAAGTGGTCCGTCTGGCGCAGAGTCCGCACGGGCTCATTCTCGAGAGCTTTTCCACGACGCTTTTGCCGGCCGGCGCATATGCCGATGGTGAAATCGTCGACCGTGCGGCCGTTGTGAACGCGATTGCAGCAACCGCGAAAACCGTCGGCGTTTCGCTTGCAAACGCGGCTCTGCCGGAATCGAAATCCTATTTGTTTGAAACGATTGCGGAAGGCGCGAGAAAGACGGAGTGGCGCACGGCGGTCGAACAGCACATCGACGAGCTTATTCCGCTTCCGCCGCAGGAAACGGCATTCGATATCATTCCTATCGGTCGCGCGGAAAACGGAGGAGAACTCATCGCGGGCGTCGGGTTTGCCCGTCGAGTCGTGGACGAAACGCTCGCAACGTTCGATCAAGCGGGCATCCGCGCCCGCTCGCTCGAAGGAGAAACATTCGCGATGACGCGAGCGCTTTTGCCTAAAGGCGATTCTTCGACCGCGCTTATCGTCGATATCGGCAAAACGACAACGAAACTCGTCATCGTTGCGAACCGCATCCCGCGTTTTGCCGCCACCATAGGCATCGGGGGACATGCGTTTACGCTTGCCGTGCAGAAATTTTTCGGCGTGACGGAAGCCGAGGCGCGCCGCGTGAAAGCGGAGCATGGCATCGTACCCGCGCCCGGGAACGAAGATTATCTTGCCGCAATGCTTTCGACGACTTCCGCGATTCGAGACGAGATTGCCACGCGGCTAGCGTATTGGCAGGACAAAGCGGCGCAAAAAGGCGCGCACGAACCCGTGTCGCACGCGATTCTTGCGGGCGGCAACGCCTCCGTGCGCGGTCTGCCGGAATATTTGGAAGCGGCGCTGAAGATTCCCGTCGCTACCGGCGACGTCTTCACCAATCTCGCGTCGCATGATTTTTGGATTCCGCCGGTCGATTACACCGAATCGCTCGCGTTTGCGACCTCCATAGGCCTTGCACTTCGCGACGACGTTGAACCCAATGACTGAAGAATTCACCAATTTGCTTCCGATTGAACGCAGAAATGCGCTGTCCCGCGACTACGTTCTACGCCTCTGCACGGTTGCCGTCTGGTTTCTCACCGCGCTCACGCTTGCGGCAATGGTATTGCTTTTGCCGACCTACACGCTGCTTGCAGAAAATGCGAGCACGCAGCAGGCGCACCTTGCAAGCATCGAGGCCGCAATGTCGTCGGGCGACGAGTCCTCGCTCGCCGCGCGCGTTTCCGCGTTGAATGCAAATGCGGCGGCGCTCTCCGCGCTCGCAAACGCTCCGTCCGCGAGCGCAACGCTTCGGTCGGTGCTCGGCGTCGCTCATGCGGGCGTTTCGCTCAACGAACTTTCCTATACGCCGGCGAAGGGCAAAGGCGCGGGAACCGTTGCAATTTCCGGAACTGCCGCGACGCGCGACGCGCTTCGTGCATATCAGCTCGCGCTTTCGGGTGCTTCGTTTGCGCACGCGGTCGATTTGCCGGTGTCGGCTTATGCGCAGGATACCGCTATTCCGTTTACGATTACCGTAACGCTCACGCCATGAAATCGCCGCTCGTACATTTGATAATTGCAATAGCGATATGCGCGGCCGCACTCGGGGCATACGGGTGGTGGTATGCGGACATCTCGGCGAAAAGTGCCGTCGTCGCCGATTTGGAAACTCAGATTGCGGAGAAAAGCGGCGACATGAATCAATTGACCGCTACGCGTTCGGCGCTCGGAGAAATTACGGACGACGAAGCATTGGTGCAGGGATACTTTGTGTCCGGCAGCAGCGTCGTGAACTTTATCGAAAATATAGAAGCGTTGGGAAGCGCGCAGAGTGCAACGGTCAACGTTCTTTCGGTTTCGGCCGGCGGTTCCGCGGCGCGTCCCACACTCGCGTTCAGTATTTCCGTCAAAGGAACATTCGACGCGGTAATGCGAACGGTCGGCGCAATTGAATATGCTCCGTATGCCATTTCGATGTCATCGCTCTCCGTCGGAGAAGACGGGAAAGACAGTTGGCACGCCGACCTTTCTCTCATCGTCGGGTCGCTTCCGGCGAAGACGACCGCAACAAGCACGCCATGAAAATTCCTAATTCCATCGCAACATTTTTCAAACGACTTCGCGGCGGCACGCAGCAGGATCCGGCGCGGGACTGGCTCATTTTGATTGGCGTCTCGCTGGTCGTGTTTGCGGGCGTCATCGTGTGGAATGTGTGGGCGTTTACCATCGTCTCGCAAGGGGGCACCATCGGTTCCTCTCCGGTTCCGGCATCGTCGGCATTCAATCGTTCGTCGCTGGAAAGTATCCAAGGCGTTTTCTCGGCGCGTGCAACCGAAGAACAAAAATATGTCACGGGCGTATACCGGTACGTCGACCCTTCGCAATAAGCTCGGTTTGCGCTAGGGTATGGGAGTGTTTTGCCCACCGAACTTCTCGGATTCGATACGGTGGGCTCGTTCGGGAGGCAAGAATCCGAGTGCGGTTTCTTGTGCCCTCGCTTCGCCCCTGTAGTTAAACGGATATAACTGCGGACTTCTAAGCCGCTATTCGAGGTTCGACTCCTCGCGGGGGCACCAAATGAGAAAACGCCATCGGCAGTTTTCTCATTTGGTGCCCCCGAGCACGCCCGGGAAGCGTGCGTCGAGGAATCGAAGACCTTGCGAGCATTTTTCTGGAGCAGCGCGAACAGAAAAATCCGCCTACTCCAAGGGTCATTCTGCCGAATGACCCAGTAGGTCATTTTGCTAAATGAGGTATGCTGAAAGTGCGATTCAGCAGAATCGCACTACCGGGTAAGTTTCGATTCCTCGCCGCCGGACGATTGGTTGATTTTTTCGTGCGGGCATGTGGCGGAATTGGTATACGCGTACGTCTCAGAAGCGTATGTCGCAAGACTTGGGAGTTCGAGTCTCCCCATGCCCACAGCGAACGAAGAGAGCGAGAACATGGAGCACCCTGTCTGCACAGGGTGCGTGGAGACTCGAATGGCGGAGCCATGTCCGAACGAGAGTGAGGACAGCGAGCCGGGGTCGCGCGCACTTGACGCAAAGCGGCCAAGTGACGCGTGACCGAGCCCCCATGCCTACAGAAGTTGCAACAAAACTGGCGAACACGGTCTCACAATTATGATATTGTGCACGGTACGCTCGTCGGGGCGCTTAGCTCAGTTGGTAGAGCAACCCGTTTACACCGGGTAGGTCAGAGGTTCGAGTCCTCTAGCGCCCACTTGAAACTAAACTTGTCCAGTATACGTTTTATTAACTATGAATGAACGCAACGACGGCGTGTCGGATGTTTCGCGCGCGACTTCGGTCGGCATCATTATGGACGGCAATCGCCGCTGGGCGAAGGCGCGCGGCGCGCAGACATTTGAAGGCCATGCGGCGGGGCTTTCAAAAGCGAAGGAAATCGTCCGCCACGCGTTTTCCCGCGGCGTGAAGGCGGTGACGCTGTACGCATTTTCGACGGAGAATTGGAAGCGTTCGACACAAGAGGTCGGCTATCTCATGGATTTGTTCGGCTCGGCGATGGTGCGCGAATTCGAAGATATCGCGCGCGAGGGCGTGCATGTTCGTTTTATCGGAGACCTTTCGCGGGTGCCGGAGAATCTGCGCGCGGCTGCGGCGAAGCTTGAAGAAAAATCCGCAAAAACCGCTTCCGGAAAAACGCTCGGCATCGCTCTTTCATACGGCGGTCGCGCGGAAATCCTCGCCGCGATGCGGCGGCTGTTTTCGGCGGGGAAGAATGATGTCGCCGAGGAGGATGTTAATGCCGCGCTTTGGAGCGCCGGTATGCGGGACCCGGACATTATCATTCGCACCGGCGGCGAAAAGCGGCTTTCCGGTTTTCTTACGTGGCAATCGATTTACAGCGAACTTTTCTTTTCGGACTCGTTTTGGCCGGCATTTACGAAGGAAGAATTCGATTCCATTCTTGCAGATTTTGCGCTTCGCGAGCGCCGCCTCGGCACGTAAATGATAGAGTGGGGCAATGGAGCTTCCCATTCTCTACGAAGATGCGGATATCGTCGCGGTTGCAAAACCGGCCGGCGTTTTGACGCATTCGGATGGACGCTCGAAGGCGGAAACCGCCGAGGATTGGTTCGATGAACGATATCCGCACGAAGCAACCGAACCGCCGCAAGTCGGGTACGTGCATCGCCTCGACCGCGATACCTCCGGCGTGCTGGTCTTCGCAAAGAATCCAACTGTGTATGCGTTTTTGCGCAAAGCATTTCACGACCGCGACGTGCATAAAACCTATCTCGCATTCGTGCATGGCGTTCCGAAAGAAAAAACGGGAGTGATTGATTTTGACATCGGGCGTTCGCGAAGAGATTTTCGCCTACGAAGCGCGCAGCCGAAAGCCAAAGGACGGCTGCGCGAATCCCTCACGCGCTACGAAGTGGTAGGGGAGACCGCCGGCTTTGCGCTTCTCAAA
This sequence comes from Candidatus Kaiserbacteria bacterium, assembly GCA_963699165.1. Lineage (GTDB taxonomy): Bacteria > Patescibacteriota > Minisyncoccia > Phycocordibacterales > Phycocordibacteraceae > C7867-001. The sequence continues at coordinate 831,527 of OY969413.1, forward strand.
GTGAGCCCCGAAACGGGCAGGACGCATCAGATTCGCGTGCATTTAAAGGCGATTCATCATCCGATTGTCGGCGATTCGCTGTATGCGCCAAAGCACCCCGCTGCGCTCGGCATTACCCGTCTCGGATTGCATGCATACCGAGTCGAAATTCCGCTTCCGGCCGGCCGGCGGGTGACGATTGTCGCGCCCGTGCCGAAAGACCTCGCTCCCGCGTTCTCGGCCTTTCCGCAGGTAAAGGCGGGGTATTAAGAACGAGTTGGCACAAGCGTTAATGATTTTAATAAGTAAGTGCGCGGATTTCCGAACAATTCCGGTGAGGAAAATCTGAAGCAGAATTCCCTCACGTATTGCTCGAGGTTCTCGCTCCAGTGATGATGATACATCCTCCGCACAAAGGTGCGGTATACGCCGAACACGCCTTCGATTTCGGAGGTATGTTCGAACTCGAATTTTGAATGAATGTCTCTGCTGTGGGAGACCGGCCATCGCTTGCCGACACCCCGGTATATCGAACCGCCATCGGTCCACAACTCGCTCCCCGGCTTCACTTTGGCAAAGAGAAAGTCCATCACGTCCGTCTTGTTCGGGAAGCGATTGTGCATGACGGTATAGGCAAGCTTTCTCGTTCCTTTCTGCTTGGCCATCACGAGAGCTGCGTTCTTGAAATATGCCTCGTCCATCTGCACGATACGCTCGAGAATATGCTCTTCTTGGGGCAAATGCTCACGAAAGGTGGCATACCAGCGGCGTATCGTTCGTTCAGGCAAATGCGTGAGCTCCATGGCCTGCAAGACGGGTTCTCGTATCGTCCAGCACCAGAGGAGCATCCACCACGTCTGGAGCGGAAGCTTGAGGTTTGAGAGCCAGGTATGCGAGAGGAGCGAGAACCTTCGGCGGCAGGCAACACACCGGTACCGGTCTTCGTACCGCACAATCCTGCGCGAGCGGCAGAGCGGGCAAAACACATTCTTTCCGAACAACGTTCGCCGCAAAAACTTTCTAATCTGCACTTCAGACGGAATTTGTTTGAGCGTGTACATAGCTTCCATGATACGGGAGCTGTGCCAACAGAGTCTGAATACCCTAAAGGCGGAATTTGCTCTCTGATACGGCGCGTGCTACAGTGCGCGGGATATGCGTAAAGTCATAACCTCGGTAAATACGGAAGGACGCGCGAAGCTCGGCATTCGCACGGGCGATACCGTGCGCGTCGTCCAAAACATCGTCGAGCTCAAAAAGGGCCGCGGCACCGACAAAAAGGAGAAGACGCTCAAAAATGTCCGCAAGCAGACATTCGAGGGCCTTGTCCTTTCGGTAAAGCACGGCACCGAAGCGGGCGCGATGTTCACCGTTCGCACCACGCTCTCCGGCGTCGGCGTCGAAAAGACCTTCCCGCTCTACTCTCCCGCCATCGACTCCATCGAAATCGTGAAGCGTTCAAAGGTGCGCCGCGCAAAGCTCTACTTTATCCGCGAGAAGGCGGCAAAGGCGGTCCGCCGCCAGCTTCGAAACGCGCGCATGATGAATGTGAAGAGCGACGAAGTCGTTGCTCCCGCGGAGGCGGAAGCCATTGCGGAGGAGAAAGCGGAGGAAGTTGTAGTATAGTGATTCGGTTGCCCAGGTGGCGAAATTGGTAGACGCACTACCTTGAGGTGGTAGCTCTCGCAAGGGATTGGAGGTTCGAGTCCTCTCCTGGGCACAACAGTCAGAGACCGTGTTTGCGACCGTTTGGCTCTAGAAGACAGGTAAAAATGGTTCGGTACCTTTCGGGGTGTTTGACGCAAAACCTCGCGATTTTCATCGCGAGGTTTTGCTTTGGGCGCTCTAATTTTCGATAGCCACCTTCCGGTCTTTCAGGATGATCCTTCCCTTGAGATGCCCGAGTAGTTCCCGCTGTTCCGATGGTGTCCCGTTCTCAAGAAGATACTTTGCGTACTTCCGTATATCCATTTCGTCTGCCTTCACCTTCTCACTTTTGTCCTGCATGGCCGCCCGGAGCTTGTTGTACCGGGATACCTCTCTTTCGATGAGATGCCGAGCCCCAATCTCGTCGATGCTGATGCTCTCTAACAGTACGAGTAGTTGCTCGATGAGCCGATCCTCTCGGATATAGGGATTCTTGCAGGCACGATCCTTGGACTTGGAACAGGAGTAGTAGGTGTAGAAGTGAAAGCCGCCGCCCGCCGCGTCCTTCTGCTTCTCTTGGGACGTGATGCCGCTCCCGCATATCCCACAGACCATGAGCTTGGTGAAGGTCGTATCGTGCGTCTTTTGCTTGGGGCGGCTCTCCTCAGCAAGTTTCTCCTGCACCGCCTGGAATAGGTCGCGCGTGATGAGTGGGGTGTGCTTGCCGGTATACCAGTTGCCACTCCCTCGGGGATACTCGAAGACCCCGCAGTATAGCGGGTTCCGCAGAAGGTTATAGATATTGCTCAAGCTCATGGTCTTATTCGTGCGCGAGAGGAAGTGTAGGTCGCTCTTGAGCCAGTGATATATCTTCCTTCCGCTCCACCTTTCGTTCCCGACCTTCTCGAACATTTGCTTCATCACTCCCGAGCGCACAGAGTCTATGAGCATCTCGCACTTGTGGTCTGAGCGTTTGTCATTTAGGTAGCCGCACGGTGCCAAGCCCGGCCAGAGTCCCATCTCCGCTCTGGCCTTGAGCCCGCGCTTCACGTTGATGCGCTTGTTGTCGTTCTCGAGCTTCGCTTGGCTCCCTAATATCATGAGAAGGAACTTTTCGTTCGGGTTATTGCCGAAACGTTGGCCATAGGTGCGGATGTCTTTCAAGAGCCCCTGATCCATAAGGTCGACGATGCGGCCGAGGTCACCTGCATTTCTGCTGATGCGATCCGGTGCCCATGTCAGGATGCCGTTGTGACCTGACCCCCAAATTTCAGACCATGTTCTAGACGGGATTAACCGCTAGAATGACGTCATATGAAGCAATACCGCATCGCTCCTGAGGTGAAGGAACAAATCATTAATCGAATCAAGAACGATGGTGTCACTGTCGCCCAAGCGGCCAAAGAGCATGGTATCCACGAGACCACCATCTATGGCTGGCTTGGTGCGAAAGTGCAAGACGGTACCGCATCTGTTCTTGAGATTGCGAGACTTCGAAAAGAGAATGACGAACTCCTTCGTCTTGTTGGACTCATGACGCTCAAGCTGTCTGAAACCCAAAAAAAGAAGTGAGCAAAGAATCTCCGATTGGTACGCGCACAACAGCGCGTACTCTTGGTATAGCTCGTTCCACCTTCTGGTATCAAAAGAAGAAGCCTGACAAAGACTGGGCACTCAAATGCCGTATTGAAGAAGTCCTTCGAGAGTTTCCTTCGTATGGATACCGGAGAGTTGCCCTGTATCTCAAGGAGAACAAAAAGAAGGTTCAAAGAGTCATGCGACTCTTTGGTATCAAAGCATATCGAAGAAGAGGAAGACGGTGGAGGAAATCAAGGAAACAAGCCGTGGAGTATCCAAATCTCCTGATGCGGATTGTACCCGCCTATCCGCATCAAGCATGGGTCGCTGATTTCACTCATGTGTATTTCAAAGGGAAAGACATTCGTGTGGCAACCACCATGGACGTATACACTCGAAGTGTCGTTGGGCTCGCCATTGGTACGCGAGGTGGAACCGTACTTGTGACGCAGGCATTGTGCGCGGCACTTCTCAACCATCCTCGTCCCACCATCTTTCACAGCGACAACGGAGTGGAATACAATGCCGCATCCTTCCGAGAGATGCTCATCAATTTCGGCATCAGCATCTCTCGCTCAAAAAAGGGCTGTCCGTGGGAGAACGGGTACCAAGAATCGTTCTATGGAAAATTCAAAACTGATCTGGGCGATCCCAATCGCTTCGATACGCTTGGTGAACTTGTTGCTGAAATCTATCAGACAATTCACCGGTACAACACCGTGCGTATACACTCAACACTCAAGATGGCACCGAGAGAGTTTGCGAAATCGCACATCACCCGTACACTATCTTCACTCGTCTAGGAAGTGGTCTGAAGAATAGGGGTCGGTACAATACGGAAACTGTTCTCGGGTCCACGCCTGCATAAGTTCAGATACATTTGGCAGTCCTCATAACCGAGGATATATGCGCATCAGAAGCAATTTCAGGGGTACGAAGGGCTGGTTGAGCATGTGGGAAAGGACGATACGATTGCGGCATATGCGGAAACCAAAGGAAGTCGACAGACGGGTGAAGATATTGGGATTCTGGGACATGCACGGGACGGAGGCCACATACGACGCCTTTGGCACCTCGGAGCGCACCTTGTATCGCTGGAAGGAGGAACTCAAAGCCCACGAGGGCCGCATTGATGCACTTGACCCGAAGAGCACTGCGCCGAAGGCGCGTCGAAGGAGGACTGTTCTGCCCGAGGTCGAGGATTTCATCATCCGCGAACGACAGGCGCATCCCCGGCTTGGGAAAGCAAAGCTTGCCGTTCTCCTGCGCGAAGAAGGGTACTCCGTGTCGGAGTCATACGTTGGGCGGGTCATTCTGGATTTGAAGAACCGCGGTCTGCTCCCGCAGCAGAGCCGGCTCTCGTTCCACGCACGTACGGGCAATCACACGGAAACACCGCAGAAACGCCGTACCAAGCTTCGCCGCACCGGCAAGCGCGGCATGGAGCTCGATACCGTCGTCCGCTTCATCGACGGCGTGAAGCGGTACGTCCTCACGGCAGTGGACGTGGAGCGGAAGTTCGCCTTTGCGGGCGCGTATACGAACCACTCGTCGAGAAGCGCGGACGACTTCCTTCGCCGAGTCATCGAGGTTTGCCCCTTCGATATCGACGAGTTGCAGACCGACAACGGGAGCGAGTTCGCCAAACACTTCGAGGATGCCTGTGCCGAACTCGGGCTCACGCACTTTCACACCCGCCCCCGCACTCCCAAGATGAATGCCCACGTCGAACGATTCAATCGCACCGTCTCCGAGGACTTCATCATGCTGAATCGGGGCCTGCTGCGGGACGATATTCATTCCTTCAATCTGAAGCTTGTCGACTGGCTGATCTGGTACAACACCAAACGCCCGCACCAGTCGCTCGGCATGGTGTCCCCCTTGCGGTATATTGTGTGTACATTAACCGTCGGGGACTGCCAAAAGTACTGGACGCGTACATCGCCCGTTTTCTAATCAATAGCTTGGACGCATTCTGTTAATATGGCGAGCGGCGTTTTGAGGTCGAGCCCGAAGTGGTGGCGGGTGGTGTTGTACCCGCTCAGATAGGTCGGCAGAATCGCATTGATTGCCCGTATCTCAATCGAAAGAGCATCAAGACACTCTTCACGCAGTGTGCGATTGAATCGCTCGACGTGCGCATTGTCGTTGCTCTGCCTGACTCTCGTGTGTCGATGGCGTATCGAGAGGCGTTCGGTGAAGTGCATGGAGAACTCGGGGCCATTGTCGGTCTGCACGCACTCGAACAGGAATGGTGCCGCAACCTGTGCCCGCTTCACGAAGAGGAGAGAGACGCGGCAGTTGATGCGCGGGGTCGCCCAGGCGTACGCCCAACGGCTGTATACATCGATTAGTGTATACACGTACAGAACCGTTTTGCCGTGGAGTGCCAGATGGATGGTGTCCACCTCCACAAGAGCGCCCGGATATGCGGCTTCCGGACGTTCCGAGTGCGGGTGGTACCGTTTCCACGGGCTCCGCTTTTTGATGAGGCCGAAACGACCGAGCGTCCGCTTCACCGACGAGAGCGACACCGAGACACCCTCGTCTTCGAGCGCCCGGTGTACGACCTCGGCCGAGCGTTTGAGTACGAGACGCTTCTCGACAATCTTGTTCACAATCTTCGACGGCAGCTCGTTTGGATGATTCCTCGGTTTTGATGAGAGCGTCGGAATCGGATGATACCCGTATATCTTCGCCTTCTTCACCCATTTGCATACCGTACTCGACCCGACGCCGAACCGACGGCCAACCTCGGTGGGCGTATATCCTCTCCTCACCATGTCTGCAGCATCCCTTCTGACCTTGGGCATGTGAGGGTTTTGTGTGTATGCCATGACGCGATGATATCGCGTCCAAGCTATTGAACCATTACGATCGCCTTGACACACCGACCATCCTATGTTTATAACACACCCAGAAGCACCTTGATTCCGTTACGGACACAAAAGCTTCAACTCGGGCCATCTGGCACGAGCAACTTGAGAAAGGAAACGCCGAAATGGGCACACCCTCGATCAAACGCGCCTACAACCTCGGCCTGAAAGCCGTCCCGAACTTCGTGGCGCTTTCCGACGATGTCATAGCGTATTACGAGCAGCACCTCGATCAAATCCCGCGTGCGCTCGCACGAGGCTTCGTCCCGGCCGAGGAAACCAAGCAAGCTGCACTCTTCTCCGTCATCACGACGACTAACCTCGCCGCGACTGCCGCAAAGAAAACAGCGAAGTGCTTCACCGCCTCTTCCCGCTACTACTACCGCGACGGCGACTTCGATCGCTGGCTCCCGGCCTCTCAGCCCAAAGCGGACGCCTGCACCATCTCGACCCTCGGGTTCGAGAAGGACTGGACGTTCGTCGAAGCCGCGGCCAAAGTTCTCGGCATCGGCGCTGGCAGCAGCACCAAGCTGATCGGCCAAGCGCTCATCGAGAATGGCCACACCGTCACCCTCGCGCAAATCGAGGAAATGGTGGAAGCCACCGAGCGCGGCGAGAAGACCGGCATGCAGACCAACGGCTATTGGAACTTCTTCTTTGTCGAAACCGGCAACACTGACGATCCCGTCTCGGTCGCCCGCGTGATTCGCGACGACTCGAGGTGGCTCGCGAACGTCAGCAGGCTCGGCGACGACAATCGCTGGAACGCTGACTATCGACTCCTCGTCCGCAACTTGAAGGATACTTCGAAACTCTGACCCTTCTGGTCACTGTATTCGGGCTCCTTCCGAAAATACCCTCGTTCGCGCTTTGCGCGGGCGAGGGTATCACTTTTTAATGCTTGGGCTGGCGCAGCACTAGACAATTGCCTCACCTGGTGTCTTGCGGTACCGTTAGGGGGTACAAAAATAACAAACCGCTCGCGAAACGTGCGGTTTGTTATTTTTGGCCAACAGGAGAGGACTCGAGCGCCGGAGCAAGTTTCCGCGAGCAAGCGGAAACAGCGAGGCGGTGCCCAGCCCGAACGCGAGCGACGGCGAGCACGAGAGGCGAGGGAGAGATGCCTCTCCGCAAATGATGAAACCCTGACTTCGCCCGTAAGGCGAGAGATTTCTCTCTTGAGCACAAATGGTACAGTACACCCGTTACCTCTAACTTTTCCCATATGCCGCAAATTAATCTCGATACCACGCCGAAACAATTCGCCGACAATTCGGCCATCGGTTCGTCAAAAGAATTCTTCACGTTTCTTTTCATCACGGGACAAAACGGAACCGCCTTTGCGCTCAGTCCCGAGCACGCAAAAAAGATTTTCGCTTTCTTTGCAATACCAAGTTGAAAAATTCGAACGGGAAAGCAGAAAAATCGAAGCGGATTGGAATCCCGGCATGCCAAGCCCCATTCAGCCGTCGGACTTGGGCGGCGGGAAGAAATAAATCGCAAACCTGCGTTCGGAATTATTCTCCTTTAACAACGTCAAACCGATTCGTATTGAAGTCAATCGTCCCGGCGAGCACCTTTATCTTTTTTGCGACCGCGGGGACGCGCTCGCGCAATATGCGTTCCGATTCGCGCTTGAGGAAAAGCGCTTTTTCAATGGCCACGCCTTTGTCGGCGCCGATTGAGCGGTAGGGCGCGGAAACGAGAAGCAGTACGCCGTCTTTTTCAGGAATGCGTTTTTCTTTCATATTGTTGAGCACGATATTTCCGGCAGTCGCAACCGCATCTTCCCATTGCGGGTCGTAGGGCCCGATGATGAGGGCGCGATTCGGCAAGTGAAGCCAATCGAAGCCGCGGCCGACGGCGATGATTTGTTCGCAGTGCTCGAGGTCCTGAATGGGCCGTTTCTGCGCGCGGGTGGCCCGTACGTATTGTTGATTGCCGATGACAAACGGTATGAGGTCATCAATGATGCGTTCCGGCACCTCGGGATACATATTGCGCAATTCGCTTTTCAGGTTTTCCGGGCTCGCATCGATATGGTCGGCCACATCCAAAATCTTTTTCCCTTCCGCGTGGAAAATGAGCGCGTTCTCGTCGGTCTCTATGCCGACGACAATGGGGAAGACGGTGGTGTGATTGCCGCCGAACGCGGTCTCGAATTGCTCGCGCAGCTTGGTTGCGCCCGCGCGCGCGGCAGCGGTGTCGTATTTGTGTCCCGCGCAGCCGCGATGATGGCTTCCTTTTGAAAAATGATAGGTCGAAAGCACGATAGTGGGGCGTCCCTTTGAAACCGAATACTCGATGTCGTCGAGCATCAGGCGTCCAAAGAACGGCCAGCCGAGGTCGAATTTCCCGCCTATGTTGCGGTACGGCTTTATGATGCCGGGCGGCGTACTCGTGATGACAGAAAGGTTCAGGCGTCCGTCCATGCATTTGAGCGCGATGATTTCGCTCGGGTGCTGCGCGCGGTACATCATGCGCGCGAGCTGCGCGCCGGGCGTGCAGAATTCAGCGCTCTGCTTTTTATTGCGCTCTAGGATAAACGCGGGCAAGTCCTGTTTTTTCGAGGCCATAACTCCGTCATCCTACTACAATCTTCATGGATTTGAAGTATGCTTAACCGGACACCTAATTTACTCGACATGCTCTACACCGGCAAAGGAGACGGGGGAACCACGCAGACATTCGGCTGCGACCAGAAGCGGATTTCAAAATCATCCGAGCTTCCGGAGGCGCTCGGCGCGCTCGACGAACTGAATGCGTTTCTTGGTTTTGTAAAAATGCGCGCGGCGCTCGAGCCGCGCATTGCGGATGCTTTGCGCGGCGCACAGGAGGAACTTTTCATCATTCAGGCGGAAGTTGCGGGCGCCGACAAGAAAACGGGGAAGGAGGCCGTAAAAAATATCGAGGACATCATCAACGGGATTGAGAAAGAAATTCCGCCGCTCAAAGGGTTTTCCATCGCGGGCGGTACGGAACTTTCGGCCTTACTCGACGTGTCCCGCACGCTCGCACGAAAAGCCGAGCGGCGGCTCATCGCGGTTACGGAAGCGGACATTCGCCAGTTATCTGACGAGACGAAAGCGTATATGAATCGTCTTTCATCGCTTCTTTTTGCGCTCGCGCGCCTCGCGAACCATCTCGCCGGCATCGCCGAAGAAAACCCGCGCTACTAGGGCGCTTCGGAAAATCGTGGTATAAAAACACCGTACCTGCTTAGAGCAGTACGTTAAGCATGGCGGCCATGGTGTAATGGTTAACACTGGAGCTTGTGGAGCTCTCGATCAGGGTTCAATTCCCTGTGGCCGCCCAAAATAACTTACAATAAGAAAGAATGTCTGATAAAAAATTCGCCGTATGTTCGAGGGCTGTCATCTTCCACGAAGGCAAGTTGCTCGTCGTAGCCCATCCGCACGATACCAGTTATTACGCATTGCCCGGCGGGCATCTTGAATGGGGCGAAGGCGCTCACGAATGTTTGAAGCGGGAAATTGTTGAGGAGCTTGGTGTAGAACCGGCAATCGGGAGATTGTTGTATGTGAATATGTATATGGAAGGCGAGAACGTACAGGCATTTGAATTCTTTTTCGAAGTTTTAAACGGAGCAGACTATGTCGATATTTGTGGACGAGAGCGGACGCACCAACACGAAATCAGCAGCATGCGCTGGGTTGCCAAAGGTGACCAGGTGACTATTTTGCCAAAACAGCTGGAGCTTGATTTGCAATCCGGCAATTTGTTTTCGCATACGGTGCGGTTCTTACAGCCCTAAAAAGGCGCGTGGTATGATTCGCTCATGAAAGGCCTTTTGTGGGGTATTTTGCTCATCATTATCGTCGGATTGGGCGGGTTTTTTTACCGCAATGCGCTTGAAAATCCTACTCAACCCGTTGCATGTCCTCTTGATGCAAAACTCTGTCCGGACGGGACATCGGTCGCGCGCACCGGAAATTCGTGCACGTTCGCGCCGTGCCCGCCGCCGAACGTGTCGCTCGACTCGGTGGGGATTTCGTTTGCGGTTCCGGACGGTTTCGACACGACTAAGATTCCCGGAGGCGCTATTGCCGCGTATGACACGCCTGCCGATGCGTCAACAACAAGTTCCGCCGGCATCGTGATTCGGCGGTACGCAATCGAGGCGTCTTCGACGGCGCTTGCGACAATGCAAAAAACGGCAATCGGAAATCCGTCGGGATTACCCGCCGGCGCCGCGCAGTTTTCTTCGACGGTGCTTGGCGACCATCGCTTCACGGTTGTTTCAATCGAGCGTTTCGAAGGCGTTGTCGACACGGCATACTATCTTGCCCGCAACGCAGACGTCTTGCGATTTGATGCCATCGACAGAAACGTTATGAATTGGACGGACCAAAACCTCGATGTCTCGACGCTTCCCGCAAATCAAGCGCTTCAAAAAATGCTCTCGACCCTGCAAAGCGACTGAAATGCCCGGTGGTATACTAACGGCATACCACATAATTAAATCGCCATGGACACAAACAATCTCCACGAGCTGTTCCGCGTGACAAGGGGTGTGCGCACGGCCGTTGTCGGCGTGCTCGTTGTTCTCGGCATTTTCCTGCTTGTAGAAACCGCGTCCGTTTTCGGAGGTCTCGGTCGGCCGGCCGTTCCGGCGACCGATACCATCACGGTGCAGGGCGACGGGCAGGCGACGCTTCCGCCGGACGTCGCGCAGATTTCGTTTACGGTGCAAAACACGGCGGCTGCGGTTGCGGATGCGCAGGCCGCGACGACCAAGCAGGCAAATGCCGTGCTGGCTTTCGTGAAAGGGCAAGGCATTGCGGATAAAGATGTGAAGACGCTTTCCTATAACATCACGCCGCAGTATTCGTATTCGTATCCCGCGCCCTGCGCTCCGGGAACCGCGTGTCCGGATTACGTTGTATCGGGCGGGGGCTCGCCGAGAGTTACCGGCTACCAGGTGAGCGAGACCATTCAAGTAACCGAGCATGACCTCACCGCGGTTGGCGCGCTCGTCGGCGGACTCGGAAAACTCGGCGTGCAAAATGTGGACGGTCCGTCGTTTACACTGGAGGACACGTCTGCCGGCTATGATGCCGCGCGTGCGGATGCGATTACGAAGGCAAAGGCGCAGGCGGATATTCTCGCGAATCAGCTTGGCGTGCATCTCGGTAAAATCGTGAATTTCAGCGAGTCCTCGGGGAATTATCCCGTGTATTCCGCAGGCGCTGTTACGGCAATGTCCGCAGCTGCCGCTCCCGCGCCGACACCAAGTGTTCCGGTCGGACAGAATACGTATAACGCGTCGGTCTCGATTACGTACGAGATTCGCTAGATGTAGAGAATGGAATAAACAGCCGGCGGCACTTCGTGCCGCCGGCTGTGCATAAGTTCAGATACATTTGGCAGTCCTCATAACCGAGGATATATGCGCATCAGAAGCAATTTCAGGGGTACGAAGGGCTGGTTGAGCATGTGGGAAAGGACGATACGATTGCGGCATATGCGGAAACCAAAGGAAGTCGACAGACGGGTGAAGATATTGGGATTCTGGGACATGCACGGGACGGAGGCCGCATACGACGCCTTTGGCACCTCGGAGCGCACCTTGTATCGCTGGAAGGAGGAACTCAAAGCCCACGAGGGCCGCATTGATGCACTTGACCCGAAGAGCACTGCGCCGAAGGCGCGTCGAAGGAGGACTGTTCTGCCCGAGGTCGAGGATTTCATCATCCGCGAACGACAGGCGCATCCCCGGCTTGGGAAAGCAAAGCTTGCCGTTCTCCTGCGCGAAGAAGGGCACTCCGTGTCGGAGTCATACGTTGGGCGGGTCATTCTGGATTTGAAGAACCGCGGTCTGCTCCCGCAGCAGAGCCGGCTCTCGTTCCACGCACGTACGGGCAATCACACGGAAACACCGCAGAAACGCCGTACCAAGCTTCGCCGCACCGGCAAGCGCGGCATGGAGCTCGATACCGTCGTCCGCTTCATCGACGGCGTGAAGCGGTACGTCCTCACGGCAGTGGACGTGGAGCGGAAGTTCGCCTTTGCGGGCGCGTATACGAACCACTCGTCGAGAAGCGCGGACGACTTCCTTCGCCGAGTCATCGAGGTTTGCCCCTTCGATATCGACGAGTTGCAGACCGACAACGGGAGCGAGTTCGCCAAACACTTCGAGGATGCCTGTGCCGAACTCGGTCTCACGCACTTTCACACCCGCCCCCGCACTCCCAAGATGAATGCCCACGTCGAACGATTCAATCGCACCGTCTCCGAGGACTTCATCATGCTGAATCGGGGCCTGCTGCGGGACGATATTCATTCCTTCAATCTGAAGCTTGTCGACTGGCTGATCTGGTACAACACCAAACGCCCGCACCAGTCGCTCGGCATGGTGTCCCCCTTGCGGTATATTGTGTGTACATTAACCGTCGGGGACTGCCAAAAGTACTGGACGCGTACAGGATGTTGACGTATTCCGCGCCCCGTACTATGATGTCGGTATCAGAAAGCCCGCAGGGCTTTTTTAATTGATAACCGCCTCTTCATGACTTCACCCTTCACCTATTTGAAGCACGTTCGCGAAGAATTCGCGCACATCGTATGGCCGTCAAATCGCACGGCGATTTCGCACACGCTTGTCGTTATTTTCATTGCGGCGGTCATCGCGCTTCTCGTTGCATTCGTGGACTACGCGTTCGGTTTGGTGGTGAGTCACGTCGCAGGCGCATAACAATCTTTCTATGGACACAAACGAACAATCCGAAAATATCGAGATTCCGGAGGAAGAAGTCGGCATGGCGGACATTGCGCCTGCCGTGCGCAAAGAAGTCCGCGACGAAGTGGCTCCTCGCGAGGAGGATGCTCGCTGGTATACGATTCACACCTACGCCGGCTATGAGAACGCGGTCGAGCGCAACCTAAAACAGCGCATCGAATCACTCGGCATGGAGGACAAGATTTTCGATGTCATCGTGCCGACCGAAAAAAAGATTCGCGTCAAAGCGGGGAAGAGAATCGTCGAAGAAGAGAAAATTTATCCGGGATACATTCTCGTGCGCATGATTGTCGACGATGACTCGTGGTTTGTCGTGCGCAATACGCCGCGCGTTACCGGCTTTGTCGGTTCGGGAAATACGCCGGTTCCGATGGGGGAGGCGGAAGTCGCATCGCTTATGAAGCGCATGACGGCCGAGGCGCCGAAGCACCGCATCGATCTCGTGAAAGACGACCCGATTGTCATTGCCGACGGCCCGTTTAAGGATTTGGAAGGAAAGGTCGGCGATATCGACGAGGAACGCGGCAAGGTGAAGGTCATGGTTTCGATGTTCGGGCGCGAAACGCCGGTCGAACTGGACTTTCTTCAGGTTAGAAAACTGTAGGAGAGAAAATTGACCCAAAGCACTTATTACTATAGATTCAAGACATGGCTACAGTCGTAAAAAAGATAAAACTTCAAATCCCGGGCGGCGCGGCGACGCCGGCGCCTCCGGTAGGCACGGCGCTCGGTCCGGCCGGCGTAAACATCGGTCAATTTGTGACCCAGTTCAACGATGCGACCAAGGACAAGCGCGGAACCATCATTCCTGTCGAGCTTTTGGTATTCGATGACCGCACCTTCACCTTCACGATGAAGAACCCGCCGGCGTCCCGCCTTATCCTTAAGGCGCTCGGCATTGATAAGGGTTCCGCAAAGGCGCGCGAGAAGAAAGTCGGTACTCTTACGAAAGCGCAGATTGCGGCAATCGTTGCGGAGAAGATTCCGGACATGAATGCCACTGATCCTGAAGCGGCGGCCCGCACTATCGCCGGCACGGCGCGCTCGATGGGGATAGAGGTCAAATAGCATTTCGAATGCATAATAAAGAATCGGGCTCGGCGCTTCGCGCCGAGCCCGATTGCTATTTCCGGTAAGGTTGGAGCGCCTTCGCAAACGCTTCCACCTTCATTGGGTCGAGTTCATGGAATGTTCGTCCTATGCCGGTTGCCACCAGGAAGCAGTCGGCATACGGAGCAAACTGCCCGACATTTTCCGGAGTCATGCCGGAGGCGATTGCGAGCGGGTGGCTTCCGATTGCCGCGCGCATTGCGTGTATTTTCGTGATATCTGGTGCATCGCCCGTGCGATTGCCGGACGTTGTAATGACATCGATGTAAGGAGCGGCTAGCCGTGCTGCTTTGGCAGGGTCCGACACTGGCGTTTGATACTTGAACGCAACTCCCCCGAAGAGAAGAGAGTCCGGACAGTAGCGGTCGTGCAGGCGGGAAAGTTCTGCCAGAACATCTGTTGAACTTGTGTCAGTTATCCCAACATCATCGACCCAAAGAGCCGATGCGTTTTTTGGGACGGTGCGAATCGCCCTTGCAGACGACAAATCGAGAAAGTTGAGTCCAATCCAATGCTGCGGTAGCCGAGAACGGATGTCGTCGTAAATTGAACGAAGCCACTGCGCATTCGCCTCATGGCCGTGCGCTATCAAGAAGACGCCGTCGGCACCATTGTTGAAAGCTGTTGCGACGTTGCGCTTTGTTTGTACCTCAGTCGCAACATGAATGACCGGAAGGAACGCTTTCCCGCTCGGGAATGCGTCAGTAAATCTGGACATAATCCTCCTTGTCTTTAGTGCGTGTCCGAAGGCAATCTATAGTGTTCCGACCATTGCGTCAAACCCGTGTACGCGTCCAGTACTTTTGGCAGTCCCCGACGGTTAATGTACACACAATATACCGCAAGGGGGACACCATGCCGAGCGACTGGTGCGGGCGTTTGGTGTTGTACCAGATCAGCCAGTCGACAAGCTTCAGATTGAAGGAATGAATATCGTCCCGCAGCAGGCCCCGATTCAGCATGATGAAGTCCTCGGAGACGGTGCGATTGAATCGTTCGACGTGGGCATTCATCTTGGGAGTGCGGGGGCGGGTGTGAAAGTGCGTGAGCCCGAGTTCGGCACAGGCATCCTCGAAGTGTTTGGCGAACTCGCTCCCGTTGTCGGTCTGCAACTCGTCGATATCGAAGGGGCAAACCTCGATGACTCGGCGAAGGAAGTCGTCCGCGCTTCTCGACGAGTGGTTCGTATACGCGCCCGCAAAGGCGAACTTCCGCTCCACATCCACTGCCGTGAGGACGTACCGCTTCACGCCGTCGATGAAGCGGACGACGGTATCGAGCTCCATGCCGCGCTTGCCGGTGCGGCGAAGCTTGGTACGGCGTTTCTGCGGTGTTTCCGTGTGATTGCCCGTACGTGCGTGGAACGAGAGCCGGCTCTGCTGCGGGAGCAGACCGCGGTTCTTCAAATCCAGAATGACCCGCCCAACGTATGACTCCGACACGGAGTGCCCTTCTTCGCGCAGGAGAACGGCAAGCTTTGCTTTCCCAAGCCGGGGATGCGCCTGTCGTTCGCGGATGATGAAATCCTCGACCTCGGGCAGAACAGTCCTCCTTCGACGCGCCTTCGGCGCAGTGCTCTTCGGGTCAAGTGCATCAATGCGGCCCTCGTGGGCTTTGAGTTCCTCCTTCCAGCGATACAAGGTGCGCTCCGAGGTGCCAAAGGCGTCGTATGCGGCCTCCGTCCCGTGCATGTCCCAGAATCCCAATATCTTCACCCGTCTGTCGACTTCCTTTGGTTTCCGCATATGCCGCAATCGTATCGTCCTTTCCCACATGCTCAACCAGCCCTTCGTACCCCTGAAATTGCTTCTGATGTGCATATATCCTCGGTTATGAGGACTGCCAAATGTATCTGAACTTATGCAACCCGCTCCAATGTAATCCATCGATACCGAAGTCCTTCCGATTCTCTCCGCTCCTCGGCGACAATTTTTGAAAACTCTTTCTCATAGGGAGGGAAAAAGGCATCAGCCGGAGCCTCGGCCTCGATAATCGTTAGGTACAAGCGATTCGCAATCGGCAGCGCCTCGCCGTACAGTTCTGCTCCCCCGACTACGAATATCTCTTCAGCTCCAGGAGCATTCTCTACTGCCACGAGAGCTTCTTTCAGTGAGTGCGCGATTATGGCACCGGGAGCTGCATAGATTTGCGAGCGGGTTACGACAACGTTAGTGCGGCCTTTAAGAGGTCGCGAACTTGCCGGCATCGATTCCCACGTCTTCCGTCCCATGATGACCGGGTGTCCCATCGTCAATTTTCTAAAACGCCCCATCATATCGTCGGAAATATGCCAAATGAGGTCTCCACCGAAACCGAGTTCTCGGTTCTTTCCGATGGCGGCTATAATGGAAATACAGGGTTCTTTTGATTGCATGTCAATATCTTTTCTTTGCAGTATGCGTAGTATACTACCAGCATGTCGGTCATCGGAATCAACGAGGTCGTGCGGAGAATCAAGGAAGAGAATCTCATCACCGGACTCGGCGGCCGCGACTTTTCGAATCCGGAAGGAACGGGTATCGACCTGCGGCTCGGCGCGGTGCACAAAATCATCGAAGGCGGTGCTTTTATCGAAGCCGATGGTGCGGCCGGTCTTGGCAAGCGCCGCGGAGTGAAAACCGAAGAACTGCTTCATTTGAAAGAAGGGGATGTGCAGGACGAATTGGTGGTGAAGCCGGGCGAATACTACCTTGTGCAGACGGCAGAAACTATTTCCACTCCGCTCGACCTTATGCCGATGGTGTATCCGCGAAGCAGTCTTTTCCGCGCCGGACTTCTTTTGCTTGCGACCAAAACGGACCCCGGGTATACGGGGCCGCTCACCTTCGGCCTTACAAATCTAAGTCCTTTTGAAGTTCGCCTCCAGCTCGGCGCCCGTTTTTGCAACATCGTTTTCCATAAAATCGAAGGAGAAACCATCGGATATCGCGGACAGCACCAGGGCGGGCGCATCTCGCACGGCGAAGAACAGCAAGTGTAATTATGTTTCTTTCCGATGTAGATATCGAAGAGGCAGTCAAGAGAAAAGCGATTACGCTTGATCCGTTCGTGCCTTCGAGGCTGCAGCCGGCGAGCTACGACATCCTTCTCGGAAATAAATTCATCGTGAATGACGAGACGTCGACGCATTTCATCGACCCATCCCGGAAGATATACGCGAAGACGCGCGAGATAGAAGTGGAGGACGGCGGCGAATTCGTCCTGCACCCGGGAGTCTCCGTGCTCGGGACATCGAAGGAATTTTTCGGTTCGGATGAATATTTAATCCAAGTCGGCGGGAAATCCAGTTTGGCCCGCGTCGGCCTCATGATTCACAACACCGCCGGCCTCATTAATCCCGGCCACTTCCTGCACATTACATTCGAGCTGTGCAATTTAAACAACGTGCCGATTATTCTCCGGCCGGGCATGGAAATAGCCCAGCTCACGTTCTCAAAAATGTCGTCGCCGACAAAGCAAAGCTATGAAAAAGTCGGACGGTTTGCAAAAGACAACTGGCAAAATTTCACTCCGCCGAAGAAAAAAATTTTAAAAGTAAAAAAATAAAACCATGAGCACCCGCCATCCCGAATACCAGTATCTCGATCTGGTGCGCGACACGCTTGAAAACGGGGAAGAGCAGGTGGACGCCGGCACGGGGATAAAGACGTACAGCGTATTCGGCCGGCAGATTCGTTTTGATTTGTCGGAAGGGTTGCCGCTGCTCACGACCAAAAAAGTGTACTGGAAAGGCGTGCTGCATGAGCTGTACTGGTTCCTCTCGGGACAGTCGAACATAAAATATCTTGTCGACAATAATGTGCATATTTGGGACGACTACCCGTACAAGATTTATGTCGAGAAAGGAATTGCTCCGGCGCTTACGAAAGAAGAGTTTATCGCCAAAATTGCTGGCGATGCGGCTTTCGCAAAAGAGCACGGAGAACTGCGCCATATTTACGGCGAACTGTGGCGCCGTTGGCCGGCAAGCGACGGGCGCGCCGTTGACCAGCTTGGATGGGCAGTCGAAGAGCTTCGCAAAGACCCGGATGCGCACAACACGCTCGTCACCTCATGGAATCCGGAATATCTCTACAAAATGGCGAAGCCGGGCGAAGGCGTTCGTTTTCCGATTTGCCACAATCTCTACCAGCTCAATATCAAAAAAGGCAAAGTGTGCCTGCAGTTGTACCAGCGGAGCGCCGACATTTTCCTCGGCGTGCCTTTCAACATCGCAAGCTATGCTCTGCTCACCATGATTATCGCGAAGATTCTCGGGCGCGAACCCGGCGAATTCGTACATACATTCGGCGATTTGCATGTGTATGAAAATCATCGCGAGCAGGCGCAGGAACAGATTGCTCGCGAACCGCGTCCGTTCCCGACCGTGAAATTTATCGAGCAATTCAATTCGCTCGATGCGTTCCGCCCGCAATTTGCCGAACTTGTGGGATACGACCCGCATCCGTCCATAAAGGCAGAAATGGCTGTCGTAGGCGGTTACAATGAGAAAATGCACGGCACAGCGTCCGGCTAATACCTATGAATGTCTACCAACACATCAAAGACGAAGACGCGGAAATATATGCGGCGATAGCGGGCGAGGAGAAGCGGCAGGAGGAAGGGCTTGAACTCATCCCGTCAGAAAATTACGTGTCGCAGGCGGTGAAAGAAGCGATGGCGTCGTCGCTCACTAATAAATATTCGGAAGGGTATCCGGGCAAGCGATATTACGGCGGGCAGGAATTTACGGACAAAGTCGAGCTGATTGCTATCGAGCGGGCAAAAAAACTTTTCAATGCCGCGTATGCAAACGTGCAGCCCTTGGGCGGCGCAAATGCAAACATTGCAATGTACATGGCGCTCCTTTCCCCCGGCGACACGATTCTCGGCATGGACCTTTCGCACGGCGGGCATCTCACGCACGGCCATCCGGTAACGTACCTCACCAAGATTTTCGATTTTGTGCGGTACAAGATGAAGGATGTTGAGACGGGCGAAATAGATTATGCGGAGATGCTGCAAGTCG
The DNA here is from genome assembly GCA_963699165.1 of Candidatus Kaiserbacteria bacterium. Classification (GTDB taxonomy): domain Bacteria; phylum Patescibacteriota; class Minisyncoccia; order Phycocordibacterales; family Phycocordibacteraceae; genus C7867-001. The sequence continues at coordinate 850,485 of OY969413.1, forward strand.
CGAAAGAAGTGCGGCCGAAAATAATTCTCGCGGGCTTTTCAGCATACCCGCGCGAACTCGAGTATCAAAAATTCGTGGACATCGCGCGTGACGTCGGCGCCCTCGCCGTGATGGACATCGCGCATATCGCAGGGCTCATCGCGGGCGGCGCGGCTAAGAATCCGTTTGATTTCGGTTTCGACATCATGACGACAACGACGCACAAAACACTGCGCGGTCCGCGCGGCGGCATGATTCTCACGCGCGAAAGCGAAGAGCTCGCAAAGAAAATCGACAAGGCGGTGTTTCCCGGTCTTCAGGGTGGTCCGCATATGCATCAGATTGCGGCAAAAGCGGTTTCGTTTAAAGAGGCGCTTCAATCGTCCTTCAAGGCATATGCGAAGCAAATCATTTTGAACGCAAAGGCGATGGAGGGCGTGTTCAAGGAACAGAAAGCGCGCATGATTGCGGGCGGTACCGACAACCATCTTATTTTGCTCGACGTCTGGACTTCGTTCGGCGTTTCCGGTGCTGATGCAGAGATATTGCTCGATCGCGCAGGCATCACGCTCAATAAAAACTCGATTGCCGACGATACTCGAAAGCCGATGGACCCGTCCGGCATTCGTTTTGGAACGCCTGCCGTCACCACGCGCGGATTCGGCGAAGCCGAATCCGCGCAAGTCGCGAAGATAATGGTGGACGTGCTCACGAAAAAGACCGATGCTGCCGCGGCGAAAGAGGAAGTCAAAAAACTCGCCCTGTCGCATCCGATTCCCGGATCGTTCGTCTAACTCTCGGCAGTAAGCGCAATCAGCTGCACCAGCGCGGCGGCGCAATGCAAATGGTATGATATATCATACCCCCATGACGCACGTGTCGAAAAAGAAAATCAAGAAACCAATCGCGAAAGATCTTGCCGATCAGTTTTTAACATTTCTAACCGTAGCTCATACGAAACAAGACGCGCGAATATTCGCTAATGAACTTTTTTCGCAAACCGAGCGCGTGATGCTCGCCAAGCGCCTTGCAATCGTCATTCTGCTCACTCGCGGGTATTCTTTTACTCAAATCGAATCATCGCTCGGTGTTACGCGGCAGACAGTTGTGCGAATATGGAAAGAGATGCAAGTTGGCGGTTTTCGGAAGATTGCATTTTACGCGCGCAAACACACGAAGCATTTCAGGCGGGAATCCACAATTGATGCCTTTATCAGGATTCTCCATCTAGGAATGCCCCCGCGAGCGGGGAAGCGTTGGCAACAGCTCGATAAGCTTTGGGGTTTTGAAGGATAAGCGCGGAATAATCGCAGAACGCAAGCATAAGAAGGTATGATATATCATACCCCTTGTGAAAGGTGGGCGGGTCGCGGCCTGCTGCGTTGTGGATTTCCGAATTGTTCGCATAATCTGGTACACTCTTTCGCATGGAAGAGCGCATACGAAAAGCGATTGCGGATGAACTTAAAAGCGCGGGAGCTGGTGATGTTGCGTTTGCCGTTGAGCGGCCAAGCGATGCGGCGCATGGCGACTATGCGACAAATGCCGCGCTCGTCGCCGCAAAAACGCTTGGAAAGAATCCGCGCGAGCTCGCGGACGAGCTCGCGCGTTCCATCATCGATTCTCTCGGCAAAGACATCGCGAGTCACGTGTCAGTGGCCGGTCCGGGGTTTGTAAACATTACGCTCGCGCGCGAGGTGGTGACATTTGCCGTTGCGGAAGCCGATGCGAAAGGAAACGAGTGGGGAAAGGGAATTGCGGAAGATGGGAAACGAATTATCGTCGAGTACTCAAATCCAAACGCATTCAAAGAAATGCACCTTGGGCATTTGGTCGGGACCGTGGTCGGCGAAGCTGTGTCGCGGCTTTTCGAAAATTCGGGTGCGACGGTTGTGCGCGACACGTTTGGCGGCGACATCGGTCCGAATGTCGCAAAGGCGCTCTGGGGACTTCAAGAAAAAGGAATCATCGAACCCGAGACCGCACGCGAGATTGGCGTTGCATATGCCGAGGGCTCAAATGCGTACGAGAGCGACCCGAATGCAAAGGCGGAAATTGATGCGCTGAACAAAGCGATATATGCCGGCAATGACCGCGAACTCATGGAACTCTGGCGCAAAGGCCGCGACGTTTCGGTGGAAGAATTCCGCCGCGTGTGGAAATTGCTCGGCACGCATTTTGACTTTGAATTTTTCGACAGCGACACGACCGAAGCGGGTGTCCGCATTGTGAAAGACGCACTTGAAAAAGGAATTTTCGAAAAAAGCGACGGCGCGATTATTTACAACGGGGAAGAGAAGGGCGTGCATACGATGGTGTTTATCACGTCGCATAACACCCCGACGTATGAAGCGAAAGACATCGGACTCGCTTTTTTGAAGGAAGAGCGCTGGCCTTCGGACAAGTCGGTCATCGTGACGGGGAACGAGCAGACCGGCCGATTTAAAACGGTGCTCGCCGCGCTCGGGGAAATCGCACCGCTTCTTGCGGAGAAAACCGTGCACGTCGCAACGGGCTTTTTGAAACTTTCATCGGGGAAAATGTCTTCGCGCGAAGGCAATGTCATCACTGCCTCCGATTTCATTAACGGCGTTATCGCAAAAGTGAGCGAGAAAAACGCGGACCCGCTCATCGCGGAACAGGTGGCGGTAGGCGCGATTAAATATATGATTTTGCGCCAAGCGCCGGGCTCGGACATTATTTTTGATGCGGAGAAATCGCTTTCGCTAGAAGGCGACTCGGGGCCGTACCTGCAATACGCGCTCGTGCGGGCAAAGTCGGTTTTGAAACAGGCGGAAGAAAAGGCCGGCACTTCGGCAGCCGAAGTGCCGGAAGTCCCACATCTTCTCGAACGCATCATTTTGCATTATCCGGAAGTCGCCGCGCGCGCCGCGCGCGAACTTTCTCCGAACCTGCTCGTAAATTATCTCACCGAGCTTGCAGGAGAGTGGAATTCTTTTTATGCGAAGGAGCGCATTGTCAGCGGTGAATACGAATCGCATAAGATTTTGCTCGCGCGCGCCTTTGTGCAGACGATGACAAACGGCTTGACCGTCCTCGGCATCCCGACGCCTGAGCGGTTGTAAACATCTTGCCGGTTGCGGATATCCAATTAGTGCGTTAGATTCTCACGCAATCATGCACAGTTGCGTGTGTGGTTGTAAGTGGAGGTCCTTTGAACAAAGAGCACTCCGTGCGCCGGTATTTGCGCCGGACCAGAATGAACGCGACATCGCTTTGCTGCAAAGCCCGTCGTTGGTGCGTTCGCAACAAGATCAAGGCGTCCGACCTTCCCGACGGCAGGGCTGCCGTAAAGGCGGACGCTCGTTCTCTCAGTCAATGGTTGCGAGATCCCTCGGCTCGAATGCCGGATCTCAAGTACGTTGACCTGTACATGAAGGCGAATCCGGCAAAACCCCGCGAAGCTCCGCATCTCGTGGAAGTTCCGCCGGTTGTCGAAGCGCCGCCTTCGTCCAATCGCCGCGATGTGCGGCACTGTGGTCATCAGGATCGATTGCCAAGGGGTGCCTACACGCATCCCGTTGCAGTAGCGCGGTAACTTCGGTTTGACAATTTCGTTCAGCCGCCACGGCCAATTGGTCGTGGTGGCTGTTCCCTTTTTAGAGGACAAACGCTAGCCCGATTATAAATAGCTGTAACGCAGAGCTATCCTTTACTGTAAGAAAAGTTGTAAACAGGCCGTAGATTGCGCATATTCGTTTCGTGCGTTACATTCTCACGCAACCACGCAAGATGTGCGTGGGTTATGTGGAGGATGGGAACTTATGTCATCTCACCTAAAAACTTGCGGGGACAGGGCACGGCGGATAATCGCTGCCGCTCAGAGGTCTCTCGAGTGTTCGTCGCTAGAGTGTTTCGTTGCGTACGCGTTACGCGACATTCTGGCCGACGTGAAGAACGAGGTCGAGACCATTCTAGGGAGGGAGCACCCGGTTCACCCGACGGTACTGAATTTCGCTCTGGAGGTGCACAGAGTGAAACGTTCGAGTCCTGACGACCTTAATGCGTTACGCATACATTACTCGTCGTGGCACTCCGTTCTCTCTAGCGCCTAGCCAATCACGGCAACGCTTATCGACGCCGCGACCAACCGAATTCGGGTGGTCGTGGCGTTTCCATTTTCATACAAAAACGCTTGCCCCGTTACAAATATGCAGAGTCGTCTGACGATTTTCTGGAACTGCGCTATTATTACGTCACGACAAACCATCGATGGAAACTTTGAATTCATTTGTAACGGGGCTAGGATAAAGGCGTATGGCAAATGCCCCGCAGAAATCAGAGGCCGCGAAGCGCGAAGAAGAGATTCTCGCGTTTTGGGAGCGCGAGGGCATATTTGAAAAGTCGCTCGAGAAGAAGTCCCCGAAAGGCGAATACGTTTTTTATGACGGTCCGCCGTTTGCGACCGGCACGCCGCATTACGGGCACATTGTCGCGAGCATCATTAAAGACGCCATTCCACGCTACTGGACCATGCGCGGCTACCATGTTCCGCGCGTGTGGGGCTGGGATTGCCACGGATTGCCGATAGAAAACATTGTCGAAAAAGAGCTCGGCTTTAAACACAAAAAAGATATCAAGGCGTACGGCGTCGCAAAATTTAATCAGCGGTGCCGCGAGCGCGTGCTGACGTATGTGGACGAATGGAAGAAAGTCATTCCGCGCATCGGCCGCTGGGTCGACATGGAGCACGCATACCGGACGATGGACAAATCGTTTATGGAATCGGTGTGGTGGGTATTCAAACAAATTTACGACAAAGGGCTCGTATACGAGGACTATCGCTCGATGCACATTTGTCCTCGTTGCGAGACGACGCTCTCGCAGCAGGAAGTCGCGGAAGGGTACAAAGATGTAAAAGACATCTCGGTGACGGTGAAGTTTAAAGTGAAAAATCCGGAGAAACACGGCTTGCCTGCGAACACCTATTTCCTCGCATGGACAACGACGCCATGGACATTGCCCGGCAATGTCGCGCTTGCGGTTGGAGAAAATATAAAATACGGCGTGTATGAAAGCAGCGGGGAGAACGTGATTCTTGCCGAGAGCCGAGCGACGCAACATCTTGCTTCGCAAAGGTCCTCGGTTCCCCTCGCGGACTCGGCCAGACCGTTTGCTCCCCAAGCTGTTGCGTCGCTCACGGGGCGAGAATTGGTTGGCATCGAATACGAACCGCCGTTTGATTACTACGTGAGCGACGCAACGCTGAAAAACCGCGAGAACGGATGGAAAGTGTATGTGGCGGATTTCGTGACGGAAGAAAGCGGCACGGGCATTGCGCATGAAGCGCCTGCGTTCGGCGCGGAGGACTGGGAGCTTTTGAAGCAGGTTAATTTGCCATTCGTTCAGCACGTACACATGGACGGGACAATGAAGCCCGAAGTGGAGGACTTTGCGGGACTCGAAGTAAAGCCGCGTTCGGACAACGATTCGGAGCGGCTCTCGACTGATATCGCCGTGCTGAAATATCTGCAGGAGCACGGAACATTTTTCTCGAAAGAAAACATTTTGCACGCGTATCCGCATTGCTGGCGCTGCGACACGCCGCTTTTAAACTATGCGACTTCGTCGTGGTTCGTTTCCGTCACGCAGATAAAAGACAATCTGCTAAAAAATGCGGAACATATTTCGTGGTCGCCGGCGCACATCAAGGAAGGGCGTTTCGGCAAATGGCTCGAAGGCGCGCGCGATTGGTCGATTTCCCGCCAGCGATTTTGGGCGAGCGTGATTCCGCTGTGGCGCTGTGAGACGTGCAAGAAAGTGCGCGTGTTTGGAAGTGTCGCCGAGCTCGAAAAAGCGAGCGGCAAAACCGTCGACGATTTGCATAAAGATATCGTGGACGAAATCACGGTGCCATGCGAATGCGGGACGCAGATGCGGCGCATTCCGGACGTGCTCGACACATGGTTTGACTCGGGCTCGATGCCGTACGCCGAGCGGCACTATCCGTTTGAAGGCAAAGAAAAATTCGATGCGGTTTTCCCGGCGCAATTCATCGCCGAAGGCATCGACCAAACGCGCGCATGGTTTTACTACCTGCATGTGCTTGGCGGCGCGCTCTTTCAAAAAAGCGCTTTTCAAAATGTCATCGTCAACGGCATTGTGCTCGCCGAGGACGGGAAGAAAATGTCGAAGCGTCTGCAAAATTATCCCGACCCGCTCGAAGTCGTTGAACGCTACGGCGCCGACGCGTTGCGTTTGTATCTGCTTTCGTCGCCCGTCGTGCAGGCGGAAAATCTTGCATTCTCGGAATCAGGCGTTGATGAAGTTGCAAAGAAAAATATCGGACGACTTCACAACGTGCTCTCGTTTTACAAACTCTACGAAAACGGAACTGCGCGCGCGAATACAAGTGAAAATATTCTTGACCGCTGGATTTTCGCGCGTCTCGCGCAACTCGTCGCGGAAACGACAAACGGATACGACCGCTACGAACTCGACCGCGCCACGCGTCCGCTCGCGCTTTTCATCGACGACTTGTCGGTGTGGTATCTGCGCCGCTCACGCGACCGCTTTAAGGAAGACGATGCCGATAAAAAAGAAGCGCTTTCCGCGCTTCGCTATGTGCTTTATACGCTTGCGACGGTGATGGCGCCGTCGATGCCATTTATCGCGGAAGAAATTTTCCAAAGCGTGCGCGAAGACGGCGACCCGCAAAGCGTACATCTTGCCGATTGGCCGGAAGAGGAAGCCGGCAAAGAGGCGAATGATTTGTTCGCGGACATGGCGCTCGTCCGCGAGCTTGCATCGGCCGCGCTCATGCTTCGCCAAAAGGCCGGCATCAAAGTGCGCCAACCGCTCGCAACATTTTCCGCGTCCGTCATTCCAAATATCCCGGAACTGCTCGAGATTCTGAAAGACGAGATAAACGTAAAGGACATTGTTGAGCGAGAAGGCGACATGGCATTTGATACAAAACTCACACCCGAACTGATTAAAGAAGGCGACGAGCGCGAAATGGCGCGCGCTGTCGCGGATGCGCGCAAAACGGAAGGATTCAATACGCATGACAAAGTGCGCGCTGAAGTGAATCCGGAAGGGAAGCACGAAGTTTTGCTTTCGACCGGCACGGTTCGTTTCAACTTAATTCGCGATGCGTCCCGTTAGAGACAATGACACGACACGAAACTTATCAATCTAATCTGGCAGTTCCCGCAACAGCGGCCTGTCTCTAACGGGATGCGGCATAGATACGACACGCGCGGCATCGTTCTCTCGCGGGCGCCGTCCGGAGAAGCGAATGCGCACATCACTCTGCTTACGCCGACGCTGGGCCTCGTGCGCGCCCGCGCGCAAGGCGTTCGCAAGTCCGGCGCAAAACTGTCGCATTCGCTCACGACATTTTCCGAAAGCTCGCTCATCCTCGTGCGCGGCAAAGAGGAGTGGCGCATTGCGGGCGCCGTGCTTGAAGAAAATTGGTTTTGCGCGATGCCCGAAGGGAGCGCACGCGATACCGCGATTCGCGTTGCGGGGCTTTTGCTCCGGCTCGTCGCGGGCGAAGCCCGCGACGAGGAACTTTTCTCGGTGACCCGCGGTTTTTTTTCCGCGTTATCCGAACATGCCGAAGCCGACCATGAGGCGATTGAAATGCTTGCCGTGCTGCGAATGCTTGCGGCGCTCGGGCTTGATGCGGGTGAAATTCCGGGCGACGTATCCGATTTTTCGCCGACTGCGCTTTCCGCAATGCGCGAGGACCGCGTCCGGCATATTGCCCGCATCAACCACGGCATCAATGCATCGGGTCTGTAAAAACCCTGTATACTGATACCAATGAGCGACTATCGCGGCGACGACACGAGTTTTTTGGAGCGCGCAAAGCAGCGTCTGTATAAGCAGACGGCCGTAACGGGTGAGCGCAAACCGCTTGCCGCGGCCGATGATCGCTCGTTGCCGCACGAATGGAATGACGCCGAGACGGACGCGATTTTGCGGCGCGCGGCACGACGTGCAGCGCGCCGCGGTGCGCGGCACGTACGGTGGGCGGCCGTTTTTTTCAGCGTCGCCGTCGTTTTCTTCCTCGGCGCGCTCGGCGTCGCGGGATATTTTTTCTATTTTGGCGGCAATACGGTTTCGGTCGATAAAATAAGCATGGATATTCAAGGTCCGACGACGATAGCCGGCGGCGATATCGTTCCGCTTTCGGTCACCGTTACGAACAAAAATCCCGTCGCCGTCAGCAACGCGACTATCGAAATTGATTTTCCGAACGGAACGCGGGACGCGACCAACGTGCTGCAGCCGTATTCGAACTACATCGAAAATCTCGGCACGATTCCAAGCGGCGGAACCGTCACGCGCTCCGTAAAGGCAATCGTGTTCGGCAGCTCGGGGCAGACGGTTTCGCTTCCGGTTTCATTTTCGTACGGCACGGCCGGTTCGAACGCCGTCTTCCAAAAGAATTCTTCGTATCCGCTCACGATTTCCACAACGCCGCTCTCGGTTTCCGTTGATGCGCCGAGCCAGACGGTTTCCGGAAAACCGCTCACCCTCACGCTCAATGTCCGTTCAAATACGACCGTGCCGCTCACCAACGTCATTCTTACCGGCGATTTTCCGTTCGGATTTTCAATCACGTCTTCATCGATTCCTCTCACCAGTTCGAGCTTCCTTCTCGGAACGCTCAATCCCGGTTCGAGTGCGAAAATAACGCTGACGGGAACGCTAATCGGGCAAAACAGCGAACAGCGGGTTTTTCATTTCACGGTCGGCACCGGGAAGACCGCAAATGACCAAACGCTTGCCATCTCCTATATGACGCAGGATGCGCCGGTGACCATCACGGCGCCGTTTATCAGCACGACGCTCGCGATAAACGGAGACACGTCCGGGAGCGCGGTCTTGGCGCCGAACAGCCGTCAAAGCGTAACGCTGTCATATACGAACACTCTTCCGACCGGCGTCACGAATGCAAGCGTTGCGGTTACGATCACGGGCTCCGCGGTCGACTACAGCAGCATTCAGGCATCGAACGGTTTTTATCGCTCCGCCGACCACACGATTCTGTTCAGTCCCGATACGGATCCGGCGCTTGCATCGCTTGCGCCGGGCGCCTCGGGCGTCGGTGCGTTTAGTTTCTCGACGCTTGCGGCCGGAGCCGCGACATCGCCCACCGTCACTTTTACGACATCGGTGTCGGGTACGAGCATCGGGGATGCGAACGTGCCGTCTGAGGTCAATGCCTCGTCGGTAGTAACGGCGAAGGTTTTGACTGCCGTTTCGCTTTCAGCCGTCTCGCATCATACGGGCGGTACGGGACCGATTCCGCCGCAACCGGACAAAATAACGACCTATTCGGTCGAATGGAACGTACAGAATTCGGGAAGTCCGATTGCGGGCGGGATTGTTTCCGCGACGCTGCCAAGTTATGTGTCATTTACAAATGTCACGGGCGGCGATGGGACATTCTCGTACGACAGCACGTCCCGCACCGTTACCTGGAACACGGGCGATCTCGCACAAGGCGCAAGCGAGCAGGGAACATTCCAGGTCTCGCTCACGCCGTCCACATCGCAATCGGGAACGGTGCCCGAGCTCACGAGTCCGGCAATGTTCTCCGGCTATGATCGGTTTGCCGGCGTGCAGGTCTCCGCTACCGCCGGTTCGGTTACGACCGAAACGACGCAAGACCCGGGCTATGTCACCGGAAACGGAACTGTGCAATAATCGTTCGTATGGCCGACTCGAATTCGATGGAAAAGATTGTCTCCTTGGCGAAGCGCCGGGGATTTGTATTTCCGGGCTCTGAAATCTACGGCGGCTTGGCCGGAACCTTCGACTACGGCCCTTTGGGCGTCGTGCTGAAAGAAAATGTCGAGCGGCTCTGGCTTCGACTCTTTCGCGATGAGCGCGACGACATGTTCGGAGTCGATGCGGCTATTTTGATGAACCCGAGAGTGTGGGAAGCGAGCGGACACGTTACCGGCTTTTCAGACCCGCTTGTCGTGTGTCCCGAGTGCGGCAATCGATACCGCGCGGACCACATCCCGGAAGGAAAAAACGGCGTTCAAGTTTGTCCGAACTGCGGCGAATTGCTCGGGGAAGCGAAACAATTCAACATGATGTTTAAGACGCACGCCGGCGCAAGCGAGGATTCTTCGTCCATCGTGTACCTGCGTCCCGAAACCGCGGGCGGCATTTTTATGAATTTCAAAAATGTCGTCGATACCGTGCATCCGAAGTTGCCGTTCGGCATCGCGCAAATAGGGAAGGCCTTTCGAAATGAAATTGCCCCGCGTGACTTCATCTTCCGCCTGCGCGAACTTTCGCAAATGGAGATTGAATATTTCGTGTCGCCGTCCGACTGGGAGCGCGCGTTTGAAGAGTGGCGCGTGTCGATGCACGCCTTTGCAAAAGCCGTCGGCTTGCCCGATGCGCAGGTGCATGAGCTGGAAGTTGCCGATGAGGACCGCGCACATTATTCGAAGCGCACAATTGATTTTGAATTCGATTATCCGTTCGGCCGCAAAGAATTGTGGGGACTTGCGTATCGCACCGACTTCGACCTTTCCGCCCATGCAAACGGGTCAGGCGCAGAACTCTCGTATCTCGATGAAGAAACGAAAGAAAAATTTATTCCGCATGTTATCGAGCCGTCGTTCGGCGTCGATCGAACCATTCTCGCGATTCTCTCGAGCGCGTATCGCGAAGACGACATGGGCGGCGAGGTCCGCACCTATCTTGCGCTTACGCCGAAAATAGCTCCCGTTAAAGCAATGGTTTCTCCGCTCCTAAAAAACAAGCCGGAACTCGTCGCGAAAGCGCGCGAAGTGCGCGCCGAACTCAAGAAAATTCACCCTGCCATCGCGTGGGACGACAATGGCAACATCGGCAAGCGCTACCGCCGACAGGACGAAATCGGCACGCCGTTTTGCATCACCATCGATTTCGATACGCTCGGCGAAACGCCGGAACTCAAAGATACGGTCACACTTCGCAATCGGGATACGGGCGAGCAGGAGCGGCTTACTATTGCTGATGTCGCAAAACGCATTCAAGAGGCCATCGCATAGGTCAAATATGCTAGGATGTTCGCATGTGTCCCGTTAGAAATAGCGGACGCGGCAGTTTCGCCAAAATATGACACCAACCATTACTAGCTTTTATCGGATAGGGTACGGCGCCTAAATCGCGTCCGCGTCCTATTTCTAACGGGATGAATAAGGAAATTCGCGTTTCCATCACGCCGGGCACTATTTTTGCGGCGCTGGGCATTGTCCTCGGCGCGTATTTGCTGTGGGTGCTGCGCGATTTGGCGCTACTCGTGCTCACTGCCATCGTCATCGCTTCGGCTATCGAGCCGGCCGTCTCGTTTTTTACGCGCCGCCGCATGCCGCGTTTCATCAGTGTGATGCTTGTGTACCTTTTGGTTCTCGGTTCGATATTTGCGTTTCTGTATTATTTCTTCTCGCCGATTATCGAGGATGCCGCGAATTTTCTCTCGAGCGTTCCGCAGTATTTGAGTACGCTGAACGCGGCGACGCCTTTTTCAAACGCTGCGAGCACGGCGGGGTTCACGAGTGCGCAACAGCAGGCGCTGCAGCCCTTCATGCAAACGCTTACGTCGCTTCAAACGGCGAGTTCGTACGGCGTGCTGCAGCTTTTCTTTACGTTCTTCGGCGGCATTTTCTCGTCGCTCATCGTAGTGGTGCTTTCGTTCTATTTTGCCCTGCAAGACACCGGCATTGACGATTTCCTTCGTCTCGCCATGCCGGTTGCGCATGAGGCGTATGCCGTCGACCTCTGGCGCCGCTCGCAGAAAAAAATCGGCCTTTGGATGCAGGGACAGGTATTGCTTTCGGCGCTCGTCGGCATTTTGACGTATCTCGGCCTGCTCATCATCGGCGTGCCGTACGCGCTTCTGCTCTCCGTCTTCACCGCGATGGCGGAAATTATTCCGATTTTCGGTTCGCTTATCGCGGGCGCGATTGCGGCGATAGTTGCGTATTATTCCGGCGGTCTCGCGCTTGCCGCAATCGTCGCCGGTCTTTTCATCGTCATCAATCAGTTTGAATCCAATCTCATTTATCCGCTCATTGTTCGCAAAATCGTCGGCCTGCCGCCGCTCCTAGTGCTTGTCGCGCTTATGGCCGGGTATGCGCTTGCCGGGTTCCTCGGTTCGCTGCTTTCGGTTCCGATTGCCGCCGTCGGTCTCGAATTTATCAACGACTTCGACAAGCGAAAACGCAAAGAGGCGCATGCCCGCGCCCAAGCGTCCGCATAACGTGAAAAACACTTTCTATCTCACCACGCCCATTTTCTATCCGAACGCGAAACTCCATCTGGGGCATGCGTATACGATGACGCTTGCCGATGCCATTATCCGGTATGAGCGAATCGCGGGCAAAAAAACGTATTTTCTTGCGGGGTCGGATGAAAATACCCAGAAGATGGTTGATGCGGCGGCGAAAGCAAATGAGGAACCTCTGGTGTTTCTCGACGGCATTGTGAAGAACTTTATGAAGCTGTATTCATCGCTCGATATTTCTTACGACCAGTTTATCCGCACAACCGATACGCGCGTACACTGGCCGGGTGCGCAGGCGCTGTGGAAGAGGATTGCGGAAGCCGGCGACCTCTACAAGAAAGAATACGAGGGACTCTATTGCGTGGGACACGAAGCGTTTGTCACGGAAAAGGACCTTGTCGACGGCAAGTGCCCGGACCACGGGACGGAGCCCGAACATCTGCGGGAAGAAAATTATTTCTTCCGCCTATCGAAGTACGCAGACGCATTGAAGGAAAAAATAGAAAACGATGAATTTCGCATCGTTCCGCAGTCGCGAAAGCAGGAAATACTTTCATTTATTTCGAGCGGCCTCGAAGACGTGAGTTTTTCGCGTCCGCGAAAGCCCGGGTGGCCCGCCGGCCTTGGAGTTCCGGTGCCCGAAGACGATGCGCAAATTATGTACGTCTGGTGCGACGCTCTTGCCAATTACATCACCGCACTCGGTTTCGGAGGCGATGACGAACTCTATAAAGAATTTTGGCCCGCTAATGTGCATGTCATCGGGAAAGATATCCTACGGTTTCATACCGCCATTTGGCCCGCAATGCTTCTTTCCGCCGGACTGCCGCTTCCGAAGTCGGTCTTCGTGCATGGCTTCATAACTTCCGGCGGCAAGAAAATGTCAAAGACGCTCGGAAATGTCATCGACCCGGAAGAACTCATCGGGACGTACGGCGATGATGCCGTTCGTTATTTTCTACTTCGGCACATATCGCCGTTTGAAGACGGAGACATCACCCGGGAAGGGTTTGCGGATGCGTATACCGCCAATCTTACGAATGGAATCGGCAACCTTGTCGCGCGCATTATGAAGCTTGCGGAGGAACATCTGCCGCATCCGGTCGAGATTGCGGACTCCGATGTGACGATGGATGCCTTGTATTCGCAGCATGTCGAGAATTTTCGCTTCAACGATGCGATGGATTTCACGTTTGCAAAAATTGCCGCGGCAGACACCTTCATGACGGATAGCGCTCCATATAAGAAAATAAAGAGCGTGGACGAGGGAGACAGAGATTCCGCTCGCGCAGACATCGAATATCTCGTGCGGCAACTTGCGAACATTTCCGCGCATCTCGAACCGGCAATGCCAAAAACATCCGCCGCCATTTCCGCGGCGATTCGAGAGAACAAGAAACCAGAAAATCTTTTCCCGCGCCTCGCGGCGCCGACAGGCGCATGAATGCACGGTACATAGACGCGCATTGCCACGTGCAGTTCGGCCAGTATGCAAAGGACGAAGCGGAAATCATTGCGCGAATGAAAGACGAAGGCGTTGTCGGCATTGTCGTCGGCGCAAACTTTGAATCTTCGCAAAAAGCACTTGCGCTCGCGGAAAAATACGAGCATTTGTTTGCCGCAGTCGGTTTGCATCCAAACGACATCGACGACGAAACTTTTGACGATGCGGCGTATCGCGCGCTTGCGCGGCATCCGAAAGTCGTTGCAGTGGGGGAGTGCGGACTCGATTATTTCCGGCCGGTTGAAATAAACGACGAGGTGAAAAATAATCAAAAAGAGGTCTTCAGAAAACATGTTGCGCTTGCATCTCTGCTCGACAAGCCGCTCACGATTCATGCGCGCCCGAGCAAAGGAACGCAGGACGCCTATCACGACATCGCGGAAATTCTGAAAGAAGAAAAAGCAAAATATCCGAATCTGCGCGGCGACATGCACTTCTTCGTGGGCGGCGTCGAAGAGGCGCAGACCTTCATTTCGCTCGGCTTCACGCTTTCGTTTACGGCCGTCATCACTTTCGCCCGCGACTATGATGCGGTCATACAAAATGTGCCGCTCGCAAGCATTCTTTCAGAGACCGACGCGCCATACGTGGCGCCGCTTAGCCGCCGCGGACAGCGCAACGACCCGCTCGCCGTCATCGATGTGGTGGCCAAAATCGCCGAATTGCGGGGCGAAAAGCTCGAAGATGTGCGTGCGGCGCTGCTTAATAATGCCGGAAGGATGTTTGGATTGGCCATTTAGGCGGTCGGCGGGCGTCCTTGCGGGAGGCAAAATCTCGTGCTAGGATTGCGCCATTATGGCGAAGAAAGATATTGAAGTTGCAGCTGACGAAATTCTCGAAGACGAGGGGCTCGATCCGCGCGTCTACGAGCTTGGTTTCCACCTTGACCCCGAACTCCCCACGGAGGAGGTGAAAAAGGCGTACCAGAAGGTCCGCGACCTGATTGCGGAAAATGGAACCATCGTCGCAGAAGGCGAACCGCAGAAAATCCAGCTTGCGTACACGATTTCCCGCCAGGACGTCTCCGGCCGCCGCGATTTCGATTCCGCATTTTTCTCGTGGATTGCCTACGAAACTGTTGCGCCGAAGCACGCGGAAATTATAGCCGCCGCAAATGCGAACAAGCACATCATCCGCTTTATCGACCTTCTCACGACCAAGGACGCCGCCCGCCACGCAACCGAGATGCGCGCGTTGTTGCTCAAGGTGCCCGAACCGGAGGAAGATCCGGAAGCGGTCGCGGGAGCGGAGCTCAACACGGCAATCGAAAATCTCGTTGTCTAAAACATGTATACCGTTAGAAATCGCGAACGCATCAATTTGAATAACACCATGGCAACTATTACTAGCACTAATCGAATAGATACCGGCGTTGTTGAAACGTCCGCGTCCTATTTCTAACGGTATGTACCTCAACAAAGCATTTCTCTACGGCAATCTTACCCGCGACCCGGAGTTGAAGGCGCTTCCGTCCGGCCAGCAGGTCGCATCCTTCGGCATTGCAACGAACCGCACGTACAAGGACAAAAACGGCCAGAAGCAGGAGGCAACCGAGTTCCACAACATCGTCGCATTCGGCCGCACCGCGGAAGTCATTGCGCAGTATATGAAGAAAGGCCGCCCGCTGTTTATCGAAGGCCGCATCCAGACGCGCTCGTGGGAGGGCAAGGAAGATGGCAAGAAGCAGTACCGCACCGAAATCGTCGTCGACAACTTCCAGTTCGGTGCCGACGGCGGACGCAGCGGGGCAGGCGAAGGCCGCGCATCCGCGCATGATGAACAGCCGGCTCCGAAGGATTCCGACGAGATTAAGTATCCGGACGAGGAAATCAATCCGGAAGACATCCCATTTTAAAATTTCAATAACTAACCATGGCTTACCAAGCAGAACGGGAAGAAATAGAAATCAAGAAATTCGTCGACTACAAAGATGTCGCGTACTTGAAGCTTTTCACCAATTCGCACGCGAAAATCCTTTCGAAGAAGCGCACCGGCATTCCGGCTAATAAACAGCGCGACATTACGCAGGCCATCAAGCGCGCTCGCTACATGGGGCTGCTTCCCTACATTGCTGCCTAAGCAGCAATCGGGCGAGCAAAACCGCCTCTGGGCGGTTTTGCTTTAGCCATACATCGCGGCGTAAGCGCTTTTACGCGAAAACGAAAACCGCCCCGAAGGGCGGTTTTCGTTTTCGCGACTCTGTTTGCGCTATGCCTTCTCAACCCGCTCGGTGTATTCGCCCGTGTCGGTGTTGATGCGCACGACGTCGCCCGTGTTGATGAAAAGCGGGACGTTTATCTTTGCGCCGGTGGCAAGTTCCACGAGCTTTGTGCCGCCCGACACCGTATTTCCTTTGACTGCCGGAGGAGCGTCTTTGACCGCGAGTTCGACTTTGACCGGAATAGTAATCGTAATCGGTTTCTCTTCGTAGGTGAGCACTTCGACTTCGCTGTTCGGGACGAGCCACTGCACCTGATTGTGCACCTGTTCTTCGGGAAATGAAAAACGGTTCTTCGGATTGCCGTCCTCGGCAAACCAGCTCTCGCCGCGGTTCGAGTACAGGTACTGCGCCTTCATGCGGTCGATGTCCGCTTCGGTCACGGTCTCGTTTTGGTGAAAGGAAATTTCTAGCACTTTGCCGGAGACCAGTTGGCGAAGCTTGGTCTGATTCACCGGCTTCCTCATCTGCATGCGGAAAATGTGCGACGAAAGAACCTCGTACGGTTCATTGTTGTAGTTGATAATCGTCTTCGGAAGAATCTCGTTGTAGGACAATACAGCCATAGGAATACAGGTTAGACGCAGTCGGGGAGGGTATTGAAACCCTGCAGACCAAGCGCCGGTTATAAAAAGTATCGCCGACTTTGGCGAAGCCAAAAGGTGGGGATTACTGTATGCTAGCAGACATAATGAGTTTTTCAACCACAGACCTATCCTTGCTTCCCGACGCCGAGATTCTCGCGCGTTCACAGAAGGAACCGAACCTTTTTGCCCTGTTGGTACGCCGCTACGAGGCCGCTCTGCTTCGGAGGGCCCGCACCATCCTAAAAAGCCCCGAAGACGCCGAAGAAGCGGTGCAGGATGCGTTCACCAAGATGTATCTGTATGCCGACAAGTATCATGCGCAGGAAGGAGCGTCGTTTTCTTCGTGGGCATACACGATTCTTAACCGAGTCGCATACACCAAGTATCGCGCAAAGAGCATTGAGCGAGGCAAACGCGCGGAGCTCCTTCCGGAACACTATGAATCGCTTCCGGATGATCGAGCCGAATTCCTTGAAGATTTATCCGTGCGAAACGAAGTCATAAGTGCGCTCGCAAAACTTCCGGAAGCCGGAGCGCGTCTTCTCCGTCTCCAATTTATCGAAGGCAAGAGCCAAGAGGAAATTGCGGCATCAGAAAAACTTTCAGTGCCTGCCGTGAAAACGCGCGTCCATCGCGCAAAGAAATTATTTAAAAAAGCGTATGACGAACAGCGGTATGACTGACAACCCTTCGAACACCGAGCGTATCGTGATGCAGCGCGTGTATCTCATCCGCGCGCTTCGGCTTGCGATTTCGAGCAGTGTTTTTTCCATGCTTGTGACACTGCTTGCGCTTTGGGGCATCGGCAGGGAAGTGTGGGTCGCACACGTATTACAAAATGCGCCGGTGAATATGACCGACCTTCCGCGTTTTTATCTGCTTGCGTTTGACCGTACGCGCTTCATCGTGCAAGCGCTCATCGTTCTTGCCATTCTCGCATTTGCCATTCTGGTGCGCGAAGTCGCGCGCGCTATCGCATTTTTTTCCGCGCACGAGGCTGCGTAGGCCTTATTCTTCAAGTTTTGCTTTGATTTGTTTCAAAAGTTCCTTTGAAACGTCTTTGTTCTCGCGCAGGAATGTGCGCGTGGCATCGTATCCCTTTCCGAGCGATGTCTCGCCCATTTTATAGGACGCTCCACTCTTTGAGACAAGGTCGAATTTCTCGCCGAGCGCGATGAGTTCGCCTTCGCGGCTGATGCCTTCGTTATAGAGAAGGTCGAATTCGGTCGTTTTAAATGGAGCGGCGACTTTATTTTTCACGACCTTCACACGCACGCGCCCGCCTACCACTTCCTCGCCTTTTTTTATCGATGCGATGCGGCGGATATCGAGGCGCACCGAGGTATAAAACTTAAGCGCTTTGCCGCCCGGGGTCGTTTCGGGATTGCCGAACATCACGCCGATTTGCATGCGGATTTGATTGATGAAAATCACAATCGTCTTGCTTCGTGCGGCGATGGCGGTGAGTTTGCGAAGCGCCTGACTCATAAGGCGGGCCTGCTTTCCCATGTGCTGCTGGCCCATTTCACCCTCGATTTCATCTTTCGGGGTCAGTGCGGCAACCGAGTCGACGACAATCACGTCCACGTTTCCGCTTCGCACCAAACTCTCGACGATATCAAGCGCTTGTTCGCCCGTGTCCGGTTGGGAAATGAGGAGCTCGGAGAGTTTCACTCCGATACGGCGCGCGTATTCGGGATCGAGCGCATGTTCCGCATCGACAAATGCGGCAATGCCGCCCGCTTTTTGTGCCTCGGCAATCACATGCAAAGCGAGCGTCGTTTTGCCCGAGGACTCGGGGCCGAAAATTTCAATGATGCGGCCGCGGGGAAGTCCGCCGACGCCCAAGGCGGCATCAAGCCCGATGGAACCGGTAGCAATGGCCGGAATTTTTTTTGGCGTGCCGGCGCCGTAGGTCGTGATTGCCTCGTCGCCGAACTTCGTGCGGATTTCTTTGAGCGCGAGCTCGATTGATTTCTGCCGCTCGCTTTTGTCGCTGACTGCCGCCGAAACGGTTTTGAGCACCTTCTCTTTTTTCTTAGCAATGGCCATAAGCGCGGGTTAGTAGTTTACGAATTAGTAGGGTACGAAAATCGAGCGGGTCACGGTCACCGTCCTGCCGAAGCGGTCGGTTGCCGTAAAGGTAAGTATAGAACCTCCGCGGGGAAAGGTAAGGGTTGACGAAAAGCGTCCCTGTTGGTCATGGAGAAGCGCTTCGCCGTCGAGCGTCACTTGCGCCGCTCGCGTGGCCGTTCCGGCAATCGTTATCTGTCCGCCCGGTAGTGACGCGTTATTTGCGGGCGACGTTATCGAGAGCGACGGGCCCGCAATAAGCGGCCATGCCTCCATGAATCCGTAACCGGCAAGGAGTATCAGCACCGCCGCAATGAAATACCGCGTCATTCCCGTCTACAAATAATCGTCTTCCGGAGCGGCGTGCGGGGCTGTTGGCGCTTGCCGCGTCAATATCTCGCGCGGCTTTGAGCCGTCGGCCGGGCCGATAACGCCGTGTTCTTCAAGCACGTCCATGAGCCGGGCGGCGCGCGAGTAGCCGATTTTCAGCTTGCGCTGAAGATAGGAAGTGGAGGCGCGCCCCGCTTCTTCGACCGCCGTGCGCGCGTCTTGATAGAGATCGTCGTCAATATCCTCATCATCGCCGAAGCTTCCGTTTACAAGTCCGATGACGTCATTCGGCTCATGCGAGATATTTGTTCCGTTGCCGCCGAAATCAATGCTTGAGAGCCCGCCGACATTGTGACTCTTGATGTAACTCACCACTTTTTTCACCTCGTTTTCGCTAATGTATGCGGTCTGGATGCGTACCGGCTTTTGCATATCGCTCGAAAGATAGAGCATGTCGCCCGCGCCGAGGAGCGTTTCCGCGCCCGAACCGTCGAGAATGGTGCGGGAGTCGATTTGCGAGGCGACTTGGAGCGCCATGCGCGTCGGCACATTTGCCTTGATGAGGCCGGTAATCACGTTGACCGACGGGCGCTGGGTTGAAAGCACGAGGTGGATGCCAACGGCGCGCGACATCTGCGCAAGCCGGACGATGGCGGCTTCAAGCTCGCGCGGATAGCTTTGCATAATGTCGGCGAGCTCGTCGATGACGATGACGATGTAGGGAAGCGCTTCGGGCATATCATCACCGCCTTTCTTTTTTGCGGGCTCGTAAATCGACGAGTGGTAGGAATCGACATCGCGCACATGTTCCGCTTCGAGGATGTTGTAGCGGCGTTCCATTTCTTTCGCCGCCCATTTGAGCGAGAAGATGGCCTTCTTCGGATCGGTGATGACCGGCGTAAGCAAATGCGGAATGCCGTTATAGAGAGTGAGTTCGACGCGCTTCGGGTCAATCATGATGAAGCGCAGCTGGTTCGGTCCGTTTCGATAGAGGAGGGAAGTGATGATGGCATGGATGGCGACCGACTTTCCTGACCCGGTCGCGCCCGCGACAAGCCCGTGAGGCATTTTTGCGATGTTCACATAGTGCGGCGTTCCGCTGATGTCGCGCCCGAGCGCGGCCAAAAGCGGCTTGTCGCTGTCGCTCCATTGCGGTGCGCCCAAAATACCGCCGAGGCCGACCATCGCTTTGACCGAGTTTGGCACCTCGATGCCGACGAGCGACTTGCCCGGAATCGGAGCTTCGATGCGCACCGGGTGAGCGGCGAGCGCGAGTTCGAGGTTATTGGCAAGAGAAACGATTTTGGAAAGGCGCACGCCCTCGGCCGGCTTCACGGCGTAACGGGTGACGGTCGGACCGACCGACACCTCGTCCATTTCGAGGTTGATGCCGAAGTTTTGAAATGTCCTTTTAATGATATTTGCGTTTGCTTTGATATCGCCCACGCCCGGCTTGCCGCGGTCGGCTCCGAGAATCGAGAGCGGCGGCGCTTCATACTCGGCGTCAAAGTTTGCGATGCCGGTGCCCTGCGTGCCGGTCGGGCGGTTAAACATCGTTACGACCGGCTCGTGCTCCGGAGGGCGCGGCACGTCTTCATCGTCGGCGTCCTCGTCCTCCGATTCTTCCGGCACGCCGACGACGGCAAGTTCGTCCTCCTCGAAATCCTCGTCGTCCTCGGTATTGCGCTCGCGGGCGCGGCGCCAAAGCGAGGAGGCGCCGTTGCCGATAAATCCGAAGATGGCTTCAATGTCCGATACGAGCGCAATGCCGATGGAGATGATTGCAAGCACAAGCACGAAAGCTCCGGCCAAGCCGAAGAAACCTTTGAGCGCCGTCGCCTCCCAGGTTCCCGCCGCGCCGCCCCAGTTCGAGTTGGGAAAGAGTCCGACGAATGCGAGAACCGACGCCGACAAGATGAGCACGCCGGTCGTAACCAGCGGTTCGAGTGATGGCCAGCCGAAGCCCGCATACAGTCCGACGAGCAGAAGCGCAATGGGAAGAAGGAATGCCGCGATGCCGATGATGCCGTAACTTGCATTGAAGATGGCGTTCTCCACGGTTCCGGCCGGCCCGAAGATTCCGAGCAAAAGCAAAACGCCGACGGCGAACAGAACGATGGCCGCGGAATAACGGACAAGCGAATCGTACTCTTTAACTTCATCTTCGCGCGACGCGCGAGGACGGCCTTTTTTCGCATTCCCGGCACCTTTTTTACGGCTCATATATGAAGGCATTGTACCACTATATCGCTTGCGCAAAACGGGTCGCTTGCGAAGCATTGCATCGCCCTCTCCGGAGAGTATACTGTCCTATATCGTATGAGACACGAGCTTACAAATATAGGACGTGTAGGACAAAACCATGATGTCCTACAAAATAAGACAAAAGCTAAAGACCAGCTTTCAGAGGATTTCGTCCTAGAAAAAAGCATATTTAATAACATCTTCGAAAAAGACATACGCAGGGTTTATATTTACAAAAAAGCGGAACGGCTCGCGAAAGCCATTCATCTCATCGCGCCGGCATTTGCGGAATCGCCGTCGCTCAGGGACAAGGTAGATACGATTGCAGTCGGTCTTGTCGACGCGGCAATCCTGCCGTCCGGCTCGGCGCGCATGGCGCTTTCGCGCGAACTTCTCGCGCTCTCGAGCGTGCTCGGAATCGCGCGGACGGGCGGCCTTCTTTCTTCCATGAATTCGGAGCTTATCTCGCGCGAAGCGCATGCGCTTTTGCAGGAAGTTGCGGCGTACGAAGAGCCGCGTCTTTTCCTCGATGATGCGCCGACGCTCGCCGGCATTGCGAGGCAGGCATACTCGCAGGAGGCGGTTCCGCGTCCCGCCTCAACGGAACCGAAGCGCATTCAAAAAATGCCGGCCGTCCGTAAAGGACATGTAAAAGACAGCGCGGAACCGGCAGTCCATATAAAGGACAGACGTGAAAGCATTATGTCCGTTATACGCAATAAGGACAAGGCGAGTATAAAAGACATATCGACGCTCATTCGCGGTGTTTCCGAAAAGACCGTCCAGCGAGAGCTTTCCGCGCTCATTGTCGCGGGACTGGTTCAGAAACAAGGAGAACGTCGCTGGAGTACCTATTCCCTCGCGTAATCGGCAATGGGAAGGTCTGACCTTCCCATTGCCGATTGGTCCCTCTCAGGACTCCCCAAAACCTCTTGTCCCTTATCGTCCATGAAGGTTAGGCCTTTACAGCCCGAAAAGCCCTCATACTTCGTTCATGGAACGTTTTGACTTCCATCCCGTATTTGCTATCATGGCGTTTGTGGTAGCGACTCGGAGCACATACGGGCAAGCGCAGATATAAGGCCGGAAACGGTCTATTTTGCGTGCTCGATTCCGATTTGTTATCCACAACGCCGGTGTAGTGATTGCTTGCCTTCACTATATACTTAGCGTTAGTCCTTGCGGGAACTCTGCAGTTCCCGGTAGGGCGTACTTTGATAATTGAATAGTCCGCAAAAAACGGACGTCAACCCTTGCCAACTAACCCATGGCGTATTGGTCGAAACTGTACGCTGTGGGGTAGTGTGAAAGTGAAAATGTGCTCGCACGAAAGTGCGCTTAAATTAATTATTATGTGCGTCTTAAAATTCTTATCAATCAATATGAAATCGGTAACTACGAAAGCGATCGCGAAGGTCGCGGCAGTGGCAACCGGACTCGCGATGGCAACCTCGATGCTCTCGCTTGCGCCTATCGCGCACGCGGCCGCATTGACCCCGTCACAGGTCCAGTCAATCCTCTCGCTCCTCACTTCGTTCGGTGCTGACAGCGGCACCATCGCAAATGTCCAGGCATCGCTTACGGGCGGTACGCCTTCGACGACAACGACGACTACGACTACCACGAGCAGTTCGTCCTACACCTTCACGCGCGACCTCACGGTCGGCTCGACGGGTGCAGATGTCCAGGCGCTTCAGACGGCCCTCATTGCTGACGGCTACTTGAATATTGCTACCCCGACGACGTACTTCGGTGCTTTGACGAAGGCGGCACTTGCAAAGTGGCAGGCGGCAAACAACGTCGCTCCGGCGGCCGGATACTTCGGTCCTAAGACCCGCGCTGTCTTCACGACAGGCGGCTCGACCGGCACGACGACAACGACGACCGGCACCGGCACGACGACAACGGCAGTGGGCTCAGGCCTTAAGGTCATGCTCTCGCCGACTTCGCCGAACGGCACGGTTCTCGTTCAGGGCCAGGGCATCGGCGATCTTGGGGACTTCGTCTTCACGAACCCGAGCAATGCTCCTATCAACGTCACCGGCCTTAGCTTCAATCGCACGGGTGTCAGCAATGATGCAACCTTGGCCAACGTGTACCTCTACAATGCAGGCACGCGCATCACGGACTCGGCAGGCGTCTCCGCTTCTGCGTTCAGCTTTACAAATCCGACGGCGCTCTTCACGGTTCCGGCAAACAGCTCCTACACGGTGTCTGTTCGTTCCGATATCGCGGGCAGCTCCTCAGGACAGCAGCTCGGTGTCCAGCTTGTCTCGGTCAACAGCAACGGTACGCTTGACGGTTCCGTCAGCTTCCCGATTAGCTCCGGCTACCAGACAATCTCGAATGCAATACTTGCAGGCGTGAGCTTCCAGGCAAACGTGACGCCGAGTAACGGCACGAACATCAGCCCGCAGACCGGATATCCGGTTTGGCAGGACACCGTTTCGGTGACCAATAATCCGGTCAAGTTCTCTTCGCTTCGCCTCACGAACCTCGGTTCGATTGACACGCAGTATGTGCAGAGCTTGGCGCTCTATGTTGACGGTACGCAGGTAGGTTCGACGATTCCTTCGGGCGCAAGCCAGTCGGCAATCACCTTCGACCTCTCGGCAAACCCGGTTCTTCTCTCGACTTCGAGCCACATCATCAAGGTACTCGCAAACATTACGGGCGGCGCGTCCCGCACCTTGAGCTTCTCGGTGCAGCGCTCCTCCGACGCAATGTTTATCGACAGCCAGCTTGGCCAGCCGGTAACTCCGGGTTCCCTTGGCAACGTTGCATGGTCCGGTGCGGTTACAGCCGGCCCGGTCACCATCAATTCGGTGTCCGTAGGTTCGGGCGTCTCGGTCTCTCTTGACCCGAGCTCTCCGAGTCAGTCGGTCGCTTACAGCGCTTCGAACGTGAAGTGGGCAACCTTCGACTTCCTTGCCTCGGGTGAAAACGTAAAGGTCTCCGACCTCTACGTCTACGCCACGACAACGGGCGCAGGTGGTCTTGCAAACGGCAAGATTCTTGTGAACGGCGTTCAGGTTGGTTCAACGAAGTCGATTGGAACGTATAGTTCGCCGACGGATTTCTCCCTCGGTTCCTCTCTTATCCTTCCGGCCGGACAGACGACGCTTGTCAGCATCTATGGCGATGCCAAGGATACGAGCAACAACAATCTTCCGAACGGCACGTCGGTTACGGTTACTCTTAATGCCGGGTCGTCAAACGGCCAGGGCCAGAGCTCCCTCAACGCGACGAATGTTCCGGGTGCACCGATTAGCAGCAACGGTGTCGTTGTCTCGAACTCACAGCTCACAGCAACTGCGTACTCGGGCTACGGCAATCAGACCGTTGTTCCTGGAAGCAACAATGCCAAGCTCGGGGCGTTTACGCTCTCGACCGGCTCGACTGAAGGCGTGACGGTGAACACAATCACCCTCTCGCTTTTGGCAGGTGCGGCAGCAGAACTTACGAACCTTACGCTCAAGGATGACGCGACTGGCAACGTGCTTGGCACGGTCCAGACCACGCCTTCGACCAGCAACTCGTTCTCCGTTAACTACGATATCCCCGTCTCTTCGACAAAGGTTGTCGATGTCTACGGAAACGTTCTCTCGAATGCAAGCGTAAGCCCGATTCAGTTGACTGTTACCACCGCCACTTCGGGCAACGGTGATGTCACCGGTTCCCCCGTGAGCGCTTCACAGTCGACTCTTCAGAACATCACTGTCGGCACAGGTACGCTGACGGTAACTCGCGGTGCGGGTGACCCGACCAGCAACAACGTCCTCGCGGGCGCAAGCCAGGTCCAGGTCGGCGAATTCAACTTCGCATCCCAGAACACCTCGTACACGGTCCAGAATCTCGCGATTCTCGTTCCGAACGGTGTAGCGTCTTCGGTTACGAACGTCACGGTATCCTACAAGGATGTCAACGGCGCGACCCAGACGGCTACGCAGGCACTTGCTATCAACTCGGCAAACCAGTTCGCAACGGCGACCTTCACCGGTCTCACCGATTACGTCCCGGCAAACGACTCGTCTAACATCGATGTCTATGTCGGTACGCCGACGGTAGCATCGGGTGCAACTTCGGGCGCGAAGATTAACGTCTCGCTCGATGAAGGCAACACCAGCACCGCAGTTGACAACACGTTCCGTGCAATCAACAGCGCAGGCGCTGCTATCACGACCCCGACCGGCGGTTCAGGTCTGACGCTCGCTTCGAACGGTACCTTCGTCGTTCGCAAGTCGATTCCGACCTTCGCCAACGTCGCTACGGGCAACTCGGTTCCTTCCACCGGTTCTCCGCTCTACAAGTTCACCATTTCGGCTGACCCTGCAGGCGCTATCGAATGGACGCACCTCAGGTTCAACGTATCGACGACGTCTACGACGGTTACCAACGCGTATCTGACGGATGACAGCTCGGGCGCAAGCTTGCTCGACACGGGAACGTATGCTTCGACGACGGCGACAACCATCACGGTTGACCTTCCGACGAACAACAATACGCTCGCGAAGTACGCGCAGGTCGCAGCCGGTGCAACCAAGACCTATGACCTCTACGGCACGGTCTCCGGTTGGCCGACGGGTGCATCCCTCACAATCTCGCTTGCTGCCGACACCGGTACTGCTCAAAACAACACAGCTACCGGAACCGTAGCCGCAAGCCCGACAGTAGGGTTCGTGTGGTCTGACCGCTCTTCGACAAATCCGTCTCACTCGATTTCTTCGAGCGACTGGACGAACGGTTACCTCCTCAAGAACTTCACGTCTAACGCAACGACCTACTCACACTAGTTCTAGCGCTAGCTACGGTTCTTGAATCTGTGGAAGTTTAACTTTCACAAGGTCCGGCTAGGAAATTGGCCTAGCAGCAAAAACCACCTCGAAAGAGGTGGTTTTTGCTTTTGTGGTATGCTTTTTGATATGGATATAACAAGAATCTGTGGAAGTTTAACTTTCACAAGGTCCGGCTAGGAAATTGGCCTAGCGTGAGCGGCCGAAAGGTCTGTCTCAAAGAAAGAACCCCCGTAAGGGGGTTCTTTCTTTTTATCCATGAGCATCTGTGGAAGTTTAACTTTCACACTGACCCAATCCACCTCCATGAGCATCTGTGGAAGTTTAACTTTCACACTGACTCAATCCACCTCCGGAAGGTCTGACGTTCCGGAACCGGAACCGGACGCGGCTAAGGGTTGGCCTAGCAGCAAAAACCACTCGCGAGAGGTAGTTTTTTGCGTTTGTATTTCTCTCACATTCCCCAAATGTAAGCATTTGTGGAAGTTTAACTTTCACACATGCTTGCTTTCCATGTATTTTGTCTGCGGAGGTCGTCGCCCTGTGGAAGTTAAACTTCCACAGGGCGACGACTTAATTTGGCTACGCTGTGTGGCTTTCGAGTTATATTGATTGCTATGCGAATAGAACCATACGGCATCGGATCGATTCGGCATATCACGCAAAGAGGCGTCCGGGGTTTGGATATCATGCGCGACGTTCACGACCGCGACCGCTCGGTTCGCGGGCTCTTCTATCTCAACGACACCTACGCCGATGCAAATTGGCATCGGCAGGTGCTTGCCGTCGAGCCGTTTTCCCGCCCCCTGCATTGGCCGGAGCGCGATCCGCTCGTGCGCATTCTCGCGTGGACGTTCCTCTCGAATCATTTCCATATCCTCTTGCAGGAACTACGCGAGGGTGGAACGGCGAAATTCATGCAGCGTTTCTGCGGGAGCATGTCATCTTATTTCAATGTGAAATATCGCGAGAAGGGAGGCCTTTTCCAAGGTTCGTATCACGCGCGCACTGTTACCGAGGACGAGCATTATCGGTACCTCGCTTTTTATATTCTCGTGAAGAACGTGCTCGAGATGTATCCGGGCGGCTTGCGTGCGGCGCAAGCCAACTTCGATGATGCGTGGGAGTGGGCGAAGTGGTACCCGTATTCGAGTTTGCGGGATTCGGTCGCCACGGACCCTTCACCGATAATCGATGACCCGGACGGTCTCATTAAGGGCATTATCGGCACGGGCGACGCGTACAAACAGGAGGCACGCGAGCTATTCGATTTCCACATGGCATCGCGCGGCGAGGAGTTCAAGGCGCTCATGCTCGAGCCATGGTAAATGCGCGGCGCATCCTGTGAAAGTCAGACCTTCACGGAAAATGTTCACCGGCGATGGGCGGGGTCGTTGCACGGCCGTCAAAGGCAGATTCCGCGATTGTGGTATGCTTTTTGAATATGGATAAAACAAGGAATCAGATGCTTTTACTCGCGGTCGTTGTCGTGGGAGCTGCGGCGCTCGCCGTATTTGCCGAGAATCAAGTTTCAAAGGCGCCTGCGCAGACGGCTTCCTCTACCATTACCGTTTCCACAAGTACGCCCGGCGCAACTGTCGCTGTTCCGACGGTGCCCGCGGCAACTCCCGCGCAAGGCGCTGTCGCGACCGGTCCGTTTCCGATTAACCCCGCGGACCGCATCGCTTCGTGGACTTTTAAAGGCGCATATAGCGGCAACGCGACGCTTACGAGCCAGGCAAATGCCGACATAACTCATCTCACCGGCCTGCTCGGAAAAGGGCAGTACGACGATTACGACCTCTATGACGGAATCGCAAACGATTACACGTCGCTCGGCGACGGACAGACGGCATACGATAATTACAATCGCGCGATTGCGATTCATCCGAGCAAAGGTCTTGCATACGCGAATCTCGGGCATTTGTTTGACGGGCTCGGCGCAGAGTTCACGGCTGCCGATGCGTACGCGAAAGCGACAGTCGTTGAACCGACGCAAATGGAATATTACATCCAGCGCCTCGACTTTCTCACGGGCAAGCTTCCAAATGACAACTCGGCAATCCTCGCGGCATTTTCGGATGCGAGCAAACAGTTCGGCGATGCGGCGCCCATCCTTTCGATAGAGGCCGAGTGGCTTGCCGGACAAAAGCGATACGCCGATGCGATTGCCGCGTGGCAAAAAGTCGAATCACTTTCGCCGGGTGCGGACAATTCTTCGATTGATGCGCAGATAGCCCGACTTAAAGCAAAAGAATGAAATATATCGAGCGCGCGTATCCGTGGCTTCTCCTTTCGCCGGTCCTCCTGCCGGTCGTGATTGCGGGCGGACTCATTTACCCGTATCTCGTTCCGAAGACGCTATCGTTCTATGCGATTTCTTTTTTGGCGTTCGGAGTATTTGCAATCCTCGCCGCTAACGGCCGCACGTTTTTCTGGTCGCGGCTTTGGCAGCCCGAGACATGGTTTCCTGCCGCGCTTCTCGCGCTCGCGTACATCGCGAGCGCGTCGGGCATGGATTTCTATCAGAGTTTCTGGAGTTTGTTTGTGCGCGGCGACGGACTTCTGATGCTGACCTGCGCGGTCGGCAGTTATTATTTGATTTTGCTGTATGCCGACCGCGCGTTTTTTGAGCGTTTGCTTCGCGCAGTCGCGGTCATCGGGACCTTTGTCGCGGTGTATGGCATTGGCGAGTGGATGCTCGGCGGCGGCTCGCGCATCGGCGGCCTGCTAGGCAACGCGGAATTTTTCGCCTGTTATCTCGGCATCGCTCTTTTCGCGACGCTCGCCGCCGCCGAGTCGCTCCCGCGCGCGTGGCGCAATGCCGCGTATGCCGGCGCTGCTCTGCAGATAATCGCAATAGTGTTGAGCGCGACGCGCGGATCGATACTTGCGCTCCTGGTCGTCGCGCTCGTCTATCTCGCGTATGCCGCGTTAAAAGGAAAAGGGAAGCGCCGCGCGTATTCCGCGGGCCTGCTCGCCGCGCTCGTCGTTTTCGGAGGGTTGTTCTTCGCGTTTCGCGGCGAACTTGCGAAGTCGCCGTTTGCGCCGATTGCGCGCGTCGCCGCAATCTCGGCCTCCGATGCCGACGTCGCGAGCCGGCTTTTCATTTGGAAAAACATGGCCGCGCAGATTGAACGGCATCCGTGGCTCGGCATCGGCTCCGAACACATCGACGCGCTGTTCAATAATTTCTACGACCCGACGCAAATAGAGGAAGAATGGTTCGACCGTTCGCACAATGCGTTTCTCGATTACTTTGCGCAGTACGGCATCGGCGGTTTGCTTCTTTACATCGCGATTATCGGAAGTTTCTTTACGGCCGCGGCGCGCGAAGCGCGCCGCGGCTCCCGCCGCGTTGCGGGGATTTTCGCCCTGCTTGCGGTTTTGTACGCCGTTCAAAACTTCTTCGTCTTCGACACCGTTTCTTCTTTCTGGCTTCTGCTTGCGCTGCTCGCGACGTTGACCGCGGCATCGCTTGGCAAAACCTCCCGGGAAGCGGTGCCGCTGCCGTCGTGGACGCGCTACGTCTCTTGGATTTTTGCGGTCGTCCTTATCGCGCTTCTCATTCCGGTTTCGATTTGTCCGGCGCTTGCGGCATATGACCTTGCGCATGCCTACGGCTATCAGATTTTAGACCCCGCGAAGAGCGCCGCGTATCTATCGGAGGGTTACGCGCTTCACACCTATGGCAATCTCGAATACGGCTACGAAGCGTACGACATGTATGCCTATCAGCAGTCCGAGATGCTCACGGGAGCGCAGCGTGCAAATGCGTATCAAACCGCCGTTTCTATTTTGACGTCGAATTTTGGAAATTACACCTATGATGCGCGCACGGCGCTCGACTTGTCGCTTGTGTTTTCGTTAGCGCCGCAAGGGGCGGCGGTCGACCAAAAATTGTATTCAAGCGCGCTCGAGCGCGCCATTCGCCTGTCACCGAAACGACCGCAGTCCTGGTATATCGTGGCGAATGCTTCCATCGCGCAAGCGAATACCTACCCGCCATCTTCCTCGGACCGTATCGCCGGCTACAATGCCGCTGCCGGTTTGCTCTCGCAATACATCGCGCTCGTGCCGAATTTGTCGATGCCGCATTTCCTTCTCGCCCAGCTTGACTTTGCTTCCGGCGATGCGGCCGCAGCCGCAGCGGAAGCGGCGAAAGGGAAACAATATTACAAGGACGACCTCGAGACGGCGCGGCACGCCGCAGGGTATTACGAAAATGTTAAGGACTGGACGGATGCCGCGTTCTTCCTTCGCGAAATCGTTCGGCTCTCTCCGACCGACACCGCATCATTGTATGACCTTGCAAAGGTGTTGTACCTCTCGGGAAATCCGGCCGAAGCAGATGCTATTGTTATAGAGTTGCGGACAACTCATCCGGAAATACTTCCGACCGACCAGAATTTCCTTGCCGCTATTACTGCCTATGAATCCCGTTCGAAATAGCGGACACGGAAGAATACCGTCAGTACGATACGAGATAGTGTGCCACTGCAAAAAGGGGGCGGTAGACATGATGGTACCCCGCCGCGTCCTATTTCAAACGGGATGAATCCCGTTCGAAATAGCGGACACGGAAGAATACCGTCAGTACGATACGAGATAGCGTGCCACTGCAAGGGAAGGGCGGTAGACATGAATGGTATCACCCGCGTCCTATTTCAAACGGGATGAATCCCGTTCGAAATAGCGGACGCCTATCGCACCAAAACGCCTGGTAT
Organism: Candidatus Kaiserbacteria bacterium; assembly: GCA_963699165.1. Classification (GTDB taxonomy): domain Bacteria; phylum Patescibacteriota; class Minisyncoccia; order Phycocordibacterales; family Phycocordibacteraceae; genus C7867-001. The sequence goes on from OY969413.1 coordinate 881,205, forward strand.
ACTAGTTGGGTACCACCAGTAATTTTAGGCTCCGCTCACCGGTAGTGTCTGCGTCCTATTTCAAACGGGATGAACAATCAAAAAAATAACAATCAATCATCTCCGCGGCCGAGCGTGCTTCCTTTTTTCGTCGAGTTCGTTAAATTTGCAACCGTTTTCTCGCTTATCGTTGCGATAGCTCTTTTTACGCTTCGCGTGGCAAGCGCTTTTTCGCAGTAATGTACATTTTTGCCTGGTTCTGGTACAGTGCTCCCGTACGAACCGAAGACCGTAGGTCCCGATTTTGTCCAAGAGCAAAGCGATTGGAAACAAAATCGAGGATGCCAACAAGTCCGTTTGTCGGCGCCTGATTTTAATCGGATAAACCCTACGTAGGGAGACCATAACAAGGTCGAACTCTCCTTTATTTCGTTCGTACGTACAACGTATGGCAATATCAAAAGACAAGAAGCGCGAGATAGTCGCGAAACTGAACGATGCTTTCAAGGAAGCGTCTTCGGTCGCATTCGTGACGTTTACGAAGTTTACCGTCGCCGATTCGGCGAAAGTCCGCAAGGACCTTTTGCAGTCGGGCGTGCGCTACTTCGTAGCAAAAAAGACACTCATCAAGCGGGCGCTCGACGAACGCGGGTATAAAGGCACACTGCCTACGCTGCCCGGCGAAGTCGCCGTTGCATGGACTGCGGGCGATGACACTACTGCGCCGGCGCGCGGCGTGTATGAAAACGGCAAGAAGCTCAAAGGCGCGCTTACCCTTGCGGGCGGCGTGTTCGACGGAGCGTATCTTGATGCGGCCGAGATTACGGCAATCGCAACCATTCCGCCGATGCAGGTGCTGCGCGGCATGTTCGTCAACGTCATCAACAGTCCGATTCAGGGACTCGTTATTGCTCTGAATCAAATTGCCGAGAAACAGGCAATTTGATTGGCCGAACATTTTGCACAGCAAAATGTTTTAGGCCTCAAAGAGATTCGCGAGCAGAGAGCGGTTTAAATTATTTATTCAATTTAGTTATCTACCATGGCAGATGAAATAACTCAGACACCGGAAGCGGCGGCTCCCGAGGCGCCGGCAAAGGCGGAAGCGCCCGTCGCGGCAGCTCCGGCAGCAGCACCGGCGGAGGAAGCGGTTGAAGTACCGGCAAAGTTCAAGAAGCTCGTTGAAGAAGTCGAGAAGCTTACGGTTCTCGAACTCTCGGAGCTCGTGAAGGTATTCGAAAAGAAGTTCGGCGTGAGCGCGGCGGCAGTGGCCGTTGCCGGTCCTGCGGCAGCGGGCGCGGCCGAAGAGGAAGGGAAGTCGACGGCTGACGTCGAACTTACCGATGCGGGCGCAACCAAGATTGCAGTCATCAAAGTTGTGAAGGAGGCGCTTGCCCTCGGACTTAAGGAGGCCAAGGATCTCGTCGACGCAGCGCCGTCGATGCTGAAGACCGGCCTTAAGAAGGAGGACGCGGCAGAACTCGCGAAGAAACTCACGGACGCCGGAGCGAAGGTCACTTTGAAGTAAACTTCAAAGTGACCTTCGCGGAGGTACTTGAAGCTTGCTTCAAGTACAAGGACACAGGATCTCGAGAAAGACAGTATCTCAAAGCCTCATGACTTTTGCGGAGTGGGTATAAACCCTCAAATAACAACACAAAAAACACGCCCCGCTAGAAGCGGGGCGTGTTTTGCGTTTCGCCGAAATACCGTTTACACTCTGGGCAATGGAACCTCTCGCAAAACTGTTCGGCTCAACTGCCCGTCTCAAAACCATACGACTTTTTATTTTTAATCAGGATTCGGCATTTACTCTTTTCGAGGTTGCCGAGCGGACGAAAATCGCGAAGGAAACCGTGCGCCATGAACTTGCCGAACTCTCCTCGGCCGGCTTGCTTCGAAAAAGAGGGACGCAAACGCCTACGCGTTATCAGATCAATCCGAAGTTTGAGCATCTCGAAGCGCTCGACACGTTTGTCCGCGAGACGACCAGCGTGCGTCCGCAGGACATTATGAAAGCGCTGAAACGCGCCGGAGTATTGCGGCTTGTTGCCTTGACGGGACTCTTTACGGGTGTTCTCGAGACGCAGGTGGATTTGCTTATCGTCGGAGACCATCTCGAGGAGCGCGTGCTTGCGACCGCCGTGCGTTCTCTCGAGGCGGAGCTCGGCCGCGAGATTCGCTATGCCTCCTTTGCGACGGGGGATTTCCAGTATCGCCGAGGCGCGTACGATCGTCTGTTGCGGGACGTTTTTGACTATCCACACAGAACTCTTATCGATAAAATCGGGATCTAAAGGTTGCTATACTTCCGCTAGAAACTCGCGCATGCGCGTGAGTTATTAATCGTATAAACAAAACGTTACGTACCTATGGTTTTCACTACTTGGGCGGATGTGTTGAACCAGTCGTTTTCGAATCTTTTCTACGGATTGGTTGCGTTCATTCCGAATCTTGTCGTTGCAATCGTAATCTTTATCGTGGGGTGGCTTGTCGGCGCCGGTCTCGGCCGCGTGGTCGAACAGATTGTTACCGCACTTAAAGTCGATCAGGCGCTGAAGCCGACCGGCATCGAGCGCGTGCTTTCTCGCGCCGGCCTCAAGCTTTCCTCCGGCAAGTTTCTCGGGTTTTTGGTGCAGTGGTTTTTCATTATCGTCTTCCTGCTTGCGTCGCTTGAAGTGCTGCACCTGACGGCGGTTGAGACCTTTATCAGCACCGTCGTTCTCGGCTACCTTCCGCAGGTGATTGTCGCCGTGCTGATTTTGCTCGTGGCGGCTATTGTCGCCGAAGCGGCTGAACGCGTCGTGTCGAGCTCCGCAAAAGCGGGCTCGCTTCGCTCGGCAGGCCTCATCGGCAAGATTGCGAAGTACGCAATCTGGATATTCGCCTTGCTCGCCGCGCTTACGCAGCTTGGCGTCGCGACGGAGATTCTCCAGGGCCTCTTCCAGGGTATCGTCATCGCGGTTGCGCTCGCGCTCGGCCTTGCGTTCGGTCTTGGCGGACAGGCATCCGCTGCGCGGTTCCTCGAACGTTTGCAGACGGAAATCAAGGATTAATGCCAAGAGAACGGCCGCCCCGCCTTTGGCGGGGCGGCCGTTTTCATTCGGCTATGCATAAGTTCAGATACATTTGGCAGTCCTCATAACCGAGGATATATGCACATCAGAAGCAATTTCAGGGGTACGAAGGGCTGGTTGAGCATGTGGGAAAGGACGATACGATTGCGGCATATGCGGAAACCAAAGGAAGTCGACAGACGGGTGAAGATATTGGGATTCTGGGACATGCACGGGACGGAGGCCGCATACGACGCCTTTGGCACCTCGGAGCGCACCTTGTATCGCTGGAAGGAGGAACTCAAAGCCCACGAGGGCCGCATTGATGCACTTGACCCGAAGAGCACTGCGCCGAAGGCGCGTCGAAGGAGGACTGTTCTGCCCGAGGTCGAGGATTTCATCATCCGCGAACGACAGGCGCATCCCCGGCTTGGGAAAGCAAAGCTTGCCGTTCTCCTGCGCGAAGAAGGGTACTCCGTGTCGGAGTCATACGTTGGGCGGGTCATTCTGGATTTGAAGAACCGCGGTCTGCTCCCGCAGCAGAGCCGGCTCTCGTTCCACGCACGTACGGGCAATCACACGGAAACACCGCAGAAACGCCGTACCAAGCTTCGCCGCACCGGCAAGCGCGGCATGGAGCTCGATACCGTCGTCCGCTTCATCGACGGCGTGAAGCGGTACGTCCTCACGGCAGTGGACGTGGAGCGGAAGTTCGCCTTTGCGGGCGCGTATACGAACCACTCGTCGAGAAGCGCGGACGACTTCCTTCGCCGAGTCATCGAGGTTTGCCCCTTCGATATCGACGAGTTGCAGACCGACAACGGGAGCGAGTTCGCCAAACACTTCGAGGATGCCTGTGCCGAACTCGGGCTCACGCACTTTCACACCCGCCCCCGCACTCCCAAGATGAATGCCCACGTCGAACGATTCAATCGCACCGTCTCCGAGGACTTCATCATGCTGAATCGGGGCCTGCTGCGGGACGATATTCATTCCTTCAATCTGAAGCTTGTCGACTGGCTGATTTGGTACAACACCAAACGCCCGCACCAGTCGCTCGGCATGGTGTCCCCCTTGCGGTATATTGTGTGTACATTAACCGTCGGGGACTGCCAAAAGTACTGGACGCGTACAGGCTATTGACGCATTTACGGCACTCGTCTATACTCCGTCCTACGTGTCTACGAACCGAAAGAACCAAGTGATTTTCGAAGCGGATAGGCCGTCATAGGCCCGCGCGTTACGTAAACGCGAAAGAACCGCTCGAGGCGGTTCTTTCGTTTCAAAGAGGCACTGTAATTTGACATACGAATATCATTGGTTGAACCGTCCTTAAAAAGACGGTTCATGTCCGCGACTTGTCGTGGACGAAAATCGAAGTTAGAACGTTAATGATTGTGGTATATAGGTCTCCGTACGAGAGACAATTAAGAGTGCACGGTGGATGCCTTGGCCTTGGACGGCTATGAAGGACGCGACTAACCTGCGAAAAGCTTCGGGGAGGCGGTTTGTAGCCTTTGATCCGGAGATATCCGAATGGGGAAACCCTCCAGTTTTGAACTGGAATCCGCGGAGTAACGTCTGCGAGAAGCGAACCCGGGGAAGTGAAACATCTCAGTACCCGGAGGAAAAGAGAACAATATGAGTTGCGTTCCATTCAAGCGTATGTTCGTTTGAATGGAACGCGACTCGCGTGATACCCCAAGTAGCGGCGAGCGAAAAGGGAAAAGCCCAAACCTCTTTCTTCGGAAAGGGGGGTTGTAAGATGTGAACATCGTACTTGTACGAAAAGAGTTATCAATCGTCTGTATAACAGAAGCTGCTGGGAAGCAGCGCCCAAGAGGGTAATGGCCCCGTATGTGAAATGCATGACGACTCTTGTTCATATTCTTGAGTAGCTCGAGACACGAATAGCTCGAGTGAATCTGCCGGAACTAACCGGTAAGGCTAAATACGTCCAATGACCGATAGTGAACTAGTACCGTGAGGGAAAGGTGAAAAGCACCCCGAGAGGGGAGTGAAATAGAACTGAACCCGTGTACTTACAAGGGGTCGGAGCGGATGCTTGCATCCGTGACGGCATGCCTATTGAAGAATGAGCCGGCGAGTGTGTGTATCTTGCTTAGCTAAGCCCTTCCGGGGCGGAGCTTAAGGGAAACCGAGCGTGAATAGCGCGTCTGTAGGATACATACGACCCGAAGCCAGATGAGCTTGCCATGAGCAGGGTGAAGTTTGTCGAAAGACAAATGGAGGCCCGAACCCGTAGGTCGTACAACGCCTTGGGATGACTTGTGGTAAGGAGTGAAAAGCTAATCGAATCTGGGAATAGCTGGTTCTCTCCGAAACAGCTTTTGGGCTGGCGTTGCAATAAGTGTACGTGGGGGTAGAGCACTGGAAGGGACCAACAGGGAGAAATCTCGTGGTTCCTATCAAACTCCGAATACCACGTGCCCGTGCAGCAGTTAGTAGGTGGGGGCGAAGCTCCATCGAACGAGAGGGGAAGAGCCCTGATCGCCACTTAAGGCCCCTAAATCGACATTCAGTACATCCACAAGGAAGTGAGGACTCATAAACAGTGAGGATGTTGGCTTAGAAGCAGCCACCATTTAAAGAAAGCGTAACAGCTCACTCATCGAGAGTCCTTGCGCCGAAGATGATCGGGGTTAAATGTCGTGCCGAAATTGCGGGTTTGGTTTGTTCTGTATACAAACCAAGCGGTAGGAGAGCGTTCTGTTCGCTATGAAGCTAAAGGGATAACCCATGGTGGAGCGTACAGAAGTGAGAATGCCGGTACAAGTAACCACAATGCGGGTGAGAACCCCGCACGTCGAAAGACCAAGGTTTCCTCAGCTATGGTGATCAACTGAGGGTTAGTCGGGCCTAAGGGGATGGCGAGAGCCGCACCCGATGGACACACGGTCAATATTCCGTGACCGTTTATAGAGGCAATGGAGTGACGGACTGCTGTATGTACTGCCGGTAATTGGATTCCGGTTGGCAGTGCGAGGGCGCGCGTTAGGTAAATCCGGCGCGCATTACCCCGAGCACTGACACAATTTTCTCCTTCGGGGGAAGAGAGAGTGCAAAGCGCGGTTTCAAGAAAACCTTCTACGCATCAACTCTATAGACGACCGTACCGCAAACCGACACAGGTGGTCAGGTCGAGAAGACCAAGACGAACGAGTAAGATGTCCTCAAGGAACTCGGCAAAAAAGCGGCCGTAAGTTAGCGATAAGGCCTGCCCTTCATCCGCAAGGATGGGGGGCCGCAGTGAAAGTTTTCCTGGCAACTGTTTACCAAAAACACAACTCCCTGCAAACTCGTAAGAGGAAGTATAGGGGGTGACACCTGACCAATGCCGGAAGGTCAACCACGGTGGGTATGCTGCTTCGGTAGTATGCTGGACTGTGTAAGCCCCGGTGAATGTCGGCGATAACTATAATCGTGGACTCGCTACCACCTGCGCAAGCAGGTCATGAGTAGGGCGATTGTAAAATTCGGCCAAATGCTGGAACAACTGTCTCGAAAAGAGTTAGAGCATACGCTACCGTGTAGGTAACAATGCGTATGTGCAGTCAATCAGCAGGAAAGGCCGATGCAGGTATTGCCCACGCAAAATAATAACTTGCGTATGGACAACACTACAAAAGAGCTCCTGAAACTTTTTCACGGCAAACGAGACGCTCTGCATTATTATGTTGCAGGTTTCGTTGACGGAGAAAGCAGTTTTAGTGTAGCGATTCTTAAAAATCCCTTCAAAAAAGAAGGGTGGCTGATTAATCCGTGTTTTCAGGTGTATCAACATCAGAATCACAGAGAAATCTTGGAGTTATGCAAAGAAGTATTTAAGACCGGAAGAATATATCGCAAAAGCGGTACACATCCCGTCCTAAACTTCAGTATTGACTCAATACGGAATCTAAAAGAGAAGGTAGTACCTTTCTTCGATAGATATCCGCTCATAACAAAACGCGAATCGTATCAAAAATTCCGGGACATTGTAGTATCAATGGACAGGAAAGAGCACTTGACCTCTAAAGGGTTTGAGCGTTTGGTACGGCTTGCGTACAGTATGAATCAGCAGGGCAAAGGTCGCAGGAGAACTCTTGAAGAGGTTCTTGCGACTCAGCCCAAACCTGCATCGGAATCCTCAGAGACTTTACGCCGAACTCACGCTTAGTGGGCAGTGAGATGATAAAGTCCAATCCTCATGGCGACATGAGGGGCTTCGAGAAATCGAAATGCCTAAGGTAGCGTAATTCCTTGTCGGGTAAATTCCGACGTGCACGAATGGTGTAATGACTGGGAAACTGTCTCGAGGACTCGCTCGGTGAAAATGCACTTCCGGTGAAGATGCCGGATACCTGTAGTTAGACGAAAAGACCCCAGGAGCTTTACTACAGCTTCGTATTGGCCCTGCGGGATACATGCGTAGCATAGATGGGAGACATTGAAGCATTCCTTTCGGGGGATGTGGAGTCGTCAGTGAAATACCATTCTTGTATCTTGCAGTGTCTAACCCCGTTGGGATCCAACGGGGGACCGTGCGTGGCAGGTAGTTTTGGTGGGGCGCTATCCTCCTAAAAAGTAACGGAGGAGTCTATTAAGGTTCTCTAGGCGCGAATGGAAACCGTGCCGATAGTGTAATGGCATAAGAGAGCTTAACTGCGAGGGGTACTTCCCGAGCAGATGCGAAAGCAGAGCATAGTGAACCGATGGTACGCCTTAGATGCGGCCAGAGATTAACGGATATAAGTTACCCTGGGGATAACAGGCTAGTTCCGCCCAAGCGTCCTTAGCGACGGCGGAGTTCGGCACCTCGATGTCGGCTCACCATAGCGCGGGGCTGGAGAAGGTCCCAAGCGTTTGGCTGTTCGCCAATTAAAATGGTACGCGAGCTGGGTTCAGACCGTTCAGCAACTAACAAGAGTTGGTGATTGAACGGTCTGAATCCACGAGGCAATTGTTAGGTGCGTGGAGACGCACTATGCGTCCCGGTAGAGACAAGAACCTCACCAAGGTTCTGGCTCGCTAAAGCGAGCGTCTCTAACGGGATGCGAAAGACATACTCACGGCGGTCCCGAATAGGAATATTCGGGAAGCAAATCAACTGATATCGGTGAAATCCAATCTCATTGTGTATGAGAGGACAACACCGAGGGAATTCTTTGCAATCGCAAAGAGACCCGTAGAGACTGAATGTTGATGCTCCAGGCTAAAACAATCTCGAAGAGATTGTTCGCCCGAACTTTTGCAACGCAAAAGTTTTAGGGAGTAAGTTACAGTCCGATCCTCCGAGTAATCGGAGTTAACTAGATGCGTGAGACAGGTTGGTCTCCTATCTACTACAGGCGTTGATTCTTGAGGAGGGTTGTCCCTAGTAAGAAATTGCTACTTCAGAGAGAGATCTCTGATGACAACATGGCTTATAACGGTGGAGTCTAATGTGCTTCCGGTTTTAGAGTTTCATATCCCGCGGTCCTGTGGATATTTAACTCGCTTGAGGACCAGAATGCTACTATGATAATACCGTGGGAAGTCGACCAAATAAAGTTGCAGATTATGCGTATATTGCGGGCTTCTTGGATGGAGATGGCAGTCTCATGCTCCAAGTAAAGAAACGCAATGATTCGACCAAGGGAGTGCGCTTCATGGCGACAATATGTCTGTATCAAGACAGTCGCCACGATGTGCCACTCTCATGGATTCGAACGCGGCTCAAGTGCGGATACGTTTCTAAACGAAACGATAGTATGACGGAATTGCGCATCAACGGTTTCTCGCAGGTGCGAGAAACTCTAGAGATGCTTCAGCCGTATCTTCGTTTCAAAAAGAAACAAGCAAGACTCTTGATTCAGGCATGCAAAATGCTCGAGCGAGACACGCTTCGCACTATGAAGCCGAAAAATATACGCAAGATTGTCGATCTCTTGTTGCTCATACAAAATGAAAACTATATGAGCAAGAGACGAAAGACAAAAGAAGAACTGCATCAGATACTTGGTTTGACCCCGTAACGACTTAGGTTGAAAGATACCTAGACTCATAGGTTGAGGAATCATTTCTCAGAGAATGACTGCTCCTATGGGTAAGATGCCATCATCCTAACCCCGAATAGCGGAGAAGGATGAAGATATAGTCTGCGCTCCTGGAAACAGGGGAACGAAGCGACGAGAGGACCGGGATGAACTGACCTCTGGTCTACCAGCTGTCCTGCCAAGGGCACCGCTGGGTAGCTATGTCGGGTTGCGATAACCGCTGAAAGCATATAAGCGGGAAACGTGCTCCAAGATTAGGAATCGTTATGAGACACCTCGGAGATGACGAGGTTGATAGGCTCTAGATGGAAGCGCCGCAAGGCGTGGAGTCGAGGAGTACTAATATGTCCAGTCTCTCGTGCGGAACTCTGTATATCAGTCATTCGTTCGCACTCGGGCGAACGGTTTGCAAAACAAACCGTTGTAGCCGCTTTGTTTTTCAATACCAATGATTTATCGTAGCGTCGAACATGTAAGTGTTCGGTTCCAATTGTGTGCTTTGTGCTGGTGCTTTGGCGGTGGGGTCATACCCGATCTCATTCCGAACTCGGCAGTCAAGCCCGCTAGCGCCGATGGTACTCATCGTTACAGATGGGGAGAGTAGGTAGGCGCCAGCACAAAGCACGCAATGAGCGGAATCGAATATGTAAACAAAATAACCGCGTTATGCGCGGTTATTTTGTTACAATGACCGCTATGCTCACGGAGGGGAATCTCAAATATCTTCAAACAATATCTGACGTCGATATTGTTCACGTTGCGCCATTTGACCCGGGTACTCAAAAGACGGCTGCAAGCATTATGTCTCAAGTTCGGCAGGCCATACCAACGGCAAAGATATTTTATTTTGGTTCATCCGCACTGGGCATCGCAGGAGAAAACGATATCGATCTTGGTGTTATTGATGCCGGCGAATACGGGTCCTGTGGAAGGATGTTGCAAGGCATCTTTGGAGAACCGATAAAAGTTGATGAGAAGCAAAACACAATCAGGTGGGAATTTGTGCGGTCTGGATTTACCATTGAACTGTTTCTTTCTGATGTTTTGGCCGGAAGAATCCTGGAGCACATTAATACTCATGAGCGTTTGGTGACGGACGAAAATCTGCGGAACGCGTACGAAAAGTTAAAACAAGCAGCCGACGGATTGTCGAAACGCGAGTATATGAAGCGCAAACTTGAATTTTTTAATACGCTTGCACTATAAGCATATTGCGCGCGTCAGGAGGGTTCGGTATCATCGTCCTTGGTATTTACACTTCGTTAGTACCTGTCCCTGCCCCATCGGGCAGATACACTTTGTGGCGTCGTCGGGATGTGGCTCAGCTTGGTAGAGCGCCTGCCCCGGATGCAGGAGGTCGGTGGTTCAAATCCACTCATCCCGAGGAGTTTGTGGCCGCGCGTCTTCGCGCGGCGTTTTTCATTCACTACCAACTCTTCCCGACACGCTATATACTATTCGCATGTCCTGGGCAACGAAGCGGCGGCTTTTCATTCTGCTTATCATCGGAAGCGTTGTCGCCGCATTCCTTGCCGTCGTGCTCATTGCGACATTTTATAAATCCCCGTCATGCAGCGACGGCGTCCAGAACCAGGGCGAGACCGGCATTGATTGCGGCGGCCCTTGTCCGTATCGGTGTGCCCTTGATGAACAGCCGCCGGTGGTCCTGTTTACGCAGGTGCTTCCGAACAACGGCCGCACCGATATCATCGCATCGGTTGAAAACAAAAACATCGATGCGGCGGCAAAAGACGTTCCGTACACCATCGCGCTCTATGACGCGAATCATGCGCATCTCCGCGATATTTCCGGAATGTTTGATTTGCCCGCGGCGCAATCGGTGCCGATATTCGTACCAAACGTATTTGCGGACACGCAGATTGTCGTCGCGAGCGCGTTTCTTACCGTCGATCCGTCCGCGCCGAAATGGTTTTCGATGACGAACGACCCGCGCATTGTTCCGAGCGTTTCGAATATAACCCAAACGGGAACGGCTGCCGCTCCGCGCATAGAAGCCGTACTCTCAAATCCGAGCGCAACGCTGTTGAACGACGTATTGACGATTGTCGTCGTGAAAGATATGCAAGGCAACGTTATTGCGGCATCGCAAACGATTGTTCCCCTGATACCGGCACAAGGCCAGGCGACCGCGACGTTTACCTGGAACGGAGCATTTTCAACCACGACGGCCTCGATTCAAGTTACTCCTATCATTCCGTTTCCCGATTAGTTCGGCGGGTACCAGTATGGCTGCATATTCTTCGCTCGCGCGCCCACGGTTCTTTTTTGATTGGACGCTTGTCGCGCCGGCAATTGCGCTTTCGCTCATCGGCGTTTTGACGATGAACACGTTCGGGCAGGGAGCTTCGCTTGCGCCGCGGCAGCTGATGTGGCTCGCCGTCGCGTTCGTTGTGTACTTCGGATTTTCAAAAATCGATATGCGCTTTCTTCGCCGCACGCCTGTCATCATGACGCTATATGCGTCTTCGGTCGTGCTGCTCTTGCTTGTGCTCGTTGTCGCGCATCCCGTCATGGGCGCGCGCGCGTGGTTTACGCTCGGGCCGGTTTCTTTTCAGCCGGCCGACCTCGCAAAGCTCGCGCTCATTGCACTCCTGGCGAAATATTTATCGCGCCGACATGTTGAAATAGGGGATTTCAGGCACATCATCGTTTCCGGCGCGTATACGCTTACGCTGCTGCTCCTCATTCTTATCGAGCCGGATTTGGGGAATGCCATTATTTTCGGATGTCTCTGGCTCGGTATGATGCTCGTGTCCGGCATTTCAAAAAAACATCTTTTGCTTCTCGGCATCGCGGGATGCATCATCGCTTCTCTGCTCTGGTTTGGGGGATTGAAGCCGTACCAGCGGGAACGAATCGTCTCTTTTGTGAATCCGGCGAGCGACATCCACGGCGCGGGTTACAACGCGTATCAGGCGCAGATTGCCGTGGGTTCGGGGCAAATGCTGGGTAAGGGCATCGGCTACGGCACGCAATCGAAGCTGCGTTTTCTGCCGGAGTACCAGACCGATTTTATTTTCGCAGCATTTGCGGAGGAGTGGGGATTCATCGGCGTGCTGCTGTTATTAACGGTATACGCGCTTTTGTTCCTGCGGCTTGCGCAAATTGCCCGCGCATCAGCGACGAATTTCGATGCCTTTTTCACGCTCGGCGTATTGATTCTGTTTGCCGCGCACGTGGCGATACATGTCGGCATCAGTTTGGGGCTGCTGCCCGTCACGGGCACGACGATTCCGTTTATGAGTTCCGGGGGCTCGCATCTTGTGCTTGAATTCGGCGCGCTCGGCATTGTTACGTCGCTTGCACGGCACGGACGTGCCGCCGCACGCGACGTGAGCGCAAACGAATATTCAGGCGGCTAAAACATTTCTGTGAAATGTTCGACCGACGGCCCGTCGGGCCGTTTAGGGTTACCGATAGACGGCAATCGTATTTTTCACCATTGCTTCAAGCGAGAAGTCGCGCATGTCTTTTGCATCTAAAATTTCACCGACGCCGCCGACGCGATTGGCGACGATTGGGAGTCCCGCCATGCGCGCCTCTATAAGCACATAGGGCAAACCTTCCTTGAGGGAGGGTAGCGCGAACGTATCGAATCCCCGCAACACATCGGCCGCAGGCATAAATCCAAACAGCTTGACTCTGTCGCGGAGTCCGTAGTCGGCGATTTTTTTTGTTAAATACGCGCGGTCTTCGCCTTCGCCGACAATAGCGACAAACATTCGCGGATTATTCTTCGCCTGTTCGATAAGTTCGATTTGATTTTTATTTTTCGTAAGTTCGCCGATGGTTCCGGTAATGCGGGCTCCTTTTGGAAACGCGTCGCGGATATTTTCGCCCGAACCGAGCGGCGGAAGTTCGATGCCGTTGTAAATAAGATGCATCTTATGAGCACAAAAGGGAAGACGTTTACCGATCCGCAAATCATCTTTCGAGACGACGATGACATCATGCGAGAGAAGCGCCGTTGCCCATGAGCCAAAGAATGCAAACGCCAGCCAAGCGATGCCTCGGTGTTCCTTAAACGGCCAGCCGTGCGCGGTGAAAATTATTTGCGGCACACGGGCGATGCGCGCCGCGAGCGCGCCGAGACCCGCGGCTTTCGATGAATTCAGATGCACTATGTCGGGATGTTCCTTTCTGAAAAACCGAATGAGTTCAAAAAAACTTTTTACGTCGCTTGCGAATGAAATATCCCGCTGCAGTGCTCGAATCGGAAATGTAGAAACGCCGGCCTCCCGCAGTTTTTCGGCAAGAAGACCCTCCTGCCCAAACGCCACCACCGTGTCGAACTCGTCCCGAATTCCCGTCGCCAGATCAAAGACATACCGCTGGGCTCCGCCCCAGTTGGCCTTGGTGATGACGAACAGGATTTTTTTACGGGCGCCGGCGCTCATGAGTGCAACTGTACAATATATTTCCGCGTTATAGTATCTGTACCTATGGCATTCGATAGCCGCGAAACGACCATTCTTCTCGTAGGAGATTTTTTCATATTGATGGCGTCTTTGTGGATTGCCCTTCTTATCCGTAACCTCTCCATACCTTCCTATGGTTACTTTGCGTCAAATGCGGTCCCGTTCTTGCCGATGTTTCTGCTGTCATTGGTCGTGTTTTATGTCGCCGGTTTGTACGAGAAACAGACGCGCCCGATTCGGCGCGTGATGGGTGTGCGTATCTTGGGCGCGCAGGCCGCGACCGTCGCCATTACCGCCATACTCTTTTTTGTTCTGCCCCTTTCCATCGCTCCGAAAGTTATTCTCATGCTGTACCTCGCCGTTTCGGTTGTGGCCGAAAGCGTATGGCGATTCAACCGCATGACCTACGAAATGAAAGCGAACAATCGCGTGTCTGCGCTCCTCATCGGCTCGGGTCCGGCAGCCGACGAGTTGTTCGACGAGGTGAACGGCAATGACCGATTCCTCATCCGGTTTGTGCAGCATATCGAAACGGACGATTTAACGGAGGGCCGCATGGTTGCGGCTATCGCGTCGGGGATTGCGGAGGGTGCGCGCATTGTAGTTGTCGACGCATTGCATCCCGTCATCGCGCGCAGCGCATCAAAATTCAACGAACTTATGACGAGCGACGTGACGTTTCGGGATTTCGAAGCGCTGTATGAAGAAATTTTCGACCGCGTGCCGCTCAAGCATCTTGACCCGATTCAGCTGCTCGAGTCGCTCCCGCGCCGCCGCGGTTTTTACGACACGATTAAACGCCTTTTTGACATCTTGCTTGTGCTCGTTGCATGCGTCATTGCCGTCCCGTTGGTAGCGATTTCGGTCTTGCTATTGCTTATGACCGGCGGACGCCCGTTCATTTTCAACGAGCGCATCGGGAAAAGCGGACGGCATTTCCGCATCGTGAAGTTGCGCACGATGCTGCTTAACGATCATGGCGATCCGGAATTGCAAAAGAGAAATCGCGTGACCGTGCTCGGCGCGGTTTTGCGCAGGACGCGCATCGATGAACTGCCGCAACTATGGAATGTGCTTGCGGGCGATTTGTCGTTCATCGGGCCGCGTCCGGAGCTGCCGAAAATCGCCGAAGTGTACGAGCGCGAAATTCCGCAGTACCGCATGCGCTACCTTATAGCGCCGGGGCTTTCCGGCTGGGCGCAAATTCATGATGCGGATGCGCCGCGCGGTCCGGCGGATGTTTTGCGCACGAAGCGCAAACTGTCGTTCGATTTGTATTATCTCAAGCATCGGTCAGCCGGTCTCGACCTTGCCATCGCTTTCAAGACATTTCGGACGCTGCTCTCATTTTCCGGAACATGATTGTCGATGGACGAGCAATTGCGACAGAGATTCTGGTGCGCGCGAAAGCGCGGGCTGCCGCGCTTTCGCGCGCGCCGCGCGTGCTCGCAATTGTCGCGAATGAAACTCCCGCCACAAAATCCTACCTGTCTATAAAAGGGAAGCGCGCGGTGGATGCCGGATGCACGCTCGACATTTTGCGGTTTCCGGAAGATACCAGCACGGCGGCGCTTCGCGCCGCCGTGCTTTCCGCGGACGCTGACGCCATCATCGTTCAGCTCCCGTTGCCAATCGGCGTCGACACGAGAGAAGTGTGCAATGCCATTCCGGTTGGGAAAGACGCCGATGTGCTTTCTGTCGGCGCGCGCGCAATTTTCGAGTCCGATGCAGAAGGTGCGCTTCTCCCTCCGGTGGTTGGCGCCGTTGATGAAATCTTCAAACGAAACGGCGTTGTCGTAGCAGGCAAAAATGCTGTCGTCATCGGAGCGGGATTTCTTGTCGGCGTTCCGGTTGCAAATTGGCTTCTCGCACAGGGCGCGCACGTCGACGTGGTAACGAGTGCGTCGGGAAATATGACGGAACTTCTGAGAACAGTCGATATCGTTGTCTCCGGCGCCGGCTCTCCGCACTTGATTAAACCGAGTATGCTTACGCCGGGAGTCATTTTGATTGATGCGGCGACCAGCGAATCGAACGGCATCATCGTCGGCGACATCGATCCCGCCTGCGCCGAAATCGCCTCGCTTTTCACACCCGTTCCGGGCGGCGTCGGCCCAATCGCCGTTGCTCTTCTTTTTGAAAACACCGTAACGCTTGCGGAAAGGACAACGAATTCATAAAACCGCACGGCTTTGCTTTTCTTCATTTAGTTTACCCAGCACGGAAGGCGTTTTGGCAAGTCCAAGCCGCTCGTTGCAAAATCTTGAGTGCTGGGTATATAATCCTCCTAATGGCTCGCTATCGAGTGTTTGCAGCAATTGCCCTTATCGCGGGCTTTTTGCTTGCATATTTCATCTGGTCAACGGAAGCAATTCCGGGAAGCCCGTACCATTTCAAACTCGGCCTTGACCTTGCCGGAGGCACGGAGCTCGTCTACACGGCAGACATGTCGCATACGCCTTCGGGCGAACGCTCCGATGCGCTTTCGGCGCTTCAGGGCGTCATTGAACGCCGCGTGAACCTTTTCGGCGTCGCGGAGCCGCTTGTACAAACAGAGCAGGCGAGCGCGCTTTCAGGCACGACGGAAGACCGGCTCATCGTCGACTTGCCGGGCGTGACCGATGTGAAGGCGGCCGTCGCGGCGCTCGGACAGACGCCGACGCTTGAATTTCGTCTGGCTACCACCACCACGGTCGGGACGACAACTCAAACGGTATTCACGTCGACCGGGCTCGACGGCCGGTATCTCACGAGCGCGACGCTTGGCTTTGGTTCCGGTGCAACGGCGGGACTTTCGGAGCCGCAGGTGATTCTCAATTTCAATAGTGCGGGCGCAACCCTTTTTGAAAAAATTACGAGTGAAAACGTTGGGCGCACGCTTGCGATTTTCCTAGACGGCCAGCCGATTTCAGAACCGACCATTCAAGAAGCGATTCCCGGCGGACAGGCGACTATCACGGGTCACTTTACTGCCGCAGAGGCGCGCGATTTGGTGCGTAACCTGAACTTTGGCGCGCTTCCGGTTCCGATTACTCTTGAGAGCAGTTCGGCAGTCGGCCCGACGCTTGGCGCCGCCGCGATTTCCGCGGGCGTGGTTGCCGGCATTATCGGGTTCCTCATTGTCGCTCTCTTCATGATTGTTTGGTACCGCCTGCCGGGTGTTATCGCCGCAGTCGCTCTCACCGAATATCTCGCCTTCATCCTTTCAATCATCAAAGTGATTCCGGTAACACTGACGGCGTCCGGCATTGCGGGTCTCATTATTTCCGTCGGTATGGCGGTCGACGCAAACGTGCTTATCTTTGAGCGCACGAAAGAAGAATTGCGCGACGGCAAAGGGCCGCGCGAAGCGGTGCACATCGGTTTCGGTCGAGCATGGCCGGCGATTCGCGACGGACACCTCACGATGCTCATTTCCGGCGTGATTCTTTTCTGGCTCGGCACGAGCATCGTGCAGGGTTTTGCGCTCGTCTTCGTGCTCGGCGTTCTTCTCTCCTTCATTTCCGCCGTGTCGCTCTCGCGCGTCTTCCTGCTTGCGATTGTGCCGGAAGAGAAATCAAACGTGTGGAAAAATCTTCTCACGTCCGGCTTCACCAAATAAATTATGTACATCATCCGCCATCGCACGTTTTTCTTCTGGCTCACGGGACTTATTCTCGCGGCGGCCATCGGCGCCATCGTAGTATTTGGTTTGCCGCTCGGTCTTGATTTCACCGGCGGGTCGCTCATTCAGGTCAATTATCAGGGTGCGCGTCCGGCGCTTTCGGATATTCAAAAAGAAATTTCAACGGCTTACGCAAGTCCGGCATCGGTGCGCGAATTGGGCGCAAACGGCATTTCCATCCGCACGCGCAACACCACACCGGCGGAACATGACGCCATTTTGGCCGCGATTTCTCAAAATGCATCAACGACCGAGCTTTCATCCACGTCGGTCGGTCCAGCTCTCGGCAGCCAGTTCACCAACAAAGCCATTTGGGCGCTTCTCGCCGTTGTTCTCGTCATCGTGCTCTACATAGGATTTGCCTTTCGAAAGGTTCCGGGACGGGTACCGGGCTGGGCGTACGGCCTTACGGTGGTGGCGATGCTTGCAATCGACATCATCGTCCCGACCGGCTTCTACGCCGCATACTGCCATTTCACCGGAGCCGAGGTCGACTCGCTGTTCATCGTCGCCCTCCTCTCGCTTCTCGGATACTGCGTGAACGATGTCATCGTTATTTTCGATCGCATCCGCGAACATCTCATTAAAAATGGAAAGACCGGGCTGAAAGAATCGTTTGAAGATACGATAGGGAAGTCCATCAACGAAACGATGGCGCGTTCCATCAATACGGCCCTCACGGTTGCACTCGCCCTCCTCTCGCTCATCTTCTTCGGCGCCGCCGCAACGCGCACCTTTGCGCTCGTCATGCTCGTCGGCGTGGTCGCCGGCACTTTCTCCTCAATCTGCCGCTCCGCTCCGCTTCTCATTCCTATTGCTAGTTGGTTCACGAAGAAGAAATAAAATGATTATTGGTCTCACCGGAACTTTGGGCGCAGGAAAGGGGACGGTGGTCGAATATCTCGCACAGAAAAAAGGATTCAAACACTTCGCGGTATCGGATACGCTTCTCGCGGGTGAAGCTGTAAAGCGAGGTCTCGAAGCGACTCGGCTTGTGCGGCAGCAGATTGCAAATGAGTACCGTGCGAAAGGGCCGACCAAATTGCAGGAAGCGGTCTATGACATGGCGCGCGCCGACATTGAAGCCGGGCATGATGTGTTTATCGAGCCGCAGCATACGGTCGCCGAAGTGCAGTTCATTCAATCAATCGGCGGGAAAGTGATTTCCGTTGATGCGAATTTGCGAATCAGATACGACCGCATAAAACTGCGGGGAAGCGCGAAAGACAACGTGTCGTTTGAAGAGTTTGAGAAAATTCAAAAAGAAGAAATGGCTTCGGACAATCCAAACAAGAATAATCTTGCGGCTGCAATTGCTGTTGCTGATTTCCATGTGACCAATGACGGCTCGTTTGAAGAATTGCACGCGCAAATCGACGACGTTCTTCGAAAAATTTCCGAATAACCGCTGAAACTTTGTTCGGGCGGCGGGCGTTTCAATATGTGAAAGCAGCACAGTCGCATGCAAAGCAAAAAGATTCTTATCGTCGGAGAAACCTGCCTTGATAGGTTTGTATATTGCGCTGCGGATCGTCTCGCTCCCGATTTGCCGGTACCGGTGCTCAAAGTTATTTCAGAGACCGAGAATCCGGGCATGGCGAAAAACGTAGAGCGGAATGTGAAAGCCATATATACGCATTGCGACTTGGTCACCAACAAAGGATGGAAGAAGATAACGAAGACGCGCTATGTGCATCAAGAGAGCAACTATACGTTTATCCGCATAGATACCGAGCCGCGCATTCCGCGCATCGCCGTGCGCGAGCTTCCGCTTAGCAAGTACGACATTGTCGCCATCTCGGATTACAACAAAGGTTTTTTGACCGAAGAAGACATCAAATATATTTGCGAGCGTCACGATACGGTTTTTATTGATACGAAAAAAATTCTCGGGCCGTGGGTGCGCCGCGCAAAGTTTATAAAAATAA
Organism: Candidatus Kaiserbacteria bacterium; assembly: GCA_963699165.1. GTDB lineage: Bacteria > Patescibacteriota > Minisyncoccia > Phycocordibacterales > Phycocordibacteraceae > C7867-001. Next base: position 900,309 of record OY969413.1, read on the forward strand.
ACAATCAGGAATACGAACGCTCACGGCACGCGCTCACCCCGTCGCTCGCGAAGAAAATCATTTGCACCAAGGGCGGTGCCGGAGCCGAGTATCAGGGCGCGCTGTTTCCCGTTGAAAAAGTCGATGTTAAAGACCTGACCGGCGCGGGCGACAGTTTTTTCGCCGCGATTGTTGTCCGCTATGCCGAGACGGGGAACATTAAAGAATCCATTGAGTTCGCAAACGAGTGCGCGAAAGAAGTGGTAAAGCACAAGGGCGTGACGCTGATACGGCGCCCGCAGGTTTGCGTGCAAACCGTTAAGAAATAATCGTACCTGCAAACGGCTTGTTGTCGAGGTAGTTTGAAAATTCTTCGAGGTGTTTGCCGTTCATAATGGCGACTTCGAGTCCGAGCAATTCGGCTTCCTTTGCGGCGATAGGGTCAAACGGGGTAGAGAGTCCCGGGTCCCAACTCTCCGGAATAAGCTTGCGAAATTCAGCCCATTCGATTTTCTCTATTTTTTTTGCATTCGCGTTTTTCTTCGGGTCTTTGTCGTACACATAGTCGATGTTCGAGAGGTTCACCAAGCGCCGCGCATCGAGATTTTTTGCCATGAGGACAGCGACATAATCGGTTGAACAGCCGGGCTGCCATCCGGCGGCGATGATAATCGGCTCGTCCGCATCGATGTCAATCGTCGGATTTTTTATGACTTGCGTATGCGCATAGCCGACAAAAATATTTCGTAAAAGTTGGGCATTCAATCGCGTTGAATGAATGCCAATCCAGTCGGTGTCTTGGCGCGAGAGGGGAGTCACCGTATTCGCGGCATCTTGATATCGGCGCGCGGTTTTACCGCCGCCGGCGATGATAGTAAACGTAAACCCGCGTTGAACTTTTCCCAAAATCAGCTCTTTGAAACGCAAGAGAAATCCTGTGTCGATTCCGTCGGGGACAATAAGAGAACCTCCGACAGACACAACAATACGCTCTCGCTCATGTGCGTTATTTTCATTCGTCTGAAGTGCGGGCATAAGATATGTTTGCGCTTAGTATACCGCAACGAATCAAGATGGGGGAAGCCCATACACCACATTTGGCATCGTGTCTGTACTGCTCGTGCGAAAAACGCAACTAACTATCCTTCCTCTTAGAGAGGGAGTGATTCGATTCTTCGTATGACACGAATGCAGCAATGCCAAAAGTGGTGTCTGGGCAAGGGTGACGGCTCGCTCAATCATACCGCGCGCAAGTCCGCGCGCAAGGGATTGACTTCACATTCAATCTACGTAGTATGCGTTTGAACAAGCGTTGGCACCCAAACCCCTCAATTCGAACGACGGTTTTTTGCGCTCCTCTGAGCGCGTTGTTTCTTTTCCGCAGCATACGCCTCATCTGGCGTGAGTGAACCGAGCACATCCATGAAGCGGCGATTCATCTTTGCTTCGAGTTTCTGCACAAATCTTTTTGAATACTTTGAAATATCCGAGCTTTTCGGGATGTACCGCCGCAAGTCCTTGTTCAGATTCTCGATTGATGGCTTCTCCCATGGCGCATGCACATGACAGAAATATATCTTCACCCCAAGCACCTTCTCTAGCCGTTTGTGTTCGAGAAAGAGAATATCGTTGTCGAATGTGATGGTCTGCATCTCGGGATACCGCTTTTTCATTCTGCGAAGCGCTCGCTCCACGTTTCGCACTGACACTGGCAGGATCCGCTCCAGCAGGTTTTTGCGCACCCTGCGATCCCGCAGACCAAGAATGATGCCTTGACCGCTCTTGCCCGACACGATGAAGTCGCCCTCCATGTGACCCAATCCCCATCGCTTGTTGATTTTGCTCGGTCGTTTGTCGATCAGGCGCTTGTCGGCAATGTGTGGTTTCGATGGCCGAGAGCGTCGCCTCTTCTTGAATACCTTTGCTCGATGCGACTCGATCCGTCTGCCATACGGGCTCTTGATATATCGGCGTATAGCCGAGGATGAAGCATATCCGATATCCTTCTCGATCCGCTTCAATCGAAGTGAGATGTTTTCGGGCGACTGATCGTCGAAGAGATGCGCCTCGATGAACTTCCGGAGCTTCGGGTCGAGAGCAATCATCTTGCCGACCGCTCGGCTGTATTTCCTTCGTACGTATGAAATGTGATGCGCATATGCAGCATCATACGGCCGTCCCTTCCTCTTCTTTTGCGTCTCGTACCATATGACACTCTTCGGTCGGTCGAGTGCATCTCCGACATCTTGCAAAGAGTATCCCTTCGCTAACAGTATCTGTATTTCGTCTCGTTCGGACCTTGTGAAGTGCGCACCGCCGGAGGTTTTTTCATTCGCTCAATGTATCAAACGTTCGAATTCAAAAGACTAGTCGCCGTTCTTTCCCAAAGCACTGTGGCCGCGACTTTCGACGGCAATTCTGCAAGAAAGGCAATACGGCAATGGGCCAGTACCAAATTTCAGTCGTGATTCCTCCGGAATCGGACGGTATCTACCGTGGGTTGAATCAGGAATCCTATGGTTCGTTTAAAACAATCGAAGAAGCCGAAAAGCTTCTAGAGGATTCGTTTTTCGTGCGCGTACCTGGGTCGCCGGATGGTAGCACCCTTTGGCGCTCACTTTACCCACATGGTCCCGGACTTGTGATAGTCAAGACAGGATCTCCCGAAGATTTCTTAAAGGCGTTACCGCCGCGATAATATACCGTCTTCCGTCAGAAGACCCCTTGCCGGGCCTTCTCGGCGGGGCGGTTTTCTGATTTTTTGGGGCAAGTTCCCCCGCACATTTAAAGGCCGCTCCGGCTATTGACTTGCTTTGGCCGTTCATATAGTATGCATCTACTGCCTCGAAAGAGGCGGGATTTCTTTTGCTCTAGTTCGTTGACATTCTAAATACGTGTTAATTCCCGCGACGCGCAGCGTCGCGGGAGAAAGATGTGTGAATTCTTTTGTTCCGCCTATTCTTATTGAGAGTTTGATCCTAGCTCAGGGTGAATGCTGGCGGCGTGGATAAGTCATGCAAGTCAAGGGGGCCCGCAAGGGCAACCGGCAGACGAGGTAGTAACACGTAGGTACGTCCCCCGAAGTCGGGCATAGCCATCCGAAAGGATGGGTAATTCCCGATAGTCCCGCAAGGGTAAAGGTTTTTCGCTTCGGGAGCGGCCTGCGTAGTATCAGCTAGTTGGTAGGGTAACGGCCTACCAAGGCTACGACGCTTAGGGGAGCTGAGAGGCTGACCCCCACCGATGGGACTGCGATAAAAGTTGTCGCCTTGGGGAGTAATCCCCAATGATTAATCTTGCTCATAACGGTGAAGCCTGACTGATGGGTGTATAATAATACCCATCAAAGGTAATACCGTGGGAAGTCGACACTATCTTTCAGACGCATATTTGGCAGGATTCTTGGACGGAGACGGCTCTGTTGTGGCAACGCTTGAGCGATACCACAGCAAGCGGTTTCCGTATCGTGTGCGCATCAAGGTGAATTTCACCCAACATGCAAAACACAAAGATAAACTGGCACTAATGCAAGAGGCGCTCGGCGGTTATGGAGTTATCCGAACCAATGCGCGCAAAAATCTTGCGGAGCTGGTAATCCAAGAACGAAATCAAGTACAAGCGGTGCTCGCGCGTCTCGTGCCATTTCTTCTAATAAAAAAAGACCAGGCAATTCTGGCTCTTGAAGTATTAGAGAAAATGAGCTCCAACGAGAAGCATAAACCGAGCACGTTGTCTGAAAGAGCGTATATTCGTATTCTGTCAGTAGTACAGAAAATTCGTCGTTTGAATTCCCATACGGGAGGCAAACGCGAGATACGAGTGTTTGACCCCGTAACGACTGAATTTCCGGAGCAACCCGGAATGAAGACGGAATCTTCGGATTCTGTAAGACGCAAGCCCCTCGCACGAACGAGGGTGAAAGTATAGTCTGTGCCATAAGAAATTATGGAATAAACGACGGCCCATACTCCTACGGGAGGCTGCAGACGAGAATATTCCGCAATGGACGAAAGTCTGACGGAGCGACGCCGCGTGATGGATGAAGTGCTTTGGTACGTAAACATCTTTTACCGGGGAAGAAATTATTGACGGTACCCGGTGAATAAGGGGCTCCTAACTCTGTGCCAGCAGGAGCGGTAATACAGAGGCCCCAAGCATTACCCGGAATCATTGGGCGTAAAGGGTGTCTAGGCGGCCATATTAGTCTCTCGTTAAATCCGCGGGCTCAACCTGCGGCATGCGAGGGAAACGGTATGGCTCGAGGGCGTAAGAGGTGCACGGAACTCATGGTGGAGGGGTGAAATCCGTTGATATCATGGGGAACACCGAAAGCGAAGGCAGTGCACTGGTACGTTCCTGACGCTCAAACACGAAAGCCAGGGTAGCGAACGGGATTAGATACCCCGGTAGTCCTGGCCCTCAACGTTGCTCGCTCGTTTTACGGAGTATCGACCCTCTGTGAGACTAAGCTAACGCGGTAAGCGAGCCGCCTGGGTAGTACGATCGCAAGATTAAAACTCAAAGGAATAGACGGGGACTCGCACAAGTGGTGGATTATGCGGCTTAATTCGTCGATAAACGAAGAACCTTACCAAGGTTAGAAATCCAGCTGCATCCAACTCGAAAGAGATGGAGCCTTCGAGGGTGCTGGACAGGTGATGCATGGTCGTCGTCAGTTCGTGGTTTGAACTGTTCCCTTCAGTGGGGTAACGAACGCAACCCCCGTTGTCTGTTGCCTATATGGTCAGGCGAGACTGCTCCCTCACGGGAGAGGAAGGTGGGGATGACGCCAGATCAGCATGTCCCTCTGATACCTTGGGCTGCACGCATAATACAATGGTCGGTACAACGGGTTGCAATGCCGTAAGGCGGAGCCAATCCTTATAAAACCGACCCCAGTACGGATTGAGGTCTGCAACCGACCTCATGAAGCCGGAATCACTAGTAATCCCGGGTCAGCCAAACCGGGGTGAATACGTTCTCGAGTCTTGTACTCGGGTCGCCATGCGATCCGAGCATCTAGTTGGTGACTCTTGGAATAGAGAAGTCCAACCGCGCCGTGGCGGCGTGAAGCGAAATCGCAGTGTCGATACCGCGAGGTATGGCATGAAGGGTGAAAGTAGCAGTGTGTAGCGTGAACGCTAGTTTGTGGCGCCTAGAGTGGGAGATCCCGCGAGTACAGGGAGAATCCAGCCACACCAAAAGCTCTAGGCGTGTAGTGGCGTCGCGATACATATACACAGATGTTCGGGTTACCGTGGGAGATCTGTTATGTTCCTCGTGGTAAACTAACCTCGAGGTATGCGGATGAGCAATCATCGTAAATGACATGACAGAAGTCAGCAGAGGTCGTAGTACCGCCGTATGAAAGGTAAACGCAATACGCGTCTGCTTGAACCGGTAGGGAAGGACCGAATTCGTAGGAAGCCGCTCGACGGAGCATATGTTGCCGGATTTATCGACGGGGAAGGTTCCTTTTCCGTCAGTATCGGCAAACACGCGACTCTATCGCGCGGACTTGAAGTGCGTCCTGAATTTGAAATTGAAGTGCGTGCGGATGATCGAGAAATTCTTGAGCGAATTCTCGTTACTGTCGGCTGCGGAAGAATCTATGACTGCTCGTATGAGCGGTACGGATGGTATCCGCATGTCAAATACAAAGTGACGAGCACGCGCGAGATGGAGGAGATTCTCTTCCCGTTTCTCGATAACAATCCGCTCCAAGCGAAGAAAGCGGAATCGTATCTTCTCTTTAAAGAGATTGTGCTTTCGTATCGGCGCAAGGAGCATCTCACCGATGCCGGTTTCAACAACATTCTCGAAACGCGCAATCGATTGCGAGCTCTCGGAAAGAAGGCTAAAACATTTCAGTTATGAAATGTTCGCCCAATGAAGAGCTCGCACCTACGGAAACCGCTAGGGTGCAGGAAAGCTGCTTGCCCAGTGGTGTTTGTGAGAGTGGTAGTAATATCACAAAACGCAAGATACCGCCCGTCAAGTCAAGGGAGCTGGGGGTGCCCGAAGGTCTGCCTTGCGCAGGACTACGGCAAATTCAGTGACAAGGACTAAGTCGTAACAAGGCACGGGTAGCGGAAGCTGTTCGTGGAACATATCCAAATTGGAACCGATATCGCCCGAAAGGCATATCATGTCGATACGATTCGCAAGAATCGTGAGAGATAGTACTCGTCTCTAAACGGTACTCGGAAGCCGGATAACGTAACCCGGTGGTCCTTCACACGAGAAAGCATCGCGGAGCTTCGCTTCGCATGTGTATACAATGCTTTCTCGTGTGTGGGGGAACAGAATAGGCGGAACAAAAGAGCGCACACAAACACAAATAAGCCCCTGCGGGCTTATTTGTGTTTGTGTGCGAGGTGGAGCGATGTTCGGCTAGCAAGCCGAACCGCGAGCCGGGGTCGCGCAAATTCGCGAGTGGCGACGAGCGAATTATGCGTGACCACACATCTTTCAATAGCATCACAAAAACACCCGAGATGGGTGTTTTTGTATTCAGTCGGGATATTAGAAACCCATTTCTTCAGCGCGTTTTCTTGCTTCTGGTTACAGGGAATCTCTTATGGAATGAGGTCCCCTCAGCAATGTTTGTAGCGCCTCCAGCCCGGGATTGCCGTCGACTTTGCGTGTTGATAATTTTACCGTCAAATACAACCTCGCCCTTTCGCGCATCCCCGGAGTTAGTGTTCCTGCGAGAGAGGTCGATTCGTCGCTCGAAAAATAAGAAACCCCTTTGGCAAGAGCTAACACGAAGACATCAAAGTCCTCTCCGACTATCGTTAAAAGATTCCGCCTTCCGCGAGCGTCATCAATTCCAACATCAAGCGATTCGACTTTGTCCAAAAAAGCTTTCGCTTCCTTCTCGGCATTGAATGTCTCGTGATGTTCGATATGTGTGGCTGGTGGGACTGTTGCCGCGGATACCTCGGGTTTGTCGACCGCTCCCGAAAGAGCTGCCGCCAGCGCAACGACTTGGCCGATTTTTTCTAGGTGATTGATTTTTGGTTTTCCCGGGCCTTCCATAATTAATATTGAAATTGTACTACAAACATGCGAATCCGTTTTGGATGTTCTAGACAATTTTAGGCGGTGAGTTTTGCAACACAGCGGCGCCAGATACGCGCCTTATTTTTATGCCTGCGCAATTTTTCCTCAAGAGTAGATATCCGCACCGTGCGGATTCGTTTCGATTCACGGGGTCGTGGACCTCGGAACATCTTGCCCTTAGTATAGCAGGCGAGAGTGGAAGGGAAGTGGAATATCTGGTACTATCCAAAAGTTCCAACTGCACGCGTAGCTCAGTTGGTAGAGCACCCGACTGATACTCGGGCGGTCGTAGGTTCGACCCCTACCGCGTGCACAAAATGAAAGACCGCCTTCGGGCGGCTTTTCATTTTGCGCACGCGAGAACACCGCCTGCGCGGTGTTCGTGTAGTGGTCGAAGGCCGGGGCTATCATGCGGCCAAGAATGACAGTTATACACACACCGCCCGATATTTTGTTGTGCAATAGGTATACTAAGGCCATGAAAGATAGAAATATTCTCATCGGCACCGCGCTTGTCTTGGTAGTGTTCGGCGTGTTTGCATTTTTGAACGTGAATTTTTTTAAAATGCCGTCGTCAGCCCTAACAAACAATCAACTTACCGCTACGGCCGTTCCGTTCGTCCCTATAGTTGAAGGTTCAAATTCAAAAGTTACGACAAGGACAAATTATCTCATCACCTCTTCAGATCAACTTCAGAAACTCTGGGGTTTGATTGATGCAACCGGCACTCCGCCGCCGATTGACTTCTCGAGCCAAAATGTTCTTGCCGTTTTTGCCGGACAGGAGCCGACCACCGGGTATGCCGTCGCGGTTTCGAAAGTTGTCGATTCAAACAATCGCGTGGTATCTGTAACCATTCAGCAGCCCGATAGTGCGTGTCAGCCGAAAGCTCAGCCGACGGCGCCGTACGAGCTGGTCACCGTGCCGGCAACCACGCTACCGCTCACGCACCAGGATATTCCGGGCACGAACGACTGTCAGAACTGATTTTACGTGCATAGAGCGTGCGAGTGCGTTACGATTCTCTTGATGGACGCGTCGGCGCATTTTCGCGGCAAGCGTATAACAGTCATGGGACTCGGCCTGTTGGGCAGGGGTGTTGGTGATGCCCGATATTTGGCGCAGTGCGGCGCGGAACTCATCGTGACCGACTTAAAGTCACGAGAAGAGCTTGTCGAATCGGTCGCGCAGCTCGAATCGTTTCCAAACATCACGTTTGTGCTGGGTGAACATCGGCTCGAGGATTTTCGCGACCGCGACATGATTTTGAAGGCGGCAGGAGTGCCGCTTGATTCTCCGTACATTGCCGAGGCCAAGAAGAACGGCATTCCCGTGCGAATGAGCACCGATTTGTTTGCCGAGATTTCGCAGCTACCAATCATCGGCATCACGGGGACGCGCGGGAAATCGTCTGTGACGCACATGCTTTTCAATATTCTCAATACGGCGTACGAGCTTGGCCTAAACCTCTCCGAAGGAGAGGTCGGCCGAACAGGTTTGCTTCGCAAACCTGTTTTAGGCGGGAACGTTCGCGGCGTTTCGACGCTTGCACTTTTGAATGAAGCATCGCCGGATTGCACGGCGATTCTCGAGCTCGACTCGTGGCAATTGCAGGGCTTTGGGGAAGCAAAAATAAGTCCGCATATTGCGGTATTTACGACGCTGTATTCCGACCATTTGAATTACTATAAAAATGACCTGGGCGCGTATCTTGCGGACAAGGCAAACATATTTATCCATCAGTCGGAAAGCGACACGCTCGTGCTTGGCAAACAGTGCGCGCCGACGATTATCGACCGCTATGGCGAGCAGATTGAATCGAAAATAATCGTAGCCGATGAATTGAAGCTTCCCGACACGTGGATACTTCGCGTGCCGGGCCGGCATAATCGATACAATGCCGCGCTCGCGCTCGCTGCCGCTCGCGCGTACGGCATTTCCGACGACATAAGCAAATCGGCACTTGAAAAATTCCCGGGCGTGCCCGGCCGTCTTGAATTCATCGCCGAAAAAAACGGCGTGAAAATCTACAACGATACGACTGCCACGACACCTGACGCCACGCTTGCTGCGCTTGATGCTCTGCAAAGTGTTGCGCCATCAGGCATCATTTTGATTATGGGCGGGGCAGACAAAGGACTCGAAATGGATGCGCTTCTCTCCGCGCTTCCGGAGGCAACCAAGCGTGTCATTTTGCTTTCCGGCACCGGCACCGACCGCATTAAAGACGCAGTCCAAGGGGGTATGATATATCATACCCTTTCTGACGCGGTTGCCTCGGCGTTTGCGGATGCGGTGCAGGGCGACATAATCTTGTTTTCGCCGGCCTTCGCATCGTTCGGCATGTTTAAAAACGAATACGACCGCGGCGACCAGTTTAATGCGGTCGTGCAGAGTCTATGAGCGCGCCCAAAGACCTTGTCTATATCGACGAGTACGGCCTTCTCGGCAGTAATTTTTATTGGCACAAATACGCTGCGCACGGGCTGTCGAAGGAAGACATTTTAAATGCCGGTCTTACGAGCGACCGCGTGCAGGTCAGCGAAAAAATTATCGACATTCTGGTGCGGATAGACACGGAGTTGCGGCAGCAAGGGCGCCGGCTCTATATCAAAGAAGGGTATCGTTCAAAGGATTTGTACAACATCGTTTACAAACGGCGTGTCGCAAAATACGGAAAGGAAATAACCGATACCATTTTGAATGTGGAAGCGATGCCGCACGCGCTCGGACTATCGGTCGATGTTGCGATTTGGGATGTCGAGACGAATCAGGAAATTTATTTGCGCCGCGCAGAGGATGGTGTGCCCGCATTTTTCATAGGATTTTATAAAGACAAGGACGGTAATGATTCGAAGCGTTATCAAGAGCTGCAGGACGCGCTGGCGGAAGTAATGCTTCGGCACGGTTTTCGCTTCGGTTCAAAGAAAGAATATTTTCACTACGATTATCGGCCCGAGCTTCCACCGTCGTATTTATGAGCAAAAAGAAAATCAAGCACATACTCGTGAGCGCATATTACACGGTCATCAACCCGTTTAGAACACTGTATTGTTTTGTCTTTCGGCCGCCGGTGCGGGGAGCGAAAGCAGTGATATTTTGCGAAGACAAAGTGCTTCTGGCGCGAATTTCCTACGGCCATAAACGATGGACATTCCCGGGCGGCGGCGTCGGAAAGAATGAAAGCTTTCGGGACGGTGCATTGCGGGAAATGAAAGAGGAGGTCGGGATAGAGGCGGACAGCGCCGAATTTTTCTACGAATATCACGGCACATGGCAATACTGCGCTCATACGGTGCAATGTTTTGCAGTCCATGTTTCAAAGCCCGATTTTGTCATTGATGAGCAGGAGATTGTTGAGGCGGCATGGTTTCATCCCGACAATCTTCCGGAAAATATCCGTCCGAGTGTAAAAGAAGTGCTTTTGAAGTACAGTGATTGGGCGAAGAATAAATCATGAAAAAAATTCATTTTATCGGCATCGGAGGCATAGGCATGAGCGCGCTTGCGCAGATGCTGGCGGAGCAGGGAGTGCAAGTGAGCGGTTCGGACCGCGAAGAGAGTCCCGTGAGCGAGTTGCTGGAGTCAAAGGGCATTCACGTCATCATTGGGCAAAAAGCGGAGAATGTGCCGACGGACGCGGATTGCGTTGTGTACAGTGACGCCGTGCCCGCGGACAATCCGGAGCGCGCGCGGGCTTTGGAGCTCGGCATCGAACAGCACTCGTATTTTGAGATGCTCGGAAAGGTTTCGGAAGGGAAGCGGACGATTGCGGTTGCCGGAACGCACGGGAAAACGACAACATCGGGGATGCTCGCGAGGATTTTGCACGATGCGGGCGCAGAGCCGTCTGCGGTCATCGGGTCAATCGTGAAGGACTTCAAATCGAATTATTTGCATGGGAATTCAAATACATTCGTTGTGGAGGCGTGCGAATACCGCGACCATTTGCTCGAACTTTCTCCGCAGGTGCTTGTCATAAATAATCTTGAATGGGACCACACCGATTATTTTCACTCGCTCGAAGCGTTGCAGGAGACGTTTCGAAAAGCGATTGCAAAGGTACCGGAGGGTGGCGCCATTGTGACAAATCCGCACGATAAAAATATTGCACCCCTGCTCGACGCGGCGAAGGCACGGATTGTCGATTATACGAAAGAGCCGGCATACGAACTTCGCTTGCCCGGAGAATTCAACCGGAACAATGCCCGCGCGGCCGCAGCGGCCGCGCGCATCGCGCTCCCGGGAATCACCGACGCCGCCATTTCCTCCGCGCTCGCCGATTTCCACGGCATGTGGCGCCGCTTTGAATACAAGGGCAAGTCTGCAACGGGAGCTGATGTGTACGATGATTATGCGCATCATCCGACCGCAGTGAAAGAAACATTGAAAGCATTGCGCGAAAAAACCAAAGGGAAAATCTTTGTTGCTTTTCAGCCCCACCTCTTTAGTCGCACGCACGATTTACTAGCGGAATTCGCACAAGCATTTGGAGATGCCGACGACGTTTTTCTGGCTCCTATATACGCCGCTCGTGAGAAAGATGATGGAACGGTGTCGAGCGATCTCCTTGCCGCGCTTATTTGTGCGCAGGGTACGGATGCTCGAGCATATAAATCCTTTTCTGAAATCGAACAAGCACTTTCACTGGCGAGAGGGGGAGACGTCATCATGACCATGGGCGCAGGCGATATCTACAAAATAGCAGACGCCTTGACGCATCGTTAAGTTCGTGCTTAGATACAGAACAGGTGCTCTCTGGTGGAGCACAGAAAGGTTTTAGGATGCGCAAGTTATCTAAAAGAATCTGGGCTCTTGATCCGCGCGCCGTAGAAGAGGCGCGGAAATTGTACGAGGCAGATCCGGAGGGACAGTTGGTCGCATGGATGAGCGTCTTGTACAGCTTTCGCCATATTCCGTCGTGTGAGCTCGAGCTGGATAATCTGGTATACGACGGTTTTAATCGAGCATGGTCGCCCGACAGACTCATGAACAATTATCATGTCTATGATAATGCTGACCAACTTGATGTGCTCTCGACCATCTTTGTATGGTTCGTTAAGCGACATAAATTTGCCGGCACGATTCTCGAATGGTGCAATCTAATCGCATGGCAGTTAGGGAAAGATCCCGGTAGCTATCAAGGCACGTTCGCAAAGTTTACCGGTCAGATTTTACAAATTCAGCAGAGCGGAAACGATGGCATTATACGACTCTCGGTTACCGACGAGGGATATGGTATTTGGAGTCCGAATGATGTTGTGTATGTCGAGTATCATCAAGCCACTACAGCAGTCAACGGTGACATAGTAACAATATACGGAATGCTTAACGGTTCCACTACCTATACTTCACAGGCCAATTATCAAATCACTCTACCAGATATGGTCGCCTGTGCTGTGGGAGCTATTCCAGCTGCGACTACTTCGTCCGCATCCAATTCTCCAACAAATACAAAAATGACTCCGACACCGGTGAGCAACACAAATGCGACGGCTAATACCGTCGCATCGACGCCTCCGACACCGTCTGCTCCAGCATCCCCAACGTGCACGCTCTCGCTGTCCCCGACTTCAATAGTCGGCGGTAATTCAGCCACGCTTTCGTGGACGACTACAAATACCACTTCACTATCTTTAGATCACGGCATCAATTTCGTTTCTCCGATATCTTCGGGTTCTACCTCCGTTTCGCCTCCTGCCGGTACGACCTACACTGGCACCGCGACGGGTCCAGGCGGCAGTGTGATTTGCACAGGAAGTATTGCGGTCACTGCTCCTGCAACTTGGCATACTACGGTCACCTATAATGGTGGCACAGATACCAAGACATCTCCATTCACGATGAATGGGACCGAGTGGCGCATCACATACAGTTGTTCGCCCACTGACACCAGTGATTCAACAAGTGATCTCTTTGGGTCCATTGAATCTACGAATGGAGAACTTTCCGGTTTCGACAATTTCGCCAATGATGCACAATGTCCAGTTTCGAATAGCGTTTCCTACGTCTATGCTCAAACGCCAGGACAATACTATCTAGACATAGGTCCGATTAATTCAAGTTACACAGTAACTGTCGAGGATCTCTACTAATGTCTCATCAATAAATTACCAAATTAACTTTCACGCCATGCTTACCGCCACACAAGTCGCCGCCATCATCATGCTTCTCAATGCGTTCGGCGTATCTTCGAGCGTCGTGGCTCTCGTACAAAACGAACTCACCCAACCGACAGTACAGATCCCTCAAGCCAAGACGGCTCCAACACCTGTGCCTTCCGCAAGTTTGACGTACGCTCCAGTCTCGGTCGCGCAGTATACATCGGATCCGCTCGGCTATCTCGGCAAATCGATCGTCATTACCGGCATGGTGAATACGCTCATGCCGCGTACCGGAAGTAGCGGCTCGACGAATTACATCCAAATTATTAATCCGTTCGATCCCTCGCAACCGAAAATTCAATTGGAAGTCGATGACAATTCCGCATACAGCGCAGCCGCCAGTTCGCTTCAGGACAAGAGCAGTCCGATACTCCAGTTTGTGCAGGCATATGGCACCGCCGTATCCAGCCAAGCATTCACCATGACGACTTTATTCGGAAGTCAGACAGTGATGCTGCCGGTCGTGAATATAACTCGTATCGACAAGTGCTTGCACGGTTCGATGAAAACAACAGTCCTTACGGGTTCGAGCTTCGACGAAAACTTTAAATGTTCGAGTTGGATAACATTAAGCCCATCCACGATTACAGTAACTCCTGCGCCTGTTATCGTCACTCCCGCGCCGCAGCCAACAACCCCAGCATCAACCCCGGCACCAGCATCGCCAGTGCTTCTTTCCTCTTGCACAATATCGTATGTAACTCCCGATATATCTGTTACTAAAGTCGTCGGCGGGTGGAACTTCAACGTTCCTTGGACTGCGACAAACGCCAGCGAGGTGGATCTAACCTCAGATGGAGGGACAATTTATTTCCCACTAAGTTTGGGCCTGCCAAAACAGAATGGCAATAACACCTCAGGAAATTATTTCTCTGGCACGCTGACTGAAAATGGGAACTATTCCACTACCGCTAGAACATACACTTTGCGAGTTCACGGCATGCAAGGATATTCTGACAGTTCTTGTTCCGTGGTCGTTCCACCGTACGCGGGAATCTCAATTGCGGGCGCAACACCCACTCCACTCGACTCAGACGCAACTCTAAAAACATTGACGGTCAACGGAACGCCAGTATCAGGATTCAACGCAAGCACATATACGTATACCGTTCTATTGCCAGCAGGCACACTTCAATCTCCGAGCGTTGTCGCAACGCCGAATGATTCAACCGCCACAGATGCCATCACGCAGGCAACAAACTCGCTCGGAACGGCGACGGTGGTGGTGACAGCGCAAAATGGTACGTCTCGAAGTTACACTCTCAACTTTAGGCCGTCAGACGCTGGGCAGTGCAATTTCAACGGTAACATCTTCTATTGCGAGTCCAATCCAAGCATAACCATCAGCCCGCTCTCTCTTCCGAATGCAACGGTCGGTATCAGCTACAATCAGCCCGTCACTATCACCGATCCAGATACTTCGTCTCAGAACTTCAGATGGAACGGCATCTCGGGAACATTTCCGCCAGGTCTAGGCTTCGTATTCTCTCCGACCATGGCGTTCGAATGCTCCGGCACCTACTGTTTCTTCACGTCGCCACCGAGCGGTGTGATAGTTCCAGCGAACACTCCGGGCATGTTTTTCGGGACGCCAATAACTGCCGGAACTTATACCTTCACGCTCCAAGCCATCGACAATTTGAATTACATATCTCTGCCGACGTTCACATTGACGGCCACCAACACAATTGGCAACGAGTAGACATCGTCACTGAAGATTGTCACTAATTATCTTCCCCGCATCATCTTGTTGAAGATATCGCGCTCTTCATTCTTGATTCGTTCCTTAGCTATGCGCTTTGCCTCCTCCGCTCTTATAAGAAGATTCTGTGCGGGATTGTATCCACCTCTCGTTGTTTCCTGCTTTACGATAAGTTCTTGGTCGGCATCCTTCTCGTTTAACGGATATGGCGGCGGAGACGTATATGAACCTTCTGGAATGCGAATCTTTCCCGCCAAACGATCGCGCATTTCCGAAAACGCAAACCATAGCGCCATCAGTGCATCGCCAGTGTGGCCATCGGGGAACGCTCGCATTTCATTTACGAGTTGCGCGACGAGTTGTCGCGTTCGCGCGTCTTTTGGACTATTCGGAAGGATAAATTTTCCTTGCTCGAACAGCACGGCCAAACTGTTCACGCCAATCGCCGGATCATTTTTCTCCGCACCGGTCTTATAACTGGTGACAATCACACCCGATTCGCCCAAGTCGCGATACATCATTTCCTGAAATCCGTTCGTCTCGACACGAGTTGCGGTCGGTCTCACGATCGCTTCATTGCGGATGACCATATCGCACGTTTCTTTCGGTGAGAACTTCCCGCGCCGTATGTTGCGAAGCACATAGTCGCCGACTTTAAAAGTTCCGTCCGTTGAGCCGCGGAGAACACGGTCGAGCGTGAGAAGAACGGTGTCGTCATTCCAATTCTCGGTAGCGATAGCGAGATCGAGACCAGCGGTTGTCATTTCCGCGTCATACTCGGTATACGGCGCGTCTTGCAAGATCAAGTCCTTGCCCTTAGCAAGTGCTGCTTCAATGTCCTTCTCAAGGAACTTCTGATTCGGGCGGATTGAAGGATCACACATATACATGCGTGCGAAGGCATATGGATTGGCGATGCGTTTCAGATAAAGATCTCCATATGAGAACCGCTCCGGCCAGAGCACTTCTATACCTTCCTCCATCTCCGCCTTATGCTCGGCACGATACTCGCTCGCTTTCGCAGTTTTTTCTTCGGGTGAAAGAGATTCATCGAGATGGATATTTGCCCATTCCTGCCAGAGATCTTGTCGGTTCGCTTCATGGAGTATCGATGGCACACGCTTCCTAACTTGGAACTGCGGATCCTTGAGCAGATTATTCATCAAGTCGTCCATGTGCCATGTGTTGCCAAGACAGATGAGACGACCGTCCGTCATTAAGACCGGCAGAAGCGTCGTGTATACCCAATCCTTGATCTTCGCACGCTGCTCCTCGGTCGCGGCGTTTTCCTGCGTCACCACGTCATCAAGAATGATGATATCGGCACGCTTGGAAACAATTGAACCGAAGAGACCGACAGCGTTTACCGTCGGGTCTTTGAGATTCAGTCCTTCGCGCTCGACGGTGAAAGAACTTCCGGTCCAATGTTCCTCACGTTTCTTTCCGTGACGCAGGCGCGGGGCGACACTGCGACGCTTCGGGTCGATCATCTTCGACCAAAGTCGATATTTTGGATTGCGCTCGATGTGCCCAATGATATCTGAAACGAATCCACGCGCGATTTCGCCAGTGCTCGATACGAGAAGAATGCGAATCTCGCGATTTTTGGCGATCTCCCAGAGAGGGTATGCGATGGAGCTATGGGTTGATTTACCAAAACCGCGCGGCATCGCGATGGCGAGTTTTTGATAGGTATAGTTGGAGAGAGCATCGTCAAGTTCGTCCTGAAACGGCGCATTGTTTAGACCAATAATTTCGGACACGAAGACGCGAAAATGCTCGGCCGCTATCGCGCAAAAGACGGCCGCTTCTTCAAGTTTTGGAATGTTACCCATGGTCGTTTGTTTTAGGGTGATTAAGATACGGTTCGACAAGCCGCTTGGTTTCGGGTTTCAGTGTTCCGAACACTTCGAAGAAGATATTTTCATCTTCATCACGAGCGATGGCGAAGGCGGACTCGAAGGCGCGCTGACGATAATCGGGATGCTTATTTTTCAACCAGAATATCGTTGCCGTGAGATTGCCGTTTTTGATGCCGGAGAGTATCTGACTCTCGGCGGCATCGTTCATGAGCGCCGTGCCTTCGGCGAGCGCGTCATCAACGAACTTCGCGAATTCCGAATCTTCTTTCTTCCACCTGTACAGGCTCGCGCGACTCATGCCGGTTTTCTGACATGCGACTTCAATGATCGGCGTTTTGCGTAATTGTTCAAGCAACAATTCTTTGGTACGAATAGTCTTTTTCATATTTGTTTTGCTTTAAGGTTGGTACAGTGCTCCCAGCGAGAAATCGCTGTGAGGCAATATTCGAGATCAATTTCGACCGCGAAGCATCGACGCTTCGTTTGCTCGCACGCTAACAGCGTGGTACCGCTGCCAAGAAATCCGTCGTATACCACATCGCCGATTTCGCTTGAGTTGAGAATCAAACGACGAATAAGTCCGATGGGTTTGGTTGTCGGATGAAATTTGCTTTTGACAGGACGCGGATAGAACAAAACCGACTTATCTTTTGAGTGACGGAATATATGCGTGCCATGCCAGCCGTAAAGGATCAATTCATGTTGGGGTGCGTAATCGAGGCGACCGATAACCGCTTGCGATTTCACCCACACAAGAAGCTGCGCGACCTTGAATCCAGCGTCTAACATTCCTTCGCGAAGCGACCACACCATTTTGTCTGCATTGAACACATACGCGGCGTTTTTTCGGGCGAGATAAGGAGCGATTGTTTCAAGCCATGCGCGGTTGAACGCCCGATATGATTCATCGGATTGTAGTTCGTCGTTCGCAACAATTTTATCTTTTGAGAGTTTTGAGAATCCGCGTTTAGATTCCACTGCCGAGACGGCATACGGTACGTCACAACATACGAGATTTATATGGATATTACCTATAAGCCTCTCCAGCAGTTTTTTGTCACGTGCGTCGCCGTATGCGATGCGGTGATCGCCAAGTTGCCAGATAGTGCCAGGCTTAATTGAGTTTGCGGGCTTTGATTCCAGTTGCGTTTTCATACCGTTCAATAATTACGTCCACGAATATCGGCTCTGCTTCGACCATGTAGCAGATTCGTTTCATCTGATCGGCGGCCATGAGCGTACTACCCGAGCCACCAAAGAGATCCAGCACCGCATCACCCGGCTTCGTACAACGCTTGAGTGGCCGTTCGTGCAAGGTCACTGGCTTTTGCGTCGGATGACAATATTCTTGACTGGCGACGCGTTTCGCTAACCAAATATCCGCTTGATCCATGATGTCGTCGAGCAGTTTATTGCCTGACGGTCCAAGTTCTTTGTTCAGAACTTCTGCGAAGTTCTGCCCGACGGGTGCGATGTACGGCTTATTGCGCGTCGCATAGACGCAGGGCTCGTAACACTTTCCGAAGGCTACGCCAGGTACAGGGTTGGCGGGTCCCTTAATCCACAAACAAACTCGGCGATTTACGAGACCAGCATCGGCAGAAAGTGACTGCACCATACCAATATATTTTTGGTCGCAGAAAAAGAATATGTGACAATCAGGGTCGCATACAACAAGCGCGTTCTCCATCGAGCGTTTCAAGAAAGAACGATATTCTTCGTCTGGTTTCGAGTCGTCTACATTTCCGCCATACGAACCTTTGCCGCCAACGCCACGATCGTAATCAAGCGAGATGTTATAGGGCGGATCACAATAAATCATTCCGATTTTTGCCCCACAGGTAACTTTCTTTACAGTTTCGATATCGAGCGAACTTCCGCAGGCAAGACGGTGCGACCCGAGCGCGTATAGATCGCCAGTTTTCGCCTTCGGTTCCTTCACGCGCTTTACCGCCTCGTCAAAATCAAATTCATCATCCGAAGTTTCAAGCGCGTCCGCAAAGATAATCGACAGATCCGAATCATCGAAGCCCGATGCGAGCATCGTATCGATATCGAAGTATTGGGAAATGAGACCATAATCCCAATCGCCATGAATACGATTACTTGAAAGCAGGTAACGATCGTACTCCGCCTTTGTGAGCTTTCTCGAAGGAACGCGTACTGGAATTTCTTCATCGATACGACCCATGGCGGCTAACGCGGCGATACGCTGATGACCTGCAACTAGAGAGTTATCAAGGTCTATAACAGGAGCTTCAACAATTCCGAATTCTTTCAAGCTCTTTTTGAGGTCTGTCATCTGTTTCGGACTCATAATCCTTGGATTGTGTGGATTCTGAACGAGGTCGGAAACTTTTCTCGTCTCCGTCGTCCACGTGAGCGGCTGCTTTTTCATATCGGTATATTTGCTGTTAAAAGGCGCATCGCGCGCCCTACAGCAGATACCCACGACTTTCGGCATTTTTGTGACATATAAAAAGCCGCATGGAAGCGGCTTCAACGGGGAATCCTATTTTAGGACAGTAATGGCTTCAGTTTCGGGAGAGCGCGGCTTTTCGCCTTTCGTTCGGTAGCAGTGAGAATTTCACCGCGATAATCTTTTTCTATGGCCAGTCGCTCTTTTGGAGGGAGCTTTGTGATCGCACGAGCGATATCGATTTCTTGGATATTGATGGTATCAGTATGCCTTGCGAGTACCGCATCTGCTCGGGTTTCATCATTGAGAATTTTATCCAACGATTCTTCCAAAAAATTATCTTTGATTTCGTACTTGCCGCGCCCGAGGTTGTAATCTTTATGGCGGAGACGAAGCCTCTCCGGAAGTTCCGATAGATACAAAGGTTTTCGACGCGGCTTAGCAAGCAGTTTCTGCGTCTCATCTACTGCAAACGTGAGATTGCCAAGGGAAGTTGAGGCATAGAGATACTGGTAGGTCGATTTGAAACCGCTCCATGCGCGCGTAAGACGCCGCATTAAATCTGCACGATGAGGCCCACACGGATCCTTTTCCTTTACACGAGCGAGGAGAGCTCCAACCTCAACAATTTCTGCCCGCCTTATTTCGAGCTCTTTAATGGTTTTGCACCAGCCGCGAATCATTTCTTTTGTAACGGATGGATACTTTCCCCGGATTTCATTCCATGCTTCTGGAGTGAATTGGTCTTCCCATGACCAAAGAATCTCCGATTGATGATCTGGAGAGAACGGCGGTTCGGATTCTTCAGAGATTTGCAATAATGGATTATGTAAAGTTTTGCTCTCTTCGTCCAAATATCCTTCGTATAAAATTTCGGTTAGGGAATGCAGAGATGCTAAAACTTCGGGCGATTCTTCACAATCTTTGGCCGCAAAAAGGAAGTACTGTAGGCAAATCAATTGCAATTGAAGGTCGTTGAGGAAGAAAAGATCTGGGTGTTGAGCCCGCTTCAGTGCGAATTCTTTCATAACAAGACCCAGATCTGCCCATACATCTTCTGCCGTGCGTGAGGGCAGACGCAAACGCAGTTGGAAGTTATGAATGGCTTGATCGAACTTCGTTCGTTCGTGATTGATAACGGTGCTGTGCGGAGTGGTCATACTCTAATTTTACCTCCAATTCAAGCTTTTTATTACGAGAGTGTTGTGAGACACGGCTTCGTAGATTCAGCTACTTTTTTTATAGTGCTTCATTCGTTTCATTTCTTAATGAATACGCCATATTCCGCCAGGAATGCTACATTAGTCGCATTTTTCGATTTTGACCCCCAGACCGAGTGGCTTCGGCCGTGCTACACTGAAAGGATGTCAAAAACCCTTACGGTGCCTCGCCGGGCAAGGTTCTAGACGGACTTGGGGCTGTTCAAGATCCGAACCAGCGGGCTCGAATCTATCGAAAGTTGGGGTATCTGTACCTCAAACTTCATGAGCCAATCGGCCTCTGGTTTATTTTCCGAGCGCTCACGGTGCCCGGCGTAGCGATAGCCACACGAATCAAGACTTTGTTCGTTTTGCTTCACTGAAGCCAAATGCCCGCGACGAGTACCAACTCGTCGCGGGCGAACTTTTTAATTCATTACTGCGCAAAATCGCAACTGCAAGCCTTAATTTACACGGTCGTAGAAACAAGATTTTCGCATTGACAAAATAGATAGATAATGATATAGAGGACAATAGGTTGGGCCAACTGCCCAGTTCCATTTCGCACATTTCCTGTAGGAGTTATTAATCATGGTCGTGCGCAAAACCGTATCGCTTCCGCAGCCCTTAACGGGACAACAAATAATTGGAGCCGTGTCGGCGGCGGTCAAAGCAAACAACCTTGACCTCATTAACAATATGGGTTTCGACGACGGCGCATGTTTCGAGGTGGGTCAAAGCTCGGGTTACCCATACGAACAGCTTCGTGTCATACCTGAGATTGCGGGTGAGACGGTTTTCCATCCCGACAGAGTATATCGAGGTCCACTCGTTGTAGAGTCACACAAATGGCCCGTAGAGTTTTATCCTGTCGGATACTCGGACGATGCTCCAATCTGGGCCGTCGAATCATTCGCTGCAGCACTTGATGTCCGGCTTCGCGATTTGGCCTCTCAAGCCGATTCGCAAGTTTCGGAATCTTTGCTCGAGCAATTCGAGCGGCGCTACGACAAGGCACCGACTGATCCGGCAAAGAGAATTCTATTCGGCATTTTCAACGACCTGAACGGTCGAGCTGGGTTCGATAACGAGTGGGGCGGAATCGACCACGAGACGCAGGAGGAGATCCTCGCAACCAATCTCGAAATCGTCAGGAAGAATCTTCCCTGACATAAATCCAAGAAGCTAAGACCCACAAGCGGAACGACCCGCTTCGGTGGGTCTTTCCGTTTTATAAATAAGTTCGAAGGTCATTGCATTGCGGAGCAGAGCTGGTTTTTGTGATATGGTAGAACATATGGCAAAGTGAGTGTATGGGAATTTTATCGATAGTCGCCACACCGATAGGGAACTTGGAGGATATTACGCTGCGCGCTTTGCGGACGCTCAAAGAGTGCGATGTTGTGTATGCCGAAGACACGCGCGTCGTCGCAAAACTACTCGCGCGGTACGAAATTAAAAAGCCGCTTCAGCGGCTCGACGCAGTTACCGAAACAAAAAAGGCGGACGATGTTGTTTCGCGACTTGAAGCGGGCGAACATGTCGTGTTTGTGAGCGACGCGGGTACGCCCGGCATTTCGGACCCGGGTTCGCGTCTCGTTGCGGCGGTGCGGGAACAGTTGCCCGAAGCGAAAATCGAGGCGATTCCGGGAGCGTCGGCGCTTACTGCCGCGCTTTCAATCGCCGGAATCGATTCTGCCGAGTTTACATTCATCGGTTTTTTGCCGCATAAAAAAGGCCGCCAAACGGCGCTCAAGAAAATGGCCGAAAGCGAAATTCCGGTCGTGCTCTACGAATCTCCGCACCGCATTTTGAAATTGCTTGAAGAGCTTGGTGCAATCGACACATCGCGCGTTGTCGTCGCCCGCGAGCTGACCAAAATCCACGAAGAAGTTGTTTCGGGTACGCCTTCCGAAATTCTCGCGCATTTCGCTAAAAATCCCGACCGCGTCCGCGGTGAGTTTGTGGTCATCAAAGCTGCCTGATATACTCGAACTATGTCCCGCACCAGCGCACTCATTCTTCTCGGCATTCTTGTCGCCCTCACTCCTTTTTCAGGTCTGCCGATAGCCATTCGCAATTTGCTCGCAGTCATTTTCGGCATTTGCGTGACCAGCATCGGCGTCTCTCTCCGCGCTCACGAAGTCCGCACCAAACAGCAGGCAGTCGAATCTACCGTTCCTGTCATGACCGCTGAACCTGTCTCCGAACCCACTCCTCCGACAGGCGTTTCTCCAATTTGATTTTTGTATAACGTTCATCCCGCTCGTGCGGGACTTTGTTATACTAAAACGTGATGGAAAACCCCGAGCGCGTTACGTATTTCGCCGCGACTGACTCGCGGGGAAAATATGTGCCTTTTGGCATTAAGTCGAAGGACCGCGACCGGCACATGTACGTTATCGGCAAGACCGGCATGGGCAAATCGACCTTGCTTGAGAACATGGCGATTCAGGATTTGCAGAACGGGGAAGGGCTCGCCTTCATCGACCCGCACGGCGGCACGGTTGAGCGTTTGCTCGAATACATTCCCGAACACCGCATCAAGGACGTCGTGTATTTTGCGCCGTTTGATATGGAGAACCCCATCGCGTTTAACGTGATGGAGGACGTGGGCTACGACAAGCGCCACCTCGTCGTGTCGGGCCTCATGGCGACCTTCAAAAAGATTTGGGAAGACGCGTGGAGTGCCCGCATGGAATACATTCTCACGAACACGTTGCTCGCGCTTCTCGAATATCCGGACGCGACCCTGCTCGGCGTGAACCGCATGTACACCGACAAGCTGTATCGCACGAAAGTCATCGACAATGTGAAAGACCCGGTCGTGAAGGATTTTTGGACGAAAGAATTTGCAAACTACGGCGACCGGTACACGCAAGAGGCGACGCCGGCCATTCAAAACAAAATCGGCCAGTTCACCGGGAACCCGCTCATTAGGAACATTATCGGCCAGCCGAAGTCGTCTTTTGACATTCGCACGATGATGGACCAGAAAAAGATTCTCATTATGAATCTCTCGAAAGGGCTTGTCGGAGAAACGAATATGCGGCTCTTGGGCTCGATGCTCACGACCCGTATTTTCCTCGGTGCGATGAGCCGTGCGGATAATTACGGCGCAGAGCTCGCCAAGCTGCCGCCCTTCTATTTTTACGTGGACGAATTTCAAAACTTTGCGAACGAGACCTTCGCCGAGATTTTGTCCGAGGCCCGCAAATACAAACTCAATCTCGTCATCGCGCACCAGTACATCGAGCAGATGGAGGAAGAAGTGCGCGATGCCGTGTTCGGAAACGTCGGCACCACGGTTGCATTTCGCGTCGGACCTTTCGATGCGGAAGTGCTTGAAACGATTTTCATGCCGAAGTTTACAAAAGAAGATATCGTCGGACTCGATAAGCGGCAGATTTACATAACGCTTATGATTGACGGCGTCGGGTCTGCGCCGTTTTCAGCGGTGACGATTCCGCCGATTGAAGCGCCGGCAGTTTCGCATAAAGAAGAAGTGATAGCGTCTTCGCAAAAGCAGTTTGCCGTACCTCGCGCAGGCGTCGAGAACGCGATTATGGAAGAACTTGCCGCGAGCATTGCCGCGCCGCCGCCGCTTGACGCGCGCATGAAAAAAAAGCCGACGACGCCATACCGCCCGCCTGCGTTTACGCCGCCGACACCCGCGGCGCAGGTTTCCGCGCCCGTCCAAAGCAAGCCGGCTGTGGCCGCGATTGAGCCGAAAAGTTCGGAGGCATATGTCCCGAGAAGCTCTGTACCGACGCAAGTATCGCGTCCGGTACGGGAGCGAACCGCGCCGACGGTACCAACACAACGGCCGCAGTATCAACAGGCAACGCCGCGACCGCCGGTCCGCGAGTACGCGCAAAACGCGCAGACGCCCACGCCTCGTCCGACGGCCGCGGCGAAAAGTTCGGAGGATTTGAAGGCCATTTTGCGGGCCATGACGCAGAAAACGACCGTAGAGAATGAACAAAAGCAGACCCAAAACAAACAATCGCTTAAAGGCACTCTTTCGGACGTGCTCACAAAGGGCGGTGCAGAACCCGACCTGCGGAAGGTCAGATCTTCCGTACCGGGACAAGCGGAAGAATTTGGGAAGGCCAGACCTTCCCAAATGGAACCGGTTCAAATAAAGAGCGATTTGCAGCAATCGCCGCCGCAGAATACAGTATCTGCGGCCGTGCCGAAAGAAGCAACATCTGTGGAAGTTAAACTTTCACAGATGCCGGAAGTTCAGGCGGTTGCGACAACCGAGGCAGCATCCGCGGCCGCGGCGCCTCCGGCGCCGCGGAAAGAAATTCCTGCGCCGGCTTCGCCGGCGCAGGAACCGGAGAAAAAACCATTCGAGGTCTCCGAGGAGGTGCTTCGGAAAGTATTAAAAGGCGAAACATAATTTTCAATGCGTACCATCGTTGTACTGGCACTAATTGTTTTCTTACCGATATTTGTCTCTGCGGCGGCTCTCATAAACATCAACACCGCCGATGTGGCTACGCTTGAGACGCTTCCGCACATCGGAGCAACTCTGGCGAATAGGATTATCGATTACCGCACTCAAAACGGACCGTTTACGAGCATCACCGGTCTTCAAAAAGTAAGCGGCATCGGTTCCGGCAGCAATTACGCCGACATCGCGCCTCTCATTACGGTCAGCGACGCGGGTTCCGAAACATCGGGGACGGACAATACCTCAAGTTCGACGGACAGCGTAGCATCGTCGACATCCGACACCGTTTCCGTATCAAGAAGCGCTTCGCCGTATGTGCCTCCGCCGTCGTCTCTTTCCGTCGATATCGCCGGTTCGGACGATGCACTCGTTGGCGTGCCGCTGCAGCTTTCCGCACAGGTTACGACCAAGAGCGGCGCGGATGATCCGTCCGCGCAAGTGTCATGGGGACTCGGAGACGGTTCATCCGCAAGCGGCGTCTCGATTCAAAAAATTTACCGATACGCGGGCACCTATCTCGTCCGAGTTACCGCGACCGACGCCGCCGCGACCGCGCAAAATGAAGTTGTTGTTACGGTGCGCTCCGCGGCCGTAAGCATCCCCGCCGTCTCGGGCGATGGTATTACCGTGGAGAATGATTCAAATACGCAGCTCGACCTGTCGAACTGGTGGCTGCGCTCAAGCGCGGGTTCATTCCACATATCGGCCGGAACGGTTATCCTTCCGAATGCGCAGGTTCTTTTTCCTTTCTCCATTATGAATATGCCGATAGCGTTTGACGCGTCGCTTGCGTATCCGGACGGTGCTTTAGCGGCGCGCTTCGTCCCGCCGCAATCCGTCGCTATTTCGGCAGCCACGGCAACAAGCACGCAGACCGTCGGCGAAACATTTTCGGACATGCAACCTTCCGTATCCGACGTGGGTTCTAGTAACCGAGTGCAGAAGGTAGCGGCGGTTTCAAATACCAACCTAAGCGGCACGGCACATGACATTAAACAAGCAGACGCCCCCGCAGTGACGACACAGATCGCCGCTGCGGGGGCGGCTATGTCCGCTCCGGTCGCAGATACCGCGGCGTCCGCCTCCGGACCGTTTAAGTCGGCGTGGGCGCTCGGTCTTCTCGGCATTGTTGCCGCCGCCGGTGGAGCGTTTATTTTTCTCTAATGATGTCCGATAAAAAATTAATTTTGGTAACGGGCGGCGCGGGCTTTATCGGTTCGCACCTGTGCGCCCGTCTGGCAGCGGAGGGGCATCGCGTCATTTCGCTCGACAACTATTTCACCGGCAGCCGCGAGAATCACGTGCCGGGCGTGGACTACCGCGAAGGGCACACTAAGGACATCGAAAAGCATGTTCCGGAGACTCCCGACCTCATTTATCACCTGGGAGAATATTCCCGCGTCGAGAAAAGTTTGCAGGAGCCCGCGCTCGTATGGGATTTAAATAAAGACGGGACATTCGGCGTTCTTGAATTTTGGCGGAAAAAAGGCGGGAAGCTCGTCTACGCGGGCTCGTCCACGAAGTTCGGCGATGGCGGTCTCGGCCGCGACCAAAGTCCGTATGCATGGACCAAGGCGACCAATACCGAACTCGTGAAAAATTATCACGCGTGGTACGGCCTGCCGTATGCGATTACGTATTTTTACAACGTGTACGGTCCCGGGGAGCGCGCGGGCGCGTACGGCACCGTCATTGAAATTTTCAAACAGAAACACCTTGCCGGGCAGCCGCTCACGGTAAATGCGCCGGGAACGCAAAAAAGAAATTTTACACACGTGCATGACATCATCGACGGGTTGGTGCTGGTTGGGGCGGAAGGCGAGGGGGATGATTTCGGCATCGGAGACGAACATGCGTATTCAATCCTCGAAGTTGCGAAATTGTTCGGCGGGGAAATCATCATGAATCCAAGCACGCAGGGCAACCGCATGACCTCGGACCTCGCTACGGCAAAAACCCGCGCCCTCGGCTGGTCGCCCAAAGAAAATCTCGCCGACTACATACATTCGTCTATTGCATGAAAAAGATACTTATCTTTTCACTCAACTACTATCCATTTGTGGGCGGGGCGGAAGTCGCGGTAAAAGAAATCACCGACCGCATTTCTCCGGAGAAGATTGAATTTCATTTGATTGCGTATCGGTTTGATTCCGCATTGCCGCGCGATGAGCACGTCGGCAATGTCCGGGTGCACCGCGTCGGTTTCGGCCGAAAGGGAACAACGTTGAACGATACGTTTAGCCGTACCGGCTACGTTGCAAAAATTTTCTATGTGCCGTTTGCCGCTCTGGAAGGAATCCTGCTTCATCGAAAGCATCATTTCGATGGCGCGTGGGCGATGATGAACTATATGGTGTTTCCGCTCGTGCTGATGCGCATGGTCGGTTTGCGATTGCCGTACGTGCTTACGCTCCAGGAAGGCGACCCGTTTGAGCATGTGTTTGACCGGATGCGCATACGATTTTTTTCGCCGCTTCTTTTTTATGGGATTCGCCATGCCTCCGCGGTGCAGGCCATCTCGACATTTCTCGGCGCATGGGCGCGCCGATGCGGATTCACGGGCACGCTTGAAATCATTCCGAACGGAGTCGACATAGAGCGATTCGCGCATGCGTATGCGCTCGAAGACGTCGTGACGGCGCGCTCGAAAATGAACGCCGGAACGGGCGACACGCTTCTTGTGACCACGTCGCGGCTGGTGCATAAAAACGGCATTGACGATGTGATTCGCGCATTGCCGCTGTTGCCGGAGCAGGTGCGTTTTGTCGTGTACGGCATCGGTCCCGATGAAGAAAAACTCCGCGCGCTTGCGAAAGAATCGAAGGTTGAGAACAGAGTTCATTTTATGGGACATATTGCGCACGGCGAGATGCCGCTCGCGCTTCGGATGTGCGATATCTTCATTCGCCCGTCGCGCTCGGAAGGCATGGGCAATTCTTTTATCGAGGCGATGGCGGCCGGTCTGCCGGTCATTGCCACGCAGGAGGGCGGCATCGCGGATTTTCTATTTGACGCAAATCGCAATCCGCAGAAACCGACGACCGGATGGGCTGTCGATAAAGATTGTCCCGTGCAAATTGCCGAGCAGGTCAAAAATATTCTCGCCTTTCCGGCGGAAGTTGCGCAGGTCAAGAAAACCGCGCGCGACATGGCGGTGCAGCACTACGATTGGAATACGGTTGCGCGCGCTATGTATGGACTCTTCGACCGCGTGTTCGAAGGGAAGTAGAATAGGGTTATGAACCACGTTAGAAATCAGACGCAGACGAATACCGACCATTCGAGCGAATCGCCGGACGTAGCGTCTGCTATTTCTAACGTGGTGAACCCCGAAAAAAATCAGACGCAGACGAATACCGACCATTCGAGCGAATCGCCGCACGTAGCGTCTGCTATTTCTAACGCGATGAAGATCGTCATTGCCACGCCGTTGTACCCGCCCGAAATCGGCGGTCCCGCGACCTATGCGAAGCTTTTGGAGGAGGGATTGCCCGGAAAGGGAATCGAGGTCGAGCTCGTAAAATTCAGCGATGTTCGGCATTTGCCGAATGCAGTGAGGCAGACCATGTATTGCCGGAACATTTTGAAATGCGCGCGAAGCGCAGATGTGATTCTCGCGCTCGATGCGGTGAGCGTCGGATGGCCGGTATATGTCGCGAGCTTTTTTTTACGCAAGAAGTTTATAGTCAAAATCGTGGGCGACCACATTTGGGAGCAAGGCACGCAGCGTTTTGGCGTGACTGACACGCTCGATAATTTTCCGCGATTCTTATGGAGATGGCACCCGTATCTTTGGTTTTTGCGCGCATTGCAGCTGCGCGTGGCGCGAAGCGCCACGCGGATTATCGTGCCGAGCGAGTATCTAAAGCGAATCGTTTCGGCGTGGGGCGTGCCGTCTGAAAAAATCCACGTCGTTTACAATGCCGTGACGCTTGAAGCGGCCGGAATCGTTCCTCCGCCGGTTGCCGCATTGCCGCACCCGCTCGTCGTTACCGCCGGCCGGCTTGTTCCGTGGAAAAATATCGACGGCGTGATTGATGCGGTGTCGGGCATCGCGGGAGCATCGCTTGTCGTTATCGGCGACGGTCCGCTGCGCGCGGAACTTGAAAAGCGCGCGCAAGAGAAATTAACGGGACGTTTTATTTTTACCGGTGCGCTGTCACACAAAGACACGCTTGCCGTGATGCAGTCCGCGGATGCGCTCGCGCTTAATTCGACGTACGAAGGGTTGTCGCACCTGCTCATCGAGTCGCTCATGCTCGGCGTGCCGACAATTGCGACGAACGTCGGCGGCAATCCGGAAGTCATCATGGACGGCGAAGACGGATTGCTCGTCCCATCTAATGATGCATCGGCGCTCGCGGGCGCACTTTCCCGCGTGCTCGGCGATGATGCCTTTCGCGCGCGTCTGTCGGCGCGCGCGAAAGAATCATCGAAACGTTTTTCGGTCGAAGTAATGCTCGAGGCGACGGTTTCGGAATTCAAGAACATATGAAAGCGCTTTTTGTATCCAACGACCCGGCTATTTTCACGGAGGCGAGTGCGGTTCGTGCGCGCATGCGCTCGTACGCAAATGCGATAGGGGAGCTGCACATTCTTTCGTCTGCGCGCAGGGATGCGCGCGAAGAGCGGGACGGGAATCTTTTTCTGCACCCGGTGCATGTTCCCAAATTATTCAGAGTCAGAGTGCTTACGTCGCGGGCGCGTTCGCTCATCCAAAAATACGGCATCGAAGTCGTGTCCGCGCAGGATCCGTTTGAGCACGGACGAGCGGCACTTCGCGCCGCACGCGGCACGCCCGCAAAACTGCACATTCAGGTTCACACGGATTTTCTCTCTCCGTGGTTTGTGAAAGGCGGCAGTGCGTTTGCCGCGCTATTGAACCGGTATCGCCAAACGGTCGCCGATGAAGTGTTGCCGTCGGCTCACGGCATTCGCGTCGTGTCCGAGCGCGTCAAAACGTCGCTTGTTGCGCGCTACGGCTCCCGCATTCCCGAACCGGCGGTGATTCCGATTGCGGTCGATGCCGCGCTTCCCGCATCGATTCCGCTTCCGCCGCATCCGTTTACATTTGCGATCATCGCAGTCGGGCGGCTTGAACCGGAGAAGCGCATCGAGGACATTCTGGCGGCGTTAAAATTCGTAAACGTTCAGTATAAAATCGTCGGACTTTTCATCGTCGGAGATGGCCGCGAACGCCGCCGGCTCGAGAAACTCATTCGCACGCTCGGTCTTGATGCGCAGGTCCTATTTCTCGGTGAACGTCCGGATGCGCGCGGACTCATGGGAAGCGCGCAGGCATTTGTTCAGGCAAGCGCGTATGAAGGATACGGCCGTACGCTCGTTGAAGCGGCGCTTGCGGAAGTGCCGATTATTACGACGGACGTCGGCATCGTCGGAGACGTCTTTAAGAAAGACGAGGACGCGCTTGTCGTTCCCATCGCCAAGCCCATTGCCTACGCGCATGCAATCATTCAGCTGCTCGAGGACAATAACATGCGGGAGAACATGAAAATACATGCCAAGGAAAAGGCGCTCGGACACCTTGCTTCCGTAAGCGATTTGCCCGGCCGCATTGCCGCGGATTTGGAAGCAGCCCGACTTCATCGGTAATGCATCTTTGCATAGGACGCGTCGGTTATAGCGAGTATGGCGCTCTCCTCGTACGAAATGGTATAGTGCCTTCTGAATAACAACACAAAATGGCAAAAACATCGGAAAATGCCGGTAAAAAATCGGGTTCAAAAAAGTCCGCAAAAACCTTAAAACCGCTCATCGGTTTTATTGGAAATGGATTTATCGGCAGAAATTATTCCGACGATTTCGAGCGCCGCGGGTATACCGTTATCCGATACTCGCTTGAGGAACCGTATCGCAGCAACAAAGAAAAGATACGGAATTGCGACATTGTGTTCATCGCGGTGCCGACGCCGACGACACCGAAAGGATTTGACTGTTCGATTGTGCGCGAAGCGGTCGGCCTCGCGGGGAATGGAAAAATAGTCGTCATCAAGTCGACGTTGCAGCCCGGCTCAACGGAGGAATTGCAAAAAAAATATCCCGATCGGCTCGTGATGCACTCGCCGGAATTTTTGCGCGAAGCGACGGCCGCGTATGATGCTTCGCACCCCGAGCGAAACATAGTCGGCATTCCGACCGATACGAAGAAATACCGCGATGCGGCGCATACGGTGATCTCCGTTCTGCCGAAAGCGCCGTACGAGCTTGTTTGCAAGGCGCGCGAAGCGGAGCATATCAAGCAGGCGGGCAACGCATTTTTCTACTTTAAAGTCATATTTGCAAACCTCATCCACGACGTTGCGGAGGCGGACGGGTGCGATTGGGAAGTGTTGTCGAATGCGCTTGCGGCCGATTCGCGCATCGGGCGTTCGCACTTGAAGGTCAAGCACGAAAGCCGTCCGGGCGAAAAGCCGGGACGCGGCGCGGGCGGCCACTGCCTCATCAAGGACTTCGCCGTGTTGCGCGCGCTCTACGGGAAGCGTCTGCCGAAGGACACATACGGCCAAGCGGTGTTCCGCGCCGTTGAAGAAAAAAACAAGCATTTACTCGTGGAAAACAAAAAGGACCTCGACCTGCTCCAAAACGTATATGGCCCGCTTTCGACGTGGTATGGCAAAAAATAAAAATCGCGCGAAGAAAATAGTCGTCACGGGCGCCGCGGGCTTCATCGGCTATCATGTTTCGCTCGCGCTGCTTGAGCGCGGCTGGAAAGTGGTCGGCATCGACAATATCGGCGACTACTACGACCCGCGCATGAAATACAAGCGGCTTGCGATGCTGAAAAAGCATCCGCAATTCGTATTTCGAAAAGTGAACATTGCGAAATTCGAGGCCTTGCAGAAAATGTTAAAAGAAGAGAAACCCGATGAGGTGTTGCATTTGGCGGCGCAGCCGGGCGTGCGGTACTCGCTCACAAATCCATGGACATACATCGAGTCGAATGAAATTGGCACGCTGAACGTTTTTGAATGCGCGCATCGCCTGAAGCTTCCGCGCGTCGTGTATGCGTCTTCGAGCTCGGTGTACGGCGCAAATGAGAAATCGCCCATGAGCGAAGACGATCGCGCCGATCGGCAGATTGCGGTCTATGGCGTTACGAAAAAGGCCAACGAGGCGCTCGCGCATGCCTATAATCATCTGTATGGCATCGAGATGATAGGCCTCCGGTTTTTTACGGTGTACGGCACGTGGTATCGTCCCGACCTTGCGCTCTACAAATTCGTAAAAAATATTCTCACGGGCAAGCCCATCGACGTGTACAACCGCGGCGATATGAAGCGCAGCTTTACGCATATCTCGGACGTCGTCGACGGCGTTCTTGCCGTTTTGAAACAAAAGCCGCATGGACGAAATGAAATTTACAATCTCGGCGGCGCCGAGGCGGTGCCGCTTTTGGAATTCATCAAGGCCATCGAGGATGCGTCGGGAAAGACGGCGAAGAAGCGCATGCTGCCGATGCAGGCCGGCGATGTGCATGAGACGTTCGCTGACTGGTCGAAAGCGAATCGGGAGCTCGGCTTCGTGCCGAGAAAAGACATGCGCGAGGGCATCGCCGAATTCGTAGCGTGGTTTCGCGAGAATGAAACGTTTCTGCTCTCGCTCGGGGAGTCGAAGCAATAATCGGGCTTGAATGAAATTACTCATCGTTACACAGGCCGTCGATAGCGAGAACCCGGTGCTCGGGTTTTTTGTGCGCTGGATTAAGGAGTTGGCGAAGCATTTCGAGCGCGTCGAAGTCATTTGCCTATGGGAAGGGAAGCACGAACTGCCGGCAAATGTGCGGGTGTATTCGCTCGGGAAAGAACGCGGCGCGGTAAACCGCGCCGCGTATTCGTTCCGCTTTCTTTCCCTGGCATGGCATTTGCAGCGCGATTATGATTCGGTCTTCGTGCATATGAATCAGGAATATATTTTGATTGCCGGGTGGCTGTGGGGATTGCTCGGCAAACGCATCTATATGTGGCGGAACCACTATGCCGGTTCGCGCGAGACCGACATCGCCGCATCTTTTTGCAGCAAAGTATTTTGCACCTCGCGGCATTCGTATACGGCAAAATATGAAAAAACCGTTTTCATGCCGGTGGGTGTGGACACCGAACGTTTTTGCCCGGATGCAAGCGTCAATCGAAAGCCGCATTCGATTCTTTTTCTTGCGCGCATGTCGCCCTCAAAGCGTCCGGAAATGCTCATCGACGCGCTTGCAACGCTTGCACGCGCAAACACCGATTTTTCCGCCGCCTTTGTCGGCTCGCCGCCGCCCCAAGATGAGCGCTATTACCAGGACCTAAAAAAGAAAGCGGAAACACTCGGACTTGCAAACCGGATTTCATTTTTGTCGGCGGTTCCAAACAGCGAGACAGCCGGCCTGTATCGGGCGCACGATATTTTCGTGAACACGTCGCGCTCGGGGATGCTCGATAAAACCATTTTTGAGGCCGCGGCGTGCGGCTGTCTCTCTATCGCGGCAAGCGATGACTGGGCAGCGCAGATCGGCGAAGAATTGTCTTTCGCGGGCGGCGATGCGGATGCCCTCGCTCGGAAGCTTACGAAGCTTCTTGATCTTTCAAAAACCGGACGAGAAACGCAAGTCAATCGTCTTCGCATACAGGTGTCCGCGAATTCGCTTTCGCATCTCGGGGACATCCTTTCAGGCGATCTCGAAGCCGACACGTCGGACAACAATGCGGCGTTATTGACGCGCTACGTTGCGGCCGGGACCATCGCAACGGTTGCAACGCTCGCACTCACCGCAATTTTGTCGGCGTTTACCTCCCTCAACTATCTTTTGGCCGTAACGCTGGCGTACGTCCTCGGAATTTTCTTAACATTTGCGCTCCAGAAATATTACACGTTTCGAAGTTTTGACCATTCGAATGCGGGGAAACAACTTCTAAAGTTTACGCTTGTGGCGATACTGAATCTGTTCGTCAATGACATTCTCGTGTATCTTCTCGTCGGTGTTTTGCATGTAGATATCGTGGTGCTGGCGCAGACAATCGCGGTGACCGTCATCGCGTGCTACAGCTTTTTTCTTGATCGCTACAGCATCTTCCGAAGCGGAAAAAAATCATGAAAGTCGACATTTGCATTCCCGCATACAACGAAGCGCCGATAATCGCGGATACGGTTCGCGCGGTAGTCGCCGAGCTCGGAACCACTCCAAACATCTCGTGGCGGATTATCGTCGCCGACAACGGCTCAACCGATGGAACGGCCGACGCCGTCAAAGCACTCGCTATTCCGAATGTCTCGGTTCTTTCCATCAAAACGAAAGGGAAGGGTGCCGCCGTTGTCGCGGCAGCTAAAGCGTCAACTGCGGATGTATTCGGATTTATCGATGCCGATCTTTCCGCCGATCCGAGCAACATTCGATATCTCCTCGCCGTTCTCTCCGGTGCCGATGTCGTTATCGGCTCGCGTCTTTTGAAAGAAGCTCGAGTCGACCGCAGTTGGTGGCGTTCATTATCATCCTCGTTGTTTAATTTTGCGCGCCGCCGGATGCTCGGCATTCGCGTTGCCGATACCCAATGCGGGCTTAAATTGACCAATGAGAAGGGTCGCCGCGAACTAACCGCCTGTCAGGAACAAGGTTGGTTTTTTGATGTCGAGTGGCTTGCCCGAGCGAGCGGTTCGAACCTTCGCATCAGGGAAATTCCCATTTCTTGGACGGAACAACGGTTTGCGGGAAGAAGAGCAAAACTCGACATTCTGGCGGACGGCATGCAGTCAATCGGCGCTTTCTCGCGCATCCGAAACCGGCTAAAGCTCGAAGCGACTCGCGGCGCCTAATGCGGTCAAAGGCCGGCTCCAATGTCGATTCTTTGTGCTCTGGTATACTCAATTTGCTTATGAGCCACTCGTATCCGGAAAAATATTTTGACGTTACCGTTTCAAACGGCCGGCGAACGTTTACTCGCGAAGAGACATTGCAACGGCTCTCTCCATATAAACGCCACCTTGCCGCATTCATAGACAATCTTCCAAAAAACGCAAGAGTGCTTGATATCGGATGCGGTTCCGGCCGCGCCGTTCGAATCATTCAATCTTTGCGGCCCGACATATCGGTCGAGGCCTGCGATATTAACGATGTCCGGGAATTTCTCCCGTCCGGGGTCCCGTTTATTATTTGTTCCGGAGACGAGGTAAGCGGGAAATACCCCGCAGCGCACTTTGACGGCATTCTGTGCCAGCATGTCATCGAGCATCTCGCCGTTCCTATGGGGCTCGCGGAGGGAATGCACGCCATACTCAAGTCCGGAGGGCGCGTATTTATAGAGACACCGAATTGGACGCGCCTATTTATTCCATTTTCGCATAATTTCTTTTGGAACGATTACACGCACATCCGCCCTTTTGCGAAATTTACGCTGATCAAACTTCTGAGCGACTATTCGTTTGAAGTCGACCGCGCCATAACGTGTTCGTCGAGCACGTGGTTCAATAGGCGAGCGGCCGGAAAAGAACGGAATGCGGAGAATTCACCCAAACCCCCCCCTAAAGACCAAAGATGCCTATGCATGGAACGGATTTTTCGCCCGTGCATTTGCGCGTGCGGTGAATCCTCTCATTCCGGATATTTTAATCGTGGTCGCTCATAAAAGAGAACTATGAGCACGAAAGATTTTGAAGACACTCGCTGGAGGGAAAAGCCGCAGCAGGAAGAGTTTCGGCATCGCGCTGCGCTATCGCTCATTTCTTCCGGACGGGTATTGGACGTCGGATGCGGAGACGGTTTCCTCATGGATCGTCTTCGCGACCGGGGCATTGCGGTTCAGGGCGTAGATCTGTCTCCTGTCGCGGTTGCGCACTGTACCGAGCAAAATCTTAAAGCCGTGATTTGCGATATCACGAACGACCCGTTGCCGTTTCGTAATGGAGCGTTTACGACGGTAGTGGCCCTCGATGTTCTGGAACACGTCCTTAATCCGGAGAAGATTGTTTCCGAGATGGCGCGAGTCAGCTCGGAATACGTTGTCATAGGAGTTCCGAATTTTTCCTCGCTGCCCGCTCGTCTTCAAACGCTCGTAGGTAACGTTCCTGAAAATAATCATGCGCACAAGGGCCATGTGTACTGGTTTAATTGGAATGTACTCGAGAAGATGGCTGCCGATTCCCGCCTGAAAATAGACGAGGTGCGGGTAAATGCCCCGGGCGGGCGTCTTTCCGTCGTCGGTCCAATATTGCGCGCCTGCGCGCGAATGTTTCCGAATGTCTTTGCCCTTTCGTTCGTTGTTCGGTTCAGCAAGAAACAGTCATGAGGCGATACCGTTCCCTCTGTTATTTCAATAGCGGCGCGATAGGCGAGTTTCTCATGATGCTGTATTTTGCCGATCTTTTGGAGCGTTCGGCAAAGACGCTCGGAGTTGAAGTGCCGCAGGTCGACATCGTCGTCCAGCGCAACGCTGCGCTCGTGCGGGAGTTGGCGGCATGCTATCCGAACGTTCGTATCATCGAGCTTTCGAGAAAATCAATATTTCGAACGATTCTACAAGCTCGCCGCGGGTCTCTGCCGCGCATGTTCATTACCCAGCAGACGTTCGGAAAAATTCCCTTGCCGATAAAATGCATCGCGCGTCTTAGCGCTCTCGGGCCCGGGAGATACCTCGGAGGATTTGACGACCACATGCCGGTTAATCGTTTTCTCTATAACGAACGCTGGGAGTTTGATACCGCGCGCCTTTTTCCGGAGACAATGCATTGGCTTGCGGAACACATCGGTTATCCGACGAATTATGTTGCACCGCGTTTAAAATGGCCGGAGCAGCCGTTCCCGGAATCGAAAACAAGACCAATCGTTCTCCACGTATGCGCGCAGGGAGAAAAACGGAGCTTGCCGCTTGCGCGCTGGAAAGTCCTTATAGCAAAGCTTCGCGGACACTATCCGAAAGCAACATTCGCCTTTACCGGCAGTGGCGCCGATAGGGAGTTTATCGATGCGGCGATTGAAGGCATACGGGATTGTGAAAACAGCGCGGGAAAAATTTCCATTACCGAATCCATTGCATTGCTCAAATCGGCACGGCTTTTTATCGGTGTTGATACCGGCATCACGCATCTTGCCGCGTTTCTCGGATGCCGGGGCGTTGTTCTCGGCAATAACAGCAATCCATGCTGGTCGACAAAATATTGTCCATCATTGACATGGTTGGCCGCCGATGGGCGTTGCACCTGTCTCGGGAACAAAAAAGGGGATTGCACGGAATACGTAGACGGCAAGCCGTATTATCGATGCCTCCTCGACATATCCGACGAGAGTATTATTGCCGCCGCCGATGCGATACTCGCGGCGTGATTCGCGCAATGCTACGTTATGAAGAACATGCAGCTGCAAAAAAGCATCACCTTCTATGTCGACCCCGCGTGGCGGCGTGAGGATTTGCTGCACTCGGCGCTTCTGTTTCCTTTTTGGGAAAATCCGTCGGGGAAGGATAACGTTCTTCTTCGCACGATGCTTTTTAAAAATCGCAGCTTCGATACATCAGTGTATCGGATTACGGACAATAAAGAAGATGCGGATGCCGTGTTCATGCCGTACTCGCATAGCACCGTACGCCGCTCGTATCCCGAATTGCTCGAAACGTGCGGCACCGTCGCGCAGGAACTCGGCGTGCCGCTTCTCGTCGACGGAATGGAAGACGTATCTCACGCAATCCATACGCCGAATACGTACGTGTTGCGTTACGGGGCATACGATTTCGAAAAAAATGATTCGGAGATAATCGTTCCGCTTCTCGCGAATGATTTGCTTGAGATATATTGCGGCGGACAACTGCAGATTCGCGCGAAAGGGGAGACGCCGGTTGTGGGTTTCGCGGGATGGGCGCATCTTACTCCGTATCGGACGTTACGAACCGTCGTGAAAGAATTGCCCGACCGTCTGCATGGGATTTTTGACGGAAGGTTCAAAGCAAAGAAAAAGGGAGTATTTTTCCGTGCGCAAGCGCTGAAGATTCTTGAAAAGTCGCCAAAGGTCGCATGCAATTTCATTTCGAGAAACAGCTATTCGGGGCATGCGCATACCGCATCGAAAAGCATCGAAGAATTGCAGAAGGACTTCGTTGATAATATTTTGGCAAGCGACTACGGGTTGGATGTGCGCGGGGACTCAAATGCGTCGACCCGCCTCTTTGAAATATTGTCTCTCGGGCGAATTCCCGTAATAGTTAACACCGAACGCGTATTCCCATTCAGCGACAAGGTTGATTACTCGTCGTTTTCGCTCATTGTTGATTTCCGCGACATCAACCGATTGCCCGATCGTATCGCCGAATTTCATGCGGCCATTTCGCAGGAACGATTCGCACACATGCAGAGAAATGCGCGCGATGCCTATGTAAATTTTTTCCGCGTTGACGCGATGATGCGCTCGATTGTCGAAGAATTGAGAATTAAAATCGCTCCTTCAGGCCGCGGCAAATCTTAATTGTTTAGCGCAACGCGAAGACCATGTACGCATGCAGATATTGCTAGCAATTGAAAAAGGGAAGTGACAAGCCCACCCGAGATTCTTGGGTGCCATGCATAAGTTCAGATACATTTGGCAGTCCTCATAACCGAGGATATATGCGCATCAGAAGCAATTTCAGGGGTACGAAGGGCTGGTTGAGCATGTGGGAAAGGACGATACGATTGCGGCATATGCGGAAACCAAAGGAAGTCGACAGACGGGTGAAGATATTGGGATTCTGGGACATGCACGGGACGGAGGCCGCATACGACGCCTTTGGCACCTCGGAGCGCACCTTGTATCGCTGGAAGGAGGAACTCAAAGCCCACGAGGGCCGCATTGATGCACTTGACCCGAAGAGCACTGCGCCGAAGGCGCGTCGAAGGAGGACTGTTCTGCCCGAGGTCGAGGATTTCATCATCCGCGAACGACAGGCGCATCCCCGGCTTGGGAAAGCAAAGCTTGCCGTTCTCCTGCGCGAAGAAGGGCACTCCGTGTCGGAGTCATACGTTGGGCGGGTCATTCTGGATTTGAAGAACCGCGGTCTGCTCCCGCAGCAGAGCCGGCTCTCGTTCCACGCACGTACGGGCAATCACACGGAAACACCGCAGAAACGCCGTACCAAGCTTCGCCGCACCGGCAAGCGCGGCATGGAGCTCGATACCGTCGTCCGCTTCATCGACGGCGTGAAGCGGTACGTCCTCACGGCAGTGGATGTGGAGCGGAAGTTCGCCTTTGCGGGCGCGTATACGAACCACTCGTCGAGAAGCGCGGACGACTTCCTTCGCCGAGTCATCGAGGTTTGCCCCTTCGATATCGACGAGTTGCAGACCGACAACGGGAGCGAGTTCGCCAAACACTTCGAGGATGCCTGTGCCGAACTCGGGCTCACGCACTTTCACACCCGCCCCCGCACTCCCAAGATGAATGCCCACGTCGAACGATTCAATCGCACCGTCTCCGAGGACTTCATCATGCTGAATCGGGGCCTGCTGCGGGACGATATTCATTCCTTCAATCTGAAGCTTGTCGACTGGCTGATCTGGTACAACACCAAACGCCCGCACCAGTCGCTCGGCATGGTGTCCCCCTTGCGGTATATTGTGTGTACATTAACCGTCGGGGACTGCCAAAAGTACTGGACGCGTACATGCCATTGACGTATGGTGTATACTCTAGTATAAGTATAGTCAGAAACAGTAGAATAATTCATACCGCGACCTAGGAGGATAGTCATGCTAGTCGAGCTTCTTCAAAAGTTATTCAGCCGTTCGTCACCGCAGTCACGTCGCGTAGAAACGCAGAAATCGCGGCCGGAACCCACAACGTTCAAGGATAAGTACCGCGAAGAAAATGTCTTCGAGTTCGAAATTCTCGACGGAGGGGTTGCCCTCGAGACTGCCTATGCGTGCTGCGACTTGATTCGCAACCGTAAGTCGAAGCCGGGCACGAAGCTCTTCGTTCAATATCCTGAGAGCAATCAGAAAGAATGGCTGGAATTCCTCGGGGTTATTCCGGATTCGTCTTTTCCCCAACTTCGGGGACAACGGGCGAAACTCACGGTTCTGGATGAAGCCCATTACAATTGGGGGACCGGCGCCGCATCGTTCAAATGGCGGTGCACTCAAGACCAAGCACTCGAAGTTCTCACCGGCGAATTGACCGGCCAAAAATTTACGGGTCGGGAGGGCTGGGATTGTTTCGATGATGATTTTCCGCCCGTGATACTGCGAGCCGTGCGAGCCCAATTACAATCCAATTAACGCGCCGTCGAACGCAGGAACGACCCCGGTGCGAGCCCCAAAGACGAAAGTCGGCGGGGCTTTTTCTATCGCCACGCGAAGACCATGTATGCATGCATGGCGTCGCGTCCGACGACTTGATGCGGGAGAGCGATGGACTCGACGAACGTGCGAAAGCCCGCCATTTGAA
This sequence comes from Candidatus Kaiserbacteria bacterium, assembly GCA_963699165.1. Taxonomy (GTDB): domain Bacteria; phylum Patescibacteriota; class Minisyncoccia; order Phycocordibacterales; family Phycocordibacteraceae; genus C7867-001. The sequence goes on from OY969413.1 coordinate 940,559, forward strand.
GCAATACGAGCAGATCGCTCACCGGCCGCGTGAAGAATCCCGGGATGTAGTGATACTCGAGCTGAATGGCGGCGATAGACGACAGTTTTTTCGAGTCCCGCAATTCTTCGAGCACATCGAGTTCCGGCCCCTCGATGTCCATCTTCAGCAAATCAATTTTGCCGTCGATATAGTGCGACAGCACATCGACATTCACGGTGTACGAATTAAGCTCGCGTCCTTTTTGCGTCAAGTAATTTGCCGTGCTCCCATCGCTGCTTGTCGCGACCTTGTCGGTGACGAAAAATTCAACCGTGCCTTTCTTATTGCCAAGCGCAACCGGAATTACTTTCACCTCCTTCTCCCACCGGTTTGCGGCGATATTTTTCTCAAGCACCGCGCGCGCCGCGGGATTCGGTTCGAAACAAACGACCTGCGCGTGCGGCGCGCGTATCTTTATATACAAAAGCGAGACCCCGATATTAGCTCCGCAGTCGAGTACGCGAATCGGTTTCTGCGTTGCCTCGATAAAATAGGTTTCCTTAAAAAAAATCTCGTTAAAGAGTCCGACGAAGTGGTCGAGAAAAGGGAAGTAAAAAACATACGGCCCGACCGGAATACTGGCGAGATTTCCGTTTTTTGGCGGCGCAAACACGTTTCGCAGATGAGCGAAGGCAAATGCGGCTGCCGCTCGGAAACCAAAAAGCGCGCGCAGGCGCGAAAAATATTCAAAATATCTCACTGGCTTCATTACCCGTTCATTCTAACGCATTTCGCGGGGTGATACCATACGCTCATGCGAATCGTGAAATTTATCGTGAGTGGCGCGGCCGGCATGGCGGTGAACCTTTGTGGTTACTTCGTCTTGCATTTGCTTGGAGCCCCGTATCTTGCCGGGTCCATAGGCGGCTTTCTTGCCGCGGTATTCGTGGGATTCACGCTCCAGAAACATTGGACATTCGAGAATCGCGAAGTCGGTTCCGCCCGCACCCAGTTCATGTTGTATGCGCTTTTTTCGCTCGGTAATCTGGCCCTCAATACCGGCATCGTCTACGTGCTTGTCGGCAGGTTTGGCGTCTATTATCTCCTCGCGCAGACGGTCGGCGCGGCTGTCGTTGCGATTGACGGTTTCTTTCTTTATCGCACATTTGTTTTTAATCCTTTGCGAGCATAGTGGCGGAGGAATCGAGTTGTGATTATACTAGCCATGTATTGTGAAAAATAAACAAACGTATTTTATTACCGGCGTCGCGGGCTTTCTTGGAAGCCACCTCGCGGAGAACCTTCTTAAGGACGGCCATCGGGTCATCGGTTGCGACAATCTCGTCGGCGGTTATCTCGACAATGTTCCCGTGGGAGTCGAATTGCACACGGCGAGCTGCGGCGATCGTGCAAAAATGTCCGAGCTGTTGCGCGGTGTTGATGTCGTGTACCACACCGCGGCATACGCATACGAAGGACTTTCGGTTTTCTCGCCGTATCTGGTGACGGAGAATATTTACGGCGGGACGGTGTCCGTTGTTTCGGCCGCGATTGCAAACCGAGTAAAACGATTCGTACAGTGTTCCTCGATGGCCCGTTATGGCACTCAGCCGACGGTTCCTTTCACCGAAGATATGGTGTGCAAGCCGCAGGACCCCTACGGCATCGCTAAGTATGCGGCCGAGCTCACCGTGCGAAATCTGTGCGAGGTCCACGGCATGGAATACGTCATCGCCGTTCCGCACAACATCATCGGTCCGCGGCAGAAGTACGACGACCCGTTCCGCAATGTCGCATCCATCATGATTAATCTGATGCTGCAGGGACGTCAGCCGATAATTTACGGCGACGGCGAACAGAAGCGCAGTTTTTCTTTTGTGGATGATGTCGTTGCTCCGCTTCGGCGCATGGGAACGGACAGCGTGCCGGTCGGGGAAGTCATCAATATCGGTCCGGACGACCGTTTTATCACCATCAACGAATTGGCCGCAACCATCGCGAAATTAATCGACTTCAAATTATCGCCGGTGTATATGCCCGGCCGGCCGCAGGAAGTTCGCTATGCCTCGTGCAGTGCGGACAAGGCGCGGAAACTTCTCGACTATAAGACGACGGTGCCGCTTGAGAAGGGACTGCAGAGCATGATTGAGTACATTCGTACGCGCGGCACCAAACCGTTCCTGTATCATCTGGACCTTGAAATAGTGAGCGACAAAACGCCGCGTACGTGGAAGGACCGTCTTTTCTAAACACATCTATGTATCTCGGCAAAAAAGTCAGCATCGTATTTCCCGTCTATAACGAGAAGGAGAATATCAAGAATGCGATTGAAGAGTTCCTGCGGCATCCCGCCGTCGATGAGATCATCGCCGTCGATAATAATTCAAAAGACGGGAGCGACAAAGAAATACAATTGACCTCGGCGAAGTATGTGAAAGAGACAACGCAAGGGTACGGCGCGGCAATGCGGCGCGGGATGCGCGAAGCGAGCGGCGACCTCATCGTTACGGTTGAACCGGACGGTACTTTTTGTGCGGATGATTTGGATCGTTTCCTCGTGTTTAGTCAGGATTATGAGGTTGTTTTCGGTACGCGCACATCGAGAAATCCCGTCTGGTCCGGTGGCGACCCCGGAGCAAATATGTATTTTTCATTGCGCATGGGGAACTGGGCGGTTGTGAAATTGCTTGAGTATCTTTTCAACGGGCCTTCATTTACCGATGTCGGCTGCAGTTTTAAACTTATTCAGCGTCTTGCCTACGAGGAGATAAAAGATTCGCTCACTGTCGATGGGAACTGATTCTCTCCCGAATACATGATTCGCGTGTTACAGCATAAACTTTCCGTGGTTGAGATACCGGTGCGATATGGTGCGCGCATCGGCACATCGAAGATAACGGGGAAGCAATCCAAAGCAATAAAGCTCGGGTTTCGCATGATATGGCTCATTCTCACGGAGCGTTTCAAGCCGCAGTAGCATCCATCTTATGTCCGGAGTCAAGACATTTCTAAAAAAACATCGACCGGCCGTCGCGCTTGCGGTCATCATACTGGCGCTCACCGCCCTACCTGCGCTCGACATTTTCCTTGTGCTTGGGAATTCTTGGCATGGCATTTTGCCGAACTTCAGCGACGAACTTAATTTTGCCCGCGTGCATACGATAGGCGAGGGACATCTCACGGACGGCAACGCGTATTACTTCGAGCATCGCAACGGGCCGCCGCTCGTCGTTTTCGGCGGCGCATGGCTTAACGCGTTACCGCTATTTGCGGGCGTGCCGTTCAATACCGCGCTGTACATCAATTTCATCATTTGGAGTTTGCTTTTTGCGGCAGCCGTCTATTGGCTCTTTCGAGAGCTCGGCGTTCCTCGATGGGCAAACGTGTTTGGCACGCTATTGTTATATCTGGAGGGCTATGTCCATGTGTGGAGGCCGGCAAATCTTCAACCGGTATATCCGTTCTTCTTTTTATTCTACGTCGCCCTTGCCCGGCTTATCCGTGAACAGAGTCGCAAAAACATAGCGTTGCTTGCGCTTGTCATAGGCGTCTCGTTTTATGTATTTGCGTATTTGTGGCAAATCGCGGGCATCACTCTCCTCCTCTTTTTGCTGTATGCGCTTAGCCGCAAGAATTGGGCGCTCGCAAAAGCAATAGCCGTTTCGGGATGCATCGGCGGCATCATCGGACTTCCGATACCCGTATACATGCTTTGGCTATCCAATGCATCGCCCTATTTCTGGCAGAGTATGGGACGGCTGGGTCTCGTGAATACGCATTTGCCCATGGCAGAAGTTATCTACTCGGGCGGATGGGTCGGCGTCATTCTTGCTTTCATGGCCATACTCGCTTGGCGCGTTTGCCGTTTGCGGGAAGACGCGGATTTCCGACGGCTGAACGTATTTGTTTGGATTAGCGGACTCGGTCTTTGGGTTATGCAGGGAAGCAATCTTTTTACCGGCAAATTGCTCGAGACGGGCGAGCATGTGCGGCCGTTCATTTTGTTGTGGCTTATCTTTGTCACCGTCGGCATCGGCGTATTTTTGTGGAGTCGGCGGGCGCTATTCTCGAAGCGGATGCGCGGATTTGTCGGCATTATGCTCGGAATTCTTTCGGTGGCGAATGCGTACTATATCTACGATGTATTTTCTCCGGTCATTTCACCGAACATATTTCGCGGACAATGGCAGACAGAACAGCAGTATGCCGGTCCGTTTGCGTGGCTCGATGAAAACGTGCAAGACCCAACTGTGATATGGAGCGACCCGCATAATCCTCTCGCCGCGGACTTGCCGATCTTTACCAAACACTTCACGCTCGATGCCTACTGGGGAATGCTCGAGCTCGCACACGACAGCGAAATACGGGAGCGATACCTCGTCTCGCAGTATTTTAATAATCCGACATTGGCGGATCTCAAATCCCTGCCTGAAATGTCGCTCTATCTCGGGCGCCATGATTTGCCGCATGAGGCGGAAACGATTAATCGAGGAGTCAAAATTTGCCAAATGCTATTCTTTTGGAACAAGAACAAAAATTGCGGGACGCTCGTAACGCCGCAAGAAGTGCTCGGCGACAAATTCTTTTCGGATATGGAGACCGAGTTTCAGACGGACATCAAACCGAATATAAAAGCGTATCTGAAGAAATATCATGTTACCTACATACTCAAAGACGACGTCTTGGATCCGACGTATCAGCCCGAAGAACTTGGGGCCGTGCGCGTCTATGCCGATTCCCGGTTCGAGATTTATCGTTTGCCGCAATAGCGTATGGAAAAACAAACCGATGCCGCACTAGGGGAATCATCAGACGGAGCCGTATTGCAGAGGATGTATCGCGCCCGCTTCGAAGGACGCCTATCCTACAGAAACGAAGTGTGGCAGGCGCTGATTAAGAACTATTTTCAGCGGTTTGTCCGTCCGCAGGATGCCGTGCTGGATTTGGGAGCGGGCTACGGCGAGTTTATAAACAATATTGCATGCGAAAAAAAATACGCACTCGACTTGAATCCCGAAACCGTTCGGCGGGTTAATTCGGGGGTTCAGGTGCTTGCGCAGGATTGTTCAAAGCCATGGCCGCTTCCGGACAATGCGCTCGATGTCGTGTTCACGAGCAATTTCTTTGAACATTTGCCGCACAAAAAGACACTCGCCCTTGTTCTTGCCGAGGCGCGTCGATGTCTTAAACCGTCCGGCTTGCTTATCGCGCTCGGGCCGAACGTCAAACATCTTCCGGGCGCGTATTGGGATTTCTTGGACCACTATATTCCGCTGACGGAACTTTCGCTTTCCGAGGCGTTCACCCAGCAGGGATTCGGTATTGAAAAGTGCGTGGAGAAATTTTTGCCGTTTACCATGGTCAACGGTCCGCACTACCCGGTTATTTTTATCGAGGCGTACCTGCATTTCCCGCCCGCGTGGCGCATACTTGGCAAGCAATTCTTGGTTATAGGGAAGAAGGATTGAATATGAATCCCGTTAGAGATAAACAATTTGCATATGTGTACGTACTTCGTAGCGAAAAGGACGGTAAATTTTATACGGGGTGCACACAGGATTTACGGAAACGTTTTCAGGAACATATCGCAGGGAAGGGAGGTTATACTAAACATCGTGGACCCTATACGCTCATATACTACGAGGCTTCAAAATCTCTTGACGACGCCTACGATAGAGAACGCTATCTCAAAAGCGGCATGGGTAAACGCTACATTAGGAATCGCCTCAAACGTTTCCTATCTCTAACGGGATGAAAATTTACTACATCGTTAATGCCCGCATGCCGACCGACAAGGCGCATGGGATACAGGTAGCCAAGATGTGTGAAGCATTTATCGAGGCAGGGGTAGACGTTACGCTTGTTTTCCCTCGCCGTTTCGGAATCGAGGAGTCCATGCGCGAGCACTACGATTTGCGCGTCGACATTCCGGTTGTGCGGCTCCCGGCGTTCGATTGGGGTATGGGAGGCCCTTTTTACTATCGTCTTAGCGCTCTGACATTCGTATGTTCGTATCTGTGGTTTTTTTATACCGCAATAGATCGTAAGAATGCGGTCGTGTATACCGTCGATCTCGACCATATAACTTGCGTCGGCCTGCCGTTTCTCGGCCTGCCATATTTTTCAGAGATGCACGGCGGGAAGCCGCGGAGTTTGTTCTATCGATTGTTTTTCAAGAGAATGCGCGGCATCATAGCGACGACTACCATCACTCGCGATGAACTCGTTCGGAAATTCCATCTTCTTCCGGAACGGGTTCTGTTCGAGCCAAACGGAGTTGACTTCGCGCATCTCTCATCGCTCTCGCGAGAGAGCGCGCGCCGCGAGCTCGGTCTCCCGATAGAGAAACCCCTCGCACTTTATGTGGGCAGAGCGCTGTCCTGGAAGGGGATTGCTATACTCCCCGAAGCCGCCGCACTGATTTCCGATATCACATTGGGATTTCTCGGCGGCACTGAGGAGGAGTTCAAAGCGGCATTTGGCGTCCCCGGCGCACCGGTCGTCTTTTATGGCAGCAAGCCGCACAATAAGGTGGGCACGTGGCTTGCGGCGGCCGATGTCTGTTTGGTTATCGGCACGCGGCACGACGAGTATTCGTATCGGTACACTTCGCCGATGAAGGTATACGAATATCTCGCAAGCGGAAGGCCTATTATCGCAAGTTCGACTCCGGCGCTTCACGATGTGCTTGGCGAGGACGAGTGTTATTTCTGCGAGCCGGATGATGCGGGGAGTCTCGCGAAAGCGATTGCGGCTGCGGTTGCCGATCCGGTGCGCTCAGAGCATATTGCGGAAAAGGGCATCGCGCGCGCGCGGGAACACACGTGGCAGAAGCGTGCGGAGAGGACAAAGACATTTATAGAACAGCTGACTTTGCACTCAAAATGAAACAACTTGCACATTTCAAGGCCTCTGTAAAATCCGGCGATGGGGAAGATGGCGTCATCGAGGAAATATTTAACCGCATTGGCGCGAGGTCCCGCGTCTGCGTCGAGTTTGGCGCCTTAAACGGCACGCATCACAGCAATACCTGGAATCTCATCAACAATAAAGGATGGCACGCGCTCCTTATAGAAGCCGACCGCACGTACTTTGAGAAATTGCAGACGCTGTATGAGCACAATCCGAGCGTGCAGTGTCTCAACTCGTTCGTATCCTTCGAGGGAGAGAATTCGCTTGATGCAATTTTCACCCGCGCGGCGCTTCCGCGAGATTTCGACCTCATGTCTGTCGATATCGATGGCAATGATTATCATGTGTGGGAATCGATGCAAGAATTTAAGCCGCGCGTTGTGATTATCGAGTTCAATCCGACCATTCCGAATGATATTTCCTTCATACAGCCCCGCGACATGCAGGTGCAGCAGGGTTCGTCGCTCCGCGCGCTTGCAGAACTCGGCAAGAAGAAGGGCTATGTGCTGGCTTCGGTAATCGGCTCAAACGCATTCTTCGTTAGCGAAAGTGATTTTGTCGCGCTCCACGTGGAGCAGGAATCACTTGAGGCATTGAACCCCGACACGACTTTCTATACGCGGCTTTTTCAGCTTTATGACGGCACGCTGGTGCTTGATGGCTACAAGAATTTGCTCTGGCGCCGCATACCTATTGACGAGGCAAAACTGCAAGTCCTGCCGCCTCGCAAGCGTGTATTTCGAAGCGGTATAAGCGCCGACCCGTTCAAGCGCCGTCTAGCGTACTATGTGCGCCGCTCGCCGGCGTATGAGCTTCTCAAGGCGCTTCGCAATCTCTTTCGTTGATATGAACGAATTTTTAAAAAAAATTATTCCTGTGGAATGGCGCTATGTTGAGACGGTTGCAGACCCAAGCTCTCGGATATCGGCATTGAAGGAACGGGCGCGATTTCTCATGCAGAAAGGGTATACACTATACAAGCTATGCGGCGCCTCGCGAATATTTATTAATTCGATTACTGCAAAATGAAATTTTTATCGCATCTGCGAACGAGGGTTGGTGTAGCCGTATTGTGCGCGCGCGCCATGGAGTCGTCATTTTCTTTCAGGATAAACCTCGCCGGGACGATCTCGACACGGTTCATAAAGTGAGCAAAGAAACAAAAATGCTTATCTCGGACCACGAGGCATATCAGCTCATGATGGCCGTTCGACGTACAAAAAAAATACCCGGCGACATTGCCGAGGTCGGCACTTATCGCGGCGGCTCTTCAAAACTCATTGCGATAGCGCGCGGAGATGACAGTGCAAAGCACATTTACCTATTCGACACATTTGAAGGATTGCCGCCGCTCACAGACATCGACCGTACCCATTTTACCGACGATCAATATCCGGCTGATCTTGCTGAAGTAACCGCATATCTTGCTCCGTATCCAAACGTATCTCTCCATAAAGGTATATTTCCTCAAAGCGCCGGACCGATACTCGACAAGCGATTCTCATTTGTGCATTTAGACGTGGATTTGTATGAGGCAACGCGAGATGCCATCAAATTTTTCTATCCGCGTATGGAGCGGGGAGCCGTATTAATTTCGCACGACTATTCAACCGCGCCCGGAGTGAGGAAGGCGATTGATGAATTTATGGCCGATAAACCCGAAGCGGTCTTTGAGTCCTCATGGCGACAATGTTTTATCGTGAAGATATAAGCCATGCCAATTAATAAAGCACTGACCTTTCGCGCGTCCTCCATCGGTGATTGTCTGATGGGGAAGTATTTGCTCGAGAATATCCACCGGCAATATCCGGATGCGCGGCTCGGTATTGTCGTGGCAAGCAGGGGAGCGATGATTCGCGACCTCTTTGCGGCATATCCGTGGTTGGAGATACTCGAGGCGAGTCGCCGCCGCCCCTCGTCTCTGGTATCGCTGTGGAAGCGATACCACGGAAGCGACCTCGTCGTAACGCAGTATGCGGGAAAAAAGGGCGGGAAATTCGCCCTCGCGAGTAAGATTGCCGCGCGGGTACTTTGCAAACGAGGCGGCTTGGTCGGTTTTGAAGATTCGTTTCGTTTTAATAATCTTGTTTATCACCGACTCATCCCTTTTCGGCTTGATGTTTCCATCACCGGGCATGAACGCACCGCGTTGAAGTCAATCGGGCTTCCCGTGTCAATTCCGTTCCCTAAACTCGAAATCGTTCGGGATGACTCGATAGTGTCCAAGTACCATTTAGAAAAAAATGCCTATGTGGTGGTGCATCTTTTTGCGGGAAATAAAAGCCGCGGATTGTCTCCGGATAAGAAGCGGGCTCTCATAGAATCTCTTGTCGAGCAGTTCCCCGGACTTCCATTACTCGTAACCGGAGGACCTGACGACCGGGAAGAGGCGCTCCGCGTTGCGGAAGGCACTTCCGCGATAGTTTGTGCAGGGGAAACGAATTTGCAGGAAACCATGAATTTGATTTCGGAAAGCCGCGGAGTCGTGAGCGTTGACACCGGCATCGCGCATATCGCGGCCCAGCTCGGGAAGCCGCTTGTCGTTTTGCGTTCATGCCTTGCGCCCAACTGGTGGTTTGAAGAGCAATATGGAAAGAGTTCTCAAATTGCCGTATTTTCTTGCGATTCTGTTTGTGCCGAGGGACATATCGCGCAATCCTCCGGCTACCCGAAATGTCTTGATAGCATCGATATGGAGGAAGTCGCACAGAACGCCAAGAAAATGTTGACATGAAGCGGAACCTTTCTTGCCGGAACGGCGTTGTAGCATTTATGGGAACAGAGAGATCGGTGCTTATTTCAGAATTGAGCCAGTTGGCGGAAGTTCTTGCGTACAAAGAAGCGCATCCGAATGCGCCGATTATTTGCATTGATTTTTGGGTCGAGCGCGAACTTGAAAAGAAAGGGATTAAATTCACCTCGCTTAGGGACTTTGAGCCCGCGGAGGAGACGGAAGAGGAGTGGTGGGTTCTCGCGCAAGATATTGCGCGAGAGTGGTACCGTCTCCCCGCGATGCGTTTTTTCGAGTACAAGGGTATCAACATCGGCGAAGCGCTTGAACCGATGTTGCAGGAATATCTATCGAGGTTGTTTTATTTCGGGCGAATATTCCTCGCGCTGAAGAAATCACATCCGGAAGTCCGTCTCTATATTCCGACTCCGGCAGTAGAGGACATCCCGACCGTAGGACCTCTGGCTTTTTTCGAGCGATGGGCGGTTATCGATGCCGCGCGAATGACGGGTTTGCAAAGCGAAGCGTATGATACGCGCATGCTGTCGGACCGGCATGTATTTCCCCGAACCGCGGCAAAATCGTGGACCATTCGTTTGTACAATTTATTGGTAGGCTTTGCTCCCCGTCGACCGCTGAAAATCTATGCGAGCGAGTATTGGTCGCACATCGCTCCCGTCATCGAGTCAATGAATGATGCGGAGCTCGTTTTGATGGAAAGCAGCCAGCTCAAAAATATTTCATGGCGGCAAATCTTGAAGCATCGCATTCGCATCCAACATCCGGCAGACGCGACAACCGGCCGGATGAAACGCAATGCAATCCGGCTTTCAAAAGAATTTCTCGAACAGTGGGGGAGTGCAAAAAAAGATGTCGGAGATTATTTTCTTTCAAAGAACGCCGAGCTCGATTGGAGTCCCGTGCTCGAGGCCTGCGAATATTTGATTTCGTATTCGCCGAGAATTATCGCAGACATCGACGCATTGCGACGCATAATGGAGCGGGAGAAACCTGCGGTCGTCCTACAGCGCGCATCGATTGGAGGTCACATGCACCATTTCTTCCTTATGGCCCGCATCTCTGCGCAGCTCAAAATTCCATCGGTTGAGTTGCAGCATGCGGGTGCGGTGTTCGACCCGCGGTCCGTGCATTCGCGTCTCGAAACATCGTATCTGGCTGCGTACGGCGAAATCGAGCGGGAACAGTATGCCAAAAACGGATATGTGCCGAAGCGTATCATTCCCATCGGTTCCCCAAGAATCGACACATATCGTGTTCGCTCCTCCCAAGCGGGTCATGAACGCGAAACGGTATTGCGGTCGCTCATGTTGGATACGGAGAGGCCAGTTGTCTTGGTAGCGATTCCCTACGAAAACGCCGGACTGTACTACGCCGCGTTCTCTTCGTATGCACTGGGTAAGGTTTTTCAAACTATTCAGCATGTGCGGCGCGAATTTCCGGACATCCAATATATTTTCAAATTTCGGCACCGAAATGTCGCAGAGTGCCACAGAATGTATCTCGCGGAATTGTTTCCCGAAGGGGGCATTGCAATTGCGGAAACAGACCCTCAACCTTTCATTCAGGTGAGCGACGTTGTGCTTTCCGGCAATTCGACCATTCTTTACGAAGCCATGATTAATCACCGTCCGCTTATGCTTTACCCGTGGAAGGCTTGGGATGGGAACCTTGGCGTCTATAGTGGCGTTGCACCTTTTTTGCATTCCAAAGAAGAACTTTCCGTCGTTCTGAAAAAGTTCTTTTCCGACAAATCATTTGCGCGCGATTTGCTTGAAAAAGAACAGAGCTTCATCGAGCGGCACGCCTTTGACGGGCATTCCTCCGAGCGCGCTGCGGCGCTGTTGCGCAAAGTGTCTGCGGCGGGCAACAATGCCTACAAACCGGTATAGGTGACGTCCGATTCATCGATACGTCGGTAGGGCTTCTCGTTTACCGTTTCTTCGTAGATATGGGCGATGATACCGGGCGTTCGGCCAAGAAGGAAAAACGCATTTCCGAGACGCCAGTCGAATCCAAGGTCGGAAATAATCGCCGCCATAGCGCCGTCGATATTTACGGGGAGGTGTTTGCCGCTCTGAGCGGCGAGCTCAGACTCAAGCGCTCGAACGCGTTCAACTCCGTTTTTTGAGATGCCGAGTTTTACTGCCTCGGCAAGAAGCATTTCTGCACGCGGGTCCTTGTCTTTGTAAATCTTATGTCCGAAGCCGGGCAGGCGTTCTCCGCGCGCACGCAGAGACGACACAATGTTCGCCGGAGTTTCAGATGACTGCAGATGCTTCGCTGCGCGTTCAATTGCTCCGCCATGCCATTCGCCGGTCGCGAGAATTCCTGCGGCAAGCGCGGCGTTCAGTTGGTTTCCGACCGATGCCGATACACGTGCAGAAAAAGCGGAGGGCGCCTCGACACCGTGTTCAGCACACGATACGAGCAACATATCGAGCATTGCGGTCTCTGCCTTTGAAGGCATGCGGCCTCCCAAAAGCAGAAATATCACTTCAGAGAACGTATGTTTCTCCACCAGCGTCCGTAATGCTTCACCTCGAATATGCAGTTCGCCGTCTTTATGGGTGCTGATTGCCGTCCGCCATTTCATGTCTTTTTCAGTGCTCTGGTAAGAATAGCAGGAATTTCTTCAACATGGTTTGCTATGAGGACCCCCGCGCTTTTGAGTGCCGATATTTTCGACGCATAACTTCCTTGGCCTTGGGACACGATTGCGCCGGCGTGTCCGAGCACTGTGTCTTTCGGCAGGCGGGAACCAAAATTGCCAGCAATAAGGGCAACGACCGGTTTTTTAAATCGGGAGGTGCGAATGAAGTCGGCGACGCGCTCTTCCGCAGTACCGCCGATTTCGCCAAACATCACAACCGCTTTCGTCTTTTCATCTTTTGCAAATAGCGCAAAAATGTCGGAGAAGTCAGAACCGGCGAGTACGTCTGCCCCTGCTCCGATAGCAGTACTTTGTCCAAATCCCGCATTAGTGAGAGCAAGGGCGATTTCGGATGTCATGCCGCCGCTTTTTGAGATGAGCCCAATGGGTCCCGGAGTGTATGCGCGCACCATTGCCCCGATGCCGATTGCACCCACTTTTGATTCTCCGGGCGAAATGATTCCTATCGAAGAAGGTCCGACGATGCGGGTACCGTTCTTTCGCGCCCGTGCAATTATCCACGCAGTATCCAAGGTAGGAACATGCTCGGTCAATATGACGACGAGCGGGATTTTCGCGCCAATTGCTTCCTCTGCGGCATCCCTTACGAAGCGGGCTGGAACGACAATGAGCGAACAATTAATTTCTCGGTGGTTTTTTTTCGCTTCTGCCACCGAGTTGTATACCGGCACCCCTTCAACCTCGATGCCGCCTTTGCCGGGAGTAACGCCGGCAACTATGCGTGTGCCGTAGGAAAGCATGTCGACACAGACGCGCGAACCCTCGTTGCCGGTAATGCCCTGAATGAGAAGCCGTGTCTTTGCGTTGATGAGAATGCTCATACTTTTTTCTTCGGCCGCTTTGCATATGCGCGGGCGACCATTATTTTTGCGCTCTCAACCATGGGCATTTCAGCGCCGAACAAGTGAAAGTCAAACCCTTCCTTTTCTCCGGCGGCTCGCAATAGTTCGAATGCTTCTTCTTTCCGCGGACCATCGCGTCGGATAACGATCGGGTAATTCGGTTTCGGCGAAACTTCGCGCAAACCCTCGAGGAATCCGGATAGGGTGGTGAAGATGTCCGTAAAATTCGCGGCTGCCCCTATGACCCAGCATCCGCGAAGTCCGTCCCGCGAGAGAACGCGTTTTGTCAGCTCGCGTACGACTTCGGCAGGAGGGTTTCCGGAATATTCCGTATAATTCGCCGGTTTGCCTCCCGCGCGCATAAGCGCGTCCATATTCAGCATTGAGGCGCCTCCTCCCGAGGCAAGAATTGCTATGTCTCCTTCCATTTCAATGTTGCGCCGTTCAGTCGGCCGGTGTTTTTCGTTATCCTGAATTACTTTTGCATCGCCGGCGATGTATTTGCCCGCACGCGTTTTGAAAAGAGGATTTATTTCGGCAAGAAGCGCATATTCGGTATTGAAAAGATTCCAGAGTTTCAGAACCACGCCAGCCACGTTTGCCGCATCGCTCTTCGGAAACCGCGCTTTGCCGAGCATAGCGCCCACTTTCGCGCGGGATAATTTCTTCGTCAGGTCGATAGGGAAGATACGCGCTTTGCTGACGCCGCTGCCTCCCCGCGGAGTAATCGCAAGCACCGGACCGCGCGTTCGGTCATCGTATGAAAAACTCACGTAGTATTCGCGAACCGCATCGATACGCTCCTCAACGAGTACTTCGGCGACCTCTTCACCCCCAATCTTTTTCCCCAGAAGTTTTGCCGCTTTGCGCACCGCATCCTTTCCGTTTTCGGCCATGCGAATTCCGCCGGCTTTTTTTCGGTCGCCACTTAGGACTTGGGCCTTGACCACACACGCTCCCAAATCCTCGGGAATTTCGTGAACATTCGCCACCACTGTGCCAACTGGGATTTCGATTCCGTATGTGCGAAAAAGTTCTTTTCCTTCAAACTCGCGAAGCTTCATGGCGGACATAATATCCGTTTCAGAGCATCGTCACAAGCAACGATGCGTAACTCTGGTGTTTTGATTGCAGTTAGAGGTATTATATCCCTATGACGAAAAAGCACTTCTTGGATGGAGAAACGATTTACCTACGGCCTCTTTCTTTGGACGATCTCGCGGCCGATTATCCGGCATGGTTGAACGATCCCGAGGTCTCGGCCCACAACTCGCACCACACTTTTCCGTACACGCTCGGGCAGGCAAAGGGGTACGTCGAGAGCATTCAAAATGATCCCCAAAATCTCGTTCTTGCCATTGTTGCAAAAGATACGGACAAACACATCGGCAACATTGCGTTGCAGCGCATCCATTTGGTCGACCGCAACGCCGAATACGCAATTATGCTTGGCGACAAAAATTATTGGGGCAAAGGCGTTGGAAGAGAGGCCTCGAAGCTTTTGCTTGCGCACGGATTCAGTGTGCTTAACCTGCACCGCATATACTGCGGCACTTCGAGCAATAACGTCGCTATGCAAAAACTTGCCATCGCGCTCGGCATGCGCGAGGAGGGGCGCAGACGCGAGGCGCAGTTTAAGAATGGCGAGTATGTCGATATCATCGAATACGGCATTCTTGAAAATGAGTTCGCGGCCTAACTTTCTATGAACCGGAAACTCGCTGAACCGCTTTTTCCTCACTTGCAATACTGTTCGCGCTGCTGCATTCCGGAGACACAGGAAGGAATCGCGTTCGACGAACTCGGCATCTGCCGTGCGTGCCAATCATCCGAACAGAAAATACACATCAATTGGGTGGAGCGAGAAAAAAAATTTCGAGAGATCTTGTCGAATGCAAAGGCAAAGGCCGGCAGCAATTACGACTGTGTTATTCCTATCAGCGGCGGCAAGGACAGCACGTTTCAGCTCCATATGCTCACGAAGGTATACGGGATGAAGCCGCTTGCGGTAACCTTCAGTCATAATTGGTGGAGCGAATCCGGTTGGTACAACCTTCAGAACGCGCTTGAGACCTTTAATGTCGACCATATCGCATTCACACCGAATCGCGCTCTTATCAATAAGCTCGCGCGCAAGTCCTTGGGCGGCATCGGCGATGTCAGTTGGCATGACCACGGGGGGGTAGGGTCGTTCCCGCTGCAGGCCGCAGTGAAATGGAAGATTCCGTTGCTCATCTGGGGCGAATCAATTGCCGAATCCTCCGGTCGTGCGTCATACGACATGCCGGTGCATAAGTTTGACCGAGAGTACTTTATCAAGCAGTCTGCGAAGCTCTCCGCCGACCAAATGGTCGGCGGAGATATCACCGCGCAAGACATGCGGGCGTTTCAAATACCGAGTCAGGAGGAAATCGATGCCGCGGGCGTTTGGGGAATACATCTCGGAGATTACATTTTCTGGGATGACGAACGGCAGACGGAATTTCTCGAAGAGGTTTACGGCTGGAGGCAAACGGAAATGGAAAATACTTACAAGCGCTATAAAAGCGTTGAAGACGTTATGTCGGGCATGCATGACTTTACCTGCTATCTCAAGCGCGGGTATGGGCGCGCAACGTATCAGGCATCTATCGATGTTCGCAACGGCCTCCTTACCCGCGAAGAGGGTTTTGAACTTATCCGTAAACACGATCCAGAAGTACCCGAGGCTCTTGCATACTACTTGCGCGCCACGGGCATGAGCGAAAAAGAATTTTATGCCACCATGGAACGGATGCGCGTGGAGAAGATGCGCGGCGTCGATATTCCAATCGTAAAAAAGACGCATAAAAACGCCGAGCGCATACTTCCGTTTCCGGAACAGTTGATAGAGAAATTTAATCCCGCGGGTAAGACAACGAAAGCCGGCCGAATTTTACTGCCATGAACCGTCTATTTGTCGAAAACTCCATAGGCGAGATTATAAAAAAATACGCGAGCAAGGAACTTGCTCCGAAGGACGTTGCGGAAGCAGTCCTCGAAAACATTGAGGCGTATGATTCTCAATACTTTGCGTGGGTGGCGACTGCGGACGCGAAGTGGCCGGGGCGCGTTCAGAACGAAGCCGATACGTACGGCATTAACCCGGACAAAAAATTGGAATTTATACCGGTCGGAGTGAAAGATATCTACAATACGCGCGATTTTCCGACTCAGATGGGTAGCCCGTTGTGGAAAGATTTTACACCCGGCAATGATGCCCGTGCGGTGTATCACCTGAAGCGAGCTGGCGCCGTGGTGCCTGGGAAAACCGTTACCGCCGAATTCGCGGTGCATGCCCTGGACAAGACGCTTAACCCGTACGATGTAACGAAAACGCCGGGAACTTCTTCAAGCGGTTCCGCTGTCGCAGTAACGCTTGGAATGGTGCCGCTCGCCACGGGCACCCAAACAGCCGGGTCAATCGTTCGTCCAGCAAGTTTCTGCGGCATTTACGGCATGAAACCATCCTTTGGACTCATTCCGCGCACCGGCACCTTAAAGACGACCGACAGTTTAGACACCCTCGGGTTTTTCGCTTTGCATGCCGCGGACTTGCGGCGCGGGCTCGACTCTCTAAGGGTCGCGGGGGAGAATTATCCCATCAGTCATGCCGCGCTGAGCGATGTTGTTCGGCAGCAAAAACCCGCAGGGCGGCTATGGCGAGTTGCGCTCGTGAAGACACATACGTGGGAACATGCACCGCAGTATGCCAAGAACTCATTGCTCAACTTTGTAGGAAAACTTACGAAGGCGGGTGTGGAGGTGGTTGACGCCGAGCTTCCGGGGGGAATGGGGCGCGCACATGAAATACACAAAATTATTTATGATAAATCGCTTTCGTACTATTTTGAAAAGGAGCACACGCGACCGGAATTCGTTTCACCGGTTATGAATGAGCTCATCGCAAATGGCACGGCTATCGGCAAAGAGGTCTTTGCGAAAGCGCTTGCGGATCAAACGGCACTAATCTATGCCATGGATGATTTTTTTGCGGATTTTGACATCGTGCTCTCTCTTTCGACGGCCGGTGAAGCACCTCCAAGGGCAGTTACCGAACTTCCCGACCCGGCGCTCATGTGGACTCTCACCCATCTTCCGGTCGTCAGCCTGCCGATCTTCGCTTCGCCGAGCGGCCTTCCTTTCGGGGCGCAGATTGCCGCCCGCAAATACAACGACTATCTGTTGCTTTCATTTATCGACTATCTCCGCTCGGAATTGCTTGCTCCTGCCTCCGCGGGGTATTGCGTGAAATCTCCCGCCGCGCGGTAACCAATTACGGGCAATTTGAGTTATATCTTGTACGTGATAGATTAAAAATTCATGGCCACATCTCGACCTCGGGCGCATAAGAAAAGCCCTGATTTTTTGAAAGGGAAAACGGTGCTTGTGACCGGCGGAACGGGCACGTTTGGGCGTGCCTTTGTCGCCCGATTGCTCGCAGTGCCCGGCATCAAGAAGATTATTATTTTCAGCCGCGATGAACTCAAGCAGAGCCAAGTGCAGAGTTTGTATCCGAAAGAAAAGCGCCTGCGGTATTTCATCGGGGACATTCGCGACGTCGAGCGGCTAAAGCGAGCGTTCGACGGCGTTGACGTTGTTGTCCACGCGGCGGCGCTGAAACAAGTTCCCGCCACCGAATACAATCCGTTTGAAGCGGTTAAGACGAACATCATCGGGAGCCAAAACGTCGTTGATGCGGCGCTGTCCGCCGGTGTGCCGAAAGTGTTGCTCGTGTCGTCGGACAAAGCGGTCGAGCCGATTAATCTCTACGGCGCGACAAAACTTGCCGCCGAAAAACTATTTGTAGCCGCAAATGTGTATGCAAGCGATAAAAACCCATCGGCGTTTTCCGTCGTGCGCTATGGCAACGTCATCGGCAGCCGTGGCAGCTTGGTCGAGCTTATCGAAAAACTGCGCGCGACCGGACGCATTCCGCTCACCGACAAGCGGATGACGCGTTTTTGGATACGAATCGAACGAGTCACGGACATCGTGCTCGAATGTTTATCTACCATGCGCGGCGGAGAAATTTTTGTTCCCAAGATGAAAAATATGTCCGTGGCGGATGTTATCAAGCTTCTTGCGCCGGAATGCAAACTGGACGATGTCGGCATTCGTCCGGGAGAGAAATTGCACGAGACGCTCATCACCGAGTACGAGGAGCGCCGCGCGAAAGAATTGAAGAATTTTTATGTTATCAGTCCGGAGTTTGGTTCGACCGATAGGAGCTGGCTTGAGGACAAAACTGATGTTCCCGAAGGGTTCCGTTACCGAAGCCACAATAAAGAATTTCTCCTGACCGCCGACGAGGCGAGAGCGATTTTTGCTAAGTAGGTTGTCATGGCGCGATTGCCGGTTGCAACGAAACAAAAGAAACCGACCTATCGCGTCGCCGTCGTCGGCTGCGGGAAGATAGGGGCGCTTTTTGAAGCAGAACCGAAGCGCGAGAAGCCGGCGAGCCACGCGGGAGCCGCCGTTTTGAATTCCAGAACCAAGCTCGCGGCTTTTGTCGATACGAGAAAAGAGAATCTTGCCGCCGCCGCGAAATTATTTCCGCAGGCGGTACCGTACGCCAAACTTTCTTTCTGCCTCAAGAAAGAACGTCCCGATATCGTCGTCATTGCGACTCCTCCCGCGGCGCGCCTTGCTCTTATACGGGAATGCGTGCGCGAAGGTGTGCGAATAGTCGTGTGCGAAAAACCGCTCGCGTCGAACAAAAAAGAAGCGGCGCAAATCGAGGCGCTCGTGAAGAAGAGCCGAACAACATTCGTCCTCAACTACCAGCGCCGCTTTTCCCCGCTCTTTGCGCGCGTACGGCAAGAAATCAAAAAAGGGAAGTTGGGGCGGATTCAGCAAATCACCTGTTACTACAGTAATGGGCTCTACAGCAACGCCGGCCATATCGTTGACGCTCTATCGTATGTACTCGATGACGAAATCGTTTCCGCATCGGGCTTCACGAATGCCGTGAACAAGACGCATCCGGCAGGAGACATAAATGTCGATGCAATTCTAAAAACAAAAAAAGGGACAACGATTGCTCTACAGAGCTTTGACCAAAAAGAATACGGCATTCACGATATTCGAATCTACGGGACGAAAGAGAGCGCGACACTGACCGATTACGGAATGACGCTCGTCGAGACGCCGGCCGCGGTCTCGCAGTTTAAGGGAGTTTTGCAGTTGGACGGAAAGCGCCGGCGCGAAACCCATAGCCCGCTGAGCGCCACGAAACAGGTTTTGACGCATGCAATCGAGTCGTATGAAAAGAAGCTCCCGCAGGCAAGTTCTGCTACGAGCGGTCTTGCGGTCTTGCGCGTACTCGATGCCATCGCAAGGAGCGCCAAATTACAAGGCAAGACCATACGCATATGAAAACAAAAACAAAAAAATCGGCACTCGCGCTTTTTGGCGGCACGCCCGTGTTAAAAAAAAGATTGCCCGAAGTGCACAATACCGGCAGTCAGGAAATACAAGCGGCCGTGCGCGTCATTAAAAAAGGTCCTTTGTCGGGATTTTTGGGAACCTACAGCCCGGGATTCCTTGGAGGAGAACACGTGCAGAAATTAGAAGCTGCGTTTGCAAAAAAATTCAAGACGAAGCATGCCGTCTCGTTCAACTCTGCGACGACGGCGCTCCATGCCGCCATCGTCGCGCTTGAAATCGGTCCAGGAGATGAAGTGATTGTCTCGCCGTATACCATGTCGGCGTCCGCCACGGCGATACTTATGAACGGTGCCGTTCCGATTTTCGCCGATATCGACGAGCGCACATTCAACCTCAATCCCTTATCGGTCGAAAAGCGCATAACGAAGAACACCAAAGCGATTATGGTCGTGAATCTGCTCGGGCAGGCGGCCGATCTCGGCGCATTGCTTGCGCTCGCCAAGAAACATAATTTGAAAATCATCGAGGACAATGCGCAAAGCCCGGGTGCAACGTGGCGAGGAAAATATACCGGCACGGTCGGCGATATCGGCGTCTTTAGTTTGAATGTGCACAAGACGATTCAAACGGGGGAGGGAGGAATACTCGTCACGAATAATCCAAAGTATGCGCTTCGCGCGCGCCTCTGCCGAAACCACGGTGAGGCCGTTGTCGACGGCATGACGGGGTATGATGCGGGGCCAATCTTTGGCAGCAACTATCGTATGCCCGAAGTCGTAGCCGCGATGGGATTGGTGCAATTGTCCCGATTGGAGACGCTCACAAAACAGCGCCAGCAACTGGTGAAGTTCTTGGAAAAAGAACTTGCGGGGATTGACGGGCTTACGCTTCCGCAAGTCGCGCGCGGCAATACGCATGTGTACTACCGCTATGCCATCAAAGTCGACGAAAAGAAGCTCGGCATCTCCCGCGACCGGCTTGCGGAAGCAATGACTGCGGAGGGATTCGGCATGTCGAAGGGATATGTGAAGCCGATTTATCTGCTGCCGCTTTTTCAGGAGCGCAAAGCATTCAATCACACGCATTTTCCGTTTGAGAGCAATTACTACGACGGCGCGCCCGATTATTCGAAAGGCAGTTGTCCGGTCGTGGAGCGTTTGAACGAAAAGGAATTTACGGTGACCGATGTCTGCCAGCACCCTCGGACTAAACGGCATGTCGCTCTCTTCGTGCAGGCGTTGAAAAAAGTGCTTGCGCACAAAGATGCATTGCAATGAAGGTACTTTCCGCCGCGCAGGATCCCGGGGGCCGCAATGCCATTGCGCCGGTTCTTGAAGCGCTTGCGGCCGCCGGAGCGACGGTCGGAGAACATGTTGCATCGCCGGATATATTCATCGCCGGGACGAGTGCCGGCGATTCGATCGATAAACGCATTTTGGAGCATCTTGGGGAAACGCCGAGTGTCTATGTGCTCGATTTCTGGCTGAATTACTGGCAGCGGTTTTCAACGATTGGAAAAAAAGATTTCAAATATTTGCCGACGCGCATTTGCATCATGGATGACATCGCCAAAGACGAAATGATTGCCGAGGGATTTTCTCCGGAACGGCTCGTCGTAACCGGCAATCCGCACTTCGACCATTTTGCCGATGCAATAACGCGTACCGGCGAAGAAAAAGAACGGATACTTTTTGTTTCGCAACCAATCGCATCGGTTGCAAATTTGCAGGGATTTGCCGCGGTGGCGCATGACGAGTTCGAGTCGCTTGCGGATGTGCTCGACGCGCTCACGGCGCTTCCCGAAAAATATTATCTTTCGCTTCGGTTGCATCCGAAAGAATCTTCCGACAAATATGCCGAATACCTCGGGCCACGCGTTCGGCGTGCATCCGAATCAACACTTGAGGAAGCGCTTTCGAAATCGGGACTTATCGTAGGGATGTCGTCGCCGGTGTTATTGCAGGCCGCGGCGGCCGAAAAGAAGGTATTGAGTTACGAACCGGAACTTCTCGGCAATGACCCTCTCGTAAGCAATCGGGTCGGCGTTACGAGGCGCATTGAGGATCGGAAAGCGCTCGTTGACGCGTTTTCTTCATATGCGCGCGACGAATGGCAATTTGCGGGCCGTTCGATGAGAGAGGTATGGCCGAAGGGCGCGACGGAACGCGTGATTGACGTCGTTCATTCTCTTTTGCGCGTATGAATACGGAACCTCAGGCGATTGTGGTAACGGGAATGCGGGGGCTCCTCGGGTCGACGCTTTTGCGCACGAAAATCGACGGAGGGAATCCCGTGGGGTTTGCTTCTGACATAACCGATAGGGATGCGATTTCCGCCGAGGTAAACTCGCTTAAGCCGCGGTGGATTATTCACGCGGCGGCGATGACCGACGTCGGCGCGTGCGAGAGGGATCCTGCGGCGGCGCGCGAGGTAAATGTCGAAGGAACAAAAAAAGTTGTTGATTCGGCGCACGCCGCCGGAGCGTCCCTGATGTATATCTCGACCGTATCAGTGTTCTCCGGCCGCGAAGGAAATTATACGGAAGGCGATACTCCGGAGCCGATGAATGTCTATAACACAACCAAACGAGACGGCGAGCTTGCCGTGTTGGCATATGAAAAGGGGATGGTTCTGCGGCTAAATCTCATCGGCGTACACCCGGACGGTTCGCGCGGCAAGAATTTTATGGAATGGCTCATTGATTCCATCAACGCAAACAAGGATATGACTTTATTTAATGACCAGTTTATCAATCCGCTTTCAAACTGGACCGTTGCAGCAACCATCAAGACATTGATCGAGCGGGAAGTGACGGAGAAGATTCTGCATATCGGAAGCAGCAATGTTCTTTCAAAAGCGGAAATCGCTACATTGGCGCTTGCGCGATTTTCCGAGTATCGCGGAACCGTAGTTCAGAAAAGCATTGACAGCATTGCCGACGGCGTTCCGCGTCCTAAACAAATGTGGCTTAATTGCGATACGGCGAGCGGAATTATGGGCAGCGGATTTCCGGACATTGGGTCGGAAATCGAAATCATTTTGAATTCCTTTCCGCTAGCGTTGCGCGGGCATTCGGTATAATATGCCGCTATGAAAGGAGCAGAAGGCGAATTCTTAAAAAAACATACGAGCGAATTCGGTCCGCTGCTGGATCCGAAGGTAACTGCCGCTCTGGATGAAAATAGAGACCTTACGCCCGAACAGGTTGCAGAATCAATCGAACGGGTTGAAACAAAGGTGTTCAAATGGGAACGCGGTGGCGCCGATACTGATGGGAAGCGCATATTGCTTGAAGCAGCCGAGCCGGCGGCTTTCAGAACCGTTCAGACCCTTGTTGAATTTTTAGAAAAAGACGAGCGCTGCGGAGCCATTACTCTTGTTACCGACAACATCGCGGGGAAGAACTTTGTGGCCGGCGAGGAATCGCTTGGACTCAAACAGGTTCGCAATCCCGGCCAGCCGGTCCTTGCCGATATCGAAGGGCCGTTCGACTCGGTTCTCGTTCTTGCGGAGCCAAAAAATAGTCCCGACAAGCCGTTTCTCTTCGGTGGAAAGAGCGTGTACGGCGGCGAAAAGACAAAAATCATTTATTTGATTGACGGCGTGCTTTCAAGCTCCGTACGCGAATGGTTTGCCGACAGCGCATCGGAACACATGGATTGCATAGATACCGTTTGCGTGGCCAACGAGTTTTCAAAAGAACTGCTTGCGGCCGCCGTGCCGCAACTGAAAGATCGCATAACGGCTGTCGGGTCAATCTTGCTCCAAGGATTTAAGAATGATTTGATAAAAAATAAACTGTTTGAAGCGGCAAATGCCGCGGAGAGCAGACGTTCCATTCGCAATTCCCTCCACGTGCCGCTTGACTCCGTTATGGTACTGTATTCCGGCTTTCCGTCCGCCGACTATGAATCCATGGGAGGGAAGGCCGGCACGGACCTCGCACAGGGTGAAAAAACGCTCAATCAGGACACTTTTGAACGGACATTTAGAGCGGTTCTGAAGGCGGCGCGGGAAAACCCGGACAAGCAATTTGCTCTCGCGGTTCGCACGCATCCGCGCGCCGCAGGGATTGATAATGATTTGCAGGTCCCTTCCGAACTCCCGGAAAATCTTCACGTCGCATGGGCAAACGGTCCGGTCTACAACTACGATGAGGTCGCGGGCGCTGCCGATATTGTGGCGTGCCAAAGCACAAGCACGGAAGTTTTATATGCACCATATCGAGGAGTCGTGGCGGCAGTGTCCGGTTACCCGGGACACGGCATGCAACAAGAGATAAATGAAAAGATATTCGGGGACGGACTCTCCGCTTTTAGGAGTGCGGACGGTCTCCTGTATGTGGAATCGGAGAGTGCGCTGGCTGATTATCTCAAAAATTTCCAAACTCCTCCCGCCCGGCGGCCGGTTCCCGATGATCCAATCCCGAGCATCGCCGACCTATTACTCGCAGCAAAATAATTCTTTTTCGTGGCTTTTCAGAAGGAAATCAAAATAGGCAAGCGGCGCATCGGCCCGGGGAATCCGGCGTATATCATTGCCGAGATAGGATCAAACTTTGACGGTTCGCTCGAACGGGCGAAACATCTCGCCGTGCTTTGCAAAGAATCCGGCGCGAACGCTTTTAAAATTCAAAATTTTACCGCGCCGAAAATCGTTTCCGCGGAAGGATTCAAAAATCTGCAGGTCGCATTTCAGGCCAAATGGGATAAGCCGGTCGTCGAGGTCTATCGCGCGGCGGAATTTCCCCGCGAATGGCTGAAAACCATTTCGGATTACTGCAAAGCTATCGGAATCGATTTTATTTCTTCGCCCTATGACCGCGAGGCGGTGGACTTGCTCGAAAAAATTAAAGCGCCGGCGCACAAACTCGGCGCGGGCGAGATTGATAACCTCGAATTCATTTCGTATGTGGCGAAAACGGGGAAGCCGGTCATTTTGAGCGTCGGAGCGGCGACGATGGACGAGGTGGCGCAAGCGGTTGCAACGGTGCGCAAAGCGGGGAATACCAAGCTCGTTCTTCTGCAATGCGTCACGAATTATCCCTCTCCCGTCGGTGACGCAAATCTGCGGGCGATGGTTGAAATGGGAAAGAAATTCCGCGTGCCGGTCGGGTATTCGGATCACACCATCGGCGCGGAAGGCGGTGCGGACGACCCTCTTGGCGGACTGACGGTGCCGCTCGGCGCGGTCGCTCTCGGCGCATGCATTATTGAAAAACACATCACCGATGATCGTGCCCGGAAAGGCCCCGACCATCCTTTTGCGCTTACGATGGAAGAGCTCAAAAAAATGGTCCAAGGCATCCGCGCGATGGAGGCCGCGCTCGGCGACGGAAAGAAGCGCGTCATGCCATCGGAGAAACAGACGGTCGTCATTCAGCGCCGCGGCATGTATGCGGTGCGTGATATACCGAAGGGAGAAAAGATTACGCGGGATGCGATTGACTATCTGCGCCCGGCGATCGGCCTTCGTCCTCCTTTGATTGGAAAAGTCGTCGGCAAGAAAGCCAAACGGAACATTACGGCGCTGCACCCCATCCATAAAGAAGATGTCGGGTTCTGAAAAAATAGTTGCGATTATTCCCGCCTTTAACGAGGCGGGCACGATTGGCGCCGTTGTTACGGGACTGCTGCCGCACGTGAGTGAAGTTATCGTCGTTGATGACTGTTCAAGCGATGGCACGTCTGAAGAGGCGCAAAAGGCCGGCGCAACGGTTCTCCGTCATGAAGCGAATCGCGGATACGACCGAACCATTAACGATGGTTTTGCCGAGGCGGCGCGGCGCGGCGCCGATATCATGCTGACGTTTGATGCCGATGGCGAGCATGATGCGAATGACGTTCCGCGAATAATTTCCCCTTTGCTGTCGGAGAAAGCGGATATGGTCGCCGGACAGCGCCCGCACCTTACGCATTTCGGCGAAAAGATTTTCGCGTTATACACGTGCACTCGTTACGGCTTGCGCGACCCGCTTTGCGGATTGAAGGCATATCGCCGCGCCGTGTATGATTCCGTCGGTTTTTTCGACTCCGTCTCATCGATTGGGACCGAATTGATGCTGCGCGGAGCCAAAAAAGGATACCGGCTTGCATTCGTCCCCATCGAACTGCATGCCCGGGTCAATGACACGTCGCGCTTCTACGCGAAGCGCTTGCGAGCAAATATAAAAATACTGCGCGCGCTCTGGCGCGTTTTATTTATCTAATCATTTGATACACTACTGCATATGAAACAACCAACCGTTTGCGCCATTATTCCCGCCAAAGGGCATTCAACGCGCATCCCCGGGAAGAATCTCAAGGATTTGTGCGGTAAGCCGATGCTGGCTTATATCTTGGAGACAGCACTGGCCGTCAAAGGCATTGACCGCGTTATCGTCTCGACCGATTCGGAAGATGTCCAAAAAGTAGCAGTTCAGTACGGGGCCGACGTGCCTTTTATCCGCCCCGCCGAGCTCACCGGAGATGCCGTCACGACTCGCGAAGTGCTTGAGCATGCGGCGTCGTGGCTGGAGGAGCACGAGAATTATTCGCCCGACTACATCTTGCTTTTGTATCCGACTTCGCCGCTCCTTAAACGAGAACGGATTGAGGAGGCGGTTCGCATTGCAAACGAACGCGATTCCGATTCCGTCGTAAGCGGTTACCTCGACAAGGGTCATTATTGGATTGAAGTCGAGGGCGGATGGGAGCGATTCTATCCACTAAAACAAGTGAACAGCCAATACCAGATTCCGCTCTTTGTCGAAAACGGCGCCATATATCTCACCAAGCGCAGATTTATGAAGCGGCAATATGCAGCAGACAAAGCGGATATTCTCCTCATGGATCCGGATGAAAATGTCGACGTCGATTATCCGGAGGATTTTGCAAAAGTCGAGGCGATACTCAAAGGCAAAGGCGGTAGCTAATCGCGGCTTTCGCGGGTTATAGTTACTGTCGGATATGAATATTACTTTACGCACGCTTTGGAACACGTTCCGCGGATACCGCTGGCACATAGTCGCACTTGTGGTGTTCGGTTTTTTGGGCGCCATTCTCGAGGGCATCGGCATCAACGCGGTCATTCCGCTGATGTCATTTTTTACAGGCAACGGCGCGGGTGCGGCGACCGATACCATCACAAACGCCATACGCGGTCTCTTTACCTTCTTCTCGATACCGTTTACCTTCCGCTACCTGCTCGCATTCATCCTCGTCCTCTTCATACTGCGTGCGATTTCAACTGTCGTCTTCGGCTATATTCGCGGCTGGATAAGCGCGGATTTTCTAGCGAGAGAAAGCGAAGACATTCTCGGCCGCGCCTTGTCCGCTTCGTGGCCATTTTCACTTAAACAAAAAATCGGGACGATTCAAAACACGCTCATCCGCGATATTCAGCAAACCGGTGCGCTCTTGGGTTCTGTCGCGCAGAGCGTTCAATCGTACAGCGGTTTTCTAATGTATTTTCTAGTCGCGATTAACATCTCGCCGACGATGACGTTCTATACACTCGGCGGCGGCGCAGTGCTCATTTTTGCTCTGCGGCCGTTTCTCCGCCGCGCCCAGCTCCTCGGACAGGAAGTGGCGGGCGTTGAAAAACAGTACTCGCAATTTTTGAGCGAGCATCTTACGGGAATGAAATCGGTAAAAGCGGCCGGCATGGAGCACGCGGCTCTTGCGAGCGGCGACCGGCACATTCAATCGCTTCGCCGTCTTGGCGTACGACAGGCGCTCATTCGGTCGGTCGGCACCAGCTTTTTTCAGCCGGCAAGTATCGTTCTGATTGTTGTGCTTTTTCTGCTGACCTATCGCTTGCAGACATTCAGCATAATCTCATTTGTCGCTTCGCTGTACCTCATCCAAAAGATATTTACGTATCTTGAGTCCGGCCAGGTCGCGGTCCAGTCCATGAGCGAGCTGTTGCCGTATGCGCAGAATATCGCCGCCTTCAAACGCAGTTTCGATTTGCACCGCGAATCATCAGAGGGGGATGCGCCATTCGTCTTCGAAAGGGAGCTGACATTTAAAGAAGTATCCTTTGCGTATCTAGACGACAAGCTTGTTCTCGACAAGGTCAATTTCTCGATTCGAGCGGGTGAGACGGTCGGCCTCGTAGGTCCTTCGGGCGCGGGGAAAACATCGGTCGCAGACCTTTGTTTGCGACTTTTCAAGCCGGATGCGGGAGAACTGTTGCTCGACGGAGTATCGAGTACGAACATCAAACTCGAATCATGGCGCAGACACATCGGCTATGTCTCGCAAGAGGCATTTCTGCTGAACGGAACCATCGAAGAAAATATCCGTTTCTATAACGAATCGCTTAGTCGAGAGGACATCGAACGCGCGGCTCGGCAGGCAAACATTTACGATTTCATCGACAGCTTGCCGGAAGGATTTTCGACGATTACCGGCGACCGAGGCGTCATGCTGTCCGGCGGCCAGCGCCAGCGGGTTGCACTGGCTCGCGCGCTCGCCGGTTCGCCAGCGCTTCTCATTCTCGACGAGGCGACGAGCGCGCTTGACCACGAATCCGAAAAACTCATTCATGCATCGATACGGGCACTTCGCGGCAAGGTTGCGGTTCTCATCATCGCGCACCGGCCATCAACCGTCTCGGATGCGGACACGATTCTCGTTCTGAATCACGGTCATATTTTGGAGCAGGGAACGCCGCACAAACTAATGGCAAACCGCGAATCGTATTTCTATAAAATGCAGCAAAACATTTAGTGTGCCTTGGCAATACTTCCGGCGCCTGTTCTCACTGGTGCATTCGGTATGCTATAGTTTTGTTTATTATGAAAAAAAGCATAGCGAAAGAAATCGCGCGATGGATCGCGCTCGGTGCATTGTTTATTATTACACTGACTCCGTTTTTGGTTGTCAACTCGTTCTTTTTTCCGTTTATCACCGGCAAAGCGTTCTATTTTCGTATTGTCGTTGAGATAGCCGTTGCCGCGTGGGGCGTCCTCGCTTTCCTCGACAAAGAGTACCGGCCTCGATTTTCATGGGTAGGGGCGGCCGCCGTGGCCTTTGTAGCGTGGATGTTCATCGCCGATTTGTTTGCGCCGAATGCCGCAAAGGCCTTTTGGAGCAATTTTGAACGCATGGAGGGATGGGTGCTGCTCATCCATCTTCTCGGATTCTTCTTTGCGGCGAGCGCGGTCTTGCGCGTGAACAAACAGTGGCGCAATTGGCTGCTCGTGTCGCTCGGCGTCGCGCTTTTCGTCTCCGGCTATGCGATTCTGCAGCTGGTGAATCCGACCGCGTACCCGATTCATCAGGGTTCCACGCGCATCGACGCCTCGTTTGGCAATTCGGCGTACTTGGCGATTTATCTTCTCTTCAGCACGTTTGTCGCGCTCTGGCTTGCGCTCACCGAGAAGCGGGCATGGCTCAAGTGGCTGCTTATCGCGGTTTCGGTGCTTGAAGGCGTGCTCATCTTCTTTACCGAGACGCGCGGTACGGTCATAGGTCTCACGGTTGCGCTCGCGCTTGCCGCATTTCTTGCGGCAATTACGGCCGGGAAGCGCGTGCGCGGATATGCGGTGATTGCTCTTGCGGCCATTGTGCTGCTTGTCGGCGGCATCTATCTTGCGCGCGACTCTTCTTTCATTCAGAACAATCATGTGTTGCAGCGGGTCACCTCGATTTCGCTCTCGGACGGCCAGACGCGCTTCACCATCTGGCATATGGCTTTTGAAGGCGTTCTTGAGCGCCCAATAGTCGGGTGGGGACAGGAAGGATTTAATTACGTGTTTAATCAATTCTACGACCCGTCGCTCTATGCGCAGGAGCCGTGGTTCGACCGCGCGCACAACGCATTCATCGATTGGTTCGCGGCGGGCGGATTCCCGGCGTTCTTGCTCTACGTATCGCTCTTCGGAACCGCAATCGCGCTCTTGTGGAGAAGTTCGAAACTTTCGCGCGCGGAGCGCATTCTTGTGACGGCTGCCCTTGTCGGATACGCGATTCACAATCTTTTCGTCTTCGATAATCTCTACTCTTACGTGTACTTCTTCGCGCTTTTGGCGCTCATTGATTCGCAGGTGGCGAAACCGATACGACAGCTCGAAACATTGCCGGAAATTTCCGCGGCTGACGGTCTTTCGTACGCGCTTCCCATCGGCGCCGTTGTTGCGTTCGGGCTCGTGTGGTTCGTAAACGTCCCGGGCATACGTGTGGCAAATGAACTCATCACCGCGCTTACGCCGGCTCCCGACAGCCCGACTCCGAATCTCGCCGCCTTTGAGGATTTGACCGCGCATCCGGCGTTTGCGGCGCAGGAGATTCGCGAGCAGCTGGTCAATTTTGCAGCGACAGAAGTGCAGAATGCTCAGGTGCCGAATGCGCAAAAGCAACAAATCGTTAATCTCGCCGTAACCGAGATGCAAAAGCAGGTGGCTGCGTATCCGAAGGATGCGCGCGAACAACTTGAGTTGTCGTATGTCTATCGCGCAGCCGGAGACGGTCCCGATGCACTTAAGGCGATACAGACCGCGAGCGCCCTCTCTCCCGGCAAGGAAGAAATCTGGATTGAGGAAGGCGAGCTGGAGTGGGATTTGGGCAATATAGCCGCAGCACAGACGGATTTGACTACCGCCTACAAGCTCGGTCCGCAATTCAAGGACCTTGCCGCGTATGCGGCGGCTGGGGATTTTGCGGTCAACGACATCGGCGATGCCGACAAAGTATTGCTCGGCGCATACGGAACGACGACCGTGGATAGCGATGTGCTTGCGGTCGCATACTATCGTTCGAAAAATTGGCCGCAGCTCATTGCGCTCAGTCAGCTGCGTGCGATGCAGCCGGGAGCGACCGTTCAGACGTGGTTTCAGCTCGCCGCCGCGTATTACACCGCGGGCGACAAAGCCAACGCCATCAAAACAATTAACAAGGCGATTGCGATCTTCCCGGATGCTGCCGCCTCGGGAGCAGCCGCGATCGCCCAAATAGAAGGAAAGACGCCGGCAGGGCAATGACAATCGGGGAGAACGTTCCGCTCGCACCTCTCACGACTTTCGGCGTGGGAGGTGTTGCGCGTTTTTTTGCCGAAGCGCGGACGGAGAAAGATATCATGAAGGCGGTGGCATTTGCCGCACAGCATGGCCTGTCTCTCTTTGCGCTCGGCAACGGAAGCAACGTGCTCGTGCCGGACAACGGCATCGAAGGCCTCGTGCTGAAAATTTCTTTGCGGGACAGTGTCGCGGAGGAGAGTAACGGGGTTGTACATCTTCGCGCGGGTGCGGGAACGTCATGGGACGCGGTTGTCGACAAAGCATGCGCACGGGATGCTTTCGGGATTGAAAATCTCGCGGGCATTCCCGGAACTCTCGGTGGTGCGGCGGTGCAAAATATCGGGGCATATGGCGTCGATCTTTCGGCGGTATTCGAATATGCGGACGGCATCGATGCATCGACGAATTCTCCGCGGCGCATTTCCCTTGAAGAGGCCGCGTTCGGATACCGCACGAGTTATTTCAAACGGCATCCCGATTTCATCATTGCAACGGTCGCACTTCGGCTTAAGAAGCACGGTGCCGTGCAAATTGCATATGCCGACCTTGCCCGCGCACAAGCCGAAGGGGTGCCGCTTACGACGCCGCGCGAAGTCGCGGATGCGGTGCGGGCTATTCGCGCGGTGAAATTTCCGCACTCCGAGAACGAAGGCACCGCGGGCTCATTCTTTAAAAATCCGGTCGTTTTCCGTGAACAAGCGGAGGCGCTGACGGCGAAATTTCCGGGCCTGCCGACATTTCCGCAAAAAAACGGAGACGTAAAATTGTCGCTCGCGTGGATTCTCGACCACGCGCTTTCGCTGAAAGGATATTCTTTCGGCCCGGTACGTTTGTTCGAGAAGCAGCCGCTCGTGATTGTCGCGAAGCGCGGCGCAACTGCCGCAGACGTCGATGCGTTTGCAGCCGATGTTGCGAACCGCGTTTTTTCGGCGACCGGCATCGCGATTGAACGGGAGGTCGAAACATTCGGCGCGCAAAAATAATTTTTTGAATTCGATTTTCGAAAAGTTATCCACACATAAAAAAATATTCATACACAAATAATTATTTACGCGCAATAATGTCTTCTAGAAACGTTTGTGCGTCCGCGCATAGACGGGTCGACATATAAATTATTTTAATCCACCACCACCATGGCAGCAAAAAAGAAGGCAACAAAGAAGAAGGCAGCAAAAAAGCGCCGCTAGTTGCAAGAAAAAATCCCGCTTCGGCGGGATTTTTCTTTTTAGACCTCAACTCACATACATGGTATAACTACGGGAATGCTCGGATTGTCAGGTATCTTTTCGAAGAATCAATCCGCGGCCTTTCTGAAGGCCGCGGCGCCCGTCGTGGCGGCGGTGAACGCGTTTTCCGATGAACTGATACACGTTTCCGACGAGGAGGTGCAAAAGCGCGTTTTGGAGGTCCGCGAGCGTGCAGAGAAAGCCGGCGCAACGCCCGCGGCCGATATGCCGCTTGTATTTGCGCTTGTGCGCGAAGCGTCCCGCCGCACGCTTCGCCAGCCGCATTTCGACGTGCAGATGCTCGGAGGGCTTGCACTTGCGGAAGGCAAAATCGCCGAGATGCGAACCGGCGAGGGCAAGACGCTTGTAGCAACGCTGCCGGCAACGTTCCATGCGCTTTCAGGCAAAGGCGTGCAGGTTGTCACGGTAAACGATTATCTTGCGCGCCGCGACGCCGCATGGATGGGACAGGTGTATGCGTTTCTCCGTCTGTCCGTCGGCGTGGTCACTTCGACCGGTTCATATCGATACGATGCATCGCATGTCGCGAATGATGAAGATACGGAACGCGATGCCGAAGGTTCGTTTAAAGTTTTTTACGACTATCTTCGTCCCGCATCGAAGCACGAGGCCTACGCGTCCGACATTGTCTATGTCACCAACAACGAACTCGGCTTCGATTATTTGCGCGACAATACCGCATATGATGCGTCGCAAATCGTCCAGCGCGGCTACCACTACGCGATTATCGACGAAGTCGACTCCATTTTAATTGACGAAGCGCGCACCCCGCTCATTATTTCGGGTCCCGCGGGCGACTCGCAACAACTCTATGAACGTTTTGCCGACATCGTGCGCGATATGAAGGAAGGCGTCGACTATACCATCGACGAAAAACAAAAAGCCATTCAGATTACCGAAGAGGGCATGCATGTCGCCGAGGCGGCGCTCGGTCTTGAAAATCTCTACACCGAGGGCGGTATGAAATACGCGCATCATCTTGAGACGGCGGTGCGCGCCCAAGCGCTTTTCCATAAAGACAAGGAATACATCGTGCGCGACAACGAAATCGTAATCGTTGACGAGTTTACCGGCCGGTTGCAGCCCGGCCGCCGTTGGTCCGAAGGATTGCATCAGGCAATCGAGGCGAAAGAGGGCGTAAAGGTGCAGGCGGAGACGCGCACATATGCAACCGTGACGTTTCAAAACTTGTTCCGCATGTATGAACGGCTTGCCGGCATGACCGGCACCGCGCTCTCGTCCGAAGAGGAATTTTATACGGTGTACAAACTCGAGGTTGTCGCCGTTCCGACCAATAAGTCGGTAGCCCGCAAGGACCACGATGACCTCATTTTCCAAACACAGGCGGGCAAGTATCGCGCCGTAGCTCGCGCCGTAAAGGAACGTCATTTGAAAGGGCAGCCCGTTTTGGTCGGCACGGTTTCAATCGAGGACAATGAGACGATAAGCGCCTATCTCGCCGAGGAAGGGGTCCCGCACGAGCTCTTGAACGCAAAAAATCACGAGCGGGAAGGCGAGATTATAGCCGAAGCGGGGAAGGAGGGGCGAGTGACGGTTGCCACGAACCTCGCGGGACGCGGCGTGGATATCAAGCTCGGGGGAGCGCTTGCTGCGAGCGAGGCGCGCGCCCGTGTCATCGAGAAGGGCGGACTTTCGGTTATCGGCACGGAACGTCACGACGCTCGGCGCATCGACAACCAGTTGCGCGGCCGTTCGGGACGCCAAGGCGATCCGGGAGAGACGAGATTCTACGTTTCTCTCGAGGACAAACTCATGCGGGTTTTCGCAACCGACACATTGAAAAAAGTGATGGGCCGGTTCGGCATTCCGGAAGACGAGCCGATTGAGAGCGCCATGATTACTCGTTCGCTCGAGACCGCCCAGGGTCGCATCGAAGGATTTAACTTCGATTCGCGCAAACAGGTTCTCGCCTACGACGATGTCATGAACACGCAACGTCTTGCTATTTATGCGCGCCGCCGCGCCGCATTGCTTGGGAGCGATGACGAAGTCGAAACGCTCGTACGGATGCTTCTCGGAGACGCCGAGGCGGCGCGGGCCGCATTCGACGCAAAAAAAACGGAACTTGGCGAAGCGTTCTTGCCGCAGCTGCGCCGGCTGCTTTTGCAGGTCATCGATACGTTTTGGCTGGAGCATCTTGAGACGATGGATTATTTGCGCCGTTCGGTCTCGCTTCGCGCCTACGGCCAGCGCGACCCTCTGATTGAGTACCGCAGGGAAGGGCTCATTCGTTTTCGACAACTCGAAGAGGGCATACGCAATTCGTTTGCGGAGGCATTGCCGCACCTGTTTTCGGTCGAAGATGCCCGCGTCCGCGCCGAAGAGGAGAGAACCCGCGCAATGCTTGAAGCCGCCGGCAAAGAAGATGCGGGTACGCCGGTTATGCAACCGAAAAAAGCCGAACACGGCCGAAACGATTTTGTTACGATACAAAAGGGAAATGAGACACTGACGCTCAAGTTCAAAAAAGCAGAGTCCTTATTGGCGGAAGGTTGGCGAATATCGGACGGCCGCAAGTAAGAGGATGTTTTTTGCCTAATGTGCTAGGGTACGTTTATGGCATTTGTTGATGAGGCAAGAATATATGCGAAGTCCGGGAAAGGCGGCGACGGAGTCATTCGCTGGCTGCGCAATAAGGAAACCGCGCGAGGCGGTCCGTCTGGCGGCGATGGCGGCCGCGGCGGCAACGTTATCTTAATCGGTGTTCGGGATTTAGCTGCGCTTGCGCACTATCGTCACGAAAAAAAATTTCATGCGGAGAACGGTGAAGCGGGAAAAGGGGAATTAAAACACGGCGCGGATGGGGCTGATCTTCTTCTCAAGGTGCCGGTCGGTACCGTGGCTCGCGTTGTTGAGTCGGGGGAGGAGTACGAAATAACCGAGGAAGACGAACGAATCACGGTATTTGCCGGAGGCGTTGGAGGGAAGGGAAATGCGCGCTTCAAAAGCTCTACAAACCAGAATCCTTTTCAGCAAACAGCAGGCAAACAGGGGCAGGGTGGGGATATCGAACTTACCTTAAAAATCATTGCTGATGCGGGCCTCGTGGGTCTTCCAAATGCGGGCAAGTCGTCTCTTCTTAACGCTCTCACACGGGCAAAATCAAAGATTGGCACCTATCCGTTCACGACCATAGAGCCGCACCTCGGCGATTATTATGGGTACATTTTGGCAGATATCCCCGGCCTTATAGAAGGCGCCTCGTCTGGGCGAGGTCTTGGTATTAAGTTCCTAAAACACGTAGAAAGGACTGGAATCTTATTACATCTCGTCTCGGCAGACCAAGATGACCCTTTCAAGGCATACAGGGAAGTACGCAATGAGATAGAACTTTTCGGGCACGGATTGTCGGAGAAGCGGGAAATTATCGTTCTTTCTAAAGCGGATCTTATCTCGCCAAAGGAGTGTGACTCAAAAATTAAGGCCCTTACTCGGGACACGGGGAGGGAGGTGCTTTCAATCTCGATTGAGGATCCGGTCTCTCTAAAAACATTCTCCCAAAAGCTTTCCGGGATTCTGAAGAAGTCCTAACGGTACCTTTTGCGATATTCGAGAGGACATTGTGAGAGTTGGCATTTCCGGCTGGGTGCTGCATACTGCCTCTATAAAAACACTATGAGGTACACCCCGACAATCGGTCTTGAAATTCACGCGGAACTTAAGACGCGAACAAAAATGTTCTGTGATTCTGCAAATGACCCGAATGAGGTCAGGCCGAACGTTAATGTTTGTCCGGTATGCATGGCGCATCCGGGCACATTGCCCATCATTAATCGCGAAGCGGTCCGGCATGTGCTGCGAGTGGGTGCCGCACTTAACGGCAAGCTTGCGGACTTCAGCGAATTCGATCGCAAAAGTTATTTTTATCCGGATATCCCGAAAGGGTATCAAATTAGTCAGTATGAACATCCGCTTATTACCGGCGGGGAATTGTCGGGCGTTGCAATAACGCGCGTGCATCTTGAGGAAGATACGGCACGGTCAATCCACTCGCATGGTACGAGCACGGTTGATTTTAATCGCGCCGGTATTCCGCTTATGGAACTTGTAACGGAACCCGTCATACATGATGCTGAAACGGCAGGTCGTTTTGCGCGCGAGTTGCAACTTCTTTTGCGTACGCTACAGGCCGGAGAAGCTAATCTTGAGAAGGGCGAAATGCGAATCGAAGCGAATATTTCCGTTTCTTCAGTGGATGGGATATTGGGAACAAAGGTGGAAGTAAAAAATTTAAATTCATTCCGTTCGGTTGAGCGAGCAATCGCACATGAGATTGAGCGGCAAAGTACTTTGATTGAAAACGGAGGAAATGTCGTGCAGGAGACGCGCGGATGGAACGAGGCAAAACAAGAAACCTTCCATCAACGGTTCAAAGAGGGAAGCGCCGACTATCGGTATTTTCCCGAGCCGGATTTGCCGAAGCTTTTGCTCTCGGACATTCCCGAATTTTCTTCAAAGACAATACGCGATTCGTTGCCTGAACTTCCCTGGGAGCGAAGTGCGCGTTACGTTCAAATATACGGACTGAAAGAAAGTGATGCGGCGTATCTTTGTTCGAGTCCCGAACGTTCGATATTTTTCGATGCGGTTACCGTAAAGCTCGAGAATAATATTCCTCAAATAGTGCTCGCTGTGAATTACATTGTTTCGGATCTTGCAGGTATATACGCGAAGCGCGGCGAAGAGGCATTCGCGGAATTCAACGCGTCGGCGTTTGCGAAACTCATTCGGCTTGTCAGCTCGGAAGTGCTCTCTTCGCGCGGGGCAAAAAATGTCTTGCAGATATTGGTAGAACAAGGAGGTGACCCGGAGGCAATCGCGAAGGAGCAAGGTCTTATCCAGATTAACGATGCTAAAGCATTGGGCGCAACGGTGGATGCCGTCCTGGCTAAGGAAGTAAAGGCAGTACAAGAATATAGGGACGGGAAACAGGCAGCGCTCCAATATCTTGTGGGAAAGGCAATGAAAGAAAGTCGAGGTGCGGGCAATCCCGAGAACCTTCGAAAATTACTCGTTGAGAAGATTGGATAATCGTAATGTGCACAACCACTTTGATACGAGCCGAGATATGTTTATACTGTAGGCATGGATGAGATTCTTATAGACGAAAAAAAATACATATCGTCCAAACGAGCAGCCAAAATAACCGGTTACGCTAAGGACTATGTCGGACAGCTCTGTCGCGAAGGAAGGGTTCCTGCGCGTCTTGTTGGGCGCAGCTGGTACGTACTTGATACGGCGATCCACGACCATCGCTTCGGAAACGGGAAATCCGAGGAAGAAATAAAGGCAAATACCAGGCCAGAGCGTCCGGCGCTAACATCTTCTTGGGCAAACCCGCGTTACGAGGCGGCCAAAACTGACGTTTTACCACCGGTAAAAAGGCACTATAAAGAAGAACATATCCCACCAGTTGAGACGCCAGCACAAGCGCCCGCGACGCTACAAGAGTCCTGGAGGGACTGGTTCAAAGAAGTTGCTGAAGTCGAACCTCAAAAATTAGTGGCAGAGCGTATGGATATTCCTGAGAAAACGGAATCGAATGCCGATTATTCAGCCGCGCCGGAAGAAGCCGGCGAAATAATAATACCCATACGCGGCTATCGAACTCCACCTGAAGCGCTTTTGCCGAAAAATAAGGCATTTCATCATGATGAGAGTCCTGAAGAGCGGATAATACCAAAAAAAGAGTCCAGGAGAACTTTAGCAATCATTCGGATCTGCTTTTCGTCGTTTGCCATACTTTCGATTTCCGTAGCAGCAATCGGTACCGGATATTTTGATTCGCGTATCTCATCGTATCCAGGAATACGGGTTATTACAGGTGTTTCGTACTACGTTCAGAAATAGCTTATATTAAAGAGTTCTCGTCTCGCCTAAACGTGATTCATAAAGCAAGAGTACTTAAGTACCCGGATTTCAATCTGTAGAGCCGTCGTCCAAAGCGTGTGAGCAATATAATATCCGGAATGTATTCCAATTGAATGACATTAAGCGAGAGTATTTGCAGAGATCCACTCGGATTAGCCGATGCATTGCATATTCGGGGAATGAAGAGAAATTTTACGGATTTTTTTTGAAAGTTCACCCGGATGCATCGTAGAACTTTCCGCCGGAACTTATCGTGCATTCGAGGTTTGTTTGGCAGATTCCGAAATAAGATTTTCGCGAAATTTTTCATATGAATTCCGCATGAATCTTATCCACAGATTTGCATGAAAAATTTCTAGGAAACGCCGAAATGATTAGTTATTATTTACTTAATTCGGCTAACCAACATGGATCCTTTACTCCAGAAAAAATTCATTACGACAAAGGAAGCTCGGGAGCTTTCCGGATACACTTCGGATTATCTTGCGCGACTTGCGCGCTCAGGAAAACTTATAGGCAGCAGGGTCGGAAATAGTTGGTTGATTGAAATAGAATCGCTCACCGAATTTCTCGACCACCAGGGCAATGACAAGATTGTTCGTGCGCGCGCACTTGCGCGTGCACGCGAAGCAGAGTATCGCGCTCACCGGTCGACGGCGCGGCGCGCAACGAGTGCATTGGCGAATAAATTCAAAACCGCTAAGCATGTTGACATCACTCAGGTCTCATTGCGCTCCCATGTTGTCGCTCTATCGATTGCATTTGCCGTTATTGCTTTGGGAGCAGCTATTGCGAAATCCGCGGCGCTGCCGAAAGTTGCGGCCGACGCGGTATCGATTGCCTCGGAAATTTCTTCCGGATTTGATGATGCGTTTCTTGACGGCATTTCTTCCAACATAGTCGCGAATATAGATGCAGCTAAGAATTCCGAACAGACAGCCCCCGCGCATTTAGCAATTACAAATCCGACAACCTCGCTTGTTGTACCCGCGTCTCCCTTTCTCGCGAATGTCGCGATTGCGCCTGTCGCGACCGGCACGGCGCCGATTTCAACCCGAGAAACTTTCCATGCAAAGACGCGCGTTACATCAGCTTTTCTTGCTACATCGCAGCTTTCTCCATATGTTCTTACGCAAACATACTTCGCGCTCGGGTTCGGTGCGTACAGTGAAATAATCAAATCGCTTTCGATCTACGAAACATGTATTGAGGATACGGCAGTCGGGGTATTTCACTTCGGTATCGCGTCGCGTGATTTTATCGCAGCAATACCGAAGTCGGCTGTTCGCGCAGATGTTGCATTTGGCAACGCGCTCATCGAGGCGACGCACGCTCTCATACATGCCGACGTGATACTTGCATATTGGATTGCCGCAACTGCTCCGGAAAGTGCACACGCAACCGTTTCTTTTTTGGGAAACACGGGCAATTTCTTTGCGATTTCTACCGCGCGAGCTCCGACGAGAATCGAAAGTTTGTATTCGGAAACGAATTCCATCCCGGCTGCCGTTATACCGCGCATTACGCAGATAGCGTTTGATGCCGGATATTTGGGCACATCCGTCATAGCCCATGTCGCTGAACCGTTTTCGGTTGACGTACCGGTGTCTCCGGAAAACAGGGGTGTGAAGGGCGGCGAACCGCTTGTTGCTTCCGCATTTGCCGCCGGACCCGCTCTTTCCTTCGGACAACAGACAGCGCTGACGACATACAACACGTTCTCCGCTCTGTTTGGTTCGACAATCCGCGTGATTGGGGATGTTTTTGCCCCGCTTCCGGTCGTCATTGGAACGGCGGAAACATCGTCAGCGGTTTCGAGGCCGGTTGTTGTGGCTACGACCACTACTAAAAATTCTTCGACCACTCGCGTTGTCGCGATGTCTTCGTATCCGACGTATACTACAGTCGTAAACGGCGTTTCGCAAAATCTTTTGAACCAGTCGCTTGCGACACTTCGCGCCTATATCCTTTCGACAGTCGCCGGCGAAATCCAGCCGATAGCCGTGCAGGGGGCCACTAACGAGACCACCATTCAGGAGGTGAACATGATTCAAGATATTTCGAACCTTACGGTTCGCAACGGCACCTTCATCGGAGGGACGTTTAATGGCAGCAACATTGCAACGAACGAGTTCACGGTAAATGGAATTGCGACATCTACTTTCGCGAATGGCATAAATATTTCAAGCGGATGTTTTGCCGTGAACGGTGTTTGCATCGGTTCTGGAACGGGATCCGGCACCGTAGGAAGCGGTGCGGCGGGGGAATTTGCGTATTATGCGGCTGACGGCACGATACTTTCCGCGACGTCCTCGTTGTTTATTGCGAGCACCAGCAATATTGGAATCGGAACTGCAAATCCGATGAATGCGCTTGACATTGCGAACGGAGGCGGTTTGCATATCGCAGCAGGAGTACCCGCATCATCGGCCATGGCTTTGTATAACAATGCCGGCACACTTATGTGGAACGGAGTCGCACTTAGTACCGGCTCATCAATT
Source organism: Candidatus Kaiserbacteria bacterium (assembly GCA_963699165.1). Classification (GTDB taxonomy): domain Bacteria; phylum Patescibacteriota; class Minisyncoccia; order Phycocordibacterales; family Phycocordibacteraceae; genus C7867-001. The sequence continues at coordinate 980,747 of OY969413.1, forward strand.
TCCGGAACGCAAAATTACATTCCGGTATTTACGGGAGCAAACTCGCTCGGGAATTCGGTTCTCTATCAGGCCGTAAATAACCTCGGCATCGGAACCACAAGTCCGTCACAAACACTTTCCGTTCAGGGCAACGGTCTCTTCTCTGGAAATCTTTCCGTTGCGAACTTCATGGCGACCGGTACGGCTGCTGTCAACACGCTCACGCTCGCCAACGCGCTCGGTATCACATACGGCGGCACTGGCACCTCCACAGCACCGACATATGGACAGCTTCTCATTGGCAATGGCACTGGTGGATATACATTTACTTCAACCAGTTCGCTCGGCATTCAATCGGCTCTCGCATTCACTTATCCGCTCACAAACGGTGCGAACATAATATCGCTTGCCTTTGGCACCACCACCAACAACACCTGGGGCGGTACGCAGACCTTCCTCAGTGCTCCGGTGCTCGGCGCGCTCACGGGCATCGTGGCAGGAAACAATGGCACCCTCTACTCTGCCGCAACCTCTTCGCTCTCCATTGGCGGCTCGGCCGGCTCGGTCGCATACGCCCTCACCTTCAGCAACGGCGGGGCAGGCGCAGTCAGCGGCATCGCCTATAACGGTTCCTCGGCGTATACCATCTCATACAACACCATCGGCGCGCAGCAATCGAACGCCAACCTCACCTCACTCGCCGGCCTCGGATTCGGCTCGCCCGCCTTCGTGAAGATGACGGGCGCGAACACCTTCTCGCTCGATACCAATACATATGACTCCTTTGCGTATCCGTTCCCGGCAAGCGCCACATCGTCTCCGATCATGCTCCTTGCCTCCACCACCATCGGCAACGGCACGGCGGCCGGCGGCCTCACGATAAACGGAAACGCCACCACGACGGGGAATGCCTCCGTCGCGGGCACCTTCACTTCCGGCGCCCTCACCGCCTCGTCCGCGGCCATCGGCTCCCTCACGGGCCCGCTCCAAGCTATTAACGGCGTCGTCTCCGCAACCTCCTCGCTCTCGGTTGCCTATGGCGGCACGGGCATCACCAATCCGTCCGCAGCCGGCATCCTCCTCGGCTCATACGCGGGCGGGGGATACCAGCAGCTCGCCACCTCCTCGCTCGGCCTCCTCACCACGAACGTCGCGGAAGGCACGAACCTGTACTTCACGAACGCCCGCGCCATTGCCGCCGTCCTCACGGGATACGCGAGCGGCCCGGGCGTCATCTCCTCGGCCGACTCCGTCCTCTCCGCCATTCAGAAATTGAACGGCAACATCGGCGCCCTCAACAACATCGCCTATCCGTTCGCCCTTGCCGGCAACGCCACCTCCACCCTCACGCAATTCAACGGAGGACTCACCGCCTATGCCTCCACCACCATCGGCAACGGCACGGCGGCCGGCGGCCTCACGATAAACGGAAACGCCACCACGACGGGGAATGCCTCCGTCGCGGGCACCTTCACTTCCGGCGCCCTCACCGCCTCGTCCGCGGCCATCGGCTCCCTCACGGGCCCGCTCCAAGCTATTAACGGCGTCGTCTCCGCAACCTCCTCGCTCTCGGTTGCCTATGGCGGCACGGGCATCACCAATCCGTCCGCAGCCGGCATCCTCCTCGGCTCATACGCGGGCGGGGGATACCAGCAGCTCGCCACCTCCTCGCTCGGCCTCCTCACCACGAACGTCGCGGAAGGCACGAACCTGTACTTCACGAACGCCCGCGCCATTGCCGCCGTCCTCACGGGATACGCGAGCGGCCCGGGCGTCATCTCCTCGGCCGACTCCGTCCTCTCCGCCATTCAGAAATTGAACGGCAACATCGGCGCCCTCAACAACATCGCCTATCCGTTCGCCCTTGCCGGCAACGCCACCTCCACCCTCACGCAATTCAACGGAGGACTCACCGCCTATGCCTCCACCACCATCGGCAACGGCACGGCGGCCGGCGGCCTCACGATAAACGGAAACGCCACCACGACGGGGAATGCCTCCGTCGCGGGCACCTTCACTTCCGGCGCCCTCACCGCCTCGTCCGCGGCCATCGGCTCCCTCACGGGCCCGCTCCAAGCTATTAACGGCGTCGTCTCCGCAACCTCCTCGCTCTCGGTTGCCTATGGCGGCACGGGCATCACCAATCCGTCCGCAGCCGGCATCCTCCTCGGCTCATACGCGGGCGGGGGATACCAGCAGCTCGCCACCTCCTCGCTCGGCCTCCTCACCACGAACGTCGCGGAAGGCACGAACCTGTACTTCACGAACGCCCGCGCCATTGCCGCCGTCCTCACGGGATACGCGAGCGGCCCGGGCGTCATCTCCTCGGCCGACTCCGTCCTCTCCGCCATTCAGAAATTGAACGGCAATATCGGCGCCCTCAACAACATCGCCTATCCGTTCGCCCTTGCCGGCAACGCCACCTCCACCCTCACGCAATTCAACGGAGGACTCACCGCCTATGCCTCCACCACCATCGGCAACGGCACGGCGGCCGGCGGCCTCACGATAAACGGAAACGCCACCACGACGGGGAATGCCTCCGTCGCGGGCACCTTCACTTCCGGCGCCCTCACCGCCTCGTCCGCGGCCATCGGCTCCCTCACGGGCCCGCTCCAAGCTATTAACGGCGTCGTCTCCGCAACCTCCTCGCTCTCGGTTGCCTATGGCGGCACGGGCATCACCAATCCGTCCGCAGCCGGCATCCTCCTCGGCTCATACGCGGGCGGGGGATACCAGCAGCTCGCCACCTCCTCGCTCGGCCTCCTCACCACGAACGTCGCGGAAGGCACGAACCTGTACTTCACGAACGCCCGCGCCATTGCCGCCGTCCTCACGGGATACGCGAGCGGCCCGGGCGTCATCTCCTCGGCCGACTCCGTCCTCTCCGCCATTCAGAAATTGAACGGCAATATCGGCGCCCTCAACAACATCGCCTATCCGTTCGCCCTTGCCGGCAACGCCACCTCCACCCTCACGCAATTCAACGGAGGACTCACCGCCTATGCCTCCACCACCATCGGCAACGGCACGGCGGCCGGCGGCCTCACGATAAACGGAAACGCCACCACGACGGGGAATGCCTCCGTCGCGGGCACCTTCACTTCCGGCGCCCTCACCGCCTCGTCCGCGGCCATCGGCTCCCTCACGGGCCCGCTCCAAGCTATTAACGGCGTCGTCTCCGCAACCTCCTCGCTCTCGGTTGCCTATGGCGGCACGGGCATCACCAATCCGTCCGCAGCCGGCATCCTCCTCGGCTCATACGCGGGCGGGGGATACCAGCAGCTCGCCACCTCCTCGCTCGGCCTCCTCACCACGAACGTCGCGGAAGGCACGAACCTGTACTTCACGAACGCCCGCGCCATTGCCGCCGTCCTCACGGGATACGCGAGCGGCCCGGGCGTCATCTCCTCGGCCGACTCCGTCCTCTCCGCCATTCAGAAATTGAACGGCAATATCGGCGCCCTCAACAACATCGCCTATCCGTTCGCCCTTGCCGGCAACGCCACCTCCACCCTCACGCAATTCAACGGAGGACTCACCGCCTATGCCTCCACCACCATCGGCAACGGCACGGCGGCCGGCGGCCTCACGATAAACGGAAACGCCACCACGACGGGGAATGCCTCCGTCGCGGGCACCTTCACTTCCGGCGCCCTCACCGCCTCGTCCGCGGCCATCGGCTCCCTCACGGGCCCGCTCCAAGCTATTAACGGCGTCGTCTCCGCAACCTCCTCGCTCTCGGTTGCCTATGGCGGCACGGGCATCACCAATCCGTCCGCAGCCGGCATCCTCCTCGGCTCATACGCGGGCGGGGGATACCAGCAGCTCGCCACCTCCTCGCTCGGCCTCCTCACCACGAACGTCGCGGAAGGCACGAACCTGTACTTCACGAACGCCCGCGCCATTGCCGCCGTCCTCACGGGATACGCGAGCGGCCCGGGCGTCATCTCCTCGGCCGACTCCGTCCTCTCCGCCATTCAGAAATTGAACGGCAATATCGGCGCCCTCAACAACATCGCCTATCCGTTCGCCCTTGCCGGCAACGCCACCTCCACCCTCACGCAATTCAACGGAGGACTCACCGCCTATGCCTCCACCACCATCGGCAACGGCACGGCGGCTGGCGGCCTCACGATAAGCGGCAACGCAACGACGACGGGGAATGCATACGTCTCCGGCACCTTCACTCTCGGTTCCATCACGGGCAACCTCCAAGCCGTTAACGGCGTCGTATCGGCAACCTCGTCGCTCTCGGTCGCATACGGCGGCACGGGCATCACCAACCCGACGGCAGCCGGCATCCTCCTCGGCTCATACGCAGGCGGCTCCTATCAACAACTCGCCACCTCTTCGCTCGGCCTCCCGACGTTTGCAACGCTCGCGGGATACGCGCCGACCTTCACCGCCACCTATCCGCTCCAGTATTCCTCCAACATCGTCTCCCTTGCCTTCGGCACCACCACCGCCAACTCCTGGAACTCGCTCCAGCAATTCACGGGCAACGCGAGTACCACACAGCTCACGGTTACCGGTTCGACATATCTTGCAACACAATCCGGCTCGGTCGGCATCGGCACCACGAGTCCCGCACAGACGCTCTCGGTTGCCGGCAACGGGTATGTCACCGGTGGTCTCGGCATCGGCGTGGCGAACACTACGAGCGGAACGCTTCAAACATCCGGCAATGCCACCGTCGGTTCGAATCTTCTCGTCCAGACCCTTACAAACTGCAACTTGGCTTCAAGCGCTATTCAGACCGACGGCTCCGGCAAGCTCGTCTGCGGCAGCATCACCGCCGTCGGCGGCACATCTGCAGGCGGTTGGACATGGGTGACGCCGAAGTACGTTCAGCTCGCCACCTCGACCGACTTGGTCGGCATCGGATACAACCCGGGCCTCTCCTCGGCCAAACTCACCATCAATTCCGGAGGAGTTGCAACAACGACTCTCTCCCTGAATGCCGTGAGCGGGCAGACGGCGGACATTTTGGATGTGTATGACAACACGCTCTCGCTCTCCTCGGTCATTTCACCGGCGGGGAACTTCGGCATCGGTTCAACGTCCCCGTCGTCATTGTTCAAACTCTCCGTGCAAGGCAGCGGCTTCTTCTCCGGCAATCTCACCGCCAATAATATTGTGGCAACCGGTACGGCCGTCATCGGCGGCGCGCTCAACCTCACCACACTCGGTACCGGCGGTCTTGCGGTTAACGGCGGTCTCGTGTACAACGCCGCCACCACCACTGCCGGCACGGGCCTTGCTTATACCGGCACCTCCTTCACCCTCGCCTCGATAGCGGCCAACTCCATTCTCGGCAACGGCTCGGGCGCCGCCGGCATCCCGATCGCCATCAGTACCTCCTCGCTCTTCCAGAACGCGAGCGCCTCCGCCTCGGGCCTCCTCACCTCAAGCGACTGGAACACCTTCAATAACAAAGCATCCTTCGCCTATCTCTTCCCGGCAGGCGCAACATCGTCTCCGCTCATGCTCCTTGCTTCCACTACAATCGGCAACGGCACGGCGGCTGGCGGCCTCACGATAAGCGGCAACGCAACGACGACGGGGAATGCATACGTCTCCGGCACCTTCACTCTCGGTTCCATCACGGGCAACCTCCAAGCCGTTAACGGCGTCGTATCGGCAACCTCGTCGCTCTCGGTCGCATACGGCGGCACGGGCATCACCAACCCGACGGCAGCCGGCATCCTCCTCGGCTCATACGCAGGCGGCTCCTATCAACAACTCGCCACCTCTTCGCTCGGCCTCCCGACGTTTGCAACGCTCGCGGGATACGCGCCGACCTTCACCGCCACCTATCCGCTCCAGTATTCCTCCAACATCGTCTCCCTTGCCTTCGGCACCACCACCGCCAACTCCTGGAACTCGCTCCAGCAATTCACGGGCGGCTTCATCGATACCGCCTCCACCACGCTCCCGTACCTTGGCACCGGTTCGCTCGCCGTGAATAACGGACTCCTCTACAACGCCGCCACCACCACTGCCGGCACGGGCCTTGCTTATACCGGCACCTCCTTCACCCTCGCCTCGATAGCGGCCAACTCCATTCTCGGCAACGGCTCGGGCGCCGCCGGCATCCCGATCGCCATCAGTACCTCCTCGCTCTTCCAGAACGCGAGCGCCTCCGCCTCGGGCCTCCTCACCTCAAGCGACTGGAACACCTTCAATAACAAAGCATCCTTCGCCTATCTCTTCCCGGCAGGCGCAACATCGTCTCCGCTCATGCTCCTTGCTTCCACTACAATCGGCAACGGCACGGCGGCTGGCGGCCTCACGATAAGCGGCAACGCAACGACGACGGGGAATGCATACGTCTCCGGCACCTTCACTCTCGGTTCCATCACGGGCAACCTCCAAGCCGTTAACGGCGTCGTATCGGCAACCTCGTCGCTCTCGGTCGCATACGGCGGCACGGGCATCACCAACCCAACGGCAGCCGGCATCCTCCTCGGCTCATACGCAGGCGGCTCCTATCAACAACTCGCCACCTCTTCGCTCGGCCTCCCGACGTTTGCAACGCTCGCGGGATACGCGCCGACCTTCACCGCCACCTATCCGCTCCAGTATTCCTCCAACATCGTCTCCCTTGCCTTCGGCACCACCACCGCCAACTCCTGGAACTCGCTCCAGCAATTCACGGGCGGCTTCATCGATACCGCCTCCACCACGCTCCCGTACCTTGGCACCGGTTCGCTCGCCGTGAATAACGGACTCCTCTACAACGCCGCCACCACCACTGCCGGCACGGGCCTTGCTTATACCGGCACCTCCTTCACCCTCGCCTCGATAGCGGCCAACTCCATTCTCGGCAACGGCTCGGGCGCCGCCGGCATCCCGATCGCCATCAGTACCTCCTCGCTCTTCCAGAACGCGAGCGCCTCCGCCTCGGGCCTCCTCACCTCAAGCGACTGGAACACCTTCAATAACAAAGCATCCTTCGCCTATCTCTTCCCGGCAGGCGCAACATCGTCTCCGCTCATGCTCCTTGCTTCCACTACAATCGGCAACGGCACGGCGGCTGGCGGCCTCACGATAAGCGGCAACGCAACGACGACGGGCACGGCACTCATCAACACGCTCAATCTTACGAATGCACTCGGGGTCGCATACGGCGGCACGGGCATCACCAACCCAACGGCAGCCGGCATCCTCCTCGGCTCATACGCAGGCGGCTCCTATCAACAACTCGCCACCTCTTCGCTCGGCCTCCCGACGTTTGCAACGCTCGCGGGATACGCGCCGACCTTCACCGCCACCTATCCGCTCCAGTATTCCTCCAACATCGTCTCCCTTGCCTTCGGCACCACCACCGCCAACTCCTGGAACTCGCTCCAGCAATTCACGGGCGGCTTCATCGATACCGCCTCCACCACGCTCCCGTACCTTGGCACCGGTTCGCTCGCCGTGAATAACGGACTCCTCTATAACGCCGCCACCACCACTGCCGGCACGGGCCTTGCTTATACCGGCACCTCCTTCACCCTCGCCTCGATAGCGGCCAACTCCATTCTCGGCAACGGCTCGGGCGCCGCCGGCATCCCGATCGCCATCAGTACCTCCTCGCTCTTCCAGAACGCGAGCGCCTCCGCCTCGGGCCTCCTCACCTCAAGCGACTGGAACACCTTCAATAACAAAACATCCTTCGCCTATCTCTTCCCGGCAGGCGCAACATCGTCTCCGCTCATGCTCCTTGCTTCCACTACAATCGGCAACGGCACGGCGGCTGGCGGCCTCACGATAAGCGGCAACGCAACGACGACGGGGAATGCATACGTCTCCGGCACCTTCACTCTCGGTTCCATCACGGGCAACCTCCAAGCCGTTAACGGCGTCGTATCGGCAACCTCGTCGCTCTCGGTCGCATACGGCGGCACGGGCATCACCAACCCGACGGCAGCCGGCATCCTCCTCGGCTCATACGCAGGCGGCTCCTATCAACAACTCGCCACCTCTTCGCTCGGCCTCCCGACGTTTGCAACGCTCGCGGGATACGCGCCGACCTTCACCGCCACCTATCCGCTCCAGTATTCCTCCAACATCGTCTCCCTTGCCTTCGGCACCACCACCGCCAACTCCTGGAACTCGCTCCAGCAATTCACGGGCAACGCGAGTACCACACAGCTCACGGTTACCGGTTCGACATATCTTGCAACACAATCCGGCTCGGTCGGCATCGGCACCACGAGTCCCGCACAGACGCTCTCGGTTGCCGGCAACGGGTATGTCACCGGTGGTCTCGGCATCGGCGTGGCGAACACTACGAGCGGAACGCTTCAAACATCCGGCAATGCCACCGTCGGTTCGAATCTTCTCGTCCAGACCCTTACAAACTGCAACTTGGCTTCAAGCGCTATTCAGACCGACGGCTCCGGCAAGCTCGTCTGCGGCAGCATCACCGCCGTCGGCGGCACATCTGCAGGCGGTTGGACATGGGTGACGCCGAAGTACGTTCAGCTCGCCACCTCGACCGACTTGGTCGGCATCGGATACAACCCGGGCCTCTCCTCGGCCAAACTCACCATCAATTCCGGAGGAGTTGCAACAACGACTCTCTCCCTGAATGCCGTGAGCGGGCAGACGGCGGACATTTTGGATGTGTATGACAACACGCTCTCGCTCTCCTCGGTCATTTCACCGGCGGGGAACTTCGGCATCGGTTCAACGTCCCCGTCGTCATTGTTCAAACTCTCCGTGCAAGGCAGCGGCTTCTTCTCCGGCAATCTCACCGCCAATAATATTGTGGCAACCGGTACGGCCGTCATCGGCGGCGCGCTCAACCTCACCACACTCGGTACCGGCGGTCTTGCGGTTAACGGCGGTCTCGTGTACAACGCCGCCACCACCACTGCCGGCACGGGCCTTGCTTATACCGGCACCTCCTTCACCCTCGCCTCGATAGCGGCCAACTCCATTCTCGGCAACGGCTCGGGCGCCGCCGGCATCCCGATCGCCATCAGTACCTCCTCGCTCTTCCAGAACGCGAGCGCCTCCGCCTCGGGCCTCCTCACCTCAAGCGACTGGAACACCTTCAATAACAAAGCATCCTTCGCCTATCTCTTCCCGGCAGGCGCAACATCGTCTCCGCTCATGCTCCTTGCTTCCACTACAATCGGCAACGGCACGGCGGCTGGCGGCCTCACGATAAGCGGCAACGCAACGACGACGGGCACGGCACTCATCAACACGCTCAATCTTACGAATGCACTCGGGGTCGCATACGGCGGCACGGGCATCACCAACCCAACGGCAGCCGGCATCCTCCTCGGCTCATACGCAGGCGGCTCCTATCAACAACTCGCCACCTCTTCGCTCGGCCTCCCGACGTTTGCAACGCTCGCGGGATACGCGCCGACCTTCACCGCCACCTATCCGCTCCAGTATTCCTCCAACATCGTCTCCCTTGCCTTCGGCACCACCACCGCCAACTCCTGGAACTCGCTCCAGCAATTCACGGGCGGCTTCATCGATACCGCCTCCACCACGCTCCCGTACCTTGGCACCGGTTCGCTCGCCGTGAATAACGGACTCCTCTATAACGCCGCCACCACCACTGCCGGCACGGGCCTTGCTTATACCGGCACCTCCTTCACCCTCGCCTCGATAGCGGCCAACTCCATTCTCGGCAACGGCTCGGGCGCCGCCGGCATCCCGATCGCCATCAGTACCTCCTCGCTCTTCCAGAACGCGAGCGCCTCCGCCTCGGGCCTCCTCACCTCAAGCGACTGGAACACCTTCAATAACAAAGCATCCTTCGCCTATCTCTTCCCGGCAGGCGCAACATCGTCTCCGCTCATGCTCCTTGCTTCCACTACAATCGGCAACGGCACGGCGGCTGGCGGCCTCACGATAAGCGGCAACGCAACGACAACGGGCACGGCACTCATCAACACGCTCAATCTTACGAATGCACTCGGGGTCGCATACGGCGGCACTGCAAGCTCGACACCGCTCGGTGGCATCCTGGTCGGCAACGGCTCGAGCGCAATCAAGTCGCTCGTCGTCGGCTCGGGACTCTCCTTTGATGGCACAACCCTTACTACTATCAGTGGCATCGGCACCGTAGGAACGTCATCAAACGAGACAGCAGGACAACTCCCGTACTGGACGACGACGAGCGGCACGCCGGCAAAACTCGGTAGTGCCGCAAACCTCACCTGGAACAATGCAACTTCGCTCTTCACCGTAACGGGCAACGCCTCCACCACACAACTTTCATCGACGCAAAGCGCGTACTTCGCAACCGCGGGCGGCAATGTAGGCATCGGAAACACCTCACCCTCCTACACACTCGACGTATCCGGCTTCATCAACACCGACCAATACTCCGGCTTCAAGCAAGCAGGGAACACGGTGCTGTACGCAAGCACGACAAACAACACGCTTGCTATTGGCGCATCAAGCGCGGCTGCATGGATGGCGGCATCTTCGACAAATTGGTATAGCGTCGCAATTGGAAGTGGAGCACTTGCGACGACTCCGACAAATGCGGGTGCGCAATACAACACAGCCGAGGGCTACCAAGCACTGAACCACAACACCACTGGCTCCAACAACTCCGCACAGGGGTACAAAGCCCTCTACTCCAACACCACTGGCTACAACAACTCCGCACAGGTTATAACGCCCTCTCCTAAAACACCACTGGCTCCAACAACTCCGCACAGGGTGTTAACGCCCTCTACTACAACACCACTGGCTACAACAACTCCGCACAGGGGTTAACAAGCCCTCTACTCCAACACCACTGGCTCCAACAACTCCGCACAGGGTCTAAGCGCCCTCTACTCCAACACCACTGGCTCCTGCAACTCCGCACAGGGTGATAACGCCCTCTACTCCAACACCACTGGCTCATACAACTTCGGCGCAGGCTACCAATCAGGGTATGGCGACGGCACCAATGCCGACAACCGCTCCGTCATCGACAACTACATGACCTTTATAGGAACATATTCGTCGCGCGATGCGTCGGTTGCATCGACCACTGCGCTAAGCAAAAGCACCGCCATCGGATACAACGCGAAAGTCGGCGGGTCGAACATGCTTGTGCTTGGTGGGACTGGTGCGGATGCGGTGAATGTGGGAATTGGAACAACCACCCCTTGGCGCACACTTTCAATCGGCAACAACAACTCCGGCTCGCTTGCCATCTCAACTTCAACGGCAGGATGTGCACAATTCAGTGCGCTTGGAGAATTGTATTCGACCGGAAGCGCATGCGGGGGCAGTTCAGCATTCTCCTATCTTTTCCCAGCAGGTGCCACCACCTCGCCACTCATGCTCCTCGCCTCCACCACCATCGGCAACGGCACTGCGGCAGGCGGCCTCACGATAATGGCAACGCAACGACGACGGGCACGGCACTCATCAACACGCTCAATCTTACGAATGCACTCGGGGTCGCATACGGCGGCACGGGCATCACCAACCCAACGGCAGCCGGCATCCTCCTCGGCTCATACGCAGGCGGCTCCTATCAACAACTCGCCACCTCTTCGCTCGGCCTCCCGACGTTTGCAACGCTCGCGGGATACGCGCCGACCTTCACCGCCACCTATCCGCTCCAGTATTCCTCCAACATCGTCTCCCTTGCCTTCGGCACCACCACCGCCAACTCCTGGAACTCGCTCCAGCAATTCACGGGCGGCTTCATCGATACCGCCTCCACCACGCTCCCGTACCTTGGCACCGGTTCGCTCGCCGTGAATAACGGACTCCTCTATAACGCCGCCACCACCACTGCCGGCACGGGCCTTGCTTATACCGGCACCTCCTTCACCCTCGCCTCGATAGCGGCCAACTCCATTCTCGGCAACGGCTCGGGCGCCGCCGGCATCCCGATCGCCATCAGTACCTCCTCGCTCTTCCAGAACGCGAGCGCCTCCGCCTCGGGCCTCCTCACCTCAAGCGACTGGAACACCTTCAATAACAAAGCATCCTTCGCCTATCTCTTCCCGGCAGGCGCAACATCGTCTCCGCTCATGCTCCTTGCTTCCACTACAATCGGCAACGGCACGGCGGCTGGCGGCCTCACGATAAGCGGCAACGCAACGACGACGGGCACGGCACTCATCAACACGCTCAATCTTACGAATGCACTCGGGGTCGCATACGGCGGCACTGCAAGCTCGACACCGCTCGGTGGCATCCTGGTCGGCAACGGCTCGAGCGCAATCAAGTCGCTCGTCGTCGGCTCGGGACTCTCCTTTGATGGCACAACCCTTACTACTATCAGTGGCATCGGCACCGTAGGAACGTCATCAAACGAGACAGCAGGACAACTCCCGTACTGGACGACGACGAGCGGCACGCCCGCAAAACTCGGTAGTGCCGCAAACCTCACCTGGAACAATGCAACTTCGCTCTTCACCGTAACGGGCAACGCCTCCACCACACAACTTTCATCGACGCAAAGCGCGTACTTCGCAACCGCGGGCGGCAATGTGGGCGTCGGCAGCGCCTTACCCTCATGGAAACTCGACGTAGCGGGCTTCATAAACACCGACCAATACTCCGGCTTCAAGCAAGCAGGGAACACGGTGCTGTATGCAAGCAGCACAAGCAACAATCTTGCTGTCGGGGATTCGGCTGCGGTCGCATGGATGAGTTCTCTCACTGCACCGTCGTATTCGGTCGCCATCGGAACGGGCGCGCTCGCAACAACACCGAGCGGTTCGGCGCAATACAATACCGCGGAAGGATATCA